>NZ_AZDW01000034.1:42230-202653 GCF_001434115.1 Levilactobacillus zymae DSM 19395
TTGCCCTTTTGCCGGGGTGGCGGAATTGGCAGACGCACAGGACTTAAAATCCTGCGGTCAGTGATGACCGTACCGGTTCGATCCCGGTCCTCGGCATTTAACTTAATAATGATTATGCACCCATAGCGCAATTGGATAGAGTGTCTGACTACGAATCAGAAGGTTGTAGGTTCGACTCCTACTGGGTGCATTTTTGTTGCTTATAGATTTTCTATAGGCAGACTCGGGAAGTAGCTCAGCTTGGTAGAGCACCTGGTTTGGGACCAGGGGGTCGCAGGTTCGAATCCTGTCTTCCCGATTAACCGGTTAGCGGTTAGTGAACTAAATAGATTGATTATCGGGAAGTAGCTCAGCTTGGTAGAGCACCACGTTCGGGACGTGGGGGTCGCAAGTTCAAATCTTGTCTTCCCGATTTTTTAATCCTAAATCTACATATTATATACTGACAAATCATTGACGTCGGTCTTCCACCTAATTGTTTGGAAGCCGGCGTCTTTTTTGGTACTATAGATTACCAGGAGCTATCCTGGTACGGCAAGTCAATCATGCGAGACTAGGGACTGAAAAGACTAATCCATTGCATTTTTGAGGGAAGTTCGTATAATATTAGTCAACATTAGTCAAAAGAACTGCCGAAAGGGGGACGCGAATAATGGAGAATCAAAATATTTCAGATATTATTGAAGCTTACCTCAAGCAGATTCTAGCAGAATCCCAAGAAGTTGAGATTCGGCGTTCCGAGATTGCCAATCAATTTAATGTCGTCCCATCCCAGATCAATTACGTGATCAAGACCCGGTTTACGATTCAGGACGGTTACGTAGTGCGGAGTAAGCGGGGCGGCGGTGGCTACATTCGCATCGAGAAGGTCAAGTTATTGGATAACCTGGACTTTATCGATTCGCTAGTAGCGGCCGTGGGGGACCATATCACCCGACATGACGGATTAGCAGTTGTGCGGAGCTTATTTGAAGCGGGAACCATTAATCGGCGCGAGGCCAACATTATGTTAGCGGCGATCGATAAGACCGCTTTAAATACCGGAGATCGAGACTTAGACGAGCAAATTCGCGCGCAGATTTTAATCTCGATTTTAGATCATTTACGTTACGAGAGTTGAGAAAGTGAGGAGTTGCAATGGATAACCTATTTACGCCTAGTGCTAAGAGCGTATTAGTTTTGGCACAGGAACAGGCCAAGTATTTTAAGCATCAAGCGGTGGGTACGGAACACTTGCTGCTGGCCCTCACCATTGAAAAAAACGGGATTGCCAACAAGGTGCTCCAGCAGTTTTCCGTGACCGACGACGATGTTCGCGAAGAAATCGAACGGTTTACCGGTTACGGCACCCTGGAAAACACGGATAAGGATAGTTACTTGCCCTATTCCCCGAAAGCTAAGGCCATGTTAGCCTTAGCTGGCGACGAAGCCAAGCGGTTAGGGGCCACCAAGATTGGGACGGAACACTTATTGTTAGCGTTACTGAGTGACGAGACGATTCTGTCGTCACGGATCTTGAAGAACTTGAACGTTGAATTGACCAGTGCCCGGAAAGTTGTCCTCCGGAAGCTGGGGATTGCGGATACGCCTAAGCGCCGGAACGAAGGCCGCGCACGGCGGGCGGCCCAAGGCGGGACACCCACGCTGGATTCCTTGGCTCGGGATTTAACTCAAGCGGCTAAGGATGGCAAGATGGATCCCACGGTGGGCCGTGACAAGGAAGTTAAGCGGGTCATCCAGATTCTGAGTCGGCGGACCAAGAATAACCCGGTCCTGATCGGAGAGCCCGGTGTGGGGAAGACGGCGATTGCGGAAGGCTTGGCCCAACGCATCGTGGCCGGTGACGTGCCCGAAGATATGCAAAATAAGCGGTTGATGATGCTCGACATGGGCTCATTGGTCGCGGGGACCAAGTACCGGGGCGAATTTGAAGACCGGCTGAAGAAAGTGATCGAAGAAATCTACAACGATGGTCACGTGATCCTGTTCATCGACGAACTCCACACCTTGATTGGTGCCGGGGGCGCTGAAGGGGCTATTGACGCCTCGAACATTTTGAAGCCGGCGTTGGCCCGGGGCGAACTCCAAACCATCGGGGCCACCACGTTAGACGAATACCAGAAATATATCGAATCCGACGCTGCGTTGGAACGGCGGTTTGCGACCGTGCAAGTCGACGAACCAACTAGTGAGGAAGCCCTAGAAATCTTGAAGGGCTTACGGCCGCGCTATGAAGATCACCATCACGTCAACATTACGGACGAGGCTCTGGAACAAGCGGTCAAACTCTCCGTGCGTTACATTAGCGAACGCTTCCTGCCCGACAAGGCCATCGACTTGATGGACGAAGCTTCCGCGAAGGTCCGGATTGACCAGATGGATAAGCCAACGGCCACCAGTAAGTTAGCGGCCGACCTGGACCAATTGGCCAAGGACAAGGATACCGCAATCGAAAAACAAGACTTCGAACAGGCTGCGCAATTGCGGACCCAAGAGATCACACTCCGTGAAAAGTTAGCCACCCAGAAGGCGAAAGCCGCTGCGAAGGCGGACCAGGCCGACCAGCACTATACGTTAAACGTCACCGGTGAAGACGTGGCCCAAGTGGTCGCGGAATGGACCGGGGTACCGTTGACCCAGTTGAAACAAACCGATGCGGACCGGTTGGTCAACCTCGAAAAGATCTTGCATCAACGGGTGATCGGTCAAGACGAAGCGGTCTCGGCCGTGGCCCGGGCCATTCGACGGGCCCGTTCCGGGTTGAAGGACCCGAACCGGCCAATTGGGTCGTTTATGTTCTTAGGCCCAACCGGGGTCGGGAAGACCGAATTAGCCAAGGCGTTAGCCGCCGCGATGTTTGGGTCGGAAGACAACATGATTCGTGTCGACATGAGCGAATACATGGAGAAGTATTCCACCAGTCGTCTGATTGGATCGGCCCCCGGTTACGTGGGGTACGACGAAGGTGGTCAGTTGACCGAAAAGGTTCGGCAGAAGCCTTATTCCGTAGTCCTCTTCGATGAAGTTGAAAAGGCCCACCCGGACGTCTTTAACCTGTTATTGCAAGTGTTAGATGATGGGTACTTGACCGACTCCAAGGGACGGCGGGTCGACTTCCGGAACACGATTCTGATTATGACCTCGAACTTGGGGGCCACGAAGCTGCGGGACGAAAAGACCGTTGGGTTTGGGGCCGAAGACCTGGCCAACAGTTACCGGGCGATGGCCGACACCATCCGGCAAACGTTGAAGCAGTCCTTCCGGCCAGAATTCCTGAACCGGATCGATGAGACCGTGATCTTCCACTCGTTGAAGAAACCGGAACTACACCAGATCGTCAAGTTGATGGCGCAAAACATCGTCAAGCGGGTCGCGGACCAAAACATCAAGTTGAAGTTCACGCCGGCCGCCTTGGATGCCATCGCTCAGGCGGGCTACGATCCGGAATACGGTGCTCGGCCACTCCGGCGAGCATTGCAGAATCAGGTCGAAGACCAACTGAGTGAAGCCATGCTTTCGGGTGAAGTTAAGGCCAACGAACAGGTCACGATTGGGGCTACGAAGGGCAAGGTCACGATTAACGCCAAGCCCGCCACGTCCCGTAAAGCGGTCACCAGTAAATAACGACTGGCGACGCTAACGGTTAACCTGATGACTTAAACTAGTTTTAGGATGAGCAGTGCCACTGAGTAACAATCTCGGTGGGGCTGCTCTTTTGGTTGGTCCGGAGGTGTGGTACACTGACATTAATTTAGAATGAAGGGAACGGACAACGGGATGAAAAGAAAAGAGCAACTAACCCAAACGCATGCGGCGATTTTAGCGGCGGCCCGGGAGCAATTCTTGTCACGCGGGTATCAGGCCACGTCGACTCGGGAGATTGCTCGGCAGGTCGGAATTACGCAGCCGGCACTCTACCATCACTTTAACGACAAGGAGGCCATCTTCTTAGCCGTGGTGGAGGAGGTGGGTCACGAGACCCAAACCGGGATTACGCAGGTTAATGCTCAGGTTCAAGCCGGGACGTTGACGGACCCCGTAGAAGCCTTAGCGGCGGTGACCGAGGTCCTCTTGTCCGTTCATCCACGGGACGTGTTCAGTGTGTTGCACGGTAGCTTTCGGTATTTGGCTCCGAGCAATAAGGGTCAGCTCGGACAATTGCTGATGCAGGATTACCTGGGCCCGTTAGCGGCGTTCTTTGACTTAGGCCTCGTCACGTTGCGACCGCATTTGTCGGCGCAGGAGGCGGCCTCGTTTTATCTGACCAGTCTGAGCCCCTTGTTTAACAACTTCCATCAGGTGGGACCGGCGGATGCGTCCAAGCACGAGCAAATCGTCATTTTGCTGCGCTTAATTTTATTTGGGATTGCCACGGAAAAGTAAGCATAATATCTTGACAATCCGGCATTAGTTTTGTACTATATCATCTGTATGCAACTGTGAACTGAAATTGGGGTAGCCGATCTATTGTCCGGTGCACCCACTATAAGAAGCCAAAAGCAAATTTTGATTTGTTTTTGGATTTTTTTTGCCAAAAAACCGAGAAAAGATGCATTTGTAACCTAAATGTAATATTCGGTTTGGCCAGTCACAGAATAAATAGGAGAGGTGAACAACTTGGCAGGACACTTAGTGAAATACGGGAAACACCGTACGCGTCGTAGCTATTCACGGATCAAGGAAGTTCTGGACTTACCTAACTTGATCGAGATTCAAACCAATTCCTATAATTGGTTCCTCGATGAAGGGTTACGTGATATGTTCGATGACATCATGCCAATCGAGGATTTTCAAGGAAACCTTTCGTTAGAGTTTGTTGATTATCAATTATTAGAACCTAAATATTCGGTGGACGAAGCGCGGGAACATGACGCGAACTATTCGGCACCGTTACACGTCACCTTACGACTAACGAACCACGAAACGGGCGAAATCAAGTCTCAAGATGTCTTCTTCGGCGACTTCCCATTAATGACTCACCAAGGAACTTTCATTATTAATGGGGCAGAACGGGTAATTGTTTCCCAATTAGTTCGTTCGCCAGGCGTTTACTTTAATGAAGATACCGATAAGAACGGCCGGACCATCTTTGGTGCCACGGTCATTCCTAACCGAGGGGCTTGGTTGGAATTCGAAACCGACGCCAAGAACATTTCCTACGTCCGGATCGACCGGACCCGGAAGATCCCAATGACCGAATTAGTTCGGGCCTTAGGGTTTGGCTCCGATGACGAAATTCTGGACATCTTGGGCGATAACGAAAGCCTGATGGCCACGTTGGAAAAGGATATCCACAAGAATACCGACGACTCACGGGTCGAAGAATCCTTGAAGGACATCTACGAACGCTTGCGGCCAGGTGAACCGAAGACGGCTGACTCTTCTCGGAGTCTGTTGACGGCCCGGTTCTTTGACCCGAAGCGTTACGACATGGCACCCGTTGGTCGTTACAAGACCAACAAGAAGCTGAGCTTAAAGACCCGGTTACTGGGTCTGACCTTGGCCGAAACGCTGGCTGATCCGGATACCGGTGAAGTTATCGTGCAAAAGGGCACCATGGTGGATAAGGATGTCATGAAGAACTTGGCACCTTACCTGGATCGCGACGACTTTAAGATGGTGACTTTCCAACCATCTGACGAAGCCGTGGTCACTGAACCATTGAAATTACAAATCATCAAGGTACAATCCCCTGACGATCCAGAACAAGAAGTGCCCGTTATCGGGAACGGCAACATTGACTTGAAGCTGAAGCACATTCGCCCAGCCGACATCATTGCTTCCATGAACTACTTCTTCGATCTGCAGATCGGCATCGGTAACACCGACGATATTGACCACTTGGGGAACCGGCGGATTCGTTCCGTGGGTGAATTGCTCCAAAATCAATTCCGCATCGGGTTATCCCGGATGGAACGGGTGGTTCGTGAACGGATGTCCATTCAAGACGCCGCCACGGTAACGCCACAACAACTGATCAACATTCGACCAGTTGTGGCTTCCATCAAGGAATTCTTTGGGTCTTCCCAACTGTCACAATTCATGGACCAAACCAATCCATTGGGTGAATTGACGCATAAGCGTCGGTTGTCCGCCTTGGGACCTGGTGGGTTGACGCGTGACCGGGCCGGTTATGAAGTCCGGGACGTGCACTACACCCACTACGGTCGGATGTGCCCAATTGAAACCCCTGAAGGCCCGAACATCGGGTTGATCAACTCGTTGTCCAGTTACGCACGGGTCAACAAGTACGGGTTCATCGAAACGCCATACCGGCGGGTTTCTTGGGACACGCATAAGGTAACCGACAAGATCGATTACTTAACGGCCGATGAAGAAGATAACTACGTGGTGGCTCAGGCCAACACGCCATTGAAGGATGACGGGTCGTTTGATACGGATACAATCATGGCCCGGGCTAAGTCCGAAAACATTGAAACCACCGCTGACCGGATCGACTACATGGATGTCTCGCCTAAGCAAGTTGTTGCTGTGGCCACGGCATGTATTCCTTTCTTGGAAAACGATGACTCCAACCGGGCGCTGATGGGGGCCAACATGCAACGGCAAGCTGTGCCATTGCTGGACCCACACGCACCTTTGATTGGGACCGGGATTGAATACAAGGCCGCCCATGACTCTGGGGTCGCCATGATCAGTCAACACGACGGGACCGTTGAATACGTTGATGCTCGTGAAATCCGCGTACGGCGTGAAGACGGGGCGTTGGACACTTACAAGTTAATGAAGTTCCGCCGGTCTAACGGTGGGAAGAACTACAACCAACGGCCAATCGTTAAAGTCGGCGACCACGTCGATAACGACGAAGTAATTGCCGATGGGCCTTCCATGGAAAATGGGGAATTAGCCTTAGGGCAAAACCCATTAGTGGCCTTCATGACTTGGCAAGGGTACAACTTCGAAGATGCCATCGCCATTAACGAACGGTTAGTGCGTGAAGACGTCTACACGTCAATTCACATTGAAGAATACGAATCCGAAGCCCGGGACACCAAGCTCGGACCGGAAGAAATGACGCGTGAAATTCCTAACGTGGGTGAAGACGCCTTGAAGAACTTGGACGAAGACGGGATTATCCGTGTCGGTGCCGAAGTTCAAGACGGCGACATCTTAGTTGGGAAGGTCACGCCTAAAGGGGTCACGGAACTCTCCGCCGAAGAACGGCTGTTACACGCCATCTTTGGTGAAAAGGCCCGTGAAGTCCGTGATACGTCACTGAAGGTTCCTCATGGTGGCGGCGGGATCATCCAAGACGTGAAGATCTTTACCCGTGAAAACGGGGATGAATTATCTCCTGGTGTGAACATGATGGTTCGGGTCTACATCGCCCAAAAGCGTAAGCTGCAGGTCGGTGACAAGATGTCCGGTCGTCACGGGAACAAGGGGACGGTCTCCATCGTAATCCCACAAGAAGATATGCCATACCTGCCAGACGGGACGCCGATCGACATCATGTTGAGTCCCATGGGTGTGCCTTCCCGGATGAACATTGGGCAAGTGCTCGAATTGCATTTAGGGATGGCCGCACGGAAGTTAGGAATTCACATGGCAACGCCAGTCTTCGATGGGGCCCAAGATTCTGATATCTGGGACGCCGTTAAGGAAGCCGGCATGGCCTCTGACGCCAAGACGGTCTTATACGATGGCCGGACCGGTGAACCGTTTGATAAGCGGGTTGCCGTTGGGGTCATGAACTACCTGAAGTTGGCCCACATGGTCGACGACAAGATGCACGCCCGTTCCATCGGACCTTACTCCCTGGTTACGCAACAACCCCTTGGTGGGAAAGCGCAATTTGGTGGCCAGCGTTTCGGTGAAATGGAAGTTTGGGCTTTGGAAGCCTACGGGGCAGCTTACACGTTGCAAGAAATCTTAACCTACAAGTCCGATGACGTTGTCGGCCGGGTCAAGACTTACGAAGCTATCGTGAAGGGCGATCCGATTCCAAAGCCAGGCGTACCAGAATCCTTCCGCGTGTTAGTGAAGGAACTTCAATCCCTTGGTTTGGATATGAAGGTCTTGAACGGTAACAACGAAGAAATCGAATTACGTGACATGGACGATGAAGACGATGACGTCGTAAACGTTGATGCGTTGAGCAAGTACGCCCAACAGCAAGAAGAACAACGTAAGGCCCAAGCTAGTGATAGCAAGGATGCCAAGACGGCAGCGCCACAAAATGAGAGTCAACCGAATACGCAAGATTAATTCATAAGGGAGGTCGCTTCTTTGGTCGATGTCAATAAGTTCGAAAGCATGCAGATCGGACTCGCCTCACCCGATAAGATCCGTAGTTGGTCTTACGGTGAAGTCAAAAAGCCAGAAACCATTAACTACCGGACGTTGAAGCCGGAAAAAGACGGTCTGTTCGACGAACGCATCTTCGGTCCTACTAAGGACTGGGAATGTGCTTGTGGGAAGTACAAACGTATCCGTTACAAGGGTGTCGTTTGTGACCGTTGTGGGGTCGAAGTTACCCGTTCTAAGGTCCGCCGGGAACGGATGGGCCACATTGAACTGGCTGCCCCAGTTACGCACATCTGGTACTTTAAGGGAATCCCTAGCCGGATGGGCTTGGTTCTGGACATGAGTCCACGGGCGTTGGAAGAAATTATCTACTTTGCTTCCTACGTGGTCTTAGATCCTGGTGATACCGCTTTGGAACGCAAGCAATTGCTGTCCGAACGGGATTACCGTGATAAGCTCGCCGAATACGGCTCCAAGGCCTTCAAGGCTGAAATGGGTGCCGAAGCCATCAAGAAGTTATTGATGGCCGTAGATTTGGATAAAGAAGTTAAGGAATTAAAGGAAGAATTGAAGGAAGCCACTGGCCAGAAGCGGACGCGGGCCGTTCGACGGTTGGACATCTTGGAAGCCTTCGTCACGTCGGGTAACCGTCCGGAATGGATGGTCATGGACGCGATTCCGGTCATTCCGCCTGACTTGCGGCCGATGGTCCAGTTGGAAGGGGGACGTTTTGCGACGTCCGACTTAAACGACCTGTATCGTCGGGTCATCAACCGGAACAGCCGGCTCAAGCGCTTGCTTGATTTAAACGCACCAGGCATCATCGTACAAAACGAAAAGCGGATGTTACAAGAAGCCGTCGATGCGCTGATCGATAATGGGCGGCGGGGTCGTCCAGTTGCTGGTCCTGGTAACCGGCCACTGAAGTCCCTGTCACACATGTTGAAAGGGAAGCAAGGACGGTTCCGGCAAAACTTGCTGGGTAAGCGGGTCGACTACTCTGGTCGTTCCGTTATCGATGTCGGTCCTTCGTTGAAGTTCAACCAAATGGGTCTGCCAGTCCCAATGGCTTTGGAATTATTCCGGCCATTTATCATGAAGGAACTGGTTGCCCGGGGGTTAGCTTCCAACATCAAGAACGCTAAGCGTCAAATCGACCGTGAGGAAGACGACGTGTTTAACGTTTTGGAAGACGTCATCAAGGAACACCCTGTGCTGTTGAACCGGGCCCCTACGCTTCACCGGTTAGGGATTCAAGCGTTTGAACCCGTACTGGTAAGTGGGAAGGCCATGCGGCTGCACCCACTGGCCTGTGAAGCCTACAACGCCGATTTCGATGGGGACCAAATGGCCATCCATGTGCCGTTGTCGGACGAAGCACAAGCCGAAGCGCGGTTACTGATGTTAGCGGCGCACCATATCCTGGCACCGGCTTCTGGGAAACCAGTTGTGGCGCCATCTCAAGATATGGTTATCGGGAACTACTACCTGACGATGGAAGAAAGTAACCGTGAAGGTGAAGGCATGATCTTCACCGACTTAAACGAAGCGGTGCTGGCTTACAGAAACGGGCTAGTTCATTGGCACACCCGCGTTGGGGTCCAAGTGGCCTCGATGCCGGACAAGCCATTTACCGACGAACAACGCCAAAAGATCATGGTAACGACCGTTGGGAAGTTGATTTTCAACAACATCCTGCCGAAGTCGTTCCCATACTTGAACGAACCAACCAGTACCAACTTGAACGGCTACGTGCCGGACAAGTACTTCCTGGCACCGGGTGAAGATATTCACGACTACCTGCAAAATGCCGAACTCATTGGGCCTTTCAAGAAGGGCTTCTTGTCCGACATTATCGCGGCGGTTTACCAACAATACAAGGTGACGGCAACGTCCGAATTGTTGGACCGGATCAAGGACTTAGGGTACGACGAATCCACCAAGTCTGGGTTGACGGTCGGAATTTCCGACATCACCGACTTGAAGGAAAAGCCAGTAATCATCGACGAAGCCCACAAAAAGGTTAAGACGGTCACCAAGCAATTCCGGCGTGGGCTGATTACCGACCACGAACGTTACGAACGGGTCATTGGAATCTGGAACGATGCCAAGGACGACATTCAAAACGCCTTGATTCACAGTTTCGAACAACAGAACCCAATCTTTATGATGAGTGATTCTGGTGCCCGGGGGAACATTTCTAACTTTACGCAGTTAGCCGGGATGCGGGGCTTGATGGCCGCGCCTAACGGTGAAATCATGGAACTGCCAATCACATCTAACTTCCGTGAAGGTCTTTCCGTGATGGAAATGTTCATTTCAACCCACGGGGCTCGTAAAGGGATGACCGATACGGCCTTGAAGACTGCCAACTCAGGTTACCTGACTCGACGGTTGGTTGATGTGGCGCAAGACGTGATTATTCGGGAAAAGGACTGTGGGACTGACCGTGGTTTGAAGATTCGGGCCATCACTGATGGAAACGAAATGATCGAACCATTGTACGACCGGATTTTAGGTCGGTACACCCAGAAGTCCGTCATTGATCCGCAAACCGGTGACGTGATCGTACCGAAGAACCAAATGATCGTTGAAGACACCGCGCAAAAGATTGTCGATGCCGGCGTTCAAGAAGTCACGATTCGTTCCGCCTTTACTTGTAACACGGAACACGGGGTCTGCGAACACTGTTATGGTCGGAACATGGCTACCGGTGACGAAGTTGAAGTTGGTGAAGCTGTCGGAACCGTTGCCGCACAGTCTATCGGTGAACCAGGGACGCAATTAACCATGCGGAACTTCCATACCGGTGGTGTGGCTGGTAACGAAGATATCACCCAAGGGCTTCCTCGTGTTCAAGAATTATTTGAATCCCGGAACCCTAAAGGGAAAGCGGAAATTACCGAAGTTACGGGGACGGTTGAATCCATTGAGGAAAACCCGGCCGAACGGACTAAGGAAATTACCATTAAAGGTGAAGCCGATACGCGGAGTTACACGTTACCAATCACGGCCCGGATGCGGATCACGGAAGGTGACTTCATCCACCGTGGGGCAGCGTTAAACTACGGGTCGGTTGATCCGAAGGAATTACTGCGGGTTCGGGACGTGTTGTCAACGGAAACCTACATTTTAGGTGAAGTTCAACGTGTTTACCGGATGCAAGGTGTGGCCATCAGTGATAAGCACGTGGAAATCATGGTTCGCCAGATGCTACGTAAGGTCCGGATCATGGATCCAGGTGACACTGATGTCTTACCAGGGACCCTGATGGATATTCAGGACTTCCGTCGTGCTAACTACCAGACGTTGATCTCTGGTGGGATTGCGGCGACGGCGCGTCCGGTGATCCTCGGGATTACCAAGGCGGCTTTGGAAACTAACAGTTTCTTATCCGCCGCTTCCTTCCAGGAAACGACGCGGGTTCTGACCGACGCGGCTATCCGCGGCAAGAACGACCCGTTAGTTGGGCTGAAGGAAAATGTTATCATTGGGAAGATTATTCCTGCCGGGACTGGGATGCCAGATTACCGTCAGATCAAACCCAAGGAAGTCGGCAGTGCTTCAACGGAGGGCGTTTACTCAATCAGCGACCTCGAAAAGCAAATGCAAGAAGACTCCCAAGCTTAATCTCTGTGTGAGTGCGAGCCGATAAAAGAGTCACCCGCCATGATGGTGCGGGTGGCTCTTTTTGCGTTAATGACCGGGGAGAAGCCACCAGATCCAGGCGCTGACTGTCAGGGCGGGAATGAAGGGTAGTCGTTGGTGAGGCGTTTGCCAATGAGCCAAGAGGGCGAGTAAACACGCCAGACTGAGCCAGCGGCTGGTGGCTAAGGGACCCAGTGCGATGCCAAAACTACTGATGAACTCGAGATCGCCATCCCCAATCCAGGGACGGGACCAACGCGACCAGCCCCAACGAATCGCCGTGGTGGTGAGGAGGAGCCCGAGAGTTGTGGCCAGGGTGATAGGGTGGGGCGCTAAAACCAGGTTGACCAGGCCGACCCAGGCCGGAAAGCTTTGGGTCCGTGCATCGCAGAAAGCGGCGTAACTCCAGAGAAATAACCAGGCGAGCGGTTGGGTGCTCGCAGGACCGTGCCAGGTCGTGAGGAGCAAGCCACCGCCCAGTTCGGCAATCAGGGTGTCCACGGGAATCGGGGCCTGACAATAGGCACACCGCCCCCGTAAGCACCAATAGCTCAGCCCGGGAATGAGTTGCCAGTAAGCGAGCGGCGTTTGGCACCACTCGCAGTGGGATGCGGGGAACAGTAGGGATTCTTGAGTGGCGTAACGACTAGCGGCGGCACACAGGAAGGACCCCAGACAACAACCATAGATGAATAAGATTCCGGATAACATGTCGATCACCTCGTCGACAACTCCGCAAAGCGCGGCTGAAAAGTTTGCGCTTTTTCTAAACCGCGAGTTGACAAGGGCGAAGGGGGCATGTTATTCTATTCAAGGTGCTTTTCGCAGACAGGTCTCAGGTACTTTACCGGACATGCTGACTGGACGGCGAGGAGGACACTTCAATTGACACCTTTCTCGGTGGCTTTTTTCTTTAAGAAAAAATGAACCACCTGGATGTGTGGACTTAAATTTAGCAGATATAGAAAGGAGGACTATTTAGATGCCTACTATCAACCAATTGGTGCGTAAAGGTCGTAAATCTAAAAGTTCGAAATCAGATGCCCCAGCTTTAAACTACGGGTATAACAGTTACAAGAAGGTTCAAGTTAAGAATCCAGCTCCCCAAAAGCGGGGCGTGGCCACTCGTGTTGGTACGATGACGCCAAAGAAGCCTAACTCAGCCTTACGGAAGTACGCGCGTGTACGTTTGTCCAACTTAATTGAAGTGACTGCTTACATCCCAGGGATTGGCCACAACTTGCAAGAACATAGTGTTGTGTTAATCCGTGGGGGCCGGGTAAAGGATTTACCTGGGGTTCGTTACCACATCATCCGTGGTGCGCTTGATACGGCCGGTGTGACTGACCGTCGTCAGGGCCGTTCTAAGTACGGGACTAAGAAGCCTAAGGATTAAAAAGAATCAGTGCGGTAGCTGCACGGATGCCGTCAGCTATCCAGCATAGTTACTTCAAGGAGGATATTATACAATGCCTAGAAAAGGAAACGTACAAAAGCGTGAAGTCCTTCCTGATCCAATCTACAACTCAAAGTTGGTTACTCGTTTGATTAACCACACGATGATGGATGGGAAACGCGGGACTTCCACGAAGATTATCTATGGTGCATTTGACATCATCAAGAACGAAACTGGTAACGATCCAGTTGAAACTTTTGAAGAAGCAATGAAGAACGTTATGCCAGTCTTGGAAGTTAAGGCACGCCGGGTCGGTGGGTCTAACTACCAAGTGCCAATCGAAGTTCGGCCAGACCGTCGGACCACGTTGGGCTTACGTTGGATCGTGCAATACGCACGTCTGCGTGGCGAACACACCATGGTTGAACGGCTTGCTCGTGAAATCATGGATGCTGCTAACAACACTGGTGCGGCAGTTAAGAAGCGTGAAGATACGCACCGGATGGCAGATGCCAACCGTGCCTTCGCACACTACCGTTGGTAATCAGGCAGTTTTCGCCCTGCTTTACCGCCAATGTGCTAAAATACTAGGGCGGAATACGGTTACCGTATTCATGTCACTAGTTTAAAGGAGCAATCCTTTAATTAGAGGTGGCTACTAAATCAATAGATGATGGTAGTCACCTTTTGTTAAATCGACGATCATTTTTGAGAGGAGTTACACATTAATCATGGCTAATACTCGTGAATTTCCGCTTGAGAAGACGCGTAACATCGGTATCATGGCCCACATCGATGCCGGGAAGACGACGACTACTGAGCGTATCCTGTATTACACTGGTAAAATCCACAAAATTGGTGAAACCCACGATGGGGCTTCCCAAATGGACTGGATGGAACAAGAACAAGAACGTGGGATCACGATCACTTCCGCAGCCACTACGGCCGAATGGAAGAAGCACCGGATCAACATCATCGATACTCCCGGACACGTGGACTTCACTGTTGAAGTTGAACGTTCTCTGCGGGTCTTAGATGGTGCCGTTGCCGTTCTGGATGCCCAAGCTGGGGTGGAACCTCAAACCGAAACGGTTTGGCGTCAAGCTTCCGACTTCGACGTTCCCCGTATCGTGTTCGTTAACAAGATGGATAAGTTGGGGGCCAACTTCGACTTCTCCGTTAAGTCATTACACGAACGTTTGGATGCCAACGCGGTAGCCTTACAAATGCCAATCGGGGCCGAAGATGAATTCGCCGGTGTCGTTGACTTAATCGAAATGAAGGCTTACATCTACGACATGGATGACCTGGGTTCCAAGTGGGACACGGTTGACATCCCTGACGACATGAAGGATGAAGCTCAAAAGCGTCATGAAGAAATCATCGAAGCCGTTGCCGACGTTGATGACGAAATCATGGAAAAGTACCTTGAAGGTGAAGAAATCTCCAAGGCCGAATTAAAGGCCGCTATCCGGCGGGCAACCCTGAAGCTGGAAATGTTCCCAGTCTTCGCTGGTTCTGCCTTCAAGGATAAGGGTGTGCAGATGTTGATGGACGCCGTTGTGGACTACTTACCATCTCCATTGGATGTTAAGCCTTACAACGCCACTAATCCTGATACGGACGAAGCCGTTGAATTACGTGCCGATGACGACGCACCATTCGCTGCGTTGGCCTTCAAGGTGGCCACCGATCCATTCGTTGGTCGTTTGACCTACATCCGGGTTTACTCCGGGACTTTGGAAGCCGGTTCTTACGTCTTGAACTCTACCAAGGACAAGCGTGAACGGGTTGGTCGTTTGCTGCAAATGCACTCCAACCACCGTCAAGAAATCCCAGAAGTCTTCTCTGGTGATATCGCCGGGGCCATTGGGTTAAAGAACACCACGACTGGTGATTCCTTAACTGACCCTGATCACCCACTGCACTTGGAATCCATGGACTTCCCAGATCCAGTTATCCAGGTTGCCGTAGAACCTAAGACTAAGGCTGACCAAGACAAGATGAACACTGCCTTACAAAAGCTTTCTGAAGAAGACCCAACTTTCAAGGCTGAAACTAACCCTGAAACTGGTGAAACTCTGATTGCCGGGATGGGTGAACTTCACTTGGACATCATCATTGACCGGATGAAGCGTGAATTTAAGGTTGAAGCCAACATCGGTGCCCCTCAAGTGGCTTACCGTGAAGCCTTCACTAAGGCTACCAAGGCTCAAGGTAAATTCGTTCGCCAGTCTGGTGGTAAAGGTCAATATGGTGACGTTTGGATCGAATTTACCCCTAACGAACGTGGTAAGGGTTACGAATTCGAAGACGCCATCGTCGGTGGGGTTGTTCCTCGTGAATTTATCCCTTCAGTTGACCAAGGACTGCAAGAAGCTATGGCTAACGGTGTCTTAGCAGGCTACCCATTAGTCGACGTTAAGGCTAAGCTCTATGATGGTAGTTACCACGAAGTCGATTCTAGTGAAGCAGCCTTCAAGGTTGCCGCTTCCTTGGCTTTACGGAACGCCGTTAAGAGTGCCGGTCCAGTGATCTTGGAACCAATCATGAAGGTTGATATCCAAGTTCCTGAAGAATACATGGGTGACATCATGGGCCAAGTTACCGCACGTCGTGGTAAGGTCGATGGGATGGAAGCTCGTGGGAACGCACAAATGATTCATTCATACGTGCCACTTTCCGAAATGTTCGGTTACGCAACCACCTTACGGTCTGCTTCGCAGGGTCGTGGGACGTTTACCATGACGTTCGACCACTACGAACCAACGCCTAAGAGTGTGCAAGCTGACATTATCAAGAAGAACGGTGGGACTCCGGTCGAAGACTAGAGAACTCGGTTCTAACATCAGTCATTAAATCGTTAGATTGAAAACTGCTAAAACGACGCTTGATCAGCAATGATCCGGCGTCGTTTTTTGTTTGGTTTGAAACGGAGCCCCAGTCCTGATAGGCCGGCGGTTGTGAGCATTAGTCGGGGTGAAAATGGCCTCCAAAGCTACTATTATAATAGCGGGTGATAGCCATGCGAATGAGTGAGGGGCACCTTCAGTGATGAGTGAAGCGGTGAGCCACAAGTTACTTACTAAAATAAAGCATCAAAATAATTGACAGGGCACCCTAATTCGCGGTATTCTAATACGCGAGTTTTCAGAAGTTTTTTAGGTGACCGACCTAGCCAAATTCGGCGGGCCGTCTTAATAAAATTTAGGGAATTCAGCGAAAACCCTTGTCATACGGCGTTTTATTTAGTATGATAGTTAAGTGCTGATTTTCAGGGGTGTTTTTTGCACTTCTGATCCCGGCTCAAAAGTTTAAGCGATGATGTGGGAGATTGCGACACGCCCGGCCGCTTTGCCATGAGGGCGTGGCGGGAATTCACACGGAGTTAGTCTTATTTTTAAAATAGACGAAGGAGGGAACACAATGGCAAAACAAAAAATTCGGATTCGGTTAAAGGCTTACGAACACCGTATCTTGGATCAATCAGCGGACAAGATCGTTGAAACGGCAAAGAGAACTGGTGCCACTATTTCAGGCCCAATTCCATTGCCAACTGAACGGACGGTCTACACCGTGTTACGTTCACCACACAAGTTCAAGGACTCGCGTGAACAATTCGAAATGCGGACGCACAAGCGTCTGATTGATATCGTTAACCCAACGCCAAAGACGGTCGACTCATTAATGAAGCTTGACCTGCCTAGTGGTGTGGACATCGAAATCAAGTTATAATTTCTAGTTTCAAAATATAAAAACATTAAATCGGAGGTGTACTCATGACCACAAAAGGAATCTTAGGGAAAAAGGTCGGGATGACGCAAGTCTTCACTGATGCTGGCGAATTAATCCCCGTTACTGTTGTCGAAGCAACGCCAAACGTTGTGTTGCAAGTTAAGACGATGGAAAACGACGGTTACGAAGCCATCCAACTTGGTTACCAAGACAAGCGTGAAGTACTTAGCAACAAGCCCGAACAAGGTCATGTAGCAAAAGCAAACACGACTCCTAAGCGCTTCATTCGTGAATTCAAAGATGTTGAGCTGGGAGATTACAAGGTAGCTGACGAAGTTAAGGTTGACGTCTTCCAAGCAGGCGACATCGTTGATGTCACTGGTGTCACTAAAGGTCATGGATACCAAGGTAACATCCATAAAGACGGTCAAAGTCGTGGTCCTATGGCTCACGGTTCTCGTTATCACCGTCGTCCAGGTTCTCTGGGTGCCATCATTAACCGGGTTTTCCCTGGTAAGAAGCTCCCAGGTCGGATGGGTAACAAGCAAGTTACGATCCAAAACCTGCAAATCGTTAAGGCCGACGTTGACAACAACGTTCTGCTAATCAAGGGTAACGTGCCAGGTGCTAACAAGTCACTCGTCGTTGTGAAGAGTGCTGTTCGTCCTCCACGTCCTAAGCAATCTGAAAAATAAATCGGAAGGGAGGATAATTAAATGACAAGCGTAGCATTATACAAACAAGATGGTAGCCAAAACGGCGATGTTACTTTGAATGCTGATATCTTCGGCATCGAACCTAACGAAAACGTCGTCTTCGACACGATTTTGATGCAACGAGCTTCCTTACGCCAAGGAACGCACGCCGTTAAGAACCGGAGTGCTGTCCGCGGTGGTGGTAAGAAGCCATGGCGTCAAAAGGGTACTGGTCGGGCCCGTCAAGGTTCCATCCGTTCCCCACAATGGGTCGGTGGTGGTGTGGTCTTTGGCCCTACCCCTCGTTCCTACAGTTACCGCCTTCCTAAGAAGGTTGGTCGTTTAGCACTTAAGTCCGTTCTTTCCCAAAAGGTTCTGGATGAAAGCTTAGTTGTCGTAGACGCTTTGGCTTTCGACGCACCTAAGACGAAGGAATTTGCTGCCGTGCTGACTGGTTTGAATGTCACGACGAAGACGTTAGTTGTCTTAGAAGACGACAACACGACGGCTGCTTTAGCCGCTCGTAACTTAGCTAACGTTAAGGTTATCCCAGCCAAGAGCTTAAACGTGCTTGACGTTGTCGATGCTGACAAGTTAGTGATTACTCAACCAGCTCTTTCTCAAGTAGAGGAGGTGCTCGCATAATGGAAGCACGCGACATTATCTTACGTCCCGTTGTCACTGAAGCTTCAATGGCAACCATGGACGACAAGCGTTACACGTTCGACGTTGATGTTCGAGCAACCAAGACGCAAGTCAAGCACGCAATCGAAGAAATCTTCGGCGTGAAGGTTGTTAAGGTCAACATCATGAACTTAAAGGGTAAGAAGAAGCGTCAAGGACGTTACGAAGGCTACACTAAGAAGCGTCGTAAGGCCATTGTCAGCTTATCTGCCGACTCAAAAGAAATCAAATTATTCAACGAAGAATAATAATCTGATAAATATAGGAGGGAAATAACGTGGCGATTAAGAAATACAAACCAACAAGCAATGGTCGTCGTAATATGACGAGCTTGGTTTACAAAGACGTCATCACTAAGACGACTCCTGAAAAATCATTGCTGAGTTCACAAAGCCACACCGCTGGGCGGAACAACGCCGGTCATATGACTGTGCGTCACCGTGGCGGTGGTAACAAGCGCCAATACCGGATCATCGACTTTAAGCGGATTAAGGACGATGTTCCCGCAACGGTTAAGGCCATCGAATACGATCCTAACCGGACTGCTAACATTGCTTTATTAGTTTACGCTGATGGGGTTAAGTCCTACATCATCGCACCTAAGGGCTTAAAGGTTGGCGCTCAAGTGCAATCTGGCCCTGATGCTGATATCAAGGTTGGGAACACTTTACCATTGAAGAACATTCCTTTCGGGACTGTGATTCACAACATCGAATTAAAGCCAGGTAAGGGTGGCCAATTGGTCCGCTCCGCTGGGACTTCCGCACAACTTTTAGGTAAGGCTAACGATGACAAGTACGTCTTGGTTCGTTTGTCTTCCGGTGAAGTTCGGATGATCTTAAACGTTAACCGGGCAACCATCGGTGCCGTTGGTAACGAAGAACACGAATTAGTTAACGTTGGTAAAGCCGGCCGGAACCGTTGGGCAGGTCAACGTCCTCACGTTCGTGGGTCAGTTATGAACCCTAACGATCACCCTCATGGTGGTGGTGAAGGTAAAGCACCTGTTGGGTTACCATCTCCTCTGTCCCCATGGGGTAAGAAGACGGTTGGTAAGAAGACTCGTAAGAAGAAGAACCGGACCGACAAGTTTATTGTTCGTCGTCGTAAGGGTTCTAAGATGTAATCATCCGTTTTTTGGATGATTCGATACCCGGTGATCATCGTATTAAACGATGCGCCACAAGTAGAGGAGGTTTCATAAATGGGTCGTAGTTTGAAAAAGGGACCTTTTGCCGATGCGCACTTACTGAAGAAGATCGATGCGCAAAAAGACAATGACAAGAAGGCCGTTATCAAGACCTGGTCTCGCCGGTCTACTATTTTCCCTAGCTTTATTGGTTACACCATCGCTGTTTATGACGGACGGAAGCATGTCCCAGTTTACATTCAAGAAGACATGGTAGGCCACAAGTTAGGCGAATTCGTTCCAACGCGGACATTCCGTGGCCACGGTGGCGACGACAAGAAAACTGCACGATAAGGAGGATTAACTAATGGCTGAACAAGTTACATCAGCACAAGCGACTGCTAAGACGGTTCGGATTGCTGCACGCAAGGTCCGTCTGGTTATCGACCTTATCCGCGGTAAGAGCGTCGCTGAAGCGCTGGCTATCCTTAAGTTCACACCCCGCGGTGCTTCACCGGTTGTGGCTAAGGTTTTAAACTCTGCAATTGCAAACGCAGAAAACAATTTTGACTTAGATCGTCAAGATTTAGTTGTTAGCGAAGCTTACGTCAACGAAGGACCAACCCTCAAGCGGTTCCGTCCTCGTGCCAAAGGCTCTGCTTCACCAATCAACAAGCGTACGAGTCACATTACGGTTGTTGTATCTGAAAAAGAGGAGGGATAACGCGTGGGTCAAAAAGTAAATCCAACCGGATTACGTGTCGGGATTATTCGTGACTGGGAAGCAAAGTGGTATGCTGAAAAAGATTTTGCTGCTTACTTACGAGAAGACCTTCAAATCCGTAAATTCATCGAAAAGCGTCTGGAAGATGCTTCTGTTTCCACTGTTGAGATTGAACGGGCTGCAAACCGCGTCAACATCTCAATCCACACTGCTAAGCCAGGAATGGTAATTGGTAAGGGTGGTTCCGAAGTTGAAAACTTACGTAAAGAATTAAACGCTTTGACTGGCAAGCGAGTACACATCAACATTGTGGAAATCAAGAAGCCAGACTTAGATGCTAAGTTAGTCGGCGAAAACATCGCTCGTCAATTGGAAGGCCGGGTTGCCTTCCGTCGGGCTATGCGTCAATCCATGCAACGGACCATGCGTTCCGGTGCTAAGGGGATTAAGACGCAAGTTGCTGGTCGGTTAAACGGTGCTGATATGTCCCGTGTCGAAAGCTATGCTGACGGTACGGTTCCTCTGCACACGTTACGTGCTGACATCGACTATGCTTGGGTAGAAGCCCACACCACTTACGGTTCTTTAGGTGTTAAGACCTGGATCTACCGTGGTGAAATCCTACCTGAAAAGAAAAATAACGGACAAGGAGGGAAATAAGCATGCTGGTTCCTAAGCGAGTAAAGTTCCGTCGTGTCCACCGTGGTAAGCTCCGTGGCGAAGCCAAGGGTGGCAAGAGTGTCGCTTTCGGTGACTACGGTTTGCAGTCGTTAGATTCCCATTGGATTTCTAACCGGCAAATCGAAGCCGCACGTATTGCGATTACGCGTTACATGAAGCGTGGTGGGAAAGTTTGGATCAAGATTTTCCCTCACAAATCCTACACTGAAAAAGGTGTTGGGGTCCGGATGGGTAATGGTAAAGGTACGCCAGCTGGCTGGGTAGCCCCAGTTAAGCGCGGTAAGGTCTTATTCGAAGTTGGCGGTGTTGATGAAGCAACCGCTCGCGAAGCCTTACGTTTGGCTGCCATGAAGCTTCCCGTTCGTACCAAAGTTTTGACCCGAGAGGAAGTAGGTGGCGAATCTAATGAAGACTAAAGACATCAATGAATTAACCACTGCTGAAATGCTCGATAAAGAAAAGAGCTACAAGGACGAATTATTCAACTTGCGGTTCCAATTAGCTACCGGTCAATTGGAAAACACCGCTCGGTTGAAGCAAGTTCGCAAGAACATTGCGCGGATTAAAACCGCTCTTCGCCAACAAGACTTGAACAAGTAGAATACGATAAAGGAGGCCATTAATACATGAGTGATGTACGTAATCACCGTAAGGTATATCGCGGTCGCGTAGTGTCCGACAAAATGGACAAGACGATCACGGTCGTCGTAGAAACGACGAAGACTGACGCACGGTACGGCAAGCGGGTCAAGTACTCCAAGAAGTACAAGGCACATGATGAAAACAACGAAGCCCACACTGGCGACATCGTTGAAATCATGGAAACGCGGCCACTGTCTGCCACTAAGCGGTTCCGTTTAGTTGACATTGTTGAAAAAGCAGTCATTATTTAAGTGTCGTTTTTATCGTATTCTGAACTAGAACTGAAGGGAGGACACTAGCTGTGATCCAACAAGAAAGTCGCTTAAAGGTTGCCGATAACTCTGGCGCCCGTGAAATTCTAACGATCAAGGTTCTGGGTGGCTCGAAACGTCGCTACGCCGGAATCGGTGATATCATCGTTGCTACTATCAAACAAGCAACACCAGGTGGCGTTGTCAAAAAGGGTGATGTGGTGAAGGCTGTCGTTGTTCGGACGAAGTCTCGGATCCGTCGGACTGACGGAACTTACATCAGCTTTGATGAAAATGCCGCAGTGCTGATTAAAGATGACAAGAGCCCACAGGGGACTCGGATCTTTGGCCCGGTTGCTCGTGAATTACGAGATAACGACTTCATGAAGATTATCTCATTAGCACCCGAAGTACTGTAATTAAGAATCGTGTAAACAAGGAGGTGCCCACAGGAATGCTTATTAAAACTGGTGACAAGGTCCGCGTGATCGCTGGCAAGGATAAAGGCAAGGAAGGTACTGTGTCCAAAGTCTTAGCCGCAAAGAACCGCGTGGTTGTCAAAGGCGTCAACATGATTAAGAAACACCAAAAGGCTTCACAAACGAACCCTCAAGGTGGAATTCTTGATGTTGAAGCACCAATTCACGCATCCAACGTTATGCTTATCGATCCATCGAACAACGAACCAACCCGGCTTGGCGTTCGTATCGAAGATGGTCACAAGGTCCGGTTCGCTAAAAAATCCGGCGAAACCATCGATAAATAATCCACGAAAGGAGGAATAACATTTCATGTCAGCTCGTTTAAAAGAAAAGTACGTTAATGAAATCACGCCTTCATTGGTCGATAAATTCAACTACAGTTCTGTTATGCAAACCCCTAAGATCGATAAGATCGTTTTGAACATGGGTGTTGGGGACGCGGTTTCCAACGCTAAGAACCTGGACGAAGCCGTTGAAGAACTCGGATTGATTTCTGGTCAAAAGCCATTGGTTACTAAGGCCAAGAAGTCCATCGCGACCTTCCGTCTTCGTGAAGGTATGTCCATTGGGGCAAAGGTTACCCTTCGTGGTGACCGGATGTACGAATTCCTGGATAAGTTGATCAACGTGTCATTGCCACGTGTTCGTGACTTCCACGGTGTTAGCACCCGTTCCTTTGATGGACGTGGGAACTACACGCTGGGGGTTAAGGAACAATTGATCTTCCCAGAAATCAACTTTGATAACGTTAACCGTGTCCGTGGTTTGGACATCGTGATCGTTACGACGGCAAACACCGATGAAGAGTCCCATGAATTATTGGCTCAATTCGGCATGCCATTTGCACACTAATATAAGGAGGTTCACACAAATTGGCTAAGAAATCACAAATTGCTAAGAACAAGCGTCCCGCGAAGTTTTCTACTCAAGCATATACTCGTTGCGAACGTTGTGGACGTCCACACTCTGTTTATCAAAAGTTCCACCTCTGCCGGATCTGCCTGCGCGAATTGGCTCACAAGGGTCAAATTCCTGGCATGAAGAAGGCTAGCTGGTAAACCGATTTTTAAACAAAGGGAGGGAAAACGTTAATGTCCATGACTGATCCAATTGCAGACTTCTTAACGCGGATTCGTAACGCCAACATGGTTCGTCACGAATCACTCGAAGTACCTGCATCTAAAATTAAACGTGACATCGCTGAAATCCTGAAGCGCGAAGGGTTCATCCGTAACGTTGAATACATCGACGACGACAAGCAAGGCATCATCCGTGTCTTCTTGAAGTACGGTAAGGATAACCAACGCGTCATCAGTGGTTTAAAGCGTATTTCAAAGCCCGGCTTACGTTCATACGTTAAGGCCGACGCTGTACCAAAGGTATTGAACGGTTTAGGTATCGCCATTATCTCCACCTCTGAAGGGGTTATTACTGATAAAGAAGCGCGGGCCAAGAAAATCGGTGGCGAAGTTCTCGCCTACGTTTGGTAAAAATCTGATAAAGACAGGAGGTGCCTTACAGTGAGTCGTATTGGTTATAAAACGGTTGTTGTTCCTGCCGGCGTTGAAGTTAAGCGCGACGGAAACGAAGTCACGGTCAAGGGTCCTAAGGGTTCCTTAACTCGGACTTTTGCTGCCGACATTACTATGAAGATCAGCGATGGTGCGGTTGATTTTGACCGTCCAAG
This sequence comes from Levilactobacillus zymae DSM 19395, assembly GCF_001434115.1. GTDB lineage: Bacteria > Bacillota > Bacilli > Lactobacillales > Lactobacillaceae > Levilactobacillus > Levilactobacillus zymae. Next base: position 66,253 of record NZ_AZDW01000034.1, read on the forward strand.
CAATGACAACAAAATGCGGGCTTTACATGGTACGCAACGGGCCAACCTTAACAACATGGTTGAAGGGGTTGTCAGTGGTTTTGCGAAGACCTTGAAGCTTGTCGGTGTTGGTTACCGGGTTCAATTGAAGGGTAAAGACCTGATCTTGAGCGTTGGTTACTCCAACCCTGTACACATGGATGTTCCTGAAGACCTTGAAGTTAAGGTTCCAGACAACACCACCATCAACATTGCTGGGATCAGCAAGCAAGAAGTCGGTGACTTTGCTGCCGAAGTTCGTGCCGTTCGTTCCCCAGAACCTTACAAGGGTAAGGGTATCCGTTACGAAAACGAATATGTTCGGATTCGTGAAGGTAAGACCGGTAAGTAAACTTAAAGCAGCTTAATTGCTGAAATTTTTCAAAGAGGTGACTATTTTGATTACGAAACCAGATAAAAACAAGACGCGTCAAAAGCGTCATGGACGTGTCCGGAACAAAATTTCTGGTAATGCAGAACGCCCACGCTTAAACGTATTCCGCTCTAACAAAAACATCTACGCTCAAGTAATTGATGACGTAGCGGGTGTAACGCTTGTTAGTGCCTCGACGTTAGACGACGGTGTTAATGGCGACAACAAGACCGAACAAGCTGCGGCTGTCGGTGCTTTAGTTGCTAAGCGTGCCGTTGAAAAGAAGATCGAAAATGTTGTGTTTGACCGTGGCGGGTACTTGTACCATGGCCGTGTTCAAGCGCTTGCGGAAGCTGCTCGTGAAAACGGGCTTAAATTTTAATAGTAAGGAGGAATAACCACACATGGCAAAGTTTATTGATCCCGACAAGTTGGAACTAGAAGATAACGTCGTTGCTATCAACCGGATTACCAAGGTTGTTAAAGGTGGTCGTCGTCTGCGGTTCGCTGCTCTTGTCATTGTCGGCGACAAGAACGGTCACGTTGGCTTCGGAACTGGTAAAGCACAAGAAGTTCCCGAAGCAATCCGGAAGGCTGTTGAAGCCGCTCGGAAGAACCTGATCGAAGTTCCAATCGTGGGAACGACCATTCCTCACGAAATTATTGGAAACTACGGTGGTGGGAAGATCTTGTTGAAGCCCGCTGCTGAAGGTTCTGGAGTTGCTGCCGGTGGTGCCGTTCGTTCCGTCATGGAATTAGCCGGTGTTGCTGATGTGACTTCAAAGCGTTTAGGTTCCAACACGCCAGTTAACGCTGTTCGCGCAACGTTTGAAGGCTTGACTCAATTAAAGCGTGCTGAAGAAGTTGCTGCCCTCCGGGGTGTCTCACTTCAACACTTAGCTGAATAAGGAGGAGTTCTAAGATGGCTCAATTGAAAGTTACTTTAATTCATAGTGCTGCTCACCGTCTCCCTAAACAGCGTAAAATCGTTGAAGCAATGGGTTTAAAGCGAGTTAACAGCTCTGTTTTACAACCTGACAACGAAGCTACTCGCGGTGCGCTTTTCCAAATCGCACATTTAATTAAGGTTGAAGAAGTTAAGTAGTATTCATATCATTAAATAAGGAGGTGCGCAATAGCATGAAGTTGAATGAACTAAAACCTGCTGAAGGCTCACGGAAGGTTCGTAACCGGGTTGGCCGTGGTGATTCCTCTGGTAACGGTAAGACCTCTGGTCGTGGCCAAAAGGGTCAAAAGGCGCGTAGCAAGACCCGTTTGGGCTTTGAAGGTGGCCAAATGCCATTGTACCGTCGGATTCCAAAGCGTGGGTTTACCAACATTAACCGTAAGGAATTTGCTGTCGTAAACTTGGCTGCTTTGAACGTCTTTGATGACGGTGCCGAAGTAACGCCAGCTGCCTTGGTAGAAGCTGGTATCGTGAAAAACGAAAAGGCGGGCATCAAGATCTTGGGTAACGGTGACTTAACGAAGAAGTTGACGGTTAAAGCCGCTAAGTTCTCCAAGTCTGCTGCTCAAGCCATTGAAGCCGCTGGTGGTAAGACTGAGGTGATTTAATGCTATCAAGCTTGAAAAACGCCTTTAAGATTAAAGACATTCGTAATAAGATTCTCTTTACTCTATTGGTTTTGATCGTCTTTCGTCTTGGGACCTACATTACGGTTCCAGGCATCAACGCGAAGGCCCTTCAAAGCGTTGCGTCTTCTGGATTGGTTAGTATTTTAGATACCTTTAGTGGTGGTGGGTTAACCAACTATTCCATCTTCGCGATGGGGGTTTCCCCGTACATCACGGCACAAATCGTTATTCAATTGCTACAAATGGACATCGTTCCACGTTTCGTGGAATGGAGTAAGCAAGGTGACGTTGGTCGTCGGAAGTTGAACCAAGCAACGCGGTATCTCGCGATTGTCTTGGCGTTCTTCCAATCCATCGGGATTACGGCCGGCTTCAGTGCCTTAAGTTCACTGAAGTTGGTTGAAAGTCCTAGTGTGGCAACGTACGTTTCCATTGGGTTGATCTTAACCGGTGGGACCATGTTGACCACTTGGATGGGTGACATGATTACCGACCGCGGATTAGGTAACGGGATTTCGATGATTATCTTTGCCGGGATTATTGCCCGGACACCGAAATCTGTCTACCAACTTTACCAAACTTACTTCGTCGATGCCGATAAAGGAACGTTATGGAAGAGTGTATTGTTCATCCTTGCCCTCATCGTGGTCGTTGTGGTCATCGTGACGTTTGTCACCTGGGTCCAACAGGCCGAACGGCGGGTGCCGATTCAATACACGCGGCGGGTATCTGGTTCGCCAGATAGCAGTTACCTTCCATTAAAGGTCAACGTGGCCGGAGTTATCCCCGTTATTTTTGCTAGTTCGTTTATTGCCACGCCACAAACTATTTTGATGGCGTTCCAAAATGCGCACTCACAAGACACGTGGTACCAAGTTCTGTCTGACATCTTTAACATGCAAACGCTGGACGGTGCGATTTTGTATACCGTTCTGATCATTGTGTTCACGTTCTTCTATGCGTTCGTGCAGGTCAACCCCGAAAAATTATCTGAAAACTTGCAAAAGCAGGGCAGTTACATTCCAGGTGTTTGGCCAGGACACGAAACACAATCATACGTTTCCAGTTTGTTGATGCGCCTCAGTACCGTTGGGGCCCTCTTCTTAGGATTCGTTTCCTTAATTCCGTTGTTAGCCCAAAACCTGTGGAACTTAGATGAATCCATTGGGTTAGGGGGAACTAGCCTCTTAATCGTGGTTGGTGTGGCCATCGAAACGATGCGTCAAGTTGACGGATTGATGATGAAGCGCGAATACGTTGGCTTTATCCAAGGTCCAGAACCAGCTTAATGAGTTTCCAGCGGGTGTGTTGAATCCTTTTGGCACACCTGCTTGTGTTTTTCAGGCGAAGTTTACGAATAAGGAGATTGAACATGACAGCAATGAACTTGATTCTCATGGGACTGCCGGGTGCCGGTAAGGGTACGCAGGCCCAAAAGATTATCGATGAGTTCCACCTACCGCACATTTCTACGGGAGATATCTTCCGTGATGCAATGAAGAACGAAACCGAAATGGGCGTTGCCGCTAAAAAGTTCATCGACAAAGGTGAATTGGTCCCTGATGAAGTGACCAACGGCATTGTCCGGGATCGGTTAGCCCAAGCGGATACCGAAAACGGGTTTATGTTGGACGGTTTCCCCCGTTCTTTAGCGCAAGCGGAGGCTCTGGATAGTTTTGGTCCTGAGTTGAACCGGACGATCAACGCCGTGATCAACATTCATGTTGAACCCGACGTCTTGATCGAACGGTTATCCGGCCGGTACATCTGCCGGACCTGTGGGGCAACTTACCACAAGCTCTACCATAATCCTAAAGTTGCAGGCACCTGTGATGTCTGTGGCGGGCATGACTTCTATCAACGTGAAGACGACAAGCCAGCAACGGTGAAGAATCGTTTGGCCGTGAACGTGAAAGCGAACACGCCATTGGTTGATTACTACACCAAGAAGGGCTTGTTGTTCACGGTTGATGGCAACCGCGACATCGATGACGTTTACGTCGACATTGAAAAGATCCTCAAGAACTTGAAGTAAACCTCAATCTTGCTTTGTTAAAGTAGATGTGGTAAGCTTATTCAGGTTTAGCCTGTAAATGGCGCGCTGTCGCAATTCGCAGGTGCTCGGTGGGAGCAAACGCTGTTCCCGCCGCTTTTCCGCGTAATTTATACGCAATTAATAAGGGAGGTACTTTCGTGGCGAAAAGCGATGTCATCGAGGTTGAAGGTAAAGTTACCGAAACATTGCCTAACGCAATGTTCCGTGTAGAATTAGAAAACGGTCATGAAATTCTCGCTCACGTTTCTGGGAAGATCCGGATGCACTACATCCGCATCCTGCCTGGTGATCGAGTAACTGTTGAAATGTCACCGTATGACTTGTCTAAAGGCCGCATTACTTATCGTTTTAAGTAATCGGTGAGACAAAAGTAGGAGGGTTATCATGAAAGTAAGACCATCAGTTAAGCCAATGTGCGAACACTGCAAGGTTATCAAGCGTAAGGGTCGAGTAATGATTATTTGCTCTGCCAACCCTAAGCACAAGCAACGCCAGGGTAAGTAATTTAATTTAAATAGGAGGTGCACAAGTAATGCCACGTATTGCAGGAGTGGATTTACCACGTGATAAGCGTATCGCTTATGGTTTGACCTACATTTTCGGGATCGGTATCAACACGGCACACAAGATTGTCGCTGCTGCCGGTGTTTCCGAAGACGTTCGGGTTCGCGATTTAACGCCAGACCAAGAAGACAAGGTTCGTGCCGAAGTCGACAAGTACAAAGTTGAAGGTGACTTACGTCGTGAAGTCAGCTTAAACATCAAGAACTTGCAAGAAATGGGTTCATACCGAGGCATGCGTCACCGTCGCGGTTTACCAGTTCGCGGTCAACACACCAAGAACAACGCCCGCACTCGTAAGGGTAAAGCCGTATCGATTGCCGGGAAGAAGAAGTAATCAAGTAAGGGAGGTCAAACACTTTTATGGCAACTAGAAGAACTAGTCGCAAGCGTCGGGTCAAGAAGAATATTGAATCCGGGGTTGCGCACATTCATGCTACGTTTAACAACACTTTAGTAATGATCACTGACGTTCAAGGGAACGCAATCGCATGGTCATCTGCTGGTGCTTTAGGTTTTAAGGGTAGTCGTAAGTCAACGCCATTCGCTGCACAAATGGCTGCTGAAGCTGCTGCCAAGGCTTCAATGGAACACGGAGTTAAGTCCGTTGAAGTTGCTGTCAAGGGTCCTGGTTCAGGACGTGAAGCCGCTATCCGGGCGATCCAAGCTGCTGGTATCGAAGTTACGGCTATCCGTGATGTAACGCCAGTGCCTCATAACGGTACTCGTCCTCCAAAGCGTCGTCGGGTCTAACGTGAGCGTTTCATTTATGAAGATTACCTTCATGATGGGATTGACTTATAGGAGCTCAACGCGGTTTGAAAGGGGTAAACGATAAGAATGATTGAATTTGAAAAGCCTAACATTCATAAAATTGACGAGAGCAGCAACTACGGCAAGTTTATTGTCGAACCGCTGGAACGAGGCTACGGGACAACCCTTGGTAATTCGTTACGTCGGATTCTGCTTTCATCATTACCTGGTGCAGCCGTTACCAGCATTCAAATCGACGGGGTTCTGCATGAATTTTCGACTATCGAGGGTGTCGTTGAAGACGTTACGCAGATCATCTTAAACGTCAAGAAGATCGCGTTGAAGCTTAACGGAGCCGATGATCAGGAAGAAACCATGGAGATCAACGTCAAAGGACCTGCACAAGTTACCGCCGGTGACATTGTTGCGGGGGCGGATGTCGATGTGTTAAACCCAGACCTGTACATTGCGACGGTCGCTGACGGGGCAACCTTCCACATGCGTATGACGGCAGATAAGGGTCGCGGCTACGTGTCTGCGGATGAAAACAAAACGCGGAACACGGAAATGCCAATTGGTGTTTTGGCCGTTGATTCTATTTATACCCCTATCGAACGGGTTAACTACCAAGTAGAGAATGCACGGGTTGGCCAACGGGCCGACTATGACAAATTGACCCTGGATGTTTGGACGAACGGTTCAATCAATCCAAGCGAAGCCATCTCATTGGCTGCTAAAATCTTGACCGAACACTTGGCGATGTTCGTTGATTTGACGGACGAAGCGAAGAATGCGGAAATCATGGTTGAAAAGGAAGAAACTCATAAGGAAAAGATGCTTGAGATGACCATCGAAGAGCTCGACTTATCGGTTCGTTCTTACAACTGTTTGAAGCGTGCTGGAATCAACACGGTTCAAGAATTGACTAACAAGACGGAAGCGGACATGATGAAGGTTCGTAACCTGGGTCGCAAGTCCCTGGAAGAAGTTAAGGCTAAGTTGGCTGATTTAGGCTTATCACTTCGGAAAGAAGACTAATTTTAGATACTCAAAGGAGGGTTTCTGGTTATGAGTTACCGTAAATTACAACGGACTAGTTCTCAACGGAAGGCTTTGTTACGCGACTTGACCACTAGTTTGATCTTAAACGGTCGGATCGAAACGACTGAAGCACGTGCCAAGGAAGTCCGCAAGACGGCGGATCAAATGATCACCTTGGGTAAGCAAGGCGACTTGCATGCACGGCGCCAAGCTGCTGCGTTCGTTCGGAACGTTGTTGCTGACGTGAAGGAAGACGGCGATGACATCAAGGTTACTTCTGCATTGCAAAAGCTGTTCAGCGAATTAGCACCGAAGTACGCGGATCGTAACGGTGGTTACACGCGGATCTTAAAGACGATGCCTCGTCGCGGTGATGGTGCTGCAATGGCTATCTTGGAATTCGTTGACTAATTTTTAATTAATCATCAGTTTCGGTCTGGTTACGCCGCCTTAGTGTGTAACAATAGGTAACACATAAATCACTAGAACCATGTGGTATAGAGCGCTATGATGATGGAATTCCCGAGTCTAGCTTGAATGGGGGCGAAAGCCTCAGCGCCGCTGGTTTGTTAGTGATTTTTTTGTACCCTTTTTTAGGAGGCGACCGTGAGATGCGGGTCACCCCTACGCGACAGCCCAATTCTCTGGTATAATTAGCGGTGACTTTTTAGAGGGAGCGGTGACGCAACGGATGGAAAATATAATTGAAGTACACGATCTCGCTTACCAGTATCCCGATGCGGACCAACGAGCGGCCCTCGACGGGGTAAGCTTTGACGTGCACCCGGGGGAATGGCTGGCCATTGTGGGCCACAACGGGAGCGGCAAATCGACGCTCGCCAAGGCCCTCGACGGGTTACTGCCCTTTACCCAGGGAACCGTCACGGTGGGGGGCGTGGTCCTGTCACCGGAGACGGTCTGGCAGGTTCGCGCCCAGATCGGCATGATCTTTCAAAACCCCGATAACCAGTTTGTGGGCGCCACGGTGGAAGACGATGTGGCCTTCGGGTTGGAAAACCGCCAGGTCCCGCGTGACCAGATGCTGACCAGGGTCGCGGCAGCGTTAGACCGTGTCGGCATGACTAAGTTTGCTAACCGGGCGCCCAGTTCGCTATCGGGCGGACAGAAACAGCGGGTCGCCTTGGCGGGTATCGTCGCCATGGCACCTAAAATCTTGATTTTAGACGAAGCCACCAGCATGTTAGATCCGCAGGGACGGCAGGCCATGTTGGCGTTGGTCAAGGAGTTACACCGTGAGCAACAGCTGACGGTGATCTCCATCACCCACGACATCGACGAAGCCGCTAGTGCCAACCGGATTCTGGTGATCGACGACGGTCACTTGATTGAAGAAAACGTCCCCGCGGCGATTTTTGCGCAGGGCGAACGCCTCATGGATTTAGGGCTCGACGTGCCGTTCACGGCAAAACTCGCGGCGGCGCTCCAACAACGGGGGATTACGCCGCCCACGGGGTATCAGACCACTCAGGAAATGGAGGAATGGTTGTGGCAATCACTTTCGAACACGTCGGCTACACCTACCAAGCCGACACACCCTTAGCGACACCGGCGCTCGACGACGTGTCGTTGACGGTGCCCGACCACGGGTATCTGGCCGTGATTGGCCACACGGGAAGCGGCAAGTCGACGCTGATTCAACAGCTGAACGCGTTGTTGAAGCCCACGACGGGGCAACTGACCGTCGACGAGTTCACGATTACGCCGACCACCACCAATGCGGATTTGAAGCCGTTACGGCAGCACGTGGGCATGGTCTTTCAGTTTCCCGAAAGCCAGTTGTTCGAGGAGACCATTCAAAAAGACATTGCCTTTGGGCCCCAGAACTTTGGGATGGCCGAAACGGACGCTTTAGCGTTAGCCGACCAGATGTTGACGCAGGTGGGGCTAGATGCCAGTTACGCCCAACGCTCGCCGTTTGAACTCTCCGGGGGACAGATGCGCCGCGTCGCGATTGCCGGGGTGCTGGCCATGCATCCTCAGGTCCTGGTGTTGGACGAACCGACCGCGGGGCTGGATCCCCAGGGACGCCAAGAGATGATGGCCTTATTCGACCGGTTACACCGCGAACGGGGGCTGACCATTGTCCTGGTGACCCACCAGATGGAAGACGTTGCCCAATACGCCGAACAGGTCGCCGTCATGCGGCAGGGCAAGCTGGTCAAAGAGGGCACCCCGCAGGAGATCTTTGGGGACCCCGACTGGTTACGCGCCAATCAACTGGACGTTCCTCGCGCGGCGCAATTCGCGCAAGACTTGACGGCCCACGGGGTGACCTGGCCGCAGGGATTGCCGTTAACGGCTTCGGCGTTAGCGGATCAATTGGCGGCACAATGGCCGAAGGGGGGCGCGGCCCATGTCTAAATTTCTCTTTGGACGCTACCTTCCGCTAGATTCCATCGTGCACCGCTTGGACCCCCGGAACAAACTCATGCTGAGCTTTTGCTATATTATTTTAGTTTTTCTCGCCAATAACTGGTTGAGCTACGTGATTTTAATTGCCTTCACCCTGGGGGCCATCCGGGCCTCCACGATTCGGCTGGGGTTCTTTTTACGGGGCATTCGGCCACTGATCTGGTTGATCCTGTTCACCGTGGACCTGCAATTACTGTTCAGTCCTGCGGGGGGGCACGTTTATTGGCACTGGGCCTTCATCAACATTACCCAGTTCGGGGTGATCAACGCCGGATACATCTTTATCCGGTTCCTCTTGATCATCATGATGTCGACCCTGTTGACGCTGTCGACGCAGCCCTTAGATATCGCGACCGGATTGGCCTCCCTGATGAAGCCGCTACGGTGGGTCAAGGTCCCCGTTGATACCCTCGCCATGATGCTGTCGATTGCGTTACGGTTCGTGCCGACCCTGATGGACGAGGCCCAAAAGATCATGAACGCTCAGCGGGCCCGGGGAGTGGACTTCGGCGAAGGGGGCCTGTTCAAGCAGGCTAAATCCCTGTTACCGCTGATGGTCCCCCTGTTTATGAGTGCCTTTAACCGGGCTGAAGATTTGTCGATTGCGATGGAAGCGCGGGGGTATCAGGATAGCGACCATCGGAGTCAGTACCGTATTTTAACTTGGCAACGACGGGATACGGTCACTTGGGTGCTCTTTGCAGTGGGCTTAGCCCTGATTTTGATTTGCCGTCGTTGGTAGGAGATTAAACATGCAACGTTACAAAGTAACTTTAATGTACGATGGCACCGCCTTTGCGGGTTTTCAACGTCAGCCGGATAAACGGACCGTCGAAGGGGTCTTGACCAAGATCGTCAACAAGATGGCCAAGCAACCCGACCCGGCCATCGTGGTCTACGGTTCCGGGCGCACCGATGCCGGGGTCCACGCGTTAGCGCAGGTGGTCCATTTCGACTTTCCGTTCGAGATTCCCGCCGAAAACATGCACAAGGGCCTCAACAGCATGTTGCCGTTAGACATGGAGATCACCAAGGTCGAAATAGCCGCCCCGGACTTTCATGCCCGCTACGACGTGTCGGGGAAACGCTACCTGTACCGGATGGACCTAGGCGAGTTTCGGAACCCGTTTAAGCGCAACTATACCGGGCACTGGAAGTTTCCGGTCGATTTAGCCAAGATCAACGTGGCTTTGCAGGATCTGGTGGGCGAACACGACTACACCAGCTTCGTGGCATCGGGGGCCCAGACTAGGACCTTCGTGCGGACCATTTACGAAGCCACTTGCCGGATCGACGAACACAATAATGAATTGATCTTTGAGTTCTACGGCAACGGGTTCATGTATAACCAGGTCCGCATCATGGTGGGCGTCTTGGTGGAGATTGGGTCGGGGACCCGGCCCGTCCACGACATCTTACGCCTGTATCAGGTCAAGGACCGCAAGCAGGCGCGCCGGACGGCCCCGGCCGCGGGCCTATATCTCAAACACGTCTATTATTTAGGGGAAGACCCCGCTCATCCGACGAAATTACCGCCACACCAACGTTAATTTTAGCTGAGGGGGCAAACAATCATTGACTTTATCCCGAAAACTTTGTATCATGGTTGTTGGTATTGTTTGCCCCACGATAAGCCCCGGAAAGTTTACTTGGTGTCAGACAAACACAGATTTATGGAGGAATTTAACGTGCGTACAACATATATGGCAAAACCAGGCGACATTGACCGTAAATGGTATATCGTCGACGCAACCGATGTTAGTTTAGGTCGTCTTGCTTCCGTCGTAGCAACTATCTTACGTGGTAAGAACAAGCCAACGTTCACCCCTAACGTGGACACTGGTGATAACGTGATCGTTATCAACGCCAGCAAGATTGCTTTGACTGGTCGTAAGGCTACCGACAAGATTTACTACCACCATACTCACTTTGCTGGTGGTTTGAAGTCACGGACTGCCGGTAACTTCCGGGATGAAAACCCAGAAAAATTGATCGAAACTTCTGTTCAAGGGATGCTTCCTAAGGGTTCATTAGGTCACCAAATGGCATTAAAGCTTCACGTGTATGCTGGTGCAGACCACAAGCACGAAGCCCAAAAGCCAGAAGTCTTAGACATCACGAACCTAATTTAAGGAGGAAACCCAATTGGCACAAGTTCAATATCGCGGCACTGGCCGTCGTAAAAACTCTACTGCCCGTGTACGTTTAGTACCCGGTTCAGGTAAGATTGTCATGAACAACAAGGCAATCGAAGATTACATTCCATTTGCAAGTATCCGTGAAGTGGTTTTACAACCATTTAACGTGACCGAAACCCTCGGTAACTACGATGCATTAGTTACTGTTCGTGGTGGCGGTTTCTCCGGCCAAGCCGGTGCAACTCGTCACGGGATCGCGCGGGCATTGCTCGACGTTGACCCAGATTTCCGTGGTCCGCTGAAGCGTGCGGGTCTGTTGACTCGTGACGCCCGGATGAAGGAACGGAAGAAGCCAGGTCTCAAGAAGGCCCGGAAGGCTTCCCAATTCTCCAAGCGTTAATCTTTGGATTACCTTGGCGACAACAAAGACACTCACAGCGATGTGGGTGTTTTTTTGTGGCCTTTTTTCCCCAAAACAGAGTACCATCTTGAGCTGGTCGGGGGAGTTGCACCGGGACAATTGGCCCCTGGTATCAAGGGGGAAATGGCCATTTAGCACCGGGCACCGCCACTCAGTGTACTCGAAGTAGGCGCACTAAATGTGAATTAATTCTCATGAAAGCGTTGTCGGGGTCCCGGAAAAATGTTAATCTGATGATAGGTTTTATAAAATATCTAATTATCGGTGAATTTTTGATAAATGCTCAATTTGCCGACTAATCATGCGGGAGGTGCGTTTGTGCAAAAACAGTATCGGTACCCCTTAGGGCCAGACCTGGTGAAATACGGTGGTTGTGTGTTGCTGATTTTTGTAACCGGTGTCATTCTAGCGGGGTCCTACATGGCCGAATACCCATCGTTACTGTCGATGGCGTTTCTGGCCTTTGCCTTTGGGATGCAACACGCCTTTGATGTGGACCACATCACGGCGATCGACAACATTACCCGGAAGATGATCAATGAGGGACGCAACACTCACGGGGTGGGCTTCGCCTTTTCGTTGGGGCATTCCTCGGTGGTCATGTTGATGGCAATCGTGACCATTCTATTCGTGGAATGGTCGAAAAAGGCCCTCCCCAGCCTGCAAAGTGTCGGCGGGGTGGTGGGAACCACCTTTGCCGGTGTCACGCTAATCTTGCTGGCCGGCGTCAACCTGGTGATTTTGACCGGTATCTGGCGGGAATTTAATCACCGGGACCAACCGGCGACCACGGTGCGGTTGCGTCAGTCGCGGATTTACCGGGCCTTTGAGCGGGGGCTGCACCTGATTAACCATAACTGGCAGGTCATGGGCATCGGGTTTCTCTTCGGGCTAGGGTTTGATACGGCCAGTCAGATCGCCATTTTGGCCACGTCGGCGATCACCACCAGCCAGGGCGTGCCCTGGTACGCGGTGTTGGCCTTCCCGTTATTGTTTATGGCGGGGATGTGTCTACTGGATACCAGCGACGGACTCTTCATGAGTACCGCATATGCCTGGGTCTTCGCGTCTCCCGTCCGTAAAGTCTATTACAACCTGATCCTAACGGGCTTATCGGTGCTCGCGGCCCTATTTTCCGGTGGCGTGAACCTCCTGTTAGCGGCTAAGCTGATTTTCAAGGTCCACGGACCATTGATTACTTGGGCGGCGGGGTTGAACTTCTTCCACCTGGGACTCGGGTTAGTGGGGCTTTTCGTGGGACTCTGGGCGTTGGCCCTGTTTGGCTGGTACTATTTCGGGTTGAATAAACGCGATAAGCAGGTTCGTAGTTAGGTGTCATCAAATTAAGGAGATGGTCTTTTGCAAGTGAAAGTGCCTTATGGAAAAGATGAACAGTTTGCAATCGAGGTGCCCCAGCAGCAACTCACGGGGGTGTTTAACCCCAACAAAGTCGAACGGGTGGACGCGGATGCCGCCATCGATCAGGCCCTCGCGCACCCGTTTGACGAAGCCTCGTTCGCGCAGTTCATGGACACCGACGAGCGGGTGGTCTTCATCGTCAACGACGGGACGCGGCCCACGCCCACGGCCAAGATTTTGAGTCACATCTACCCGCAGATCAAGGATAAGAATATTTACTTCATCATCGCCACGGGAGTCCATCGGGAGCCGACCGAGGAGGAATACGACTTCATCTTCGGTCACGACATCTACCAGGACCTTAAGGCCAAGCACCGGGTCCACAGCCACGATTGTCACCACGACCCCATGGAATTTCTGGGGAAATCGACCAACGGCACGGAGATGTACATCAATAAAATCGTGGCCGATGCCGACAAGGTGGTGCCCATCAGTTCGATCGAACCGCACTACTTTGCGGGGTATACCGGGGGGCGGAAGTCGTTTTTACCGGGAGTCGCGTCCTACGACACGATTTCGGAGAACCACTACCTGGCCCTGCAGGACTCGGCCCGGGCGCTCAAGTTGAAGGGCAATCCGGTCCACGAGGACATGATGGACGCCATGCACGTCTTGAAGGATATCAATATTTTTGCCATCGAAATGGTCCTCGACAGCCACCACGACATCTACGCGGTGACTACGGGGGACCTCTCAAAGTCATTTTACGCCGGCATCGATAAGGCCAAGGAGGTCTACGGGGTGCAGATTCCCCATAAGGCCGACATTGTGATCTCGGTGGCACCGTACCCGATGGACGTGGACCTTTATCAGTCGCAAAAGGCCTTAGATAACGGAAAATTGGCGTTGAATCAAGACGGTATCTTGATTTTGGTAGCCAAGTGTCGGACCGGAATCGGCCCCAAACCGTTCTACGACCTCTTAAGCTCCGAAAAGGACGCCCAAGCGGTCCTCGATAAGATTCACCACAGTTGGAAATTGGGGTACCACAAGGCCGCTAAAATGGCGCAAATCGATACCTGGGCGCAGACTTGGGCGGTCACGGATCTGACCGACGACCAGATGCGTAACGTCCACTTCAAGCCGTTCCACGACCTAGCCACGGCTTACGCGGCGGCTGTAGCCGAAAAGGGGACCGACGCCAGTGTGATCGTCTTACCGGCCGGGTCGATGACCGTGCCCGAGGTCGTGAGCCAACCATGACTCCCGCAGAACAACGTGACCTGTTACAGGCCGTAGCCGATCACCGGCTGGACGTGGCCGCGGCTGACCAACAATTGACCGCGGCCCAGCAACCGTTAGACTTTGCGAACTTGGATCTGGAACGCCCCCAGCGCACGGGCTACCCGGAGACCGTCTTCGGTGAAGGGAAGACGGCCGAGCAGATCAGCCAGATCATCCCCCGGTTGCGGGCCCAGACGCCCGTCGTCCTGTGTACCCGGGTCACGACGGCTAAGGCCCAGGCGGTTCAACAACGGTTGGCAGACCGCCAAGACGTTCGGTACGTGGCGGCGGCCCGGTGCCTGGTGGCTGGCGAAATCCCGACGCCCACCACGACCGGGACCATCGCCATCGTGACGGCGGGCACCTCGGACATCCCCGTGGCCGAGGAAGCCGCGGTGACGGCCCAGGCTTTCGGTAACCACATCAGTCGGGTCTACGACGTGGGCGTGGCCGGGATTCACCGGTTGTTCGCCAAGCTGGACGTGATTCGGCAGGCCAAGGTCGTCATCGTGGCCGCCGGCATGGACGGTGCGCTGGCCAGCGTGGTGGGGGGCTTGGTCGCCAGTCCGGTGATCGCCTTGCCCACCAGTATCGGGTATGGCAGTAGCTATCACGGCTTAAGCGCGCTACTGACCATGCTGAACAGTTGTGCGGAGGGCGTCACCGTGGTCAATATCGACAACGGCTTCGGGGCCGCCTACGCCGCCAGCGTTATGAATCATTTGTAAGGGGATGACAGCTTGAAAACACTTTACTTAGACGCCTTTTCGGGGGTCAGTGGCGACATGTTCATCGGGGCGTTGCTGGACCTGGGCGTCGACATCGCACAATTACGGACGGAATTACAAAAATTGCCGGTTCACGGCTATACGCTGACCGCCGACCGCGTGGCCAAAAGCGCCATCTACGGGACTAGCTTTGACGTGGTCTTAGACCACGGCGAAAAGGACCACGGGTTTATCGAACACCACCATACCCACGGACCGGGTGAGCAGCCCCATGCCCACCACGGGCGTCACCTGCACGACATCGTAGACTTGATTACGGCCAGTGAGCTATCGGCCACGGTCAAACGCCACGCTATCGCCATCTTTAACGATATAGGGGCGGCGGAATCGCGGGTCCACAACGTGCCGCTGGCGGAGGTCCACTTCCACGAGGTCGGGGCGTTGGATTCCATCGTCGACATCGTGGGGTCATGCATTTGCCTGGACCTCTTACACGTCGATCGGGTCAAGTGTTCGACGATTGCCGACGGGAGCGGCTTTATCGAGGTCGCCCACGGCAAGATGCCCGTTCCGGTGCCCGCGGTCGCCCAAATGCTTAGCGACCGGGCGATTCCGGTCCAACAGCACCCCGAAGTGCACACCGAACTGCTGACCCCCACGGGGCTGGGAATCGTCAAGGAATTCGTCACCGAATTCGGCCCCCTGGATGCACAGTCGGCGGTTCATAAGGTCGGTTACGGTTTTGGCAAACGCGAGACCGGGCAGTTCAACGCCTTACGGGCGATGTTGCTGACGACCGGCCAATCCCAAAAGCAGACCGCGGCCGGCCACGACCAAGTCACATTGCTGGAAACGAACCTGGACGACCAGACGGCCGAGGGGCTCAGCTTCGCGCAGGAACAATTACTCGCGGCGGGGGCTCTCGACGTTTACTTCACGCCGATCCAGATGAAGAAGAACCGGCCGGGCGTCAAACTCTCGGTATTGGTCACCCCGGCCGACCGCGACCGGTTCGTGACGTTGATGTTGAAGGACACCACGGCTAAAGGGGTGCGCTACACCGCGTTTGAACGGACGGTCATGCAGCGCCGGTTTGAGACGGTGACCTATCGGGGGTTACCGATTCGGTTAAAGGTGGCGACCTACCAAGATATTCGGCGGGTCACCCCGGAATTTGAAGATTGTAAACTCGCGGCGCAAAAGCTCGACGTGTCCCTAGAGACCGTCATGGCGGCCGCCACCGCGTTAGCTCGTTAGGAGGACTTAATATGGATGCAGTGATCAGTAAGACACAACAGTTACAAACGGTTTTGGGCCACTATCAGTCGGCCTTAGTGGCCTTTTCGGGGGGCATCGACAGTACGGTGGTCTTGAAGGCCGCCATCGATGCGTACGGTGCCGCTAACGTGCGGGCCGTCGTGGCCAATTCGGAGCTCTTTAGCGATACCGAATTTGACCAGGCCGTGGCGTTGGGGCAGAAGCTAGGCGTCACGGTGGTGCCGACCACGCTGACCTATTTGGCCGACGAAGACGTCCGGCACAACACGCCGAATAGTTGGTACGCCGCGAAGAAACTCTTCTATCAACGGTTGAACGGCTTAAAGGCCCAGTATCCGGCCGACGTGGTCTTGGACGGCATCATTGCTGATGACCTGAACGATTACCGGCCCGGTCTCAAGGCCCGCGACGAAGAACACGTGGTTAGTCCGTTAGCCTTGGCCGGCTTCACCAAGGCCGACGTCCGGGCGTTGGCGCAAGACTACGGGTTGACGAACTGGAACAAGGTGCCGTCTTGCAGCGTGTCGTCGCGTTTTCCGTATAACACCACGATAACGGTCGCGGCCATTAACCGGGTCATGCAGGCGGAAGCCTACCTCCGTGGTTTGGGCTTTGCGACGGTGCGGGTTCGGGTTCACGGCGATTTGGCGCGGATCGAAGTGCCGACTGACCGACTGGCAGACCTATTGGCCAATCGTGAGGCCGTCAACGACACGCTCAAGCAACTGGGCTACGATTACGTGTCGGTCGATTTGGGCGGCTTTATCAGTGGGCACATGAACGACGTCTTGACGGCTGCGGATAAGGCTTAGGCTGGCGCCGCAGCGGCAATAACGTTTTAAAGACTAGCAGCTACGGGTGCTAGTCTTTTTTGGGGCTAAATTTCGTAGTGGTGGCGGTTTCAAGGGGCGGTAGCCGGCATACGGTATGGTATGATATTTGGGATAAGCATTTTGGAAAGAAGGCCAACCGTGAGTAAACCTGAAACAGCCGAGCAACGTCTCTTTTCCCGGGACACGATTCTGCTCTTGATTTGTACTTTTTGTTATATGTGTTCGTCCATGTTGATTACGCCGTTGATCGTGGGGTTCACCCACAGTCTGGGGGCCAGTACGCTGGTAGCGGGAATCGTTGCCGCGGCGATGAACCTGTGTTCGCTGGTCTTTCGGCCGTTTGCCGGCCAATTAGTCGATGCCGTGACCAAATACAAGATTGCCTTGATTGGGGGGAGCCTGTTGCTGGTGGCGACCGTGGGGTACGCCGTTGCGGTGACTCCCTGGATGGTCGTGATTTTTCGAATCATCAACGGGTTCGGCTTCGCGTTAAGTTCGATTTGTCTGGCGACCTGGTTCTCTAGCTTGCTCCCCCGCGACCGCATCGGGGCCGGGATGAGCTACTACGGGATGATGAACGCCCTGGGGATGGCGGTGGCGCCGGCCTTAGGGATTTGGATCTTTCATCAGGTGAGTTACCGCGCCGCCTTCCTGTGTGGCACGGTGTTTAGCGCGACCATCGTGATCCTGATCCAGTTCGTCATTAATAAAGGCCGACCGTACCAGCGACCGAACCAGACTCAGGCGCCGACTGCCCACCACCGCATCGTCCAACCGCGGGTGGTCCCACTGGCCATTATCTTGATGCTCCTGTCGATCCCGTACTTTGCCACGCAGTCCTACATCGTGGAATACGTGGCGGTGCGGCATCTACAGGTGTCGGCCGGTAATTTCTTTATCGTCTATGCCATTATTCTTTTGGCGGTCCGGTTGGTCTTTAAGGACTACTTCGACCGGGTCCCGTTCAAATGGTTCCTCTTGATTGGGAGTTTTTGTAACCTGATTGGGATGCTGGGGTTGACCTACCTGGTGAACAACTGGATGATGGTGCTCGCGGCCGCCGGGTTAGCCGGGGGCTACGGCGTGATGTATTCGGTCTGCCAGGCCACCGCGTTGTTGCTAGCGCCACTAGATGAACAGGGGTTGGCTAACAGTACCTTTTACATCGGTATGGATACGGGGATGGTCTTAGGGCCAATTATTGGCGGTGCCTTGTTCGACGCCGTGCCCGTGACGTTGTTTTATCCGGCCTTATTGGTGACGATTCCCTTAACGGCCGTGGTCTACGTGATTTTTCACCGACAGTTGGCGGTGAAAGCCCAAAACGCGTAAACGCTGTTAAGCGGTCTGCACCGTTACGGGGGCGGACCGTTTTTCATCCCCACGATTAGGCCACGAAAATACCGGTGGACCAACAAAGTAAACGCTTTTGTTGTCAACGATGACTCCTAAGTTATACAATTAAAATTGTAATGAAATTGAGGAGGAATGAATTTTATGACGACAAGCTCAGTTTTAGATCAACGACTAACGTTAAACAACGGCTATCCCATGCCCCGCTTAGGGCTGGGGGTCTGGAAGACGTCCAACACGGATGCCGCGCACTCGGTCAGCCAGGCGATCCAGCACGGTTACCGGATGATCGATACCGCTAAACAGTACGGCAACGAACCCGGCGTGGGGGCGGGGATTCAAGACGGGTTGTTAAAGGCCGGCTTGAACCGCAAGGACCTCTTCGTCACCACCAAGGTCTTGAACGGTGACCAGGGATACGATTCCACGTTACGGGCCTTCGAAGCCAGCTTGAAACAGTTACGGTTACACTACGTCGACCTGTACCTGATTCATTGGCCGGTAGACGGTAAGTTTATCGATACCTGGCGGGCCCTCGAAGAACTCTACCGCAACGGCCAGGTTCACGCGATTGGGATTTCTAACTTTGATTCGGAACGGTTGACCGAGTTACTGGATAAGACCGCGATCACCCCGATGATCAACCAAATGGAATTTAACCCGTTGAACCAGGAAAAGGACTTACGGCAAGTGATGCAACTGGCCGGTATCCAATTAGAAGCCTGGTCGCCGTTGGGTGGCGGGGCTGCCTTGAGCAACCCGACGATTACCAAGTTAGCGACCAAGTATCAACGGTCGGCCGCCCAGATCATCTTGCGGTGGGATTACCAACACGGCATCATCACGATCCCCAAGTCGACGCACGTGGAACGGATCGTGGCCAACAGCCAGATCAACGATTTCACGTTAAGCGACGAAGACGTCGCCGCCATTGACGCTTTGGACCAAGGCAAGCGGGGCTTGTGGTACGACGATTTCGCTTGGCACAACCCGACGAACCCTAAGGCGTTGACCGGTGACGTGCAGGCCTGGGACGATACCGCGAAATTCTTACAAAAGTAATGATTCGATGACCATTTCCGCTGCGGGGATGGTCATTTTTTTGCCGAAAATCAGCTGAGATTAAGAAATTGATGAGGAGGCGGGTTGAATTCTGATTCCGGGTCAAAATGTGCTTGCTTTGCCGGTAGTCCGGGCTTAAGCTGGGGGGAGTAGATTGGAATATAGGACTGGGATAGACAATGAGTATTTGGCATTTAAAATTTTTAGACACGCTATCGAAGAAGATGGTGTTTGGGTTTATCCTGATTATCGCGTTGGGGACGCTTCTGTTGAGCTTACCGGTGGCCACGCGGGGCGGTCAGGGCACACCGTTGATCGACATTTTGTTCACAGCGGCCTCGGCCACCTGCATCACGGGGCTTACCGTGGTCAACACCGCGGCCCACTGGTCGGTCTTCGGGCAACTGGTGATTCTAGGAATGGCCGAGGTCGGGGCGTTGGGCTACATGACGTTTGCCGTGTTGCTGTTTAACCTGATTCGGCGGCACCGCCACATGGGACTATCGACCCAGCTCATGGTCAAGGAATCGTTGAACCTGGAAAATCTAAGCGACACCAAGAGCGTGATGAAGTACGTGGTCCAACTCTCGGCCATCTTCCAACTGGGCGGGGTCGCCTTACTAGCGGTCGACTTCATCCCCCGCTTCGGGTGGCGCCGCGGGCTGTACGTGTCGGTCTACCACTCGGTGATGTCGTTTTGTAACGCGGGGTTTGACGTTTTCGGTAATAGTCTGATGGCCTTTCGGGACGACACCTACGTGATTTTAGTGACGATCGTGTTGATCGTTGGCGGGGGCCTGGGTTTTCTGGTCTGGCGCGACGTGTTGTTGTATCACGAACGCCACCGGTTGAGCCTGAATTCGAAACTCACGCTGGTCACGACCGGGACCCTCTTCGTGGTCGGCTTCTTAGCGTTGCTGGTCACGGAAGGTAATCTGGCCTGCATCCCCGGCAACCCGACCTGGATCAACCGGGTGGTCAACACGCTGTTTCTTAGCGTCACGCCGCGGACGGCCGGTATCGTGACGTTGCCCACCAGTTCGTTACACGCCGGAAGTATTTTCCTGCTGATGATTTTGATGTTTGTCGGTGGGACGCCCGGGTCGACCGCCGGGGGGATCAAGACCACGACGTTTGGGGTCCTGATGTTACAGAGTATCGCCCAGATTCGGGGCAAGGACGACGTGGAATTTAGCCACCGCCGGTTCAGTCAGGCCAACATTAGCCGGGCCCTGTTGCTGGTTTTCTTAGCCAGCATCGTGATTACCGTGGCGACCTTGATTTTGACCCAGACCGAAAAGATTCCCCAAGGCTACGGCCTGGA
Organism: Levilactobacillus zymae DSM 19395; assembly: GCF_001434115.1. Taxonomy (GTDB): domain Bacteria; phylum Bacillota; class Bacilli; order Lactobacillales; family Lactobacillaceae; genus Levilactobacillus; species Levilactobacillus zymae. The sequence continues at coordinate 86,864 of NZ_AZDW01000034.1, forward strand.
ATACATCGTGTTTGAGGTCTTATCGGCGTTTGGGACCGTGGGGTTAAGCCTGGGGTTGACCCCGCATTTGAGTGTGATTGGTAAATTGATTATTATCTTACTGATGTTTATCGGCCGGGTCGGGATCTTTACCTCCCTGTACTCGTTATCGAAGCGGCAGACCAAGGTCAGTCGCATCCGGTATCCGGAAGAAAACGTCTTAATTGGTTAAGGAGTGGCGAAATTGAAGAAGAACTTTGCCGTATTGGGTCTCGGACGGTTTGGTGAAGCCGTGGTCCGGACGCTTGCGGACATGCACCAAGACGTGCTGGCCGTTGATATTCACGAGGAACGGGTCAACGAGTTGATCGACGTGGCCACGCAGACGTTGATTGCCGACACCAGAGACGAAGAAGTGCTCCGGCGTCTGAACATCGATACCTTTGACTACGTGATCATTGGAATCGGTAATAACATGGAGGCCAGTATCCTCACGACCTTGTTGGCCAAGGAACAGGGGGCCAAGAAGGTGATTGCCAAGGCCGAAACCAGCGACCACGGCCGGGTTCTCCAACGAGTCGGGGCCGATCAGGTGGTCTTTCCCGAACGGGACATGGGGCGCGGCATCGCCCGCAAGCTCTTGTCGAATCACATCTTGAACTTCATCGACCTGAGTGAGGATTACACGTTGGCCGAAGTCGTGATTACCGACCCGACCTTCGTGGATCAGAATTTGATTCAACTGAACCTGCGACAACGGTTCGACCTGACCGTGATCGCCATTCAACGGGGACCGAAGATCGATATCTCGCCGGACCCGACGGCGATTGTGCGGTTGCACGACGTCTTGACCGTGGTGGGGCCGGTCAAGCAGGTCGAAGCCTTAGACGAGACCCTAAAAAAATAAGACGCTTAACGGTTCGGCCAGCTGGCTGAACCGTTTTTTACTGGGCGGCGCCACCGGCGCTTGACATTCGGACTAAACAAAATTAAAATATCATAATTGATTTAATCTAATTCTAATTTAGTGAACAGTACTTTAAGGGAGGAATCAGCTTGGGTCGTCGACCATTGCACCTATTTGTCAAGAAAGCCGTTCAAACCGATCTTTATCAAAAAACGGGGTTAGCGAAGACGCTGACCGCTTTTAGCCTGACCACGATGGGGATTGGGGCCATTGTCGGGTCCGGGATCTTCATTACGCCCGGCTTGATTGCGGCCAAGTATGCGGGCCCGGGCGTCATGCTCTCGTTCGTGATTGCCGTGGTGGTCTGTGCGTTAGCGGCGCTGTGCTATTCCGAATTTTCGTCGACGATTCCCTTGGCCGGGAGTGCCTACACCTACGTTTACGCGGTGTTCGGCGAATTTATCGCCTGGCTGTTGGGGTGGGCGCTGATTTCCGAGTACCTATTTGCCGTTTCCTCGGTGGCGGTGAGCTGGTCGTCGTACTTTCAAAACCTCCTGGCGGGCTTTGGGCTGAAACTCCCGGCGTTCTTCCAAGCCGCCGCGGGAACCGCCGGGGTCAAGGGCGGGGGCGTCGACATCATCGCGTTAATCATCACGTTGATTGTGGCGGGGCTGTTATCGCAAGGCATCCGGGAATCGGCCAAGGTCAACAACGTGATGGTCATCGTCAAGATTTTGGTGATTCTCCTGTTCATCGGCATCGCCGTCTTTTACGTGCGGCCGGCCAACTACCAGCCCCTGTTGCCGTTCGGGACCCAGGGCATCTTCAAGGGAGCGGCGGTCGCCTTTTACGCCTACATCGGGTTCGATGCCGTCTCGACGGCCAGTGAAGAGGTCAAAAATCCTAAGCGCAACATGCCCATCGGGATCATTGCGTCGCTACTGGTGGCGGCGGTGTTGTACATCGGCTTATCCGCCGTGCTGGTCGGCGTAGTGCCCTACACGAAACTCAACGTGGCCGATCCCGTGGCCTTGGCGCTGAACTTGATCCACCAGAACTGGGCGGCCGGCGTGGTCTCACTGGGGGCCATCGTGGGGATGACCACCGTGTTGATCGTGATGTCTTACGGGGGGACCCGCTTGCTCTTTGCCATCAGCCGTGACGGTCTGTTGCCACGACCGTTGATGCGGTTGAATCCCAAGACCCAGGTCCCGGTCGCAAACACCTGGATTTTCGGCATCATCGCCAGCCTGTTTGCGGCGGTGATTCCCATCGACAAAATCGCTGAATTAGTCAATATCGGGACGCTATCGGCGTTTGCCATGGTGTCCATCGGCATCGTGTTTTTGCGGCGGGACGCGCGGTTCAAGGATCTGGACACGGCGTTCAAAGTGCCCGGGTATCCGGTGGTGCCGCTGGTCTCCTTTGGGGCTTGCTTGTACCTGATGAGCCAGCTTCAGGCCTTCACCTGGGAGGCGTTTGGCATCTGGGTCGTGATCGGCCTGATCGTTTACGTGAGTTACGGGTACCGGCATAGCCGGGTCCGGCGTGAACTGACCGCAAACACTACTGAACGCTAAACCTTGCGAATTTCTTAAAGCGTTCCGGGGCTTAGGAAGTGTTAAGAAATGCCATTTATAATGGACGGGTTCAATCAATTTGAGATTAAATGTTCCGCGGTGAAGGGGACCCGTGGCTGAAAGGGTGGCAACATGCAACGTAAACGACTAAAAAAACGGCATCCGGTGTTTAAAACGGTGCTTTTCTTGATCCTGGCACTCCTGATTGGGGGCGGCGCGTACGGGATGCACAAATACCAAAGCCTCCAAAACTCGGTGAAGGGCTCGTATCAGGCGTCCGGTGTGAGTAAACTGCGGAACGTCAATCAACAATTAGCCCAGAAAAAACCGATCTCCATCTTACTGATGGGGACCGATACGGGGGCGTTAGGGCGAACCTTTCAGGGGCGGACCGACAGTATGATGGTCGTGACCATCAACCCCCAAACCAATAAGACCACCATTACCAGTATTCCGCGGGATACCGCCGTCAATATTCCGGGGTATGAAAGCCAATCACCGGCGAAGATCAATGCGGCTTATGCCTGGGGAAAATCGAAGACGGCCATCACCACGGTGCAAAAGATGCTGAACGTGCCCATCGACTTCTACGCCATTATCAACATGGGTGGGATGGAGAAAATCATTAACGAAGTGGGCGGGGTGACGCTCAAACCGACCCTGAGTTTCAGCTACGGCGGTTACACCTTTAAGAAGGGCGTGACCACCCACATGAACGGGAAAAAGGCCCTGGCGTACTCGCGGATGCGTGACGACGATCCCCAAGGCGATTACGGGCGGCAAACGCGGCAACGCAAGGTCATCATGGCCCTACTCAAGCAGAGTAATTCCATCAAAACTTTACTGAACGAAGATTTTATCAGCTCGTTATCGAAGCAGACCCAAACGGATCTGACCTTTAACGACTTAACGGCGTTGGCCCAGAATTATCGCTCGGCAATCAAGCACATTAAGACTACCCACATTCAGGGGACCGGCGAGACCATTAGCGGGCAAAGCATGGAGGTGGCCACGACCAGCGAACTGCAACGGGTCACCAACTTTATTCGGCGCGGTCTGGGGCTGAGTCACGCCACCACGGGGACCATTGCCGACATGACCGAGAGCACCACCACCGATACCACCGGCACGACCGAGACCACGATGGGGCCGGGTAACGGACAGTAAAAATGGTTAACCCGTTAAAACAAGGCTTGCTTTATTCGTGAATTACGTTAAAATGGCACCTGGTCATCACTAGCAGTGATGAGCAGATGCCATTTCTTTAGTCGGTGGCCTCTAATTTGAATAGGTGGGGCTTGCCATAGAACCACCCTTGGCGCAGGTCAATCTGTAAGTCATTGGCCATGTCGTGTTCCTCCTGGTTTTCCACCCCTTCGAGGATCAAACGCAGGTGGTGCTGGTCCGCGACTTGTTTCCAGAACTTCAGGTTAGCCGGGATCTCGGCCTCCCGTTTTTCTTGGCGGAAGTTTTGCATCGCAAACTTGATCTCACTGGCGTAAGGTAACACCGGCTTTAAGTGATCATAAGTGTTGATCCCGGTGCCCACGTCGTCCAGACTGAGTTGAATACCATGCTGATCGAAGAAGTGGACCTGATCGATGATTTGTTGGTCCGTGATGGCATCATCGGTTGCTTCTTCCGTGACCTCTAAAACGAGATTTAGGGGATAAATTTGTTGCTGAGCGGATAGAATCGCCTGCGCAATGGTATTATCAATGAACTGACTGCGGTTGGTATTAAACGAAACGGAGCCAATCTTTAACATGAGTTTTTGCGCGGTACGGCGGATGAGATCCGCTTGGACGTCAATCGGAATTGACGCGAAATTATGGGGTAAGACCCATTTATCAGCCACTTTCTGACGAATGAGCAACTCGTAGCCAATGAGCGAGTTGTTGGAGACGTCAAGTTGCGGCTGTAAAAAGTAACGGTACATGGCGCAATTCCTCCTTACATGCGGTTTCATTTACCATCATACTGTATTTTTGAGCTAAACAGTAGGGGCAGTCCCCAATTTGTGCGCAGAATGTGACGGGCTCAGTAATGGTTAGCAGTCTAACATAATATATTATATAAATTTTTATGGTTTTATTATATGAATTGATTTATAGTAGAAGTAGTCAGTCAACTCAAAGGGGCTTAAGACGATCAATTTGATTGTTAGGTTTAATTATTAATCAATTAGATTGATTAGGAGAGTTGACAAGTGTTCATTAGAACTTATGAGGAGTCTGATTAAATGACTTGGTCAATGTGGCTGGTACCACCCTTCATTACGAGTATTTTCTTTGTCCTCGGGGTCATCACGCTCTACTGGTCAATCTTTAACTGGATTACCACAAAGATTGAATCGCAGAGCAAACCCGTTAATGTCAAACGCGTCCAGGCATGGGTCGGGGCCATTTGTTCCGGGGTAGCCATTTTTGCGTTACAACTATTAGTGCGGGATAGTCACCTATCCTGGACCTTCATGAACTTTCAATTGTTGATCTTAGTTTTTGCCGCCTATTTCTTACAAATTCGCATTCCGTACTGGTTGATCTTTATCTTCGGAATCGGGTTCATGCTGCTCAACGGGAACGTGGACCAGCCGTTATCGTGGTTCTACACGGGGGTTTTGCGTTATTCTACCTGGAATCCCACGTTCAAAGTGTCCACATGTGGCGGTGGCCGTTTACCCGCTACATCTCGTTGGCCATGGTCAACGCCACGATTTTATGGATCGTGGTCAAGATTCGCTTGAACCTAGCCTGGACCACCGTGGCCGAAGAACTCTTAAACTTTGCCATTTTGGCTGTGCTGATGTACGGGTATTTCAAGATTCAGGATAAGGACCGGCGGATCAAAGACCGATTGTTCCAATCGGCCAACTGGGATGCGTTGACCAACGTGCAAAACTACGCGGCTTACGATCGGGCCATCGGGTACGAGTTCTATCACAGCGTGGGGCAACACCGTAACCTGTCGATGATCATGTTCGATATCGACCACTTTAAGCACGTTAACGATACCTACGGCCATTTAGCCGGGGATGAAGTTTTAAAAGGTGTGGCCAAAACGGCGAGCACAACGCTGAAACAAATCGATCCGAAAATCATTTTGTACCGGACCGGGGGCGAGGAATTTAACGTCCTCCTGCCGAACTATACCATGGAACAAACGCAGCCAATCGCCCAGCAGATTTTTGATGCCGTGGCGCAAAATGAGGTCGAGTATAACGGGCAAACGTTACGGGTCACCCTGTCGATCGGGGTCTCCGGCTTAACCGTGCAGGACCGTAACCCGTTGGACTTTTACAAGCGCGTCGACGCTAATTTATACCACTCCAAGAAAAACGGCCGGATGCAGATTACCACGGCGTAAGGCCGAACCCGTCTGAGGTTAAGTGCTTTTTAAGCCAGAATCGTGTACACTACGGGGTAGACCTAAATTAGTGTGAGGGGGGATCAGCATGATTCTGGGTCTCTTATTACTGTTACTTCTATTTCCCATTCTCCGGCTCGTGTTTGGCTTAGCCGGCTGGCTATTGGGCCTGGTGGGAACGTTGGTCATTGGGGCCATCGTTCTGGTGGCCTTCGCGGCACTCTTTAAGTTCTTTATCGTCGCCGTGTTGGTCGTCGGGGGACTGTGGGCCTCTAAAGCCATTTTTAGTTAACCATCAAAATAGGCACCGCAAGAGTGACTCACTCGTGCGGTGCCTTTTCGTGACTTATTCAAAGGATAATTCTACCAGGTAAGCGTGCTGGCCGGGGACGTAGCCCGTGGTGACCCACACGTCTTGGTAGTCTAGCTTGGAGCTTTTGGTCCGGTCGAAGAAATCGTTTAAGAGGTCGCCGTGCATGGCGAGAAAGTCCTCATCTAGTCGGTTGACCACTAAACGATCCGTGGGGAAGTACAGCTCGACGTTGGCCACGGGGACCGTATCGGGGACCCCAATCGAGACCACGTTACTGTTGCGTTGCGCAATGAAATTGACGCGTTGCGGGTGTCGGTGAATATAGGTTAAAACGTTATAGATCGAATCAGAATTACTAGCCACAAGTCCTTGCTCCCTTCGGTGCTTACATTGTAACAAATTTTGACCGGATTACCAGTCTCACCGGAATCATTGCTGGTGATGCGGCGGCTGAACCGAGATCAGCTTGACCATCTGGGCCGTTCAAGGGCTAGGGTCGCAATTAACCGAATGGTCGACGTTGGTCTGTGCGCCTGGTCAGTTAGCGCCGTCGATGGTCAAAGATTATCATTAATTCAAACGACCATCTATGGTTTTTAGTGACAAAGAACGTCCCTGAGTTGCCATGATGACCAGCCCGTTGCTGACTGGAGCGGAAGCGCTGGCGCCCCTAGATTAGGTCTATATGTATTGATGATTGCAAACGTTAAAGAGACGAGTATAATTGCCACATATGCAGTTTTTTGTCAGCATTGTTAACAAACTTATGAGAAAGAAGGCCAAAATCAAATGATGCGACTTGCCCGAAAACACCTGGACTGGTGGGCAGTAGTCCTGGCAGTGGGCTTTATGATGATTCAAGTTGCCTGTGACCTATCGTTACCCACGTTAACCTCCAATATCATTGATAAGGGGATTGCGAATAACGACATTGGGTACATCTGGCGCACCGGGGGGCAGATGCTCCTGCTGAGCTTTATCGGGGTGCTGGGCGCGGCCGGTAACGTTTATTACGCCGCCACCCAATCCCAGAAGATGGGGCAACGAATCCGAACCAACCTTTTCAAGAAGGTCACCTTGTCGTCCACGGAAGAGTTTGAGACCGTGGGGAACGCGTCTTTGATCACGCGGACCACGAACGACGTGGTGCAGATTCAAAACGTGATGGTCCAAATGTTACGGATGATGTTAATGGCGCCCATCATGTTAATCGGGGCCGGGATCCTGGCCTACCTCAAGAGCCCGCGCCTGACGCTGGTCTTCTTGGTGGCGTTACCCGTCTTGGCCCTCTTTACCGTTCTGGTCATGTATTTTGCGGTACCGTTATTTAAGAGCTTACAAAAGAAGATTGACCGCATTAACTTAATCTTTCGCGAAGGCCTGACGGGGGTCCGGGTCATCCGGGCCTTCAACCAAGATAAATTTGAACAGGACCGCTTCGAAGGGGCCAACCAAGACTACACCCAAACGGGGATTAAGGTCTTCATGATCGTTTCTTTGATGTTCCCGGTCATCACGCTGATCATTAGTGGGACCAACATCGGGATTGTCTGGTACGGGGGACAATTGATCGCTCACCAAGCTCTGGAAGTGGGGAACTTAGTGGCCTTCATGACTTACGCGACCCAAATTCTGATCAGTTTCATGATGGTGTCGATGGTCTTCGTCTTCGTGCCCCGGGCCCAAGCTTCGGCCGCCCGGATCAACGAAGTCATGGATTTGAAATCGAAGATCAACGACGCCGACCAACCCGTTACGTTACCGGATAGCCCGGTCAGCTTAGAGTTTGACCACGTGGATTTCCGCTATACGGGCGCGGAAAAGTTGGCCCTGACCGACGTGCACTTCCTGGCCAAGGCGGGGCAGACCGTGGCCATCATCGGGGGGACCGGGTCGGGGAAATCGACTTTGGTCAACCTGATTCCGCGGTTATTTGACCCCGAGAGCGGACAGATTCGCTTAAACGGGGTGGCCTTGCCGGCGGTGAGTCAGCGTGACTTACACCAAGCTGTTTCGATCACCCAACAAAAGGCCGTCCTGTTTGCCGGCACGATCCGGAGCAACATGGTGACCGCCAAGGCCGACGCGACCGACGATCAGATTTGGCACGCCCTCGACGTCGCCCAAGCCACGGACTTTGTGAAGGAGACCGGGGGCTTAGACGCCGTGGTCGAACAAAACGGGGATAACTTCTCTGGGGGCCAACGGCAACGCTTAGTCATTGCGCGCACCATTTTGAAGCGCGCCAGCGTCTACGTCTTTGACGACTCGTTCTCCGCGCTAGATTTCAAGACCGACGCGTTATTGCGGCAACAACTGCGGCAAGATGCGCAGGTCCAAGCCGGCGTGACCGTGATCGTCGCGCAACGGGTTTCCACCGTGGCCGACGCCGACGTGATCTTAGTGATCGACGGCGGTAAGATCGTGGGTCAGGGGACCCATGCGGAACTCAAGGCCACGAACAAGACCTACCAAGAAATTCTCGACTCACAATTACGGAAGGGGGATGTCGTCGATGCGTAACGGACGCGGTTCGGCCACCAAACAACGGCCACAAAGCTTCTGGAAGACCACCGGCCGCCTCTTCCGGTATATGAAACATTGGATTCCCGGCATCATCGTCGTGATGATTTTCGCGGCGGCGTCCGTAATCTTACAGATTCGGACCCCCAAGATCTTAGGGGAAGCCACCACGGAACTCTTTAAGGGCGTCATGAAGGGGACCGCCGAGCTCAAGGCGGGCATCAACCTGACCAGTCTGCCAATCAACTTCGGTAAGATTGGGCACATCCTCCTGATCGTCGGTATCCTGTACGTGGGTGCGGCGCTGTTCGGAATCGTCCAGCAGGTCATCATGAACTGGATCGCCCAAAAGGTGGTTTATCAGTTACGGCGGGACCTCAAAGATAAGATGCAACACCTGCCAATCAGCTATTATGATACCCATAGTAACGGGGACTTGATGTCCCGGATGGCCAACGATATGGATAACATCGGGGGTACGTTACAACAGACGCTGTCCCAATTGGTCACCAGTGTGCTGACCTTCTTCGGGGTGCTGTACATGATGCTGACCATCAGTGGCTGGCTGACGTTAGTGGCTCTGATTTCGGTCCCCCTGAGCCTGGTGGTCGTGATGCTTGTGGCGCCCCGCTCACAGAAGTTCTTCGCCAGTCAACAGAAGAATCTGGGGTTACTGAACAACACGGTCGAAGAGACTTACGCGGGGCATACCGTGGTCAAGACCTTCAACCAGGAAGCCGACGTGCAGGACCAGTTTGAAGAACACAACGAAAAGTACTATAAATCGGCCTGGAAGGCGCAGTTCGTCTCCAGTCTAATCTTCCCGTTGATGAACTTCGTCAAGAACCTGGATTACCTGGCCGTGGCGGTCATCGGGGGGATTCAGGTCGCCAACGGGACGGTGAGCTTAGGGAACGTGCAGGCCTTCCTGCAATACACCAACCAGTTCTCCCAACCCATCACCCAGATGGCGAACCTGACCAACACGATTCAGGCCACGATTGCCTCCGCCGAACGGGTCTTTGCCGTTCTCGACGAAGACGACATGCCGCAAACGGTCCACGACCAGTTACCGGCACAGACGGCGCAGGCGGGGAACGTGATCGAATTCGACAACGTGAACTTCCAGTACGTTCCGGACAAGCCGTTGATTGAAGACTTCAATCTGGCGGTTAAGCCGGGTGAGATGGTCGCCATCGTTGGGCCAACCGGGGCCGGGAAGACCACCATCATTAACCTGTTGGAACGCTTCTACGACGTGGCCGGCGGGCAGATCAAGTACCGCGGCCAAGCGACCAATACGGTGGCCAGAGCGGACTTACGGAAACACTTCGCGATGGTGCTGCAGGAGACCTGGCTCTTTACCGGAAGCATCTTCGACAACATCAAGTACGGTCGGGAAGATGCGACGGCCGACGAGGTCTACGCGGCGGCCAAGGCGGCCCACGCGGACACCTTTATCCGGCAGTTACCGGACGGTTACGACACCATTCTGAACGAAGCGGCCAGCAACATTTCCCAGGGACAACGGCAGTTATTGACGATTGCCCGGGCCTTCGTGGCCGATCCCGACGTGTTGATCTTGGATGAAGCCACCAGTTCCGTGGATACGCGGACGGAAATGCTGATCCAACAAGCCATGGAACGCCTGCTAGCTGGGCGGACCAGTTTCGTGGTGGCCCACCGGTTATCGACGATTCAAAATGCCGAGAACATCGTGGTGATGGACCACGGGCACATCGTGGAAACCGGGAACCACGACAGCCTATTGGCCGCCAACGGGTTCTACGCGGACCTGTACAACAGTCAGTTTGCGGGAAACAATTTAGCTTAAACTACCAGCATGGATTTTAGCGGTCGGGACGCCTCAGCGCGGTAACGGCCGCTTTTTCTATGCTACACTAAGGCCAAAGGAAAGGGATGGTCGCATGGCTCAAACGGTGCACTTCCGGTGGCAGCCCCAACGGGAAAGTGGCACGCCACTGTATCAACAACTGATCACCTATTGCGTCACCCAGATTCGCCAAGGCAACTGGTTAGTCGGCCAGCAACTGCCACCACAGCGGGAATTGGCGCGGACTTACCAGGTAAATCGCAGTACCATTCACGCGGCCATCGCCGAATTACAAGCACTGGGGGTGGTGACCACCGCCCACGGCCGCGGGACCCGGGTGACCAGTAACTCGTGGTCGACGCTGCTGGGCGCCACGCCGGACTGGCAACGGTGGGTCCACGCGGGTGAGTTTAGCGCCAATCAGCCCACCATTCAGACCATCAATCAACGCGAGTTTGCGACCCCGATTCGGTTGAGTACCGGCGAACTGGGCCCGGACCTGTTTCCCCGGCAAGCCGTTCAGACGGCCATGCACCAAGCCGCCGACCAACTGACCACGTTAAACTACCTACCGGCGCGCGGGTCGTTAGCCCTGAGAGAGGCGTTGGTGCGGCGCTTGGCAACCTGGGGCGTGCAAACCACCCCGGAGAACATCTTGATCACCTCGGGGTCCCTGCAGGCGCTGCAGTTGATCACGGCGGCGTTACTGGAACCGGGGACCACGGTCTACACGGCCCCGGCCAGCTATTTGCGGTCACTGCGGGTCCTAGAATCGGTTCAGGCCAAGTGGGCGCCCGTGCCGGTCGACGAGCAGGGGTTGGCTTACTGGCAGATTCCGGTGAGTTCGCAGCCGCAGCTTCTTTACACGGTGCCGACCTTCGATAACCCGTTGGGCACCGTGATGTCGGCCCAACGACGGCAGGACCTGTTGGCCTTTGCCCAGAAATACCAACTGCCAATCATCGAAGACACGGCCTACCAGGAACTCTGGTTGGACCAGCGACCGCCGCTGCCGTTAAAGGCCCACGATACCCAGGGCAACGTCTTATATCTGGGGACCGTTTCCAAGGACTTGGCGCCCGGCTTGCGAGTCGGGTGGTTGGTCGGGCCCCAGGCCGTGGTCGCCCGGTTGGCCGACGTGAAGATGCAAATGGACTACGGGGCCAGCACGTTGTCGCAACAAACGTTAGTCAACCTGCTGACGGCCCCGGATTACCCGCAAACGCTCCAGCGGTTACGCGACCAGCTGCGGGCGCGGCGAGAGGCGGCACTGGCGAGCTTAGCGGCCACGCTGGGGGACTTGGCGACCTGGCAGCGACCCGCGGGAGGCTTTTACCTCTGGGTCCAGTTACCCGCCAAGGTCGATTTATCCCGGCTGTTTCAAGCGGCGTTAGCCCAAGGCGTCTTGGTGAACCCGGGAACGGTGTATGGTGCGCGGACCAACGCCGTTCGGTTGTCGTACGCCTACGCGACGCCGGCCGAATTTCGCCAGGGGGTCACGGTACTGGCAACGCTGATTCGCGACCAATTAAGTCGGTGACCTAATTGGCCGTGGGGCGTTGCGCTCCCTCGGCATTTGCGGTTAAATGGAAAGCAGAGAGAAGGGATACCATGGCTTATCAGGCAACTAAGACCGCTTTACGGCGACTGGTCTCGGCGGGGGTGGTCCCCGGCGTGAGCTACGCCTTGATCGACGGTGACCGAGTCGAAACGGGCCAATTCGGACAAGCCGCGTTGGTGCCGACCGTCGAACCGTTGACCGCGGGGATGACCTATGATTTAGCCTCGTTGACCAAGGTCGTGGGGACCCTGAGCGTGACGCTCCAGCTCCTCGCCACGGGGCGGTTACGCCTGACGGACCCCATCACGACCTGGCTGCCCGCGTTTGGGGATTCACGGGTCACGATTCAACACCTATTGACCCACACCTCGGGCATCACGGGCTACATCCCCAACCGCAACCAGTTGAACGCCGCGGAGCTGACCCGGGCGTTACTGGGGTTGCACGTTGGCCCGACCTTTAACGTCAAGATGGTCTACGCCGACGTGAACTACATCTTCATGGGCTGGATCATCGAAGCGATTTTGGGCGAACCGGTCCAGGTGGCCGTGCAAAAACGGGTCCTGGACCCGTTGGGGATGACCCACAGCACCTTTACGCCCGCTGATTCGCACGCCTGTGTCCCCACGGCCATCACCCCCAGTCGGGGCTTGGTCCGCGGCGTGGTCCACGACCCCAAGGGGTACGTCTTACAGCGGCGGTGCGGGTCGGCCGGGCTGTTTAGTACGGTCGATGACCTGGTGCGCTTCTGTCAGGCGTATTGCCGTCCCGAACGGGTGGCGGCCGTGTTGCCCCCGACCTGGCTTCACCGGTTAGTCGCCGATTGGACGCCTAACGGTCGGGCCGGACGCTCCCTGGGCTGGGCGTTGACGGCCACCCAATGGCCGACTCCGCACCGGGTGCTCTGGCATTCCGGGTTCACGGGAACCTACTTGGTCATTGATCCGCAGACCGCCCAAGCGATGGTCTTCTTGACTAACCGGGTCCACCCGGTGGCGCCGAACCTGCCGTACCTAGATCAACGGAATGCGGTGATTGGGACGTATCTTGCCGAAAAAGCGACTATTTAGAATACTTAAGTGAGCGTCTATTTCCCCGTGGCGAATCCGGTTCTGACCGGTCCACTAACGCTGGGAAGGCCTCTCAAACAACAAAAAGCCCCCGTAAAATCAACACGATTTTACGGGGGCTTATTTTATTTAGAAGGTCGCCGGAATCGGTAAGGCTTCCTGTTGACTGAAATCGTCGTTGGGGAACTTGCGCTTTAACGCGGCGACCAGCAGGTGCTTAGCGATATCGCCGTTTCTGGTGAGGATGGGGCCGTGGAAGTACGAGCAGTAGACGTTCTTATAAATCGCGCCTTCCGTGCCGTCTTCGCCGTTATTACCCTTGCCACTGACCACGTTGCCCAGGGGCCGTTCACCCTTGCCGATGAAGGTCCGACCCTGATGGTTTTCAAAGCCGTGGTAGGTCTCCCCGGTCTCCTGGTTCTTGATCACGATGTCGCCGATGAACCGGTTGTGGTCCTGCGCTAAGGTGTAGTGATCCAACGCCCCGATGCCGGGCAGCTTTTCGCCGTCGGCTCCGATGTAGTAGTGGCCCAGGAGTTGGTAACCACCACAGATGGCCAGTAGGGGACCGCCGGATTCGATGAACTTGATCAATTCGGCCTTTTTGGTCTGAATGTCCTTGGCCACGATGGTCTGTTCGAAGTCCTGACCCCCACCGAAGAAGGCCAGATCATAGTCGGCCGCGTGGAAGTCTTCTTCGAGGCTGACCACTTGAACGTTTAGGTGGACGTCCATTTGCTTAGCGTAATAGTTCAACGCCAAGATATTGCCCACGTCGCCGTAGGTGTTCATTAGGTCGCCGTACAGATGGGCGACGTTTAATTCGTAAGTCATACGCCGAGTCCCTCCTTAATGAAACCCTTGCTGGCTAAAATCTTTCGTAATTGAAGCATGGCCGTGTAGGTCGCCAGGACGTACACCCGGTCGGTCGGCACTTCCTGAATCCGGTCGACCACCTTTTCGAGGCTGGGTTCCACGATGTGCTTATCGTCGGGCACCCCGGCGACCTTGAGCCGGAAGGTGATGTCCTTGTACCGTTCGCCCCCGGTGATAAACGTGGGGATGTTGGAGTCGGCGAGTTGTTCGAAGTCGCCGTCCCAGATCCAGCTGGTATCGATCCCGTCGGCGTAGTTGGCGTTTAACAGGCCGACGAACGAGAAGGGTTGGGGATCCGTGCCAATCATGTGCAGGACTTGGTCCAAACCGACCGGGTTCTTGACCAGGATGATGGTGACCCGTTTGCCGTTAACGTCGATGACCTCCTGGCGGCCGAAGACCTGTTCGTTGGCCGTGAAGGCGTGGGCAATCTGCTCGGGAGTCACACCCATGAACCGGCCCACCGCGTAGGCGGCCAGTGCGTTATAGATGTTGTAGGTCCCACCGACCGTGATCTTAAACGCGTGACCGTCGATGTCAAATTGCGAGGACGTTGGCGTCTGGGTGCCCAGCTGCGTCAACCGGTAGGTCAATTCGGGGCGCTTGAAGCCACAATTCGGGCAGAAGTATTTCCCCTGATTGCTGTAGGTCAGCGTGTGGTAGTGTAAGATGTGCTGACAGTTCGGGCACAGGACCCCATCCGTGTTGGGTTTGGCCTTGAAGTCGCTGTCGGGTTGGTCGTCGAAGCCGTAGTATTGGATCGGGTTCGGCAACTCTTTGGAATTAAAGATGGGCGAGTCGCCGTTGGCAATGATCGTGGCGTTCGGGGCCAGTGCGACCCCGTCGAGGATCTTCTGGTAGGTCGTGTAGATTTCGCCGTAACGGTCCATCTGGTCTCTAAAGATGTTGGTAAAGACGAAGGCCTTGGGTTCGATGTATTGGGTGACCTTGATCACGTTGGCTTCGTCGACTTCCAGCACGGCGAGGGGCCGGCCGGTCTTCGGGTTTTTCGCGTTTAAAAAGGTCGTGACGATTCCTTGTTCCATGTTGGACCCCGTGGGGTTGGTCAGAATCGTTGGGTATTTTTCGTGGAGCACCGACACGGTTAGGGCGGTGGTTAACGTTTTCCCGTTAGTCCCGGTGATGACGATCACGTCATACTTGGCACCTAACGACCGCAAGATTTGCGGGTCTAACTTCAAAGTAATCTTACCGGGTAAAGAACTCCCCCCGTGTAAGAAGGTGTGGAGAAACCAGTAAGACGATTTCCCCGCAAAGGTGGCAACACCGCTTCGCAATGACATGGACATTTCGCTCCTTAAACAAGACTTGGTTAAACCTCAAACGTTAATTCTAGCATTTTTTCTAGAAATAGGGGAGCTTACGCCTTGAACTTTGCGAAATTGCAAGGAAACCGTCCCAGACGGCCAGCGCGCGACCGGGAACGCTTCCAGCACGAAAGCCGCGATTTTTCGGCTTCTCTGGTCGAATTTTCCCAGGCAATCGGCTATAATAGATTAGAAACTGTCAAAAAAAGGTGGGAGTAACGTGGCGCAGCTCTTTTTTCGGTACGGCGCAATGAATAGTGGGAAGTCCATTGAGATTTTAAAGGTCGCCCACAACTACGAGGAACAACATAAACGGGTCATTATCATGACCAGTGGCTTGGATACCCGTGACGGGGTCGGGGCCATTTCCAGTCGCATCGGGCTGAGACGTCCCGCGCATCCAATTTTTGCGACGACTAACGTCTACGATGAAGTGGAGAAGTTAGACCCGCAGGCCAACTGTCTGCTGATTGACGAGGCCCAGTTCTTGACCAAGGAGCACGTGTTCCAGTTGGCCAAGATCGTGGACGACCTGCACATCCCGGTCATGACCTTCGGGTTGAAGAATGACTTTCGCAACGAATTGTTTGAAGGGTCGAAATACCTTCTATTATATGCGGATAAGATTGAAGAAATGAAAACCATTTGCTGGTTCTGTACCAAAAAGGCCATCATGAACCTGCGCTTTCACGACGGGAAGCCCGTCTATGAAGGCGAACAGGTCCAGATTGGTGGCAACGAAGCCTATTATCCGGTCTGTCGGCGGCACTATTTCAACCCGCCGTTGGATCAGATGGGGCAATAACGAAACGAGGTTAAAACGAAATGGACGAAATGTTTGATAAGCTCCAGGCCGTCGCGGACCGTTACGACGAGCTCAACGAATTGATCAGTGATCCGGAAGTGATTGCGGACACGCAAAAATTCATGGCTCTGTCGAAAGAAGAGGGCGAACTCCGCGAGACGGTGGAAAAGTACCACCAATACCAAGACGTCACCAAGCAAATCAAGGATGACGACGAGATGCTCCGCGAAAAGCTCGACGACGACATGGAAAGCATGGTCAAAGACGAGTTGAAAGACTTAAACGACCAAAAGGAAAAGTTAGAAGATGCCATCAAGCTCTTACTGTTACCTAAGGACCCGAACGATGATAAGAACATCATCATGGAAATCCACGGAGCAGCCGGGGGCGACGAAGCCAGCCTTTTTGCGGCCGACCTCTTTAGCATGTACTCCAAGTACGCCGAACGCCAAGGCTGGAAGATCGAAATCGTCGACGAGAACGCCACCGAAGTCGGGGGCTTTAAGGAAATCGTCATGATGATCACCGGGGACAAGGTCTACTCCAAGCTGAAGTACGAAAACGGTGCGCACCGGGTTCAACGGGTCCCCGTCACGGAATCTGCTGGTCGGGTCCACACCAGTACCGCTACGGTCGGGGTCATGCCCGAAGAAGAAGACGTCGATATCGATATCGACCCGAAGGACATTCGGACCGACGTTTACCGGTCATCCGGTGCCGGTGGGCAACACATCAACAAGACCTCTTCAGCCGTACGGATGACCCACTTGCCAACGGGCATCGTGGTCGCCATGCAAGACGAACGGTCACAGCAACAGAACCGGGCGAAGGCCATGCAGATCCTAAAGGCGCGGGTCTACGACTATTACAAGCAACAAGAAGAAAGTGCTTATAACGCCGAACGGAAGTCGGCCGTGGGGACCGGGGACCGTTCCGAACGAATTCGGACCTACAACTACCCGCAAAACCGGGTGACCGATCACCGCATCGGGTTGACGTTAAACAAGCTTGACCGGATCATGAACGGGGAACTCGACGACATCATCGACGCGTTGATCCTGTCCGACCAGGCCGCTAAATTGGAAGACTTAAAGAATAATGGCTAAATCGGTCACGTACTTTGCGGCGCTAAAGACCGCCGAGCAACAACTGACCGCGACGCAACAAGATCCCAGTGCCGCTCAGTTTCTCCTGTTAGAAACGCGGCACTGGACCTTTACGCAACTGGTTCAGCACTACCGCGATTCGATGCCGGGTGACCAACTGGCCCGCTATCAGCAGCAGGTCGCCCGGGTCAGCGCGGGCGAACCGGCCCAGTACGTCTTAGGGCACGCGCCCTTTTATGGCCGGGAGTTTGCGGTCAACGCCGCGACGCTGATCCCACGGGTCGAGACCGAGGAGCTGGTGGACTGGGTGTTGACGAGTCAGCCGACTGCCGCCCAGCGGGTCCTCGACGTGGGGACCGGTAGTGGGGCCATCGCCGTGACGTTACAGGCGGAACGGACCGCGTGGCAGGTGACGGGGACGGACATTTCAGCCGCCGCCATTGCCGTGGCGCAGCGTAACGCGCAGACCTGGGCGCCCGCGGTGACCTTAGCCGTGGGGGACCTGTTTGCGCCGGTCCAGGGTCAGCGGTTTGATCTGGTGGTGTCGAACCCCCCGTACATCGACCGGACGGAAACGGCGGTCATGGACGCGTCCGTCAAACGCTACGAACCGCAGAACGCGTTGTTTGCGGCCCATCACGGACTGGACTTTTACCAGCGCTTCGCGGCCGCCTTGCCGACGGTACTGACGGCGCGGGGAAACTTCTTTGCGGAGATTGGGTACCAGCAGGGCGGTGCGGTGCGTGAGATTTTTCAAACGGCCTTACCGACGGCACAAGTCACCATCCGTCAGGATCTGAGTGGCCACGACCGCATGGTACGGGTTGAACTCACAGAATAATGGGAGATTATTATGGAAACACAAATTTTTAAACCGGATCAAATCGAAGCGGCCGCGGCCCTCTTAAAGGCCGGCCAACTGGTGTCGTTTCCGACCGAAACGGTGTACGGCTTAGGGGCCGATGCCACGAACGAAGCGGCCGTTAAACAGGTTTACGCGGCGAAGGGCCGGCCCAGTGACAACCCGTTGATCGTGACGGTCACGGGACAGGCCATGGTCGAACAGTACGCCGAACCCTTGTCGGCCAAGGCCCAAGCGTTGATTGACGCCTTTTGGCCGGGATCGTTGACGTTGATTCTAAACCTGCAACCCGGTAAGCTGTCTAAGGCCGTCACCGGGGGCTTGTCCACGGCGGCCTTCCGGAACCCGGCCAACCAGACCACGCTGGCGTTGATTCAAGCCGCCGGCGTGCCCATCGTGGGACCGTCCGCGAATACCTCGGGTAAGCCGAGTCCGACCTTGGCCCAGCACGTCTACCACGACCTGAAGGGAAAAATCGCCGGCATCGTGGACGATGGTCCCGCTCAGGTGGGGGTCGAATCCACGATTTTGGATTTGACCGCCGACGTGCCGACCATCTTACGGCCGGGCGCGGTCACCGAAGAAGACCTCGAACCCGTGATTGGGACGGTCCGGTCGACCCATCATAAGGTGGGCAAGACCGAAGTTCCGAAGGCCCCGGGGATGAAGTACAAGCACTACGCGCCGAACGCGCAGGTGTACATCGTGGATCACGAAAGTGATTGGCCGGCAGCCTTGGCTTGGGCCCAGGCGCAAGCTTACCCGGTCGGCGCCATGGCCCTCGACCACGTGTTGGCCGCCAACCAGTTACCGGCCAACGTGGAAGCCTACACGTTAGGCCCCGACCTGGCCAGTGCCAGTCACCGGTTGTTTGCCGGCTTACGGCACTTTGACCTGGAGTCACCGGTCAAGGGCATCCTTACGCAAGGGTTTGCCGATAGCGGGTTAGGTGCGGCCTACATGAACCGGTTGAACAAATCGGCCGGTCAGGTGCATTTTCAACGATAATCAAGTTTAACGCACGAGGCGATTTGCCGGGTCAAACCGGAAAAATCGCCTTTTTTGCGTTTAAAACGGGTAAGTTACCGAAAATAGGGGAATAAAGTCCCTTTTTCCGGATAAATTTGCTAGAATGGAGATTATCATACAGCCCAGGAGGAATTGCCCTTGAACTATCAAACAGAAGATCCGGCCCTGTGGGGGGCCATCGCCCAAGAAGAGCAACGTCAAGAGGACACCATTGAACTCATCGCTTCGGAAAACATTGTCAGTCACGCCGTCCGGGCCGCCCAGGGGTCGGTCCTGACCAATAAGTACGCCGAGGGTTACCCGCAGAAGCGTTACTACGGGGGCACGCAGTACATCGACGTGGTGGAACAACTCGCCATCGACCGGGCCAAGCAATTGTTTGGCGCCGAATACGCTAACGTGCAACCCCACTCTGGTTCCCAGGCCAACCAAGCCGTGTACGCGGCCTTCCTGAAACCGGGAGACGTGGTCTTAGGGATGGGCTTAGACGCCGGGGGTCACTTGACTCACGGGGCCAAGGTCAATTTCTCCGGGAAACTCTACCAAAGCTACAGCTACGGGTTGAATCCGGAAACGGAACTGTTAGACTACGCGGCTATTCGGGACTTAGCCTTGAAATTAAAGCCTCAGATGATCGTGGCCGGCGCCTCGGCGTACTCGCGGATCATCGACTGGCGGGCGTTCCGGGACATCGCCGACGAGGTGGGGGCTTACCTGATGGTCGACATGGCCCACATCGCGGGGCTGGTGGCCGCGGGCTTACACCCCAGTCCGGTGGGCATCGCCGACGTGGTGACCACCACGACGCATAAGACCTTGCGGGGACCACGGGGCGGCTTGATTTTATCGCAGGCCCAGTACGCCAAACGACTGAATTCGGCGGTCTTTCCGGGCACCCAGGGCGGCCCCCTCGAGCACGTGATTGCGGGGAAGGCGGCCGCTCTTTTCGAAGACGCGCAACCAGCCTTTACGACCTACGCGCAACAGATCATCACCAACGCCCAGGCCATGGCCGCTGAATTTAGTCACGCGGCGCACCTGCGGGTCATCTCGGGCGGGACTGATAACCACCTGCTGACGTTGGACGTGTCCCAGACGGGCTTAAACGGTAAGCAGGCCCAGGACTTACTCGATACGGTCATGATTACTACTAATAAGGAAGCAATTCCGAATGAGACCTTAAGCCCGTTCAAGACGTCGGGCATCCGGTTGGGGACCCCCGCTGTGACGACCCGGGGCTTCACGGCGGATGATTGCCGTGAGGTCGCCCGCTTGATCAGTCAGACATTAAGTCAACCGACCGACCAAACTAACCTGGATGACGTTCGGCGGCGAGTTCACGCGCTGACTCAGGCGCACCCCCTAAGCGTTTTACCCTAGAAATTACGAAAAAGCGATTTCATTCCTAAAAAAATCCGCTACGCGCTGGTAGTTAATGGTACAATTGTAAGAAATACCAAAGGAGCGTTTATTCATGGGGAAGTTTCAAGTACTCGACCACCCGTTGATTCAACACAAACTGACGATTATTCGTAACAAAAACTGCGGTACCCGCAGCTTTCGGGAAGTGGTTAACGAGATCTCAACGTTAATGGCTTACGAAGTTTCGCGCGACATGCCATTACAAGACAAGGTCATCGAAACGCCAGTTGCTAAGATGACGGCTAAGGAATTGGCTGGGAAGAAAGTTGCAATTGTGCCAATTCTGCGAGCTGGAATTGGCATGGTCGATGGGATTCTTGAATTGATTCCTGCCGCTAAGGTGGGCCACATTGGGATGTACCGGGACGAAGAGACCCTACAGCCTCATGAATATTTTGTTAAGTTACCGTCCGACATCGATCAACGCCAGGTTTTCGTGGTGGACCCGATGTTGGCCACGGGGGGCTCAGCAATTATGGCGATCGACGCGTTAAAGAAGCGTGGCGCTAGCAACATCAAGTTTGTTTGCTTGGTCTCCGCACCGGAAGGGGTCAAGGCCTTACAAACCAAGCACCCGGACGTAGATATTTATACGGCGGCATTGGATGACCATTTGAACGAAGATGGCTACATCGTGCCGGGACTCGGGGATGCCGGGGACCGTTTATTTGGGACGAAATAAATCTAAAGAGGGGATTCGGCAAGTTTTGCCGGGTCTCTTCTTTGTTTTTTCAACGACCTAATGACGGTGGTGCAACGAATCGTCACGACTTCGCCTGATTGCGCACGCAAATAGCCTTTGCAAACGGTCACATTGCCGCTATGACCGAATATCTTGGTTTAAGTCGAAGATGACAGAGCTGTTATATTTCTGTGAAAATTGTTTTGTTTTTTAGGGCAATTGGTGGTATCATTTCCAGTGTATTTGAATGGAGCGCTCGCTTCGTTCACTATTCCGTAGAATCCAGGTGTTTAGCGGGTTTTGCCGGTCGCTAATATTTGGAGGATACGTCCATATAGTGTGAAAAGAGGTGATATTCGGTGAATGATGGTCCAGTTTCGACCTTCCAATTTCTAGGATTGACATTTAGTACCGCAAATGTCGTTTCTGGGTTAGTTGTTTTTCTTTTAGTGGTGGCGGTCGTGTTCTTTACGTCACGGCATTTAGCCATGAAACCAACTAAGGGACAAAACTTTCTGGAGTGGCTGATTGAATTTACCAATGGGATTCTGAAGGGATCAATTCCTTCTAATGAAGTTAGCGGGTTTGGACTTTACGGGTTTACCCTGTTTCTGTTCCTCTTCCTCTCTAACCAACTGGGGTTATTTCTCCAATTGACGTTCCATAACGCTACCATCGTCCGCAGTCCAACGTCTGATCCAATCGTGACCCTGACGTTCTCACTGATGACGTTAATGTTAGCGCAATTCGCAGGAGTTCAAAAGCTGGGGTACAAGAAGCACTTTACTAACTACCTCAAGCCATTTGTCTTCTGGTTGCCAATTAGTATCTTCGAAGAATTCACGAATTTCCTAACGTTAGGTCTTCGTATCTTCGGGGTGATCTTCTCTGGTGAAATGTTGTTAAAGCTGATCTGGGGTTTGGCAACGTCTCACGGCATCGCAACAATGATTGTCGCAGTTCCAATTGAAATGGTCTGGCAAGGGTTCTCTGCATTCTTGGGGGCCATCCAGGCGTTCGTCTTTGTTACGTTGTCGTCAGTTTATATTTCTCAAAAGCTTGAAGTCGAGGAATAAAAATTTTTTTCTAAATTTAAGGAGGAAACACACATTATGGGAGCTATTGCAGCTGGTATCGCTATGGCCGGAGCCGCTATTGGTGGTGGTGTCGGTGATGGTATCGTTATTTCTAAGATGCTTGAAGGGATGTCTCGTCAGCCTGAACTGTCAGGTCAATTACGGACGAACATGTTCATCGGTGTTGGGTTAGTTGAAGCCATGCCTATCATTGCCTTCGTTGTGGCTTTGATGGTTATGAACAAGTAATTGAACTTATTTCTCATTATTTGACAGTAAAAGGAGGTGTCAATAGATGCTCTCACATTTAGTAGTTGGTTCATCGCTTTATTTTGGTGATTCCTTATTCTACGCCATCTGTTTCTTACTCTTGTTGTGGATTGTTAAGGTCTTGGCTTGGAAGCCAGTCACGAAGATGATGCAAGACCGGGCCGACAAGATCTCCAGTGATATCGATTCCGCGGAAAAATCCCGGACCGAAGCCGCTGGGTTGGTGGAACAACGGCAGACCGCGTTAAATGCGTCCCGGGGTGAAGCCCAAACGATCGTCCAAAATGCTAAGACAAATGGTCAGCAACAACGTGATCAGATCATGGCGCAAGCCCAAACTGACGCCCAAACGTTAAAGGCCAATGCCCAAAAGGACATTGCCCAAGAACGTGAAGACGCTTTGGCGGGTGCGCGGAACGATGTGGCGGACCTATCTATTGAGATTGCTTCCAAGATCATTCAAAGAGAATTAAACGCTGATGACCAAAAGGCATTGATTGATTCTTACATTGAAGGGTTGGGGAAGCATCATGAGTCTTGATAGGACAACTGTAGCTAAACGCTACGCACGCGCATTATTTGAATTGTTGTCCGAAAAAGACCAACTGGAGGACGGTTATACCGAACTTCAGCAGCTTCGACGTGTCTTCCAGGACAACCCACAATTGGGTACTGTACTCTCAGACGCTAGTCTACAGGCTGCCGACCGGGAAAAATTGGTGGGTCAACTGACCAGCCAAGCTTCCCCGTACATTAAGAACTTGATCCAAATGGTTTACGATTACGGCCGCATGGACGTGATGGTTGCCATCATCGATCAGTTCCAGGCCCTGTACGACGAAAAGCACCACACGATTTATGCCCACGTGACGACCGCGGTCGATCTTTCTGCTGAGCAAAAAGACCAAATTGCCACGGCATACGCCCAACGGGTCGGTGCTCAGAAAGTTATTTTAGACAGTCAAGTCGACCCAACGATTCTTGGCGGTGTGATCGTACAATCCGCCGGCATGATTCTTGATGGGAGTCTTAAGACGAAAATCAACAAGTTGCGACGTCAACTGTTGGCATAATAAATCTGTAGGTAAAGAGGTGAAACTTTCATGAGCATTAAAGCTGAGGAAATCAGTACTCTAATTAAACAACAATTAGAAAACTACGAAGATGAACTCTCAGTTGAAGAAACTGGTACGGTAACTTACGTTGGTGACGGGGTTGCCCGGGCCCACGGCTTGGACAACGCCTTACAAGGTGAGTTGCTTTTATTTGATAACGGGGTTTATGGGATGGTCCAAAACCTTGAAACCAGTGACGTTGGTATCGTTATCTTGGGTGATTTCACTGGAATTACCGAAGGCGACACCGTTAAGCGGACTGGTCGAATCATGGAAGTTCCCGTTGGAGATCAATTAATTGGCCGGGTTGTTAACCCGTTAGGTCAACCAATTGACGGCAAAGGGGACATTAAGACTGATAAGACACGGCCAATTGAACATAAGGCACCGGGTGTTATGGACCGGCAAGGGGTTAGTGAACCTCTGCAAACCGGGATTAAGGCCATCGATGCTTTGGTTCCAATTGGACGTGGTCAGCGTGAATTAATCATCGGTGACCGGAAGACCGGGAAGAGTTCCATCGCGATCGATACAATCATTAACCAAAAGGATCAAGACATGATTTGTATCTACGTGGCCATTGGGCAAAAGGAATCCACCGTGCGGTCTCAAGTAAATACGCTGCAAAAGTTTGGCGCCATGGATTACACCATTGTTGTATCCGCCGGCCCATCCGAACCAGCGCCATTGCTGTACATCGCGCCTTATGCCGGTGCAGCCATGGGTGAAGAATTCATGATGAACGGCAAGCACGTGTTGATCGTCTACGATGATTTAACCAAGCAAGCCGATGCTTATCGTGAACTTTCTTTGATTCTTCGGCGGCCACCAGGTCGTGAAGCCTACCCTGGGGATATCTTCTACACCCACTCCCGTTTGTTGGAACGGGCTGCGAAGTTAAACGATGAATTAGGTGGCGGGTCAATGACTGCCTTACCAATCATCGAAACCAAAGCCGGTGACGTTTCCGCTTATATCCCAACCAACGTGATTTCCATCACCGATGGTCAGATCTTCTTGAACAGTGATTCGTTCTATTCAGGGGTTCGGCCAGCCATGGATGCCGGGACTTCAGTTTCCCGGGTTGGTGGGGACGCGCAGATCAAAGCCATGAAGAAGGTTGCCGGGACCTTGCGGTTGGACTTGTCCTCCTACAAGGAACTGGAATCCTTCGCCCAATTCGGGTCTGACTTGGATGCTGCCACCCAAGCGAAGTTAGCACGGGGGGCCCGGACCGTGGAAGTCTTGAAGCAAGGCTTACACGAATCCGTTCCCGTTGCTAAGGAAGTTGTGATTTTGTTTGCGTTAACGCACGGTCACCTCGACAAGCTCGAAGTTGCTGACGTGTTACGCTACCAAAACGAGTTATTTGACTTTATGGACAGTTCGCATAAGGATCTCGAAGACTCGATTGCTAAGACCGGGAACTTGCCAGAAGGCGACGCCCTGGAAACGGCAATCAAGGAATTCGATCAGACTTTCCAACCGTCCAAGCATGAGTCCGATGCTGCGGCCAATAACTCTGAAAATTAAGATTGCTTGAAGGAAGGATGGTGAGGAACAATGGCTGAATCGATTCATGACGTTCAACGTCGGATTAACTCGACTAAGGCAACCCGCCAAATCACGGCGGCCATGCAAATGGTCTCGACGGCGAAGTTAAATAAGATTCAGAAACACGCGACTGGTTACCAAGACTACGTGTCGAAGGTTAAGGCAGTTGTGATGCACCTTTCGCAGTCTCATCTGTTGGATAATTCCTCAAGCAACCTGCAGTCAGACCGTCCAGTGAAGAAGACCGCTTATTTGATCATTACCTCGGATCGAGGCATGGTGGGGAGCTACAACAGCAGTGTGCTGCGGGATGCTAACCGCTTTATCGAAGAACGGACGCCCAACCAAGACGACTACATGATTCTAGCCGTCGGGGGAACCGGGGCGGACTTCTACAAGCATCGGGGCGTCAATGTGGCTTACGAATATCGCGGGGTCAGCGATGTCCCAGAATTCAACGAAGTTCGGGAAATCGTGAAGACCGTGACCACGATGTTCGACAACGAAGTGTTCGATGAACTCTTCGTGTGCTACAACCACTTTGTGAACCGGATTTCATCCCGTTTTCGGGCTGAAAAGATGCTGCCGGTCGACAAGGAGACCTTGTCGAGCGACGCAGCTAAGGATACGCCGACTAAGCCGTTGACTGCCGAATACGACACCGAACCTTCGGAAGAAGAAGTGTTGCAGGTGGTCTTACCGCAATACGCGGAAAGTTTAGTTTATGGTGCGATTCTGGACGCTAAGACTTCTGAACATGCATCCAGCACCAATGCGATGCAATCAGCCACGGATAACGCCGATGATTTGATCGGGACGTTGCAACTGCACTACAACCGTGCACGGCAAGCAGCGATCACCACTGAAATCACCGAAATTACCGGTGGGCAAGAAGCCTTAAGTAAATAATGACGGGAGGAATTAACGAATAATGAGTACTGGTAAAGTTGTTCAAGTTATCGGACCAGTCGTTGACGTTGAATTCCCATTAAACGATGAATTACCTGATATCAACACCGCCTTAAACATCAAAAAAGATGATGGTAGCGTGCTGGTAACCGAAGTTGCCTTGGAATTAGGTGACGGGGTTATGCGGACGATTGCCATGGACGGGACCGATGGACTTCGCCGGGGCATGGAAGTAGAAAACACGAAAGCTTCTATTTCCGTTCCCGTTGGTGATGACACCTTAGGTCGGGTGTTCAACGTTTTAGGGGAACCAATCGACGGCGGTGCCGAATTTGGTCCTGATGCCGAACGGATGCCAATTCACCGTGACGCACCAAAGTATGACGAATTAAACCCAACGACCGAAATCCTGGAAACCGGGATCAAGGTTATCGACTTACTCGAACCTTACGTTCGTGGTGGGAAGATCGGGTTGTTCGGTGGTGCCGGTGTTGGTAAGACCGTTTTAATTCAGGAATTAATTCATAACATTGCCCAAGGCCATAACGGGATTTCCGTCTTCACCGGTGTTGGTGAACGGACCCGTGAAGGTAACGATATGTACTGGGAAATGAAGGGTTCCGGTGTTTTGAAGCAAACCGCCATGGTTTACGGACAAATGAACGAACCTCCTGGTGCCCGGATGCGGGTTGCCTTGACTGGATTGACCATCGCGGAATACTTCCGGGATGTTAAGGGCCAAGATGTGCTGTTGTTTATCGACAACATCTTCCGGTTCACCCAAGCCGGTTCTGAAGTTTCGGCCTTGTTAGGTCGGATTCCTTCAGCCGTTGGGTACCAGCCAACGTTAGCCACTGAAATGGGTCAGTTGCAGGAACGGATTACGTCGACTAAGAAGGGGTCTATCACCTCGATCCAAGCCGTCTACGTGCCTGCCGATGACTACACCGACCCGGCGCCAGCCACGACTTTCGCCCATTTGGATGCCACGACCAACTTGGAACGTTCTTTAACGCAACAAGGGATTTACCCGGCCGTGGACCCATTGGCTTCAACGTCAACGGCCTTGGCCCCAGAAATTGTCGGTCAAGAACACTACGACGTGGCGACGGACGTGCAACACGTCTTACAACGGTATCACGAACTGCAAGACATCATCTCCATCTTAGGGATGGACGAATTGTCTGAAGAAGAACAAACGATTGTTAACCGGGCTCGGCGCATTCAGTTCTTCTTATCACAACCATTCTCCGTGGCTTCTCAGTTTACCGGGATGGATGGGAAGTACGTGAAGTTGGAAGATACGATTCGGAGTTTCAAGGAAATTCTTGATGGGAAGTACGATGACCTCCCAGAAGATGCTTTCCGGAACTGTGGGAGTATCGAAGACGCTGTGGCGAAGGCTAAGCAAATGAACGAAGCGCTCGAAAACAACTAGGGAGGGATTCTAATTGGCTGATAATGCATCAGTTTTATCCGTTAGTATCGTCACTCCCGATGGTCGTGTGTACGACAACCAGGGGACTTTCTTAGCCGTGACGACTAAGCTAGGTCAACTGGGGATCATGCCCAATCACGTGCCCGTCATTTCTTCTTTGGAAGTTGACGTGGTGCGGGTCAAGCATGATGATGAAGAAGACAAGATTGCCGTTAACGGTGGCTTTCTGGAATTCTCCAACAACACGGCTACCATTGTTGCTGACAGTGCGGAACGTCAAGATGACATTGACGTTGCGCGGGCTGAAAATGCTCGGCAACGGGCCGAAGCGACCATCAAGAAGGCGCAAGCCGCTCACGATGCGGACAATTTGGCACGGGCACAGGTTGCTTTACGGCGGGCTGTTAACCGAATCAATGTGGCCAAGCACTAAATTTTTAACTAAAACGGTAATCTCCAAGCGAGGTTACCGTTTTTTTAGTCCCTTAAATTTCAGGCCGATAGGTAACTTGAATAGTTGAATAAGATGCAGCTAAATCACTAATCAACTTATTGGTAAATGTAATATTACAACTGCCGATTTTAAAGGAATCGCGGGGACAGGGCGCACAAATTATGCTATAGTTAATGGGAATGTTTGGGAAGGATTGAGCTGATGAAGTTACTTGGCATCCAAGGAATTTTAACCATTATTAGTCATTTGAGTTTTATTGCGCTGGCCTTTTGGGCGATTTCAGCGCTGCATATCGAACGATTGATGCCATTTAACCCCCGGCAGGCACGGGTTTTGATTGTGATGCTGGCCGTGGCAGTAGGCTTTGGCTGCAGTTCATTTTTCCTGGACTTCATTAACAATGTTCGTAATCTGGGCTACCTGGTGCGGTAGACCCATCAAACTTCTGGAGGTATCCCATGGAAAAAATCGTTGTTCATGGTGGGAACCGCTTATCTGGTGTTGTCCACATCGAAGGCGCTAAAAATGCCGTTTTGCCAATCCTGGCAGCGTCCATCTTGGCACGTGATGGGGTCACACATTTAGCAAATGTTCCGGTTCTATCTGACGTTTACACGATGAATAAAGTGCTGCGGTTCTTAAACCTAACCGTAGATTTTGATGAAGCAAACCGACAAATTACGATTGACGCAACCAAACAATTGTCGAGCGAAGCGCCCTTTGAGTACGTCTCAAAGATGCGCGCCTCGATCGTGGTCATGGGACCACTTTTGGCGCGGTTGGGTCATGCCCGCGTCGCCTTACCCGGTGGTTGTGCCATTGGGACGCGACCTATCGACCTGCATTTGAAGGGGTTAGAGGCCTTGGGTGCGCGCATCGAACAGCATGATGGCTACATTGAAGCCTTTGCGGATCACTTGACGGGGAGCCACATTTACCTGGACTTCCCAAGTGTTGGGGCCACCCAAAACATCATGATGGCGGCTTGTTTAGCCCAGGGGACGACCGAAGTCGATAACGTCGCTCGCGAACCCGAAATCGTGGATCTGGCCAACGTCTTGAACAAGATGGGGGCCCACGTTCGCGGTGCCGGAACCGAAACGATTCGGATCGAAGGGGTCAGCGCCATGCACGGGACGGACCATAACGTGGTTCAGGACCGGATCGAAGCGGGGACTTTCATGGTTGCCGCGGCGTTGACGCACGGTAACGTGTTGATTCAAGACGGCATTGTGGAACACAACAAGCCGTTGATTTCTAAGCTACAAGAAATGGGTGTGCAGGTCACCGAAGAAACCGATGGGATTCGGGTCATTGGACCGGCCACGCTCCAACCAACTGATGTGAAGACCTTACCTTATCCGGGTTTCCCGACGGACATGCAGCCGCAGATGACGATTTTGCAGTTGGCGGCTGAGGGGACCAGTACCATGACTGAAACCGTCTTTGAAAACCGTTTCATGCACCTCGAGGAACTCCGGCGGATGAACGCCCAGTTCCAGATCAATGGCCGGACGGTCGTGATGCACGGTCCAACCGATTTCAACGGGGCCGAAGTGGCGGCGACCGACTTACGGGCCGCCGCGGCCTTAGTCTTGGCCGGCTTAGTCGCCGACGGGTACACGCAGGTCACGAACCTGAAGTATCTCGATCGGGGGTATTACGATTTCCACAAGAAGTTAACGGCGTTGGGGGCGGAAGTTAAGCGAATTACCGTTCCGGATAACGATGCCGTGGTGTTACAGAACAAGCGGATTAATAACGAAGTTTAAACAACTGAGGGTGGCGTAAAGCCGCCTTTTTTCTATGCGCCGGACAAACCGTTTAGAGTTCAGGTGGATTATGGTATAATGAAATGTTGAAAATTGGCATTTAAAATCAGGAGGAAAACAATAGTATGGCGAAAGACATTGGAATTGATCTGGGGACCGCGAACGTTTTAATTTACGTGGTCGGTAAGGGCATCGTATTGAACGAACCCTCAGTGGTGGCGATTGATACGAAGACCGATAAGGTATTGGCAGTGGGATCCGAAGCCTACCGGATGGTGGGACGGACGCCCGGCAACATCCGGGCGATTCGGCCGTTAAAGGACGGGGTCATTTCCGATTTTGATATTACCGAAGCCATGCTTTCCTACTTCATTAATAAACTAAGCGTTAAGGGCTTCTTATCCAAGCCGAACATCATGATCTGTGCACCAACGAACATTACCGAAATCGAACGGAAGGCCATCATTCAGGCGGCCGAAAAGTCCGGCGGGGCCAAGGTTTATCTGGAAGCCGAACCTAAGGTGGCCGCTTTAGGTGCCGGGATGGACATTTTTAAGCCATCCGGCAACATGGTCATCGACATGGGTGGGGGAACTAGTGACATCGCCATCCTGTCGTTAGGCGATATCGTGGCCAGCCAGTCGATTCGCGTGGCGGGGGACCGGATGAACGCGGAAATCGTCAACTACCTCAAGCACAAGCACAACCTGATTGTCGGGGAACGGACGGCCGAAACCATTAAAATCAAGATTGGGACGGCCTACCCGGAACCGGGCAACGACAAGAAGACCATGGCGGTCCGCGGGCGGGATTCCGTCTCGGGGATGCCGACCGAAACCACGATCACGGCGACGGAAGTAGAAGAAGCCATTCACGATTCTGTGGACCAGATCATCGAAGCGGCCAAGACCGTTTTGGAGACCACGCCCCCGGAACTGGCAGCCGACATCATCGACCGGGGCATCATGCTGACCGGTGGGGGTGCGCTGTTGGACGGTATCGACAAGCTCTTCTCCGAGAAGCTGACCGTTCCGGTGATCATTTCCGAAGACCCGTTAGATAACGTGGCCAAGGGAGCCGGCGTCTTGCTGGAACACATGAACACCAAGGTCGCAGAACAGAACAACTAGCGTCAAACAAAGGGGGTCGTTAAATGCGGCGATTATTGATGGGGCTGGTCCGCGGGTATCAACGCTGGATCTCCCCCCTGTTTCCACCTACCTGTCGGTACTACCCAACGTGCTCGACCTATACGCTCCAAGCGCTGGCCAAGCACGGGGCATTTAAGGGGAGTCTCATGGGAATCGCTCGAATTTTACGCTGTCACCCCTTTGTCCACGGTGGGGTCGATCCGGTGCCGGATCACTTCACCTTGCGCCGCAACGTGGCGGCAGAACGCGCCTATCGTCGAGAAATGGGATTAGATGATCAGTCGCGGACCACAACCAAGTAAAAGGAGAGTCGGCATGAGTAAACGAGAAAAGGCGGTCCAGGTGACCGTAGACGAACAAAAATTACCTGATGGCACGACGATGTCGGTGTTGAAGATTGGCAAGGAAACCATCGGAACGGTGCAACCCTTAGCGGACCGCTTCGAAGCCCAATTGACGGACGGCGACGTCTACCACGTCAAGACCGTTGATGAAGGCGTGGAAGTCCTCTTACGGGATTACCACCTGCACCAAGGATAGTAAATTTTGGTAAAATTGGCCGGAGTGGAACGTCGAAGTTCCCTGCGGCCTTTATAATAAAGACAAAATCTTGAGTTTGATTAAGGAGCAATCATCGTGGCAAAAAATGCGACAAGACAACAAGATGAAGTGGACTCCCGGATTGACTGGGGGGTCATCTTCTGTGTGCTGATGTTGGCTTTGATCGGTTTGGCGTCGATCTACGTGGCGGCAACGCACGATTCGAGTGCGACCAGCATTACGTCGGCCGTGGTTTCCCAACTGGCCTGGTACATCATCGGGACGATCGCGATTGTAATTATTATGCAGTTTGACTCCGAACAGCTGTGGCGGGTGGCCCCGCTACTCTACGGCATTGGGCTGTTCCTGTTACTTTCCGTGCTGATCTTCTATAGCCGGGCGTACTACCTGAACACGGGGGCCAAGAGTTGGTTTGCGATTGGACCGTTGACCTTCCAACCCTCCGAAGTCATGAAACCAGCCTTTATTTTGATGCTCGCCCGGGTCGTGGCGGACCACAATAACCAGTTTCCGGTTCACACGTTCAACTCGGACTGGCGGTTGATCGGGAAGGTCATCTTATGGACGTTGCCCGTGGCCGTGGGCTTAAAGCTCCAAAACGACTTTGGGACCATGTTGGTGTTCTTCGCCATCGCCGGAGGGGTTATTTTGGTTTCCGGGGTGACCTGGAAGATCCTGGCGCCGACGTTTGGGGTCATCGCCGTGGTCGGTGGTGGCGCCCTGACGTTGGTGACCACCAGTTGGGGGCGGAAGATCTTGGAGAAGGTCGGGTTTCAGGCCTACCAATTCTCCCGGGTCGACACTTGGTTACACCCGTCAGCCGATACGTCTAACCAGGGGTATCAACTCTGGCAGAGTATGAAGGCCGTGGGGTCCGGGAGCATCTTCGGGACCGGGTTCAACACCTCCCACGTGTACGTGCCCGTGCGGGAATCCGATATGATTTTCTCCGTGATCGGGGAAAACTTCGGGTTCATCGGGGGCTGTGTCTTGATTTTCTTGTACTTCCTGTTGATCTACCAAATGATTCGTGTGACCTTCGATACTAAGAACGTCTTTTACGCCTACATCTCGACCGGGGTCATCATGATGATCCTCTTCCACGTGTTCGAAAACATCGGGATGAGTATTGGGCTGTTACCGCTGACCGGGATCCCGTTGCCCTTCGTGAGTCAAGGGGGGTCGGCATTGATTGGAAATTTGATTGGGATTGGTTTGATCATGTCAATGCGGTATCATTATAAGAGTTACATGTTTAGTCGTAACGAATCGTTTAAATAAAGGAGCTTTTGGAATTATGAGTGAAATGGTAAAGTATTTCTGGACTAAGGCGACGACTGACGGAACCCGGATCGGGTTGACCACGGAAGGCCAAGACGAATTGGGAACCATCAAGTTTGCGAAGTTGCCAGCAGTCGGTGATCAGATCAAAAAGGGCGACAACCTGCTGAACGTTGAAGCGGATAAAGCCGTCTCAGATATTCCAAGTCCCGTTACGGGAAAGGTCACGGCCGTTAACCCGGCCTTAGCCGATAGTTTCGATGCGTTAAACGGTAGCGATACGGATGCCGCTTGGTTTGTCGACGTACAAGAAGACTAAACCGAAAAGTCACCGGGTCAACTCGTCAGAGTTGGCCCGGTTTTTCTTTTCTCCCGGGAGTCGGGTATAATGGATATAGTGGATCGAAAATTTAGACCTTAATGAAATCATCCAGTACAGTTAAGGGGAATGGAGTGAGTCACGTGACGGAAAAAAACGTTTTTCACATTAACGGGTATTTAGGGTTGATTATCGTCTTGGCCCTATTGATCGCGGGCGGTTACTGCCTCTTATTGGCGGGGGGCGCCATGGTCTTAGGCGTGCTGCTGATTGTAATCGCTGTCTTAGCGGCCAGCAGTCTGACGATCATCAGTCCCAACCAGTCGAAGGTACTGACCTTCTTTGGCCGCTACATCGGGACCATCCGGGAAGCGGGGTTGTATCTAACCGTACCGCTGACCAATAAAACCACGGTTTCTCTGCGAGTCCGTAACTTTAACAGTGCCATCCTGAAGGTCAACGACTTACAGGGGAATCCCGTGGAAATTGCGGCGGTCATCGTGTTTAAAGTCGTGGATACCAGTAAGGCCTTGTTCGCGGTCGAAGACTACGAGCAATTCGTCGAGATCCAAAGTGAATCCGCCATCCGGCACGTGGCCTCCGAATACGCTTACGATAATTTTGGGGATGGCGAAGCGTTGACTTTGCGGAGTAATCCCACCGAGGTGTCGGACCACTTGACCGAAGAGCTCCAAGAACGGTTGAACGTGGCCGGCGTTAAGATCATCGAAACGCGGTTGACCCACCTGGCTTACGCCACCGAAATCGCTTCGGCCATGTTGCAGCGGCAACAATCGCAAGCCATTTTGTCGGCCCGGAAGATTATCGTCGAAGGGGCCGTGTCAATCACCGAGGGCGCGATTAGCCGGCTAGCGTCCGAGACCGACCTGGATTTAACGGACGGTCAGAAATTACAATTGATCAATAACATGATGGTTTCCATCATTAACGAACGGGGCTCCCAACCGGTGATCAACACGGGTAAGGTCGAGTCATAGTCAAGATAACGGAAAATATTGGAGGATTCTTTGATGGACGAGCAGATTGAGACGTTACAGCAACACTTACAGGACTTGCGGCACCAGCTCCACGCCGGGACGGTGTATCAATCGTTGGGCAACCGGATCGGGCAACTGATCGACGGCGTGCACCGGCAGCGCCGGACCCCGATTGCCTTACCGGACGAACGGGATGGGATTCGTGACCTGTTAAAAGACGTCAGTCAGGGGCTAGAAGGGGATCGGGAGGTTCACCTGACCCTAGCCGAACTCGATCACTTGCTCCAGCATCTGCGGTCGACCAATCCTAAAATCCGGTATCTGGGCGTTCATTTTACGCTTTACGACGCGCTCGAAGACGGGGTCTTTTCGGCGGCTCAGATTCAGTGGTTGGTCACCCAACTCTTACGGGACGACCGGTTGTTTGACCACATCCTAGAACCCAGCAACCAGGGGGTCTACGGCCGCTCGGCAGCGACGTCGTTTCTAGCGACGCTGATCCATTACAGTAACGACCACCCCAAGCTGGTGCAACTGGACTACGACGAAATCGTGGTCAAGGTCGCCACTTACATCTGTCTGGAAACGGACACCAGGGGGTTCATCAACCAGCAGGGGTGGGCGCACGCGTTCACGTCCATCACGGAATTACTGACCACGTTAGGCGACGGGGTTCAGTTGACCCGCGCGGATAAACTATTTTTGATGGTCACGTTGTTGGAACGGTTCAAACGGTTGACGACCCCGTTGATTTACGGGGAGACGGAGCGCATGGGCGGCTATCTGGTCCTACTGACTAACCGGCACCCCATCTATGAATCGGCCTGTCTGACCGCGTTGAAGCAGTGGCGCCAGCAGGTCGCCTTACACCGGCGCGCCACGGAAACCGCAGCCGGGTGGAATCAATTCTATAACCGCCGGCGCTTACTCGATGCCATGCGCCTCCAACGGGACCTTTCGCCGCAGATTCGGGCGTATTTATCCTCCGCGATTGATTTTTTAGCATAAAGATATACTAATATTTTTTGAGAAATGGTATACTGAAGGCTAACCGAAATACACACGTAAGGATGAGTGACATCATGGAAAAAAATAAGTTACACGTCGGTTTATTATTCGGTGGAAATTCCTCCGAGCACGACGTTTCGAAACGGTCGGCTCGCAACATTTACGACGCAATGGACAAGACGCGTTACACGGTAAGTTTGTTCTTACTGACCCGTGACGGCTTTGTGTTGAGCGATGCAGCCTCCCAGCGGGTCTTCAACGGTGAAGACGAAGCCACGGTGGCGGCAGAGGAACAAGCCAAGATCGATTCGGCAAATCCATTGGCACCCATTTGGAATCTCTCGCAAGCGAAGGACATTGATGTTTTCTTCCCAATTATCCACGGTAATTTGGGCGAAGACGGGACTATCCAGGGGCTTTTCCGGTTGTTGAAAAAACCCTATGTTGGTAGTGACGTCTTAGCATCAGCCACGTCCTTTGATAAGGATCGGACCAAGCAAGTCTTGACGGCTAACGGTATTCGGAATACCAAGTACGTCGTTGTCACCCCCGCTAACCGCGACGCGATGGACTACGCCACCGTTCAGGCTAAGCTGGGGACCGATGTCTTCATTAAGCCCGCCAACCAAGGCTCTTCGGTGGGGATCCACAAGGCCAGCAACGAACAAGAATACCTGGACGGGTTAGAAGACGCGTTCCGGTACGATTACAAGGTGCTGGTGGAAGAAACCATTTCGGGCTTGCAAGAAGTCGAGATTTCCATTTTGGGTAACGAACATCCCCAAGCCTCGAAGCTCGGGGCCATCCGGGTACCGGAAAAGGACGTGTTCTACGACTACAACAACAAGTTTGTGGACGCCAGTGGCGTGACCTTTGAAGTGCCCGTGCAATTACCAGCCGCTTTAGCCGAAGAAATCACCACGATGGGCCTACAGACCTACGCGGCGTTAGGCTTAAAGGGCATGGCGCGGATCGATTACTTGGTCTCCAAGGACAATGTGCCGTACGTGGGTGAGGTCAACACCTTACCTGGCTTTACCAACATCAGCCTGTACCCTCAACTCTGGGAGGCTTCCGGAATCAGTTACACGGAACTGATCGACCGGCTGATCGACCTGGCCATTGCGGAATTCAACCGTGAAGACCGGTTGGCTTACGACTTCGTGCCGTTAGACGACAATTCGGCCGCTTCAACGTATCAATTGAAGAAGTAGACGAGAAATTCGAGTCGGTGAGACGCTTTGGCGGACTCATCGGCTTTTTTTGTGGGGAGATGGGAAGTTGCGAACGAAACGACAGGAACTTTACCGGGCATGGCACTGGGGCTTAACGGCACCGCGCCTGTTGGCCGGCTGGACGGGATTGATCGCGGGGCTCGGACTGTTGCGCTGGGCGGGGCAGTTTGCGGGCTGGTCGGTCGGCTGGTTACTCGTCATCGGGGCCGAACTCGGCCTAGCGGTCTGGCAACTACGCCAACTCGCGCGGGTCTATGGGGCTCAATTGGCGCTGAAGACCGGTTGGCGGCGCTGGGGGACCGGGCTGGGCTTAGGCGTTAGTCTGGGCCTGTTGAGCCTGCCTTGGGGCCTCTGGGGCCTGGGGAGCCGGTTGCTGGTCCGTTTACGGTTGCCGGCGGCTTGGGTCAACTGGGTGGGCCTACACCGCCACGGCTTGGCCGGCATCGTGGTGGTGGCCTACCTGGTCCTATTGGCCTACAGCCTGATCTGGGGACCGCGACACTGGCGGGTGACCCGCCAGGGCGGTACGCCGCGGCAGATGCTGGGGAGTTTGCTGGTCTTGGCTGGCGGGATGGCCCTGTGGTTTTTGGGCAGTTGCTTACTGGTGGTCCTGAACCGGCAGTTAGCAACCACCCTGACGGGGACCGCAATCACCTGGCTAACGGCCGGCTCACTGGGGCTGATCCTGGGGGGCTACACGTTAGTTAGCCTGTTAGGGACGCTCACGGTGGTCTGGAGTTGGTGCGGGCAACCGGCGTTACCGGTTGCGCCGCGCTGGCCTCGGACCAGTGGCTGGGGGCTGGTGCTGGTCTGGCTAGTGGTCAGCGGTGGGGTCATCACCCAGACCTTACAGCAACCGCGGTTGCAGGCTACCGTTTTGATCAGTCATCGCGGCGTGGACCGGGGAGTCGGGGTGCAAAATACCCTGGGCGCGTTACGCCACGTTAGTCGCCAGCATCCCCGTTACGTGGAGATGGACTTACATGAGACGCGCGACCATCAGTGGGTGGTCTTGCATGACGAGAACCTCCGGGAGTTAGCGGGGGTGAACGTGACGCCGCACCAGTGGACGTTACGGCAGTTGACGCGATTGACGCTCCACGAACACGGCCAACGTGCGCGCTTAGTGGGGTGGGACCAGTATCTGCGCACGGCCGAACGGTTACACCAGCCGTTATTGGTGGAGCTCAAAACGACGCCGACGGATTCGGCGGGGATGGTGCGCCGCTTTGCCCAGCGGTACGGGACGCGCTTGCACCGGGACCATTCGGCGGTCCATTCGCTGGATTACCGGGTCGTGGCGGGGCTCCGCCGGGATAGTCCACAACTGCGGGTCGGCTACATTACACCGTTTAATTTCGTTGCGCCGGCCTCGGTTCCCGCCGACTTTTATTCTTTCCAGCGCCTATCGGTCAGCGACCAGTTTATTCAGGCGGCCCACCGGGCTCACGCGCCCGCTTACCTGTGGACGCCCGACACCCGCTTAGCGATGACCCAAGCCTGGGCTCTCGGGGCGGACGGCCAAATTACTAATCAGGTGAGTCGGCTGCGCCACGTGGTAACCCAGCGACCGTCTGCGGCGATGTGGGCGGTGCTCTGGAATTTTACGTTAAGCTATATTTGAATGAGCAAGCAATTGACTAAATGGATAAAATACGAACATTACGAAAAGGTTGAGCAATCCGGTTAATGCGTATCAAGCGGGTTATGTAAAAATGATAAAATGGTATAGATAGATTAAAGTTCATTAATAAAGCGCCATATTACTTGTGTTTCCGGCTGAATCACTTATTATTATAATTAATGATAAAGCGATTGGGGACTGCTGATAAGCACTTATTGGTAAGACACAAAGAAAGTTATGTTAATATATTAATTTCTTTGTAGATAAACGTTCGTCTTTATCAAGAAACTGTTGATTACCAGACAAGTTTTCAGAGGAGATATGAGATGCGCTTACTAGGGGACAAGCTCAAACAATACCGCAAGCAAAAGAATTTATCGCAACAGGAATTAGCCGAAGGCATTTGTACGCAAGCCACGGTCAGCCTCATGGAAAAGAAGAATAAGGTGCCGAGCATTAAGATCATTCTACAGATCTGTCGGCGTCTGAACGTGTCGTTGGAGGACATTTTAGCCGGCATGGGGAGCGGGCTGGATGATCAATTTAGCCGAATTTCACGGGCCGTGCGCTTTGGCGACTACCACGGGGCCGACCGGTTGCTCGACCAGATGGACATGGGCAGCGTGCAAAACGCCTTTGACCGGGAACGTTACCACTACTACCGGGGCTTTGTCGAAATCGGGGCCCGGCAACGGCCCGACGAAGCCATTTTCCACTTCAACCTGTTGCTCCATCGCTCGTACCGCATGCCGTGGGATCTCTACGCCATCGTGGGGAACGTGGGGATGGCCGCGGCGTACTTAGAACGCAAAGAATACGAGAAGGTCCACTATTACTTACGCGAAGCCATGACGTATCTGGATAGTTACGAATGGCACGAAGAAGAGGAATTCAAGCGGTTGGTGTGGGCCCGGTACCGCATCGCACAGCTGTACCTGCAGTTAGAACAACCGCAACTGGTCAACGAAAACGTGGAGGCCGCCTTACAGGTGGTCAAACAACAAGATTCCTTGTACCTGATTGATGTTTTGTACGAATTAAAGGGCCAAGCGGAACAGGCACTGTTGGCCACGACGGCGGCTAAACGCAGTCTGGCGATTGCCCAGACGCTGGCCGTGGTTACGCACAACGTGGCCTTACAACAACGCTTAGGGCAAACCGTGGGGTCCTTGCTGCCGGACTAACGGGAGTCAACGTCCGTTAAAAAGACGACCGCTCAGAAGGGGAAACTTCTGGGTGGTCGTCTTTGAGTAGTTGCCGTTAATTTTCAACAAAAAAACCGGTTGAGGGACGACCCCTCGACCGGTTGAATAATGGCTGGTTAGTTTTGTGTCGTGGCCTTGGCGGGCTTGTTGTTGAGATCCGTCCGAACCACAATCACGTCACAGATGGCGGTCCGTGTCACGTATTCTGTGACGGACCCGATTAAGAGTCGTTCGACCGCGTTAAGTCCGGTCGCCCCAATCATGATGAGGTCAGTATCGTTATCCCGGGGAACGTCACGGGCAATGATCGTCTTGGGTGCCCCGTATTCGATGGCGTAGTCAATCTTTTCCAGACCATCGGCTTTGGCATCCGCAACGTACTTGTCTAACGTCTTTTTCGCCGTCTCGGTCACTTGTTCCACCATACTGGTATCGAAGCTCGAGATGTTTTGAAAAGCGCGGGTATCGACAACGTGAACGAGATGTAAATCAGCATCGTTACGCTTAGCCACGGCAACGGCTTTCTTGAAGGCTAATTCGGCTTCGTAAGAACCATCAACGGGGACTAAAATGTGCTTGTATTGTTGTAACATATATATTCACCTCTCATTACTTGATACTTTCATGATACGTTATTTGACCTGAAATAAAAAGTAAAATGGCAAAAAAGAGGGAAAATTTGTAACCGGTTACTCGCCCTTGGGGAACCAGTGGACCAGAATCAACTGTAAGCTGATGATGGCGATGACCCCGACCAAGAGGATCATGGAAATGAAAATAAAGTTATTCATGATCGTGGCGATGGCCGAAACGAGACCAATCACCATAAGCACGATGCCGCCCCCCGTCAGGACGTGACTGAGCGCCGGCGTATTTTCGGGATGGAAGACTAAAAAGGATTTTTGGCGGTGACTGAAGAAGTACCAGCCCAGACCAAAGGACAGTAGGGTGTAACAGATCATTAATATCGTAATTGCCACGGGAACGTTTCCTCCTTGAGTAGACACGTTAAGCTGAAAACTAGTTTACTAGTCCGGCCGGGTTTGCGCAAGCCGCCGGGCGGGCAAAAAGAAAAGGGCCATTCAAAGGAATGGTCCTCAAAGCACGAGGCTTTAGTGATCTAAGTGGTGCCGTTAATTGTCCAGTCATGTTGACCCGCGATGACAATGCAGGGGGGAAAGCGAAATAACGTTGCTGACTACCAAGTGAAAAGGCTTGTCATTGACGCTATCATATGGCGATCCCGTTTAAGAATTACTTGTTCGGCAACTTGTAGTAAGACAACGCGTACACCTTAGAGTCACTTGTATCTTAGCATATAAATTTTTAAATATCAATTATCGTGATAGTTGGCCCGCCGCAGTCGTTGATACTGGGCACCGAGTTGCTGCTCAAATTTCCCGTTAGCTTTGGGCTCGTAGTATTGGGCGTGCCGCAGGGTATCGGGTAAATACTGTTGCTGGACCCAGTCGTTGGGAAAGTCGTGGGGGAACTTATAGTCCGTCCCGTGACCTAATTTTTTGGCTCCCGCGTAGTGGGCGTCCTTGAGGTGGTCGGGGACGATGCCACTGTGGCCGTTTTGCACGTCGGCTAATGCGGCGTCGATGGCACTGATCCCGGAATTAGATTTCGGTGACAGGCACAGCTCAATCACGGCGTCGGCCAGCGGGATGCGCCCCTCGGGAAGCCCCAATTGTTGGGCGGCTTGCACCGCTTGTACGGTCCGGGCCGCGGCGGGGAGGTTGGCCAGGCCCACGTCTTCGTAGGCGATGACCATTAGCCGCCGACAGATCGACGGTAGGTCGCCGGCCGCAACCAGCTGGGCCAGGTAGTGCAGCGCGGCGTCGGTGTCGCTTCCCCGAATCGACTTTTGAAAGGCCGAGATTACGTCGTAGTGCGCGTCACCGTTCTTATCGCCCATCAAGGCCTTACGCTGGAAGCATTCCTCGGCCACGGGTAACGTCACGTGGATCTGCTGGTCCGTCTCGGCGGGCGGTGTCGACTGGGCGGCCAGCTCTAACCCGTTAAGGGCGCTCCGCAGATCGCCGTTGGTGGCGTCGGCCATGAAGTCTAAGGCCGCTTCGTCGACGGTCAGGGGGAGTTGCCCCAATCCCCGGTCGGCGTCGGTCAGGGCCCGTTTTAGGGCGGTGACGATGTCGTCGTGGGTCAGGGGATGGACCTCGAAGATCTGTGTGCGGCTCCGGATGGCCGGATTAATGTTGAGATATGGATTTTCGGTGGTGGCGCCAATCAAAATGATGCGGCCGCTTTCCAGGTGGGGCAGTAAGAAGTCCTGCTTGGTCTTGTCCAACCGGTGAATTTCGTCGAGTAACAAAATCACGGTCCCACTCATCTTAGCCTCTTCGGCCACGACCTGCAGATCCTTTTTGGAATCGGTCGCGGCGTTGAGCTTGCGAAAAGCGTACTTGGTCGACCCGGCAATGGCGCTGGCGATACTGGTTTTACCGGTGCCGGGTGGTCCGTAGAGAATCATGGATGACAGGAGCTTAGCGGCGACCATCCGGGCGATGATCTTCCCGGGGCCCACCAAGTCCTGCTGTCCGACCACGTCTTCTAGGCGTTGGGGTCGCATGCGGTAGGCTAAAGGTTGTGCCAAAATAAAAACTCCTTTTTCAAAAGCTTAGTGGTTCAAGAGGTGACCCAGCCAACCCGGTTTCTTGGTCGGTTGGGCGGTCGGTGCGGCTTCGTCCGGGTATTTCTTGGCTAGCGCGATGGGGGACTGGTTGATTGCCGTTTCGGCGGCGACCACTAACCCTAAATCGCTGTCGGCCAACCCGTAGATGGTATCCTGCCGAATCGTGAACTTAACGTTGTGTTGACTGGCCACCTTGAGGTACGGTCCCAGGTCGCTTTGGGCGATGTGACCGTTTAAGATGACTTGGTAGTCGGGGTGGTCGGTAATCTCGGTGATGAAGGCCGCTAAGTTCTGATGATCAACGACTTCGGCGATGGTCATGGCGAGCGAAACGCGCTCCCGGAAGGTCCCCAGGTAGTGTCGCTGTTCGTCGGGCTTGATCTTCGGTGTCCCGTACATTGCGGCATCGAGATGCTGTTCCATCGAACTTTTTTCCGTCATGTAAATCCCTCTTTTCAACGTAGTGGCATTAGTATAACATGGAATGGAAACGAACCGTGAGCAAAGACCTAGGGGGTGTTCGCATGTATCAAGATAGTGATTTTGCGGTGTTCGACGACGTGACGCTGCCGGGCCGGTTGACGAAGATTCGCGCCATCATCGACCCCAAATTCACGGCGACCGTGGCCGCCTTACAACCGCAATTGGCGGAAGTGGGGGTGCCGGTTTATCCGCATCTGGCGTTACATAGACGGCGCACGAAGAATCCGCCGCCGGATACCTGGGTGGCCTTGAGTACGTCCAAGCGCGGCTATAAGATGTTGCCGCACTTTGAAATTGGCTTGTGGGACGATCAGCTCTATATCTGGCTGGTGGTCTTACAAGAAGCCAAGGACCGGCAAACCGTGATCGACCGGGTCGACCCACAAACGGTGGCCACGTTACCCGCGACTTTCGAGTGGGGCAACGACCACACCGATAAGACAAACCATCACCCGTTGACCGCGGCCGGGTGGCAACAACTCAAAACGGCGCAAACGGCCAAGCACGCCGAGTGGTTGATTGGCCGGACGTTTGCCCAGGGGAGTGCCTTCTTTACCGGCGACGTGGCCACGCAATTAACCACCATTCAGGCCACGATTGCGGCGTTAGTCCCGGTCTACCGGGAACTGATTGGTGTTTAACGCCTAACGCAAAAAAAGCTTCCGCCAATTGGCAGAAGCTTTTTTGATAACCGAAGATTGCAATCTTAACGGTTGTAGTATTCAACGATTAAGGAGTCGTCAAGTTCAGCATCGAGTTCTTCACGTTGAGGAAGACGAGTCAATGAACCTTCCAACTTGTCAGCGTCGAAGTCAACGTATTGTGGACGACCCACAACGGCTTCAACGGCACCCTTGATCACGGCTAAGTCCTTGGACTTTTCGCGAACGCTGACCACTTGGCCAACCTTGACTTCGTATGAAGGAATGTCCACACGCTTGCCATCAACGGTGATGTGACCATGGTTAACCAATTGACGAGCTTGACGACGAGTCGTTGCCAAACCTAAACGGTAAACCACGTTGTCTAAACGACGTTCGAGCAAGATCATGAAGTTGGTCCCGTGGGTACCTTCCTTGATCTTACCAGCGCGCTTGAACAAGTTGTAGAATTGACGTTCAGTTAAGCCGTAGGTGAACCGCAGCTTTTGCTTTTCGCGTAATTGCGTTCCGTATTCGGAAAGCTTTTGACGACGGCCTTGACCGTGGTCACCAGGGGCGTAAGGACGCCGTGCTAATTCTTTACCAGTGCCGGAAAGGGAAACCCCTAAACGACGTGAAATCCGCCAACTTGGGCCAGTATAACGTGACATAAATTGAATCCTCCAATAAATATTATTTGGAGTAAAATAACGATTTATGGGTTTAGTATTCGTGCAGATCGTTTTGCAAGTTTCACCCTTGCAGCCGCAGGTTACTTCTTGAGCTTAACGCAACGACCTGTTGACGAGCTTACCACCCATTGCTGCATTATTTTACACGACGACCAGTATAACCGGAAACCCTAGGCCTTGTCAACATGCGCGAGCAAAACCCGGGCAAATTCCTCCAGGACGGCCTGGTCGGCGGCCGAAAAGCGGTCCTTTTCCGGGGAATCGATGTCCATGACCCCCAGCTTCGTCCCGTCGGCTAAGGTCAACGGCACCACGATTTCAGCATTACTGGCCGAATCACAGGCAATGTGGCCGGCAAATTCGTGAACGTCGGCGATTCGTTGCGTGGCTTGGGTGGCTAAGGCCGTGCCACACACCCCGTGGTGATTTTCGATGTGCACGCAGGCGACGTTACCCTGAAAGGGGCCTAAGATCAGGTCGTCGGTAGCGGGCTGGTACTGGTAGAAACCGGCCCAGTTGATGGCGGGAATGGTCTGCATCAGCAGTGCCGAGGCGTTAGCCAGGTTGGCCGTCAGATTGGTTTCGCCGTGTAGCAAAGCGTCTAATTGTTCAGTGATTAAAGGGTTGATTGGTTGTGCCATATAAAAACCTCCAATGGTCAATTCAGCAATTACATAGGTAGAAAATGCTTACAGAATC
This sequence comes from Levilactobacillus zymae DSM 19395, assembly GCF_001434115.1. Taxonomy (GTDB): domain Bacteria; phylum Bacillota; class Bacilli; order Lactobacillales; family Lactobacillaceae; genus Levilactobacillus; species Levilactobacillus zymae. The sequence continues at coordinate 131,248 of NZ_AZDW01000034.1, forward strand.
GCAAAACCTAGTGAAGCCCACGCGGGACTTATGCTATAATCGAAATTAGATTAAATTGTAAAATGAACCGAGTGGTTTTGCAACTCGTTAAACTAGTTAATTGTGGATGAAGGATGGGGTCAATCATGGTAGTGGTGCTAATTGGAATCGTCATACTTGCGATTATCGTCTATGTGGGCATTCTCGCGTATCAACAACGGATTCGCCAACAAGTCGCAGCCTTGGCGGATAAGAAGGCGTCGTTAGTCGCCATTCCCTTAGCGGACGAAGTGAAGTTGGTCAGTCAGTTGAGTCTGACCGGTCAATCTCTCGAACGGTTCGAAACGTTACAAAACGACTACGCCGACATCACTAAGGAACGGTTCCCGCGCATCGATACCCAGTTAAAAGCCATCAAGGATGCCTCGCGGGGGATGAACCTGATGCAACTGCGCCAAGACCTAGCGAAGGCCACCATCCTGGTGAACCAGACCGACGAACTCGTGCAGACCGTTCAGGCTAAATTAGCGGAGTTACAGGAGATCGATAAGCAGCACCGGCAGGCCGTTCACGACCTGGAACAAAAATACCAAGATCTCCGCAAAACGTTATTGGCGAAGAACTTTGCCTTTGGCCCCAGCATCGATGGGCTGGAGGAACGCCTCAGTGAATTAGAAGACAACTTCGACACCTTTACCAAGTTGACCCAGACGGGCGACCACGAGCGAGCCACCGACGTCTTGACCCAATTGCAGGAAGATACGGCCTCGCTGGAAGACCTGATCAAGGCCATCCCACCGCTGTATAAGGATCTAACGGCGATCTATCCCGACCAAATCAGCGAGTTGAAGAGCGGCTACGAGCAATTAACGGCGCAACACTACCGTTTCGGGGACACGGATATTCCGGGCCTGATCCAAAAGGTGGCCGACCAAGTTAGCGGCAACTTAGCCACTCTGGCTGATTTACGGCCCGCCGACGCTAAGGTTATCAACGAACGCATCGCCGATCAGATCGACCGCCTGTACGCGCGGATGCAGACCGAAATCGACGCCAAGGAGCCGGTCGAAAAGAACTTGGACAACGTGGCCCGCTTTATCGCCCACGCCCAGAATCAAAATCAAAGCCTGTTGACCGAGCTGGACCGGCTGAGTCAGAACTACACGTTGGATCATCAGGAGTTAGAGACGACCCGCGAACTCAACGAACAGTTGCGCGCCATCGATGGCATCTACCAACGGGACGTCCAGGACCTCACGGGCAAGTCGGCGACCTTCTCGGAAGTGCTGGCCCACCAGCAACAACAGGAAAAGGATTTAAAACAAATCGAAGAACAACAGGCGCAGATTTTAAAGAGCGTGGCGGGGTTAGCCGACGAAGAACGGCAGGCCCGCGAGACGTTGCGGCAGTTCGATTTTAAATTACATAGTTTACGGCGGCAGGTCGAAAACTTAAATTTACCGGGAGTTCCCCAGGAGTACCTGGACTACTTCTTCGTGGTGCGTGACGAGGTCGAACAACTGGCCACGGACATGGACCAACCGCAGATCGACATGGAAAAGATCACCAAGCAGTTATTGATCATCCAGACGGACCTGGATACGTTGGGCGAAAAGACCGACGATTTGTTAGATAGTGCCGAGTTGGCGGAACAACTCTTGCAGTACGCCAACCGCTACCAGGCCAGTCACACCGACGTGGCCCAGGCCAGTCAGCAGGCCAAACAACTGTTTGAACAGGATCACCAATACGCTAAGGCCCTAGAAACCATCGCCACGGTCTTAGACCAGGTCGAACCGGGCTCGTACAAACGATTAGAAGACGCGTATTACCAACGTAAGGGGAAAACTAAGCCCCGAGCGGACGACCAATCGAAATAACTTCATCACGCTAATTTTCCGCGAGTTAACTTACGAAAAATTAGCGTTTTTTTAGTGGGAGTCGCGCCGCAAGGCTTGTGGGATTTTCGGAATGTGTTTATAATAAGTGAGAATTTCTATCGGAGTCGAACCAATAGAAAAAGATAAGAGGGTTCAGCATGATTTATTTTGATAACAGTGCGACCACCAAAGCCGCACCGGAAGTTGTCGATACCTACGCCAAGGTCAGTGCCAACTACTGGGGGAACCCGTCTAGTTTGCACAACTTTGGGGAACAGGCCTTCAACCTCCTCGAACAGTCGCGCCAACAGATTGCCGATCTCATCGGGGCCAAGCTCAGTGAGATTCTATTCACCAGCGGGGGGACCGAGGGCGATAATTGGGCCATCAAGGGTACCGCGATGGCCAAACGCGAATTCGGGAACCACCTGATCACCACGGCGGTCGAACATCCCGCCGTGCACAACTCCATGGAACAGTTGAAACAACTGGGCTTTGAAGTGACCTATTTACCGGTCGACGCTAACGGGCGGGTCTCCGCGGACGACTTACGGGCCGCCATTCGGCCGACCACGATTTTGGTGTCCACCATGGCGGTGAACAACGAAATCGGTGCCGTTCAACCACTGGCCGAGATTGCCGACGTGATGCGCGACTTTCCCAAGATTCATTGGCACATCGATGCCGTGCAGGGAATCGGGAAGGGCTTAGCCGACCTGATTTTTAACGATCGGGTCGACTTTGTGACCTTCTCGGGCCACAAGTTCCACGCACCCCGGGGCATCGGCTTCATGTACAAGCGCCAGGGCCGGAAGATTGCCCCGTTGATGGCCGGTGGGGGTCAGGAACGCAACCTGCGTTCCGGGACCGAAAACCTGCCCGCAATTGCCGCGATGGCGAAGGCCTTACGGATGTTGCTGACCGACGAAGCGGCCAAGGTCCAACGGCAACGCGAGATTCGGTTGGCCATCCTGCACCACATCGAGACCTTTGCGCACGTCACGATTTTCTCCAAGGACCTGCCCGTTTTCGCTCCGCACATCTTGTGCTTTGCCATCGAGGGCGTCCGGGGAGAAACCATCGTCCACGCGTTTGAGGAACACAATATCTACATTTCGACGACCAGTGCCTGCTCGTCGAAAAAGCACGTTGAATCCAGCACGCTACAAGCCATGTCGATCGACGAGGGGATTGCCACCAGTGCGGTGCGTATCTCGTTAGACGAACATAACACCATGGCGGAAGCTGAGGAATTCAACCGGGTCTTTGACCAACTCTATCAACAATTTGCGAAATTACGCTAAATCACGAAAGGGGTCGCGCAATGGAATATAGCGAAATTATGGTCCGCTACGGTGAATTGTCGACGAAGGGCAAGAACAAAAAGGACTTTATCAAGCAACTGGGACACAACGTCCGCAAGGCGCTCAGCAGTTTTGAAAGCCTCGAAGTCCGGGCCCAACACGACCGGTTACACGTGACCTTGAACGGCGCCGATTCGGCCGCCGTCATGGATCGATTAAAGGGCGTGTTCGGCATCGAAAACTTTTCGCCGGCCGTCAAGGTTGACAAGGACCTCGACACCATCAAGGCTGCCGTGGTCGCCATGGCCAAGGAAGACTTTCAGCCGGGGATGACCTTTAAGATCAACACCCGGCGGCAGGACAAGGAATTTGCCTACGACACCTACCAACTCAACGACCTGTTGGGGGGCGCGGTATTGGATAACGTGCCGGGGATTCAGGTCCAGATGAAGCACCCGGACCTGGAACTGCGAGTCGAAATCCGGATGAACGGGGCCTTTATCTCGGGTCAAACCATCCAGGGAGCCGGGGGCTTACCCGTCGGCACTGGGGGCAAGGCCGTGATGATGCTGTCCGGGGGGATCGATTCACCGGTGGCTTCGTACTACGGGATGCGCCGGGGCGTGAAACTGGACATGGTCCACTTCTTCAGTCCGCCGTACACCTCCGAACAGGCCTTAGCCAAGGCCAAGGAATTGACCGCTAAGTTGGCGAAATATTCCGGGGGCATCCAATTCATTCAGGTGCCGTTCACCAAGATTCAAGAGACCATTAAGGAAGCCGTGCCGGAGGGGTATTTGATGACCATCCAGCGGCGGATGATGCTGCGCTTAGCCGTGGCCGTGGCCGAAATGCGCCACGCCAAGGGGATTTTCAACGGTGAATCGTTGGGCCAAGTGGCCTCGCAGACGTTGGAAAGTATGGCGGCCATCAACGATGTGACCTCGATGCCTATCCTGCGGCCGTTACTGTCCATGGATAAGACGGAAATCATCAAGGTGGCCGAGGACATCGACACCTATGATCTGTCGATCTTACCTTACGAAGACTGCTGCACGATTTTCACACCGCCCGCACCTAAGACGCGGCCGGACCTGAAAAAGTCGCGGAAATTCGAAAAGAACATCGACGTGGAAGGCCTGATGAAGGAAGCTTTGGACGGAATTACGATCACCGAAATCCGACCGGGCGACAACTTCTTGAACCAAAACGAAGACGTTTTTGCGGAATTACTGTAAATCGGGGCATTAACTAAGCTAATACGGGAGCCTGGGCGTTTTTTGCCGGGTTCCTTTTTTGCAAGATTAGAATTTTCTCATACTTTGTGATGGTTGATATGTGGGAGATCGAGCAGTTTTTGCGGTCAAAACCACCTAAAATCAGCTTGACAATTCGTTAAAAACTCCTAAAATGAATTTTAAATTAGAAATGCAACGAGTAGTCAAAGTAAATTCTAACCTTAAGAGATCACCCGCACGGCTGAAAGGGTGAAACCAGAATTGAAACACAGCTACCAGCAGTCAGTCTGAACGGGTCACGCTTAGTAGGATTGAACGGACCTCGCCGTTAACCGGGGGGAGTTTTTTTGAAAACTCACTGAGGTAATGGCTGTGAGGCCATTACGAAGTTAGAGGTGGAACCACGCTATTGAGTCGTCCTCGCAAAGATTAACGTCTTTGCGGGGACTTTTTTTATGAAAGAAAGGATGATGACTAGATGTTTCAATTGATGATGTTTAATTTAATCGCGACCCTTGCTGAGCAAAAGCGACATCATCGGCATACGGTCCATAGTCTGCACCGGTAATCGTTGTCAAGACAGGAGTGACGGTCAGAAGATCGTCGGTCATCAAGGAGGAAAAACCTATGCCAAATCAATTGAAACGTTTTGTCGGAATCAGTGTCGTCTTCGTCAGTGGTCTCGCGTTAGCGGGCTGTGGGCGAACGGCGGATGCCAGCCCGAAACAGAGTGCCACCATCATGGAACAGGCCGATATCTCATCGTTAGACTCGACCATGATCACGGATGTGGGGGCCTTAGAAACCATTAACAACGCCGAAGAGGGCCTGTACCGGATGAAAAACAGCACCACGGTCGAACCGGGATTGGCCACGGCCATCGTGACCCCCACGGCGAACCAGACCGTCTACACCTTCCACCTGCGCAAGGGCCTGAAATGGAGCAACGGGGACGCGTTAACGGCCAACGACTTCGTCTATACCTGGCGCCGGGCGGTCACGCCGAGCACCAAGGCGGCCCACGCCTACCAGTTCTTACCGATTAAGAATGCCAAGGCCATTGAAAACGGAAAGCTATCCGCTAAGAAATTAGGGGTCCAAGCCGTTAACGCGACGACGTTAAAGGTGACCCTCACGGCGCCGACCCCGTACTTCAAGTACCTGGTCGCCTCCGCGCCGTTTCTCCCGTTGAATCCCAAAGCCGTGGCTAAATACGGCCAGGGCTACGGGACCTCAGCGCAGAAAACGGTCTATGACGGGCCGTTTACCGTTCAGAATTGGACGGCCTCGTCGACGAGTTGGACGTTGAAGAAGAACCCGAACTATTGGGACCAGCGGCACGTGAAGTTAGCCACCGTCAAATTTCAGGTGGCCAAGTCGCCACAGACGGCCCTGTCGTTATACCAATCTAAGAAACTCGACAACATCGTTTTATCCGGTCAACAGGCCGCCCAGGAAAAGACCAACCCCGGTTATTTGACCTATCCCAGTGGGGAGACCGACTATCTGGCCTACAACTTTAATCACAAGGCCATGCGCAACCGGAACATTCGCCGCGCCATTTCGTTGGCCATCGACCGGCAAAGCCTGGTGGACGACGTGTTGAAGAACGGCGCCAAGGTCCCCACGGGCATGGCCCCGGCCGATATCGCCAAGAACCCCAAGACCGGCCGCGACTTTACGCAGGACGCTAAGGTGGCCAGTGCCGTGGCGTACAATCCCAAGTTAGCTAAGCGTTATTGGGCCAAGGGCTTACGGCAGCTAGGGGTAAAACGCCTGACGCTAAACTTAGTCTGTTACGACGTGGACACCTTTAAGAACGCCGCCGAATACGTGCAGGCCAACACGGAGAAGTATCTGAAGGGCCTCAGCTTAAAGGTCAACGTTCAGCCCAAGGTCCAAGCCATCACCACCATGCAGAAGAAGCAGGGCTACGACATTGGCTTTTCCAACTGGATCTCGTCTTATCCGGAACTCAACGAATTCTTCCAGTTGCTGAATACCGGAAATTACAACAACGCCGGCAGCTATTCCAACGCCGCCTTCGACCGGGTTTACACCCGCGCCAACGGAACGGACGCCGGCAACGCGACGCAACGCTATGCCGACTTTAAACAAGCCAACCAGATTGCCATGACCGATCAAGCCGTGGCGGTTCTGAATCAGGGCCAAATCGCGCGGCTCAACAATCCACAACTCAAGGGGGTGGCCTACGCGGCGGCCCAGGGCATCTCGTTAAAGACGGCTTACAAGACCAGTCAGAAATAGGAGGGATTTAGATGATTCAGCCAATTACAGTGAACGACCAACAAATTTATACTGACTTTGACCAATTAGGGGCCCGCGCGGAGGTGGCCTTTCAGGAGGTGCGCACCACGGCCTACCTGGCCCAACGCTTAGACGAGCTAGGCGTCTCCTATCAACGCTTTCCCCAGATGACGGGGTTGATTGCGACCTTGAATCCGGGCCAACCGGTGACCATCGGGTTACGGACGGATATCGACGCCCTCAAGCAGGTCTATCAGGGCAAGACCCAAGTCCTCCACTCCTGTGGGCACAACGCCCACATGGCCATCGTGCTGGCGGTCGTAACCTACTTTGCGGCCCACCCGGACGACCTGCCGGGGACGTTAAAGGTGATCTTCCAACCCGCCGAGGAGACCGTGACCGGAGCGGAAAAGGTGATTCAAAGCGGGTTACTCGGTCCGCTTGACGTTTTATACGGGCTGCACGTGTGCCCAGACAGTGAGGTGGGCGACCACCAGGCCGAGGCCATCTTACCCGACATCGCCACGCGGACCTACTGGGTGACCATCACCGGTAAGACGGCCCACGCCGGGCGGCCCTGGTTGGGGGCCAACGTGATCGACGCGTTTAGCACCCTTAACGAACGGTTCAAACAAATCAAACTAGCGACCGATTCGCCGTATTCGGTGACCACCACCATGTTTCAGGCCGGTGAGTCCTCCAACATCGTGCCGGACAAAGGGACCTTTGCCGTGGATTTGCGAGCTCGAACCAATGACCTGATGGACCAACTGCAAGACCAGGCCTTTCAAGCGATGCGCGCGGTCTCGACCGGCGACATTCAGGTGACCCTCGACGGTAATGACCTATCGCCGGCCGCGATTCCCGACGACCAAGCCATCGCGACCATGGGTCAGGCCATCACGGCGGTCTTGGGGACCGACGGGTTGGTCGCGCCGGTACCCACGCAGGGGGGCGACGACTTTCACTTTTACGCCTACGACGGACTGGCCAAGCGCAGCACCATGCTGGGCCTGGGTTGCGGCTTAACGCCGGGCTTACACGTCCCGGGAATGACGTTTGACCACACCGCCATGCTGAGCGGGGCGAAAATCCTGATCAACGCCGTGCGGTTGACCCCGACCACACTGGCTTAAGCCTGGGGTCAAAATCCGGCAATTAACGTGAATTTATCCTTCAAATTACTTGTTTTTTAGGCGTCCTCTGCGTCATAATTAACCTAATAGCCGGTCACGACCGGTTAAACATTAAGGAGTGATCTGTGTGGATGTCACGAGACTCGGTAAGAAGATGGCCTTAGCGGGCGATCTCCCTGAAGTAGGGGATCAGTTACCTAAGTTTAAGCTGTTTGATCAACAGAATAACAAGGTGAAAACGGCCAATCTGATTGGTCAGGTGAGCCTGATTAGTGTCGTTCCCGATTTGGATACCCCGGTATGCACGCTGCAAACGCGTAAGTTTGTGCAACAGGCGGACCACTATCCGGCGGCCAAGTTCTACACGGTGTCGAATAATTCCGTGGCGGAACAGACCGGATGGTGTGCGGCCGAAGGGGTGCAAAACGTGGACCTGTTATCCGACGAAGAATTATCTTTCGGGTATGAAACCGGGTTATACGTGCCCAATGCCGGGAATCTGGCGCGGTCCATCTGGATCATTGACGAGACCGGTAAGATCGTTTACCGGCAGGTCGTGATTGAACAGTCCGAAGAACCCGACTACTTAGCCGCGTTGACGGCCCTCGAAAAGTTGGTGCCGCGAGTTGACGCTTAGCCCAAAATTGGGTACACTACAGAGTAACTAGCGATGAGCAAGAGAGTAACGGTGACCACTTGAGGCAGAGAATCACGGGTGCTGGAACGTGGTGAAGGGGTCACCGGGAAAGTAACTTGTGAGCTGATCGACTGAACGAATAAGTAGGTCGGTACCGGAGCACACTCCGTTAACAACGAAGATAAGTGGGGTTTAAACGCCCAATTTAGGTGGTACCGCGAAGGAAGCTTCGTCCTAATGTGAGATTAGGACGAAGCTTTTTTTCGTGCCATTGTGACCGGCAAAGAGAAAGGATATGACCATTATGGCAGACAAGCCAGTAGAAATGCCGACGAAGTATGACCCGACCGCCGTTGAAGCGGGCCGGTATCAGACTTGGTTAGACCAAGATGTTTTTAAACCCAGCGGCGACCCGCAGGCTAAACCGTATTCCATCGTGTTACCGCCACCGAACGTGACCGGGAAACTCCACTTGGGGCACGCCTGGGACACCACGTTACAGGATATGTTGATCCGCCAAAAGCGGATGCAGGGCTACGACACCCTGTGGTTACCGGGGATGGACCACGCCGGTATCGCCACGCAGGCCAAGGTGGAAGCCAAGTTACGGGAACAAGGTATTTCGCGTTACGATTTAGGCCGGGAAGAATTCATCAAGAAGGTTTGGGAATGGAAGGACGAATACGCCGACACCATTCACCAACAATGGGCCAAGATGGGCTTATCGTTAGACTACTCACGCGAACGGTTCACCCTGGACGAAGGGTTCTCCGACGCTGTCAAGAAGGTCTTCGTGGCCCTGTACAAGCAAGGCCTGATCTACCGGGGCGAATACATTATCAACTGGGATCCGCAAGCCCGGACCGCGTTATCCGACATCGAAGTCATTCATAAGGACGACAAGGGCGCCTTCTACCACGTCAAGTACCCGTTTGCCGACAAGGACCAAACCTTTAACGGCAAGCACTACATCGAAATCGCCACGACGCGGCCAGAAACCATGATGGGGGACACGGCCGTGGCCGTTAACCCGAGTGACGACCGGTACAAGGAACTGGTGGGCACCAAGGTCATCTTGCCGTTAGCCAACCGGGAAATCCCAATCATCGCGGACCAGTACGTAGATCCCGAATTTGGGACCGGGATGGTGAAGATCACACCCGCCCACGACCCGAACGACTTCCAAGTCGGCAACCGGCATAACCTGGAACGGATCAACACCATGAACGAAGACGCCAGTATGAACGAAAAGGCCGGCAAGTACAACGGTATGGACCGGTTCGAGGCCCGCAAGGCCATGGTCGCCGACCTCGATGAACAGGGCTTACTGTTGAAGGTCGACCCGATCGTCCACTCCGTTGGGCATTCCGAACGGACCGGGGTACAGGTCGAAGCGCGCTTGTCCACGCAATGGTTCGTGAAGATGCAACCCCTCGCCGAAAAGGCTATGGCGAACCAAAAGGGTGATAACGCCGTGGACTTCGTGCCCAAGCGGTTCGAACACACCTTCATGCAATGGATGGATAACGCCCACGACTGGGTCATCTCACGGCAACTCTGGTGGGGTCACCAGATTCCGGCCTGGTACCACAAGCAGACCGGCGAGATCTACGTCGGCGAGACCGCCCCGAAGGATCCCGAAAACTGGGACCGCGACCCAGACGTCTTGGACACCTGGTTCTCCAGTGCCTTGTGGCCATTTGGGACCATGGGTTGGCCGGACGAAAACAGCGCCGATTACCAACGCTACTTCCCGACCAATACCTTGGTCACCGGTTACGACATCATCTTCTTCTGGGTTTCTCGGATGATCTTCCAAAGCCTTGAATTCACCGGCAAACGGCCGTTCAAACACGTGCTGTTACACGGATTGATTCGGGATGAAGAAGGTCGCAAGATGAGTAAGTCCCTGGGTAACGGAATCGATCCCATGGACGTCATCCAAAAGTACGGGGCCGACGCGTTACGGTGGTTCCTGTCGACCGGCTCGACGGCTGGTCAAGACGTCCGCTTCAGCTACAAGAAGATGGACGCGGCCTGGAACTTCATTAACAAGATCTGGAACGCCAGTCGTTTCGTGATCATGAACCTGGGAGCGGACACGAAACCGGTCGTTCCCGCTAAGGACCAATGGGACCTGACCGACAAGTGGATCTTGAGTCGCTTGAACGCCACGGTCAAGCACGTGACCGAGATGTTCGACAAGTTCGACTTCGGTGAAGCGGGCCGGGCCCTATACAACTTCATCTGGAACGACTTCTGTGACTGGTACATCGAAATGAGTAAGAGCGTGCTGACCGGGGATGACGAAGCGGCGAAGGCCGTTAAGCAAGACCTGCTAGCCTACGTCTTAGACCAGACGTTGCGGCTCTTACAACCAATCATGCCGTTCGTCACGGAAGCTATCTGGCAGGCGATGCCGCATGACGGCAAGTCGCTGGTCACGGCCGCTTACCCGGTTGACCACCCCGACTTTGACGATGCCCCGGCGGAAAGCGATATGACCAGTCTGATCGACCTGATTAAGGCGGTCCGGAACATTCGGGCGGAAGCTAACGCCCCGATGTCCACGCCAATCGACTTGCAGATCAAGACTAGCGACGCCAAGTTACAGGCCGTCTTCGACAACAACCGCGACTACATCGACCGGTTCGTCCACCCGAAGGCCTTAGAAATCGGGGCCGACCTGGTCGCGCCGAAGTTGGCCATGACGGCGGTCATCACGTCGGCCGAAATTTCCGTGCCGTTAGCCGAACTGGTGGACCTCAAGGAAGAAGTGGCACGCTTGGACAAGGAAGTCGCCAAGTACACGGCCGAAGTCCAACGGGCCACGAAGAAACTCGGCAACGAGCGGTTCGTGGCTAACGCGCCCGAAGACGTGGTCAATGCCGAACGCGAAAAGCAAGCGGACAACCAAAAGAAGCTGGCCGCTACGCAGGACCGCTTAACTGAAATCAAAGCGCAACTTTAAATGAATGGTTGACGGGGGCGGCTTTAAAGCATCAGTATTGGTTAGCAGAACCAGTCGTTGTTTTCTAGTCCGGAAGCACGGAGCGGCCCCTAGTTAGCTCATTAACCATAGAAAGTCCCCGTTTCTGGTGCAAACCAGCGACGGGGACTTTTTGGCGTTAACGGTTTAGCCTAAAATCTGCTACACTGAAACACAGAGAATTTAGCGGGAGGTAAGTAGCTTTGATCACAACGTATGCCGAAGCATTGCGCTTCATCCACGGCCGCGACCAATTTAAAAAGGCCCCGACGTTACGGCGGATGCGGCACTTCATGGAACTGTTAGGAAATCCCCAGGAACACCTGAAGATGATTCACGTGGCGGGCACCAACGGGAAGGGGTCCACCGTGGCCTTCTTACGCGACCTCTTAATGGCCGCGGGGAACACCGTGGGGACCTTCACCTCACCGTTTATCACCCGGTTCAACGAACGGATCAGCTGCGACGGGCAACCCATTAGCGATGCGGAGCTGATCGACCTGGTCAACCGGGTCCAACCCATCGTGCAACAGCTAGACGCCGAGCTGGCCGAGAAGGGCCCCACCGAGTTTGAAATCGACACGGCCCTGATGTTTTGCTACTTCGCCACCCACCCGGTCGACGTGGTGGTGGTCGAAGTCGGGTTGGGCGGGTTGTACGATTCGACCAACATCATCACGCCAATGGTCTCGGTAATCACCACCATCGGCATGGATCACATGAAGATCTTGGGCGACACGATTCCGAAGATTGCGGCCCAAAAGGCGGGGATCATCAAGCCCAACGTGCCCGTCGTGTGTGGCCGCCTGTCCCCGGACGCCTTGGCCGTGATGGACCGGACCGCGGCGGAAAAACACACCCAGGTGGTCGCTTTGGCCCGGGACTTTCAGGTGACCAACCAGCCCGAGGCCCAGTGGGGGGAACGGTTTACCTACCAGTACGGGACGCTGAAATTAACGCATTTACAGATTGACTTGTTGGGGGCCTACCAGATTGACAACGCCGCGACGGCCCTGAGTGCGTTTGTGACCTATCAGCGGCTGCAGGGACTCAGCACGACCACGGCCACGTTGCGCCGGGGCTTAGCCCATACGGCGTGGCCGGGGCGGTTTGAACGGTTAAATAACCAACCGCTGATCGCCATTGACGGGGCGCACAACGAGCCGGCCATGGTGGAGTTGGCGCAGTTACTCCGGCAACACTTTGCGACCAACGACGTTTACATCGTCTTAGCCGTGCTGGCCGATAAACAATACGGCCAAATGGTGCAGACCTTACTAACCGTGCCCAACGTGCACCTGATTGTGACGCAGTTCAGCGGGCCGGGTAAGCGTAGCGCGGCGACGCCCACCGAGCTGGAGGCCGCGGCGGCCCAGTCCGAGCGGATGACCATGGCGCCTAACTGGCCGGCGGCGTTAAAACAGGCGCTGGGGACCATGTCAGCCGAGGACTTGTTGCTGCTGACGGGGTCGCTGTACTTTATCTCGGAAGTCCGGCATTACTTTAAGGACGCTCCCGCGGAAAATTAACGACCGCAAAGGGCCGTGAACCGCGAGCTACCGGGAGAATGAGTCGAAGTCTTAAAATCTAATTAAAATCACCTTTTGCTATTTCTTTCTGCTGTAAAGTTCGGTATTCTTATCGTTGACGACGTGTTTTCACGTAGATAGGTATGTTATAATACGTCTATCAATGAATAAGACAAAAATCCATTAATATATTTTGTTGACAATGAAGGGATGAAACACAGTGTTCGGATTAGGAACGAAAAATATTGGAATCGATTTGGGTACCGCCAATACGATTGTCTACGTTGACGGTAAGGGAATCGTTCTACGCGAACCTTCCGTTGTCGCCAAGAACACAAAGTCTGGGGAAATTGTGTCCGTTGGTGAAGACGCACGGGCAATGATTGGTCGGACGCCAGCTAGCATCGTCGCTATTCGGCCCATGAAAGACGGGGTCATTGCGGATTACGATACCACGGTCGCCATGATGAAGTACTTCATCGAAAAGACGGTTGGTCGTTCTGGTGGCAAGCCTTACGTGATGGTTTGTGTCCCAAGCGGTGTAACGGAAGTTGAAAAGCGGGCCGTGATTGACGCAACGCGGGTCGCCGGTGCACGTGACGCTTACGTGATTGAAGAACCATTTGCTGCGGCTATCGGGGCCGGACTTCCCGTCATGGACCCAACTGGGAGCATGGTCGTTGACATGGGTGGTGGGACCACCGATGTGGCAACGATTTCTCTCGGGGGAATCGTGTCCAGCCGGTCCATTCGGGTCGCCGGTGACAAGTTAGACGACGCCATCGCCACTTACGTGCGGACGAACTTTAACCTGTTGATTGGGGAACGGACGGCTGAAAAGCTGAAGATGGACATTGGCTCGGCTTCCGTTGCCGAAGCCGAAAAGATCAAGGGTGCGACCATTCGGGGCCGTGACCTGGTCACCGGCTTACCGAAGGCCGTTGAAGTTTCCGCGGTCGACGTGGCCAAGGCCATTCAAGAACCCGTTCAAAGCGTGATTACGGCCATCAAGGAAACGTTGGAAGAAACGTCTCCTGAAATTGCCGCCGACGTGATCGATCACGGGATCGTGTTGACGGGTGGCGGGGCGCTACTTAAAAACTTATCTGAAGTGATTGCTGATGCAACCAAGGTTCCCGTTTCCATTGCAAACGATCCGCTGGATTGCGTGGCAACCGGTACCGGTGAGTCCTTAAAGAGTATCGATGTCATGAAGAAAAAATAGGGACTAGCGGGAAGGCAGCTTCCCGCTTCTTTATTGTTACCGGTTCGTCCGTCACCGTTGGGCAACCGGATAAACAAGATGGAGGTCAAACATGCAAAAATTTTCTTTCAATCGGCGATTGGTGATCATCATTGTTTGCTTGATTGTTAGCTTTGCTTTGATGACGGTGTCCGTCGCGGTTCGAAATAAGCGTTCGACACCACCGCTGATTCAACAGTTCGGCAACGACATTGTTGGCCTGACTGACCGGATCGTGGCTTTACCGGCTAACGGTCTGAGTGGCTCCGTGAGTTCGATTTCGGAACTCCTCAACACCTATCAAGAAAACCAGCAGTTGAAAAAACAGGTGGGTGAACTGGCCCAAACGAAGGTCCGCGACCAAACCCTCGCTAAAGAAAATAAGCAGTTAAAGCAGCAGATCAAACTCAACGACTCGCTGACCGACTATTCGGCGATTTCGGCGGCCGTCATTACCCGGACGCCCTCGTCCTGGCAAAACCAAGTCGTGATCAATAAAGGGTCTTCGGCTGGCGTGGTCAAGAACATGCCGGTGATGTCTGGTTCGGGCCTCGTAGGACGGGTCGCCGAAGTCAATAAGACCAATTCGAAGGTCGAGTTGATTACGGATAACAACGATTCAGCCAACCGGTTTGCCGTGCAGATCACCACCAAGTCCGGCAAGACGGTCAACGGGGTCTTGAGCGGCTTTAACGCCAACTCCGGTCAGATCACCATGAACAACATCACGACCAAGGCGAAGATCAGTAAGGGTGATAAGGTTGTCACCAGCGGTTTGGGTGGCGTGACGCCGAAGGGCTTATACGTCGGTCAAGTGGCGAAGGCCAGTGGTGACGACTACGGGTTGTCAACGAAACTGTACATCACGCCTGCGACCGATCTGAGCGATTTGAACATCGTGACGGTTGCCGTGACGAAACAATAGGAGGGACGACGCGTGTACCGATTATCTAAATTACGGTTCGGGTTCCCCATTGGGTTATTACTCATGTTGTTTTTGGACGGATCGATCAGCCAGATTTTTAGTACCCACCTGTTTCGGCCCTCGGCCATCATGGTGAGTCACCTGGTCGTTTTGTGGTTGATTGCGGCCGTTTTATTTGAAGATCAATATGACATTCCGATTGCGCGGTGGGCCGCCGCTGCCGGGGCGATTTTTGACCTGTACTATACGGGAATCTTTGGCGTGTACGTCTTTATTTTTCCGTTAGCAGTCTACCTGACCCGGTTGATGGTGGCGTATATCAGTCCGAACTTTTTGAGTGGGCTCCTGATTTACTTTATCGATATCACCATGGTCGAAGCGTTGGGGTATTTAGCGAGTCGTATGGTGCATTTGACCAGTATGGCGGGGAGCACCTTTTTGGTGACGACCCTCGGGCCAACGTTAGCCTTAAATTTAGCGCTATTTGTGGTGTTATATTTCCCCATTCGTTGGGTGTACAATTGGTTAAAATAGGTTGAAGGGAACGAACGCTATGCAAGCTGCCGTATTACGTGGAACGCAAGACGGCTATGACCTGGTGATCAAACAGTCCGCGAGTCTGGATCAGGTCATGGTTGATTTGAAAACATTGTTGGAGAATTTAAAGGCGGATGCTCAGGCGCCAACGGAGCGGGTCTCGTTAGACGTGCTGACGGAAGACCGCATCTTAACGCCCGAGGAGAAGCACCGAATCGAGCAACTGGTGGGCCAATACCCCCGGTTTGAAATTCACAAAATTACGGCCAACGTCATGACGATCGCAGACGCTCTCCAACTGAAGGAACGGGAAAACGTTCATTTATTGAGCAAGGTGATTCGTAACGGGCAGGACGTTCAGATGCAAGGTGACGTCCTGTTTTTGGGCACCATCCATGAGGGGGGTAAACTCTGCACCACGGGGAATATCTTCTCGATGGGCAACGTAACGGGTATCTTACAGGCTGGGTATCCCGATGACGAGTCAAAGCTGGTGATGGGAAATTTACAAACCGCTCAGCAGGTGCGCATCGCCGAACAGTTTGATATTGTAGAACAGGGCGAACTGGCCGCTTCGCAACAGACAATCGCCTACGTCAACGACTTACACGTGTTGTCGTACGGTAATCTCAATCAGTTGAAGAAGATTAACCCCAAGTTGTATAACCAGATCGGAGGAATTTAGAATGGGAAAAGCAATTGTGATCACCTCTGGTAAGGGGGGCGTCGGTAAGACCACGACCAGTGCGAACATTGGGACCGCTTTGGCCTTGATGGGCAAGCGGGTCTGCCTGATGGATCTAGACATCGGGTTGCGGAACCTCGACGTGGTCTTGGGGCTAGACAACCGGATCATCTACGATATCGTGGATGTGGCGGAAGGTCGGGCAAAACTCCCCCAAGCGTTGGTCAAAGACAAGCGCTTTGACGACAAGCTTTACTTGTTACCCGCCGCTCAAAATACCGATAAGACGGCGTTGAAGCCGGAACAGGTCAAGGCCATCGTGGACGAACTCAAACCGGAATACGATTACGTGTTGATCGACTGCCCGGCCGGGATCGAACAAGGCTTCATGAACGCCGTGGCCGGGGCGGATGCCGCCATCGTGGTCACCACGCCGGAAATCTCGGCGGTCCGGGATGCCGACCGGGTCGTGGGCCTGTTGGAACAACACCCGTTGGTTGAAGCGCCCCGGTTACTGATCAACCGGATTCGGCGGAACATGATGCAGGACGGGACCATGATGGATATCGACGAGATCACCCATCACCTGGGCATCGAACTGCTGGGCATTATCTTTGACGACGACGCGGTAATCACCACGTCGAACAAGGGGGAACCCATCGTCATGGATACGGACAATCCCGCTTCGCAAGGTTACCGGAACGTGGCTCGCCGGCTAGAAGGCGAGACCGTGCCGTTGATGAAGTTAGAAGACCAAGAGGAACCCGGGTTCTGGCACCGCGTCAGCAACTGGTTCCATCGGGGTTAAAAAAGAATGTAAGGGCCGGGACCGTTTGGGGACCGGCTTTTTGCTTGCCTGAACGTAAGCGAATGACCCGAATTGATCCCAAAATTTGGGGGATGGGGGTTGACGGTGTTCGCAAAAAATCGTAGTATATTGGCAATGAAACAAAACGTTGAGCAGAAGAGTAGCGCAGCAGTGAGACAACAGAAAGCCCGGATGATGGAAACGGGTGTCGCTGGTGACGTGAAGCACATCTGTGAGTTGGTCGTCTGAAGATTGAGTAGGATGATTCGGGTTAGCCCGTTATCGCTGGAGTTGCTTGCAACTCACTGAGGTTGGTTTAGTGATAGACCAACGAACAGGGGTGGAACCACGATGTGATCGTCCTCTTAGGCCTACGGGTCTAGGAGGGCGTTTTTTATTTCAGGGGTTCTAACGGTGCGAGCAACTCCCTGAGTCGGCGTGGCGTGAGCCCGTCGAAAATTGAGGTGGCACCGCGGTCAAACGTCCTCTTGGATTAAGTTCCAAGTGGGCGTTTTTTAGTTGAGAAGGAGGAATTGGTATGCACTACGTTAGCGAAATTTTACCCTCACTGATTTCCGGAACCGGAATGACGTTATCGATTTTCTTTTGGACCATTATTATTTCCATTCCCTTAGGGATTCTGGTGGGCCTGGGCATGTTGACCAAGTTTAAGCCCTTAACCTGGGTGATCAACATTTACGTGTGGTTGATGCGGGGAACCCCATTGTTACTGCAATTAATTTTTGTTTTTTACGGGTTACCGATTATTGGGGTGGTCTTTCCCCGTTACGAGGCGGCGCTGTTCGCCTTTATCTTGAACTACACGGCCTACTTCGCCGAAATCTTCCGGGGTGGACTCCAGGCCATTCCCGTGGGGCAGTACGAAAGTGCTCGGGTTCTGCGGTTGACCAACTGGCAGACCTTACGCAAGATCGTGATTCCCCAAGTGGTCAAGATCGTGTTACCGTCAATCGGGAACGAAGTCATCAACCTGGTCAAGGATTCCTCGTTGGTGTACGTGATCGGGTTGGGCGATCTGCTGCGGGCCGGTAACGTGGCCATGGCGCGCGACGTTACGCTGTTACCGATGGTCCTAGTCGCCGTCATCTACTTACTACTGACGGCGGTTTGCACGTTGGTTCTGCGACGGTTGGAAAAGCACTACAGCTATTGGCGTTAGAGAAAGGATGGTCAGCATATGCTGGAACTAAAAAATATTTCTAAGAAATTTGATGGCAAGGTCATCCTGGACAACGTGAACTTGACCGTAAAGGACGGTCAGATCTTGACCATCGTGGGACCGTCCGGGGCCGGGAAAACCACGTTACTTCGTTGTATCAGTGGTTTAGCGCCGGTGGACGGGGGCCAGTTTTTACTCGACGGTAAGGCCTTTGACCCCGCGACCAACCGGGATAACGATTCCGTGATTGGCGTGGTCTTCCAAGACTTTCAGTTGTTCCCGAATTTGACGGTCTTACAAAACGTGACCTTAGCGCCGACCATGGTGCTGAAGAAGGACGCCCAGGCCGTGACCACTGAGGCCCGTAACCTGTTAAAACGGTTGAACTTGGACGGCAAGGCGGACCTGTACCCCTACGAATTATCCGGGGGCCAGAAGCAGCGGGTGGCCATCGTTCGGGCGTTGGCCATGCACCCCAAACTCCTGTGTTACGATGAACCCACGTCGGCACTGGATCCGGATCTGCGGCACGAAGTGGAACAAATCATCTTGAACTTGAAGCAGGAGGGCATGACCCAGATCGTGGTCACCCACGATATTCCGTTCGCGGAAAACATCGCCGACCAGATGCTTCGGGTGGAACCCAAGCAAAACTAAGGAGGACGCCATATGAAGATGAAACGGTTAGTGCGCTGGGTCTTAAGCATCGGCCTCCTGGTTGGGTTAGGGGTCAGCCTCGCGGGGTGTAGCAACGTCACGCAGCGGGCCAATACCCAAGACACCTGGTCCAAGATGCAAAAGCGTGGTCACGTGGTCGTGGGTCTCGACGACACCTTCGTGCCCATGGGCTTTCGGCAAAAGAGTGGGAAGTTGGTCGGTTACGATATCGACCTCGCCCGCGCCGTGTTTAAGCTCTACCACATTAAGGTCGACTTTCAGTCCATCGATTGGTCGATGAACGCTACCGAGTTGCACAACGGCACGATCGATTTGATTTGGAACGGTTTTTCCATTACGCCGGAACGGGCTAAGAAGGTGGCGTTCTCCGACGTTTACCTCAACAACGACCAGGTCTTAGTCACCTTGAAGAAGGACCACATCACCTCGTTTGCTGGGATGACGGGCAAGGTCTTAGGGGCCCAGAGTGGCTCGTCCGGGTATAATGATATCGATACTTACCCCAAGGTCTTGAAGAACCGCATCAAGAATCACAGCGCGATTCAGTACGATTCCTTCACCAACGCCTTTATCGACCTGAACTCGGGCCGGATTCAGGGGTTATTGATCGACAGTACCTACGCCAACTACTACGTTAAGCACCAGGCCCACCCCGAAGACTACCGGGTCATTCAGGGAAGTTTCCCCAAGGAACAATTCGCGGTGGGGTTACGGAAGGGTGACGTGACCATGCGGCGGAAGATCAATCGGGGGTTACAACGGTTAGCCGCCAACGGGACCCTCGAAAAAATCAACGCCAAATGGTTCGGCAGCAACGTCGATACGCCGTTATTAAAAAAATAGTGAAAAGTAAATCTTAACCGGGTGAGACCGCGTGTCTCCCCGGTTTTTGCGTGGGGGGATTGCTTGTATTTCCGGGGCGCTTCCCTTATCATTAAACATCGTTAGGTTTTTTGCGAAGGAGGCAATTGCGCGTGCATTTACGCATTAAAGACGGGGTAACCCTAGACTTGTTACCCACTAAACAATTTAAAACCGTTGGCATTAAGGTCGACTTTGTGACGCCCTTACGCGCAACGGCGATTACGGCGCGAGCCTTGCTGGCACAGGTCTTAGAGACCAGTACCGCCACGTATCCCACCCAAACGGCCTTGGCGCGGCAACTGTCCGCCATGTACGGGGCCAACTTTGGCATTACCGTGTTGAAGGCCGGCACGCAACACATCGTGCGCTTGACCTGCTCGGTCGTGGATGAGCAGTATCTGAGTAGTTACGCGGACCAACAGCCGTTATTTGAACGGGGGATGGCCCTCTTAAAGGCCGTCTTGTTTGCGCCGTTGCTGCCTAACGGGCACTTCGACCCGACGACCTTCACCCAGCAACGGCAAAACTTGCTGACGGCGATTAAATCCTTGGACGACGATAAACAATATTTAGCCAACCGGCGGCTACAGGAGTTACTGTTTGCCGGTCAACCCACCCAGGCCATGAGCGCACTGGGGGACATCACCACGTTAGGCGAGCTGACCGCCGACGACATCTTGACCACGTACCACGAGATGCTGGCCCACGATGCCGTACACGTGGCCGTGATTGGGGACGTGACGGCGCAACGGGCGCAAACGGCGCTGGCGACCTGGCCATTGACGGCCCGGTCGGTCCACGACACGTTACCCTATTACCACTGGGAAGCCCGGCCGACCGTGCAGGTGGGCGATGACGTGGCGCCGGTTACCCAGGCCAAGTTGAATCTGGCTTACCGGATCCCGGTCTACCGCAACGATGCGGACTTCATGGCCACGGTGGTCTTTAATGCGGTCTTCGGCGGCACGCCGTTGTCGCTACTCTTCACCAACGTACGGGAAAAGGCCAGTCTGGCGTACTATGCCAGCAGTAGTTATAGCCCGTACACCGGGACCATTAGTGTCCAGACGGGGATTCAGACCCAAAATCAACAACGGGTGCTGGCCATCATTGCCGAACAGCTCGCGACCCTGCAACGTGGCGACCTCCAATCGGACCTACTGGCCGAGATCAAGGCCAGTCTGGCCAACGCGCGGTTAACGGTGTTGGATAGTCCGCAACGCCTGTTAGACGGCCGGTTGAACGCACAATTGACCCACGTCACCACGTCGCTAGCGGATTGGCAAGCCGCGTTAGCCGCCGTGACGGTGGCCGACATCCAGCGGGTGGCCCGACAGGTCACGTTACAAGCCACGTATTGTTTACACGGAGGTGAGCACTAATGTTGACACAACAAGCTTACGACCGGTTAGGTGAGACGGTCTACCGGACCACATTGGCCAACGGGCTGCAGGTGGTCTTGGTGCCAAAGGCCGGGTTTCACAAGACGTTTGCCATTATGACCACCGACTACGGGTCCATCGACAATCACTTTGTGCCCCGGGGGCAACAAGCCGCGGTGCGGTTTCCCGACGGAATCGCCCACTTCTTGGAACATAAGCTCTTCGAAAAAAAGGACCACGATGCCTTCGATTTGTTCGGCAAGTACGGCGCCAGTTCCAACGCCTTTACTAGCTTCACGCAAACCAGCTACCTCTTTGCCACGACCAGTCAACTACACGCCAACCTCGATATCTTGTTAGACTTCGTGCAGGACCCGTACTTCACCCCAGAAACGGTCAACAAGGAAAAGGGCATCATCGGTCAGGAAATTCAAATGTACGACGATGATCCGGGGTGGCAGAGCTACTTTGGGATGATCGGGAACCTGTACCCCAAGGAACCCCTGAGTATCGACATTGCCGGGACGGTAGCGTCGATTGACCAAATCACCGCCGATGACCTTTACGCGGCCTACCGGACCTTCTATCACCCCAGCAACATGAGTTTGGTGTTGGTCGGTCAACTCGATCCAGCCGAAACGTTGGACTGGATCACCGCCAACCAGGCCAAGAAGACCTTTGCCCCGGCTAGTCCGCTGCAACGGATCGCTAGCCCGGTCACGGCCCCAGACCAAGTTGTCGCCCAGACTACGCGGTATTTGGCCGTGACGCGACCGAAAGTCAGCCTGGGAATTCGGGGCTACGACGCCGTTCCCGCGGGCCGGGCGGGGTTGCGGTATAACGTGGCGCTTTCGCTGGTGTTTGATCTGTTGTTCAACGATACCAGTGATAATTACTTGCGTCTGTACGACGCCAACGTGATCGATGACAGTTTCGGCTACGATTTCTTAGTTCAACGGGGGGCGCACTTCGGTCAGTTGGCTGGCGACACGGATCACCCCGAACTCTTCGTGAGCGAGCTGCAGGCCATCTTAGCGGACGTCATGCCCCAGCTGCAAGCGGCCCAACCCCAGTTTGAGTTGGTCAAACGCGAAGCCATTGGCCGGCTGATTGGTGCCGTGAATTCGGTGGAAGCCATCGCCAACCAATATTCGGGACCGTTGTTTGCGGGGTCGACATTATTTGATGAACTAACTATTCTGGAGGACCTCCAGTTCGCCGACCTTCTACCGCTGGCCCAGGCCTTCTTTACGCAGGGGCGGCAGACCGTGGCGACCATCTTACCAGAAGGTTTAAGAAACCGTTAAATCCAGAATTCTAGGCGCTGACGCTGAAAATGACGCGGTGCCTATGCTATACTGCAATAGAGAAAACTGAAATTAGATGGAGAGTTTACAACATGAGTGAGAACAACAAAATTACACTGGGAAAGACGTTAAAGGATGCGCGGATTGCCAAGGGGTATACGTTAGACGACTTGCAACAGGCAACCAAGATTCAAAAGCGTTACCTGATTGCGATTGAAGATCAACAATTTGATGAATTACCGGGGGACTTTTATGTCCGGGCGTTCATCAAGCAATATGCTGATATGGTTGATTTGGACGGGGCCGAACTGTTAAAGCAATTTGACAGTGCGCTCCCGAGTACGCAGACACAGGAATACGTCGATAAGGTCAACGAGAGTAATCCGGAGACCCGCTCGCAACAGCGAAAGGTCGACGACCGGTCCCTCCAACTGCGCCGCTTGATCCCCATCACGGGAATCGTGGTCGTGGTCCTGGTGGTCTTGGTCGGCATCTGGGTCGCCGCCGCGAAGAGTGGCCATTCGACGGCTAAGCAAAACGTTGACAGTAGCTCGGTCAGTGTGTCGGGGAGCAGTTCTTCAAGTTCGTCGAGTAGCTCTTCGTCGGCGAAGAAGAAATCGTCTTCCAAGAAGAAAACCACGGCGACCTTTAAACAACTGAGTGCCACCACGTCCGGGTCGACTTGGGAAATGAAAAATGCGCCTAGCAAGCGGACGGTGAAGTTGGCCGCTACCGGGAGCAGTTGGATGTCCGTCACGGTAGGTGGCTCAACGACCTGGCAAGGCACCTTGTCGGCCAGCACGTCACACACCTTGACGATTCCAAGTTCCGCGACGAGTGTGACCTTTAAGTTTGGGAACGCCCCCGTGACGACGGTGACCGTCAACGGCAAGAAGTTTAACTTCAGTTCGGCGACGGCGACGAGTTCGGCCACGAGCAGTAGTAGCAGTAGTACCACCACGGGGACCACGACGACCAGCAGTAGTTCAAGTACGAACACCACGCAGGTCCAAGAGGTCACGTTGGAATTTAAGTAACCATCAGAAAGCGGGTCGGTCCGTCACGATCGGCGCGCTTTTTTTGTGAGTGATTTGAAGGAGGAAAAGGTTGTGAACGTACCTAATCGTTTAACCATCATGCGTATCATCTTGATTCCCATCTTTTTGTTGATTTTAGTGTTGCCCCTGAATTGGGGGACGGTCACCTGGTTAGGGACCAGCATTCCCGTGACTCACGTCTGGGGGGCGTTGATCTTTGCGGTCGCCTCCATCACCGACTTTTTAGATGGGCAGATTGCCCGGCGGCAACACCTGGTGACAAACTTCGGTAAGTTCGCCGATCCGTTGGCCGACAAGATGATCGTGATGACGGCCTTTATCTTACTGGTCGCCATGAAGGCCGTTCCCGCTTGGGGGGTCGCCATCATCGTTTGCCGGGAATTAGCCGTGACCGGCTTGCGCTTGATCGTGGTGGAGACCGGGGGTCGGGTCTTAGCCGCCGCTTGGCCGGGAAAAATCAAGACCACCACGCAGATGGTCGGAATTATTCTGTTGTTACTAAACAACATTGGCTTCGGGGCCATCAACGTGCCAATGGCGTTGATTTTCTTCTACATCTGCCTGTTCTTTACCATTTACTCGGGCATCGATTACTTTGTTCAAAACCGGCAAGTCTTTGCCGAATCATCGGCGGAATAAGCGTGCCACTTAACGAAGCTTTCCCAGTTGTGTATCGACGGGAAGGCTTTTTTAACGGTCGATGAAAAAATAATGGTATGCTTGACGGAGTTACTTAAGATTGCTGAGGAGGGGTGACCATGCAAGCGGAAATTATTGCAGTGGGAACGGAAATTTTACTAGGACAAGTCGTCGATACAAATTCGGCCTTTATCGCCCAGGAGCTCGCGAGTGCGGGCATTGAGGTGTACTACCATTCGCTAGTGGGCGACAATGCCGACCGACTAACGGCCGTGCTGGAACAGGCACGGTCGCGCAGTGATCTGGTGGTGATCAGCGGTGGGCTGGGACCGACCAAGGACGATTTGACCAAGCAGACGGTCGCCCAACTCCTAGGCGTCAAGCTGGTCGAAGACGCGGCGGCTATGACCAAGATTCAGGCCCACTTTGCCACGACGGACCGGCCGTTGACGCCCAATAACCGGCTCCAGGCGTTGTATTTGGCCGGGAGCCAACCCTTAAAGAACCTGACGGGGATGGCGGTAGGAGCCTTCTATCAAGACCCCCACGGCGCGGATATGATGTTATTACCCGGGCCGCCGAGTGAACTAGAACCAATGTTTATTCACGAAGCGTTACCGGCCCTAAAGCACGCCTACGAACGGCACGAATACTTGACGTCACGCGTGTTACGATTCTTTGGCATCGGGGAGAGTCAACTGGTGACCCAGCTGAGTGACCTGATCGATGGGCAGACCAACCCGACGATTGCTCCGTACGCTAAACGCAATGAGGTGACCCTGCGGTTAACGGCCCAGACTACGGAAACGGCGTCGGCGGAAGCGTTATTGGACCAAATGACGGCCACCATCCAGGAACGTGTCGGCGACTACCTCTACGGGTACGGTGACGATAATAGCCTAGCCAACGTGGTGGTCCACCAGTTGATTGCGCAGCACCTGACGATTACGGGGGCTGAGAGTTTAACGGCCGGTGAGTTTCAGAGTACGATTGGGAGCGTGCCGGGGGTCTCGGCCGTCTTTCCGGGGGGATTCGTGACGTACGCCAATCGCGCCAAACACCAATTACTCGGGATTCCGCAACACATCATCGATACCCAGGGCGTGGTCAGTGAGGCCACGGCCAAGGAAATGGCCGAACGCGCCCGGCAATTGCTGGATACCGATTTGGCGTTGAGCTTTACGGGAGCGGCCGGGCCGGATAGCCTGGAAGGCCACCCCGCCGGGACCGTGTGGCTAGGCTTAGCCCAACGGGGACAAGCGCCCCAGGCGAAGTTGATGCACTTTGCGGGCACCCGCAGCGACGTGCGCATGCGGTCCGTTTTGAGTGGTTTGGATTGGCTACGGCGAACGCTCCCGACCGAAAAATAAGGGGAACTTTTGTTCTCTTTTCGCTTGCATTCTGGGAACAAAATCGGTATAGTATTACTTGAATATTTAAGAGCAACTAAAGGAGGATTTGGATGGCTGACGAACGACAAGCAGCGTTAGACAAAGCGCTGAAGAAGATCGAAAAGGACTTCGGTAAGGGGTCCATCATGCGGATGGGCGACGATACCAAGATGCAAATCTTGACCGTCCCATCTGGCTCGTTGGCTTTAGACGTAGCCTTAGGAGTCGGCGGTTACCCGCGGGGACGGATTGTAGAAATCTACGGTCCCGAATCGTCTGGGAAAACCACGGTGGCCTTACACGCGGTTGCCGAAGTGCAAAAGCGTGGGGGCACGGCGGCTTACATTGATGCCGAAAACGCCCTCGATCCCGCCTATGCGACGGCTTTAGGTGTCGATATCGACAACTTACTGTTATCCCAACCAGATACCGGGGAACAGGGACTCCAAATCACGGATGCCCTGGTGTCCTCCGGAGCCGTGGATATCGTGGTCGTCGATTCGGTGGCGGCCTTAGTACCACGGGCCGAAATTGAAGGCGAAATGGGTGACGCCCACGTGGGGTTGCAGGCCCGGTTAATGTCACAAGCGCTCCGGAAGTTATCGGGGACCATTAACAAGACCAAGACCATTGCGTTGTTCATTAACCAAATTCGGGAAAAAGTCGGCGTGATGTTCGGGAACCCCGAAGTAACGCCCGGTGGCCGGGCCTTGAAGTTCTACTCGACGATTCGTTTGGAAGTTCGTCGGGCCGAACAGATCAAGAACGGGACGGACGTCATTGGGAACCGGACCCGAATCAAGGTCGTGAAGAACAAGGTTGCGCCGCCGTTTAAGAAGGCCGAAGTGGACATCATGTACGGTCACGGGATTTCCCAAACGGGTGAACTGCTCGACATGGCGGTGGAAAAAGACATCGTGGATAAGAGTGGCTCATGGTACTCGTACGGTGAAGACCGGATCGGCCAAGGCCGGGAGAACGCCAAGCAATACCTAGCGGATCATCCGGACATGATGGCGGAAGTCAATCAACGGGTGCGGGCCGCGTATGGGGTAGCCGATGAGGACGCTGCTACGACCGACACGAAGGATACTAAGGCGGATAAGACCAAGGACGGCGCTAAAGCCGATACCAAGGCAACGCCTAAGGATGCCGCGACGAAGCCGGCGCCCAAGGTGGATACCACGCCCGGGACGCCCGGTAATTCCGGCGCCACGGTGATTCAACCCAATCATCATAAATAACGTCAAAAATGGTTTGAGCCGGTGAGCTCAAGCCTTTTTTTGTGGGGTCAAGTGGCCCCAATAACGCCTCCATGACCCCCTAGTTGGCCGGTCAAGGGTGGAGATTGACGGCTTCAGCTGCAGAATAGGGAACTGGTGGTGAACTTCGTGCGGCTTTCTGGTGAGTTTAGTTGACAGGCTTGGTGGCAACTATTAAAATTGAATTTGTGTCAGTTATCATACAAACATCTTAAAAAGTCTGATTTTTAATTAGTCATTTTTGATGATGCGGAGGTGGAATCATGAGTGTTCCAAGCATAATCCTCGCAATCATCGCTATCGTTGTTGGTGTCGTGGGTGGTTATTATCTACGGAAATCCGTCCATGAACGCAAGTTAGATGCTGCTAAGTACACGGCCAAGGGTGTGTTAGCAGAGGCTCACAAGCAAGCCGAGACGGCTACTAAAGAGGCACTACTCAGTGCTAAAGAGGACAGTCATCAGTATCGTGCGGAAGTCGAACAGGAGCTCAAGCAACGCCGAGCCGAAGTTCAGAAGCAAGAAGATCGGTTGATTCAACGGGAAGAAACGTTGGATCGCAAAGACAACTCGTTGGAGAAGCGTGAAAACGCCTTGAACCGACGGGATAAAAAGTTGAGCGCTGAAGAGCAGAATTTGACCAAAAAGCAACAACAAGCAGACTCACTGATTGAAAAACGGCAGACGGCGGTTGAATCCGTCGCTGCTCTCTCCCAGGAAGACGCACGTGACCTGATCATTTCCGAAGCCAAAACGGCTTTGGCCGGGGAACGGGCAAAAATGATTAAGGAAAGCGAAGAAACCGCTCGCAAGACGGCCCAGGCCAACGCCAAGGACTTGATTGTTTCCGCGATTCAACGGAGTGCCGCCGATATGGTGACCGAAACCACGATTACCGTGGTCACGTTACCTAACGACGACATGAAGGGTCGAATCATCGGTCGGGAAGGTCGGAATATTCGGACCTTAGAGACGTTGACCGGAATCGATTTAATTATCGACGATACGCCGGAAGCCGTCGTCTTGAGTGGCTTCGATCCGTTACGACGCGAAGTCGCGAAGATTGCGTTAGAGAAATTGATTCAAGACGGCCGGATTCATCCGGCACGAATCGAAGAAATGGTGGCCAAAGCCAAGAAGGAGCTGGGCGAACACGTCCGCGAACTCGGGGAACAGGCAACCTTTGATTTGGGAATTCATTCCATGCATCCCGAGTTGATCAAACTCGTGGGCCGGTTGAATTTCCGGATTTCTCATGGGCAAAATGCGTTAGCCCATTCCATTGAAGTGGCGAAGATCACTGGGGTCTTAGCCGCCGAACTCGGTGAGGATGTTACGTTAGCAAAACGTGCAGGATTACTACATGATATTGGCCGCGCTGCAGAGCACGAAGATGATAGTTCGTACATCACGCTCGGAACTGAACTGGCGAAGAAGTACCGGGAAAGTTCGACCGTGGTGAACGCCATCGCCGCTCAAGCAGACCAAACGGCGCCGCAATCCGTAATTGCGGAACTGGTCAGCACCGCGGATACGATTTCCGCGACCCGACCAGGCGCACGGTCGGATTCCCTGGAAAGTTACATTCACCGCTTAGACAAGCTAGAAACGATCGCCAACCAGTTTGACGGCGTCGATCATAGTTTTGCCATCCAAGCGGGCCGGGAAGTTCGCGTGATTGTGCGGCCGGAGAAGATTTCCGATACGGATGCCGTGGTCTTGGCCCGCGACATCAAGAAACAAATTGAAGGCGACCTGGATTACCCAGGCCACGTCAAGGTTTCCGTGATTCGGGAAGTTCGGTCAGTTGAATATGCAAAATAAGTCAGAGAAGCTAGGCCAATTGGTCCTAGCTTTTTTACGTCATGGACGAAAAAAGCATGGTAAAATAGACAATATTTATAACGACGGGGGTCGCCGCTAGAGTGGCCCGTCAAGATAGGGGTACAAAGATGCGTATTTTGTTTGTTGGTGACGTGGTTGGAAACGTTGGGCAGGCCATGATTCACGAGTATTTGCCACAACTCAAGCGGGATTTGAAACCGCAAGTCACCATCGTTAACGGTGAAAATTCCACGCCGGTGGGCCGGGGAATCAGTTACAAGATTTATAAGCAACTCTTAAAGGACGGCGCCGATGTAGTCACCATGGGCAATCACACCTGGGATAACGCCGAACTGTTTGACTTCATCGATGACGCCAACCGGTTGGTCCGCCCCGCTAATTTCCCGGGACCAACGCCCGGTCAGGGGTGGACCAAGATTAAGGTCAACCAACAGACGCTCGCCGTGGTCAACTTACAGGGCCGGGTCTTCATGAATCAGTTAGTCGACGATCCGTTTGCCATGATGGCCGACTTAGTGGACGAGCTCGACACGCCGTTTGTCTTCGTTGACTTCCACGGGGAGGTCACCAGCGAGAAACGGGCCTTTGCCATGCGCTTCACCGGTGACGTGTCGGCGGTGGTCGGCACCCACACCCACGTGCAGACCAGCGACGCGCAGGTCTTAGACCACCAGACGGCCTTTTTGACCGAGGTGGGGATGACCGGTCCGGCCGATAGCATCTTAGGCATGCAGGCCGATAGCGTCATTACTAAATTCGAAAACCAACGTCCGGCGCGGTATACGGTCCAAGAACAGGGTCCCGGACTCCTCTCCGGTTGTGTGATCGATCTCAACGACAAGACGGGCCACGCGACCGCCATTCACGAGATTCTGATCAGCCCGCAACACCCGTACCAAAGCTAAGCGCTAAAAACGGAAGGATGACACATTTTTCATGAGTAGTACACCAAAACAAACGCCAATGATGGCCCAGTACCAGAAAATCAAGGATCAATATCCCGACGCCTTTCTGTTTTACCGGCTGGGGGACTTTTACGAGATGTTTAACGAGGACGCCGTCAAAGGGTCCCAACTCCTGGAACTGACCCTGACCACCCGGAGCCATAGCGCGAAGAACCCGATTCCCATGTGTGGGGTGCCGCACAAGGCCGTGCAAAACTACATTGATATCCTGGTGGACCAGGGGTATAAGGTCGCCATCTGCGAACAGATGGAGGACCCGAAGCTGGCCAAGGGCATGGTCAAACGTGAGGTCATTCAACTGGTCACCCCCGGGACCCAGACCGATACCGGGGCGGCCGGCGCCAAGCGCAACAACTATTTAACGGCGCTGATCATGCCCCAACCCGACCATTACGGGTTGGCCTACACCGACCTGTCGACCGGGGAACTGAAAGTGGCCGCCATCGACAATCTGACCACGGTGATGAACGAACTCATGAGCCTGCAGACCAAGGAAGTCGTGGTGGACGCCAGCGTCCCGACCGACCTCACGGACCGGCTGAAAAAGCTGGGCCTGTTGGTCTCCCAACAGTTGGCCGTGCAACCGAGTTCGGAAGTCAGCTACGTGGAACAGGACCTGACCGACCCGCGGCTCATCCAGGTCGTGGGCCTGCTGGTGACCTACGTGACCGTGACGCAAAAGCGCAGCCTCGCGCACCTGCAACGGGCCCTGGCTTACCGCCCGACGGCATTTTTGAAGTTCGACCACTCGTCGCAGGTCAATCTGGAACTGACCCAGAACCTGCGGACCAAGAAAAAGTCCGGGACGTTGTTGTGGTTGTTAGACGAGACCAAGACCGCGATGGGTGGCCGACTGCTCAAACAATGGTTGGACCGGCCCTTGATCGACCGGGCCCAGATTGAAGACCGTCAAGCCAAGGTCGGGGCGTTACTCGACCACTATTTCGAACGCAACAGCCTCCAAGACGAACTGGTCAAGGTCTATGACCTAGAACGGTTAGCCGGGCGGGTGGCCTTCGGTAGTGTCAACGGGCGCGACCTGATCCAACTGCAAACGTCGCTGGAACAGGTTCCCCAAATTAAGCACACTTTAGAAGAGCTCGACGAGGCCGTCTTTGACCCGATGCTCGACCAGCTCGACCCGGTCAGTGACGTGGCCGCGGCGATTCGGGCGGCCATCGTGCCGGAACCGCCGCTGTCGGTGACCGACGGTGGGGTGATTCGCGACGGGTATAACGACCAGCTCGACACCTACCGCGACGCCATGCGCAACGGCAAGAAGTGGCTGGCCGAGATGGAGGCTCACGAACGCGAGGTCACGGGCATCAATAACCTGAAGATCGGGTACAATCACGTTTTCGGTTACTACATCGAAGTCACCAAGGTTAACCTGAATAAGCTACCGGCCGACCGTTACGAACGCAAACAAACGTTGGCCAACGCCGAACGGTTTTCCACGCCGGAACTCAAGGAAAAGGAACGCCTGATCTTAGAGGCCGAAGAAAAGTCGGTCGCCCTGGAATACCAGCTGTTCGTGGACCTGCGCGAACAGGTCAAGCAGGCCATCACCCGGCTACAAACGCTGGCCGCCGCAATTGCCAGCTTAGACGTGCTCCAAAGTTTTGCGGTGGTCAGCGAAGACTACCACTTTGTGAAGCCGACCTTTACGCCGGACCACGTCTTAGACATCCAGCAGGGCCGACACCCCGTGGTCGAAAAGGTGCTGGGCCGCCAATCTTACGTACCCAACGACGTGACCATGCCCGACGATACCAATATTTTGCTGATCACCGGGCCCAACATGTCCGGGAAGAGTACCTACATGCGGCAACTGGCCTTGACCGTGATCATCGCGCAGATGGGCTGTTTCGTGCCCGCCGAAAAGGCGCAAATGCCGATTTTTGACCAGATCTTTACGCGTATCGGGGCGGCCGACGACCTGATCTCGGGCCAGAGTACCTTCATGGTCGAAATGCAGGAGGCCAACCGGGCGTTAAGCCAGGCGACGGCCAACAGTCTGATCCTGTTCGACGAGATTGGGCGGGGAACGGCGACCTACGACGGGATGGCGTTAGCCCAGGCCATCGTGGAATACGTCCACAACAAGGTCCACGCCAAGACCCTGTTTTCGACCCACTACCACGAACTGACGGCGCTGGACACGGTCCTCCCGCAATTGAAAAACGTGCACGTGGGGGCCGTGGAACAAGACGGCGACCTGGTCTTCTTGCACCAAGTGCAGCCTGGTCCGGCCGATAAGTCCTACGGGATCCACGTGGCCAAGTTAGCGGGGATGCCGGATTCGCTCCTGCACCGCGCCGACGTGATCTTACAAGAACTCGAACAACAGGCGGCCGCGGCGCCGACCGTGACCAAAGCCGTGATCACGGGGCAGGAGACCGCGGCCGTTGCCCCGGTAACCGCGCCGGTAAATCCGCCGGCCGGCCCAGCTTCGGCGGCGCCAGAACCAACGGTCACCGCCCCCGAACCGGCCGCTACCGACGCGACCGTTGGCGCCGACCAACAGTTGTCGCTATTTACGGACGAACCGGAACTCAACCCCACGCAGGCCAAGGTCTTAGACCAATTGAAGGACCTGAACCTGATGGGGATGACGCCGATGGCCATCATGAACCAGGTTTATCAGTGGCAACAGAAGCTCAATAAATAAAGTTTAATCACACGAAAGGAAGGGTCACAATGGCGAAAATTCATGAATTAGCCTCGGTGTTAGCCGATCAGATTGCGGCGGGTGAAGTGGTGGAACGCCCCGCCTCCGTGGTCAAGGAATTAGTGGAAAACGCCATTGACGCCCACAGTACCCAAATCGACATCACGGTCGAAGAGGCCGGTCTCAAACGCATCTCGGTGGTCGACGACGGCGACGGGATCGCCGATGACGACACCGAAATGGCGTTCAAACGGCACGCGACCAGTAAGATCACCGACCGCCGCGACCTGTTCAAGGTCCAGTCTTTGGGCTTTCGGGGCGAAGCGTTACCCAGTATTGCTTCCGTGGCGGACGTGACGCTGACCACCTCGACCGGCGGTGTGGGGACTCTGATCCACAACGTGGGCGGCCACATCGTCGCCCACGAACCCGCGGCGGCGCGGAAGGGGACCGACATTACGGTCACCGACCTGTTCGGCAACGTGCCAGCGCGACTGAAATACCTGAAGTCGCCGACCACCGAACTGTCAAAGATCACCGATATCGTGAACCGTATCGCGCTGAGTTATCCCGACATCGCGTTTTCGCTGGTGCATAACGGCCGGGAACTGACCCGGACCAGTGGGCGCGGCGACCTCCAACAGGTGATCGCCGGTATCTACGGGGTGCAGAGTGCCCGGAAGATGGTGGCGATTGCCGGGGAGAATTCCGACTTTAAGGTGACCGGTTACGTTAGCTTACCCGAATTGACGCGGGCCAGTCGCCAGTACATTTCCATCCTGCTCAACGGCCGCTACATCCACAACTACCAGCTCAGTAAGGCCTTGGTGGCGGGGTACGGGTCGAAACTCATGGTCGGGCGTTACCCGTTAGCGGTGCTCGCCATCACCATGGACCCGCTATTGGTCGACGTGAACGTGCACCCGACCAAGCAGGAGGTCCGAATCAGTCAGGAACCCGAGTTGACCCAGTTGATTCAAAAAACGGTGTTCGACCGGTTGGCTCAGGAGAATTTGATTCCGGACGTCTTTAACGAACTACCGCAGACCAAGTCGCACGAACGCGCTAGCGACCAGCTGACCATGGCGTTAAACGACGCGTCGCAGAAGTACACGCCGACCACGGGCCCGACCTTGACGCACCGCGAGCCGGCACCGCGACCGACCGCAACGCCCACGTCTCAATCGGCCCCCACGACCGCGCAACCGACGCCCTCAGCGCCGATTGCGGCGGGTCCGGCCCCGTTGAGTACCCCGGCGACCAGTCCGGTGGAACCCGTGATGGTGCAGAAAAAAGCGGAGTTAAACTTGCCGCTGGTGCAACAGTTTGACGCCAAGTACCAACACGAGGGGAAGGTCTGGGCGTTGGGTACGCCGGCGCCGGAATCAGCCGCCCCGGCGAAGACCGCGGCCACGCCGCTCCCGACGACTCCGCGGTTTCCGCAGTTGCGTTATCTGGGACAGGTCCACGGCACCTACCTGTTGGCCGAGGCCGACGATGGGTTGTATCTGATCGACCAACACGCCGCCCAAGAACGGGTGAACTACGAGTTCTACCGGCAGGCGATTGGGGAGGTCAGCGACGACGAACAGAAGCTTTTAGTGCCCATCGTGCTGGATTACCCCACCACCGACGTCTTGGCCTTAAACGACCACCTAGACACCTTAGCCAGCGTGGGGCTCAACCTCGAATCGTTTGGTCCGAACAGCTTTATCGTCCACGAACACCCGACCTGGTTTAAGGCGGGGCAGGAGACCGACACCATCAAGGAAATGATCGACTGGGTCTTACGGGATGGTAAGCTGACCGTGGCAGCGTTTCGGGAAAAGACGGCCATCATGATGAGCTGTAAACGCGCCATCAAGGCCAACCACCACTTAGACGATCAGCAGGCCCGGGCCTTACTGGTCAAGCTGGCCACGGCCGAAAACCCGTTTAACTGCCCGCACGGTCGCCCCGTGTTGGTCCACCTGACCGACCAGGACCTGGAACGCCTGTTCAAACGCATCCAGGATCCGCACCACAGCGGGGATGACTGGGGCGAGTAGTCCATCTTAATTTTTTCCGGAATTATGGTACAATTTAAATGCAAACATACGTTTTCTTAAAGGAGCTAAACTGGCATGTATGAATACCTGCGGGGAACCGTGGCGGCGGTGACGCCCGACCATATCGTGGTGGACGTTCACGGCGTCGGCTACCTGGTCAACACGGCTAACCCCTACCGCTACACGGTCGACGAGCAAGTGACCATCTATGTTTATCAGGCTGTCAGCGATTCGGCCCAGACCCTTTACGGGTTTAGTGACTACGCGGAAAAGCAACTCTTCTTGAAATTGATCGCGGTCAGCGGCATTGGGCCGAAGAGTGCCCTGGCGATTCTCGCCAACCCGGACCATCAAGGGTTGATGCTGGCTATCAAGACCAACGACGTCAGTTTTCTGACCAAGTTTCCCGGCGTGGGCAAGAAGACGGCCGGCCAGCTGGTCTTGGATCTGCAAGGCAAGCTCGACGATTTGGCTCCGGCCGAGACGCCGGACCTCTTCGAACCGGAGACCGTCACGACTGGCGAGGGCAACGCCCAACTCGACGACGCCTTAGCTGCGTTACTGGCGCTTGGCTACCGCGAAACGGCCATCAAGAAGGTGACCCCCAAGTTACGGCAATTTGCGGGGCACGATACCAACGATTATCTCAGTGAAGGGTTACGTTTATTGACCAAGTAAGGTCAGAAAGGAGGGGTCGGTCATGGCAGACGACGACCGGATAGTGTCACCAGAACCGGAGGACGCCAGAGAAGATTCCGTGGAGAAATCCTTACGACCCCAAACGCTGGGGCAATACATCGGGCAAGCACCGATCAAACACGAATTAAACGTCTACATCCAAGCGGCGAAGCAACGCGAAGAGTCCCTGGACCACGTGTTGCTGTACGGCCCACCCGGCTTAGGGAAGACCACCCTAGCTTGGGTGATCGCCAACGAGATGGGCGTGCAGGTGCGCACGACCAGTGGTCCGGCCATTGAAAAGCCGGGGGACCTGGTCGCCTTGTTAAACGAGCTACAACCTGGGGACATCTTATTTATCGACGAAATTCACCGGTTGCCGAAGGTCGTGGAAGAAATGCTATATTCGGCGATGGAAGACTTCTACATCGATATCGTGGTGGGGCAAGGCCCGACCGCGCATCCGGTGCATTTTCCGTTACCGCCGTTTACCCTGATTGGGGCCACGACGCGGGCGGGGCTATTATCGGCACCGCTACGGGACCGGTTCGGCATCGTCGAACACATGGCTTACTACAACGCCGACGACCTGGAAGAGATCGTTTTGCGGTCGGCCGACATTTTTCAAACGCCGATCGCCCCGGCCGGCGCGCACGCCATCGCGTTACGTTCTCGCGGGACCCCGCGGATCGCCAACCGGTTATTGAAGCGGGTCCGCGACTTCGCGGAAGTTTCCCCGGATCACGACACCATCGATCCGGAAATCGTGGACCACGCGTTGACCCTGTTACGCGTGGATTCCGCGGGGCTAGACTCGACGGATATCAAGTTACTGACCACCATGATCGACTACTATAACGGCGGTCCGGTGGGCCTTAACACCCTGGCGGCCAACATCGGTGAAGAAACCGAAACGGTGGCGGCCATGTACGAACCCTACCTGTTACAACGCGGATTTCTGAAGCGTACGGCCAAGGGGCGCGTGGTCACCGAAGCCGGCTACCGCCACCTGGGACGACCGTTGCCCACCGATGATTAGACTGGCTTAAAAGGAGGACTTCACCATGACGGAGACCTTAGCGGATTTTGATTACGATTTGCCGCATGAATTGATTGCCCAGACCCCAATCAAACAACGGGATACGTCCCGCTTGCTGGTGCTCGATCACCAGACCGGTGACTTGGCCGATAAGCATTTTTACGACATTTTAGCTGAACTACACCCCGGGGATGCCGTCGTGCTGAATAATTCGCGCGTCATGCCCGCCCGGTTGTACGGCGTGAAACCGGAAACCGGCGGCCACGTCGAGGTCCTCCTCTTACACAACGTCGCAGGTGACGTGTGGGAGACCCTGATGAAGCCCGCCAAGCGCCTGCGGGTGGGGACCACGGTCAGCTTTGGTGACGGGCAACTGACGGCGACCATCACCGAGGAACGTGAGGACGGGATTCGCTTGATTGAGTTTCACTACGACGGGATTTTTATGGAAATCCTGGAGCGCCTGGGTGAGACGCCGTTACCGCCCTACATTAAGGCCAAGCTCGACGATCCGGACCGCTACCAGACGATTTACGCCAAGGAAAATGGGTCGGCGGCCGCCCCCACGGCCGGGCTGCATTGGACGCAAGAGTTGCTCAATCAAGTGGTCGCCAAGGGTGTGAAGCTGGTTTACCTGACGCTGCACGTGGGGTTAGGAACGTTTCGGCCCGTGGAAGAGCGCAACATCGACGACCACAAGATGCATAGCGAGTTCTACCGCCTCGATGAGCAGGCCGCCCGGACGTTAAACGACGTTCGGGCCCACGGTGGTCGCATCGTCGCGACCGGGACCACGTCGATTCGCACGCTGGAGACCATCGGGACCAAGTTTCACGGTCAACTCCGTGCCGATTCCGGGTGGACCGACATCTTTATCAAACCAGGCTATCAGTGGCAGGTGGTCGACGCGTTTATCACCAATTTCCACTTGCCTAAGTCTACGTTGGTGATGCTGGTCGCCGCCTTTACCGGCCGGGAACGGATCTTAAACGCCTACCAGCACGCCATTGCCGAGAAGTATCGTTTCTTTAGTTTTGGTGACGCGATGTTCATCAAGTAATGGAGGAAGCTATGGAACCCGCGATTAAGTATCAGCTGATTAAAACCGAAAAGCACACGGGTGCCCGCCTAGGGGAAGTCATCACCCCCCACGGGACTTTCCAGACGCCAATGTTTATGCCGGTAGGGACCCAGGCGGCGATGAAGGGGGCCCTCAGTCCCGAAGAACTCGACGAGATGGGCTCGCAGGTCGTGCTGGCCAATACCTATCATCTCTGGCTGCAACCGGGGCCCGACCTGGTCGCAGAGGCGGGGGGCTTACACCAGTTCATGAACTGGCCCAAGGGCATCCTCACCGATTCCGGGGGCTTTCAGGTCTTTTCGTTGGCCAAGCACCGGAAGTTGACCGAAGCAGGCGTGCATTTCCGCAACGAGCTTAACGGGGACAAGCTCTTCTTGTCGCCCGAAAAGGCCATCAACATTCAAAATAAACTGGGGCCGGACATCATGATGAGTCTCGACGAGTGCCCGCCGTTTTTTGAAAGCTACGACTACGTCAAACACTCCGTGGAACGCACGTCGCGCTGGGCGGAACGGGGACTCAAGGCCCACGCACATCCCGATTACCAAGGCTTGTTTGGCATCGTTCAGGGGGCCGGCTACGCAGACCTGCGCCGGCAATCGGCCCACGACCTGGTCAGCCTGGATTTTCCGGGTTACTCGATTGGCGGGTTATCGGTGGGGGAATCCAAGTCGGAAATGAACCGGATCTTGGAACTGACCACGCCGCTACTGCCCACCAACAAGCCCCGGTATTTAATGGGCGTGGGGACCGCCGATTCACTGATCGACGGAGTGATTCGCGGGGTCGACATGTTCGACTGCGTCTTGCCGACCCGGATCGCCCGGAGGGGAACCTGCATGACCAGTCACGGGCGGTTGGTGGTCAGAAACGCGGCTTACGCTCACGATTTTCGCCCCATTGATTCCGAGTGCGACTGCTATACCTGTCGGCACTACACCCGC
Organism: Levilactobacillus zymae DSM 19395; assembly: GCF_001434115.1. GTDB lineage: Bacteria > Bacillota > Bacilli > Lactobacillales > Lactobacillaceae > Levilactobacillus > Levilactobacillus zymae. Next base: position 169,437 of record NZ_AZDW01000034.1, read on the forward strand.
GCCTACCTCCGCCACCTGTTTAAGGCGGACGAAGACCTGGGGCGGCGCTTGACCAGCTATCACAACTTGTACTTCTTGCATCACCTGATGAAGCGGGTCCGGCAAGCAATTTTAGACGACAATTTGTTAGACTTACGCGCCGAGGTTTTCGAAAAGTACGGCTACAATGCCGAACATCCCAAGAACTTCTAGAAATAATTGGACGGATTCCCCGTAGTCTGGTAAAGTTGTTCATTAGAGTAAGCTACAGAAGGAGTGAACAAATGTGTTAAGTAATCTGGTAGTTGCTGCGGCCAGCCAATACTCCACGTTGATCATCTTAGTGGTCTTCTTGGCGTTGATGTATTTCTTGATGTTACGGCCACAACAAAAGCAACAAAAGAAGCACCGGGACATGATGAGCGAACTGAAAAAGGGCGATCACGTGATCACCATCGGGCGCTTACACGGTGTGATTGACGAAATCAACCAAGCCGACAAAACGGTGACCCTGGACTGTGACGGAATCTACTTGGTCTTCGACTTACGGGCCATTGCCCAAGTCACGGCCCAAGCACCCCAAGCGGTGACGGCCCCTGCTGCGGCAGAAGCCGCTAAGGACCAGGACGCTTCAGCGAAACCCGCTGATGACGCCAAGCCCGCCAAAAACGACGACGCTGCCTCAGCCGATTCAGCTAAGGCTGAAGACACTGATGCTAAGGCAGACGGCGACGCTAAATAAGCTGGTAACGTAACGACTCCACTGTGGGGTCGTTTTTTTTTCGGGAGCGGGGGGATGCAAACGAACAAACGTTCCGTTATAATGGAACTAATGATGAGTCACGACTTGAAAGGGGTGGAAGACGTGCCACGACCGGCGGCAAAATTCACACAACGCAAAATCATTCACGTTGATATGGATGCCTTTTATGCGTCCATCGAGATGCGCGACCACCCCGAATTTCGGCGGCACCCGCTGATCATCGCCAAGGACCCGCGTAAAACCGGGGGGAGAGGCGTGGTCACGACCGCCAATTACCTGGCGCGCCAACACGGGGTCCACTCGGCCATGAGCGCCAACGAGGCCTTAAAATTATGTCCCGAAGCCATCTTTCAAACCCCGAACTTTCCCCATTACCGGGAGATTTCCGAACAGATTCACCGCATCTTTCACGAGTACACCGATAAGATCGAACCGGTGGCCTTCGATGAGGCCTACTTAGACGTCACTGAGAACAAGCACCATCTGCATTCGGCGGTCCAGGTGGCCCACGAACTGCAGGCCGAAATTTACGATCAGACCCACCTAACCTGTTCGACGGGGATTTCTTACAGTAAGTTCTTGGCCAAGGAGGCCTCGGATTTCCGTAAGCCGGTGGGGGTGAGCGTGATCCTGCCCGAAGACGCGCATGATTTCTTGATGGCGCTGCCCATCGAGCGGTTCCGGGGCGTGGGCAAGAAGACCGTCCCCAAGATGCACGACCTGGGCATCCAGACCGGTGCCGACCTGTACCAACGGTCGCAGTTGGAGCTGATCCACGACTTTGGCAAGTTCGGCTACATCTTGTACCAGCGGGTCCGCGGCATCGACGAGCGGCCCGTCGAGTATCAGCGGGAACGTAAGTCGATCGGCAAGGAGCGGACGTACGGGCCGCCGCTGACCACGGCGGGCGAGGTGGAAAACCAGTTGCGCCGCCTAGCGACCATGGTGGCCCAGACGGTCGCCCAGAAGCAACGCCACGGTAAAACGCTGGTGTTGAAGCTGCGGACCAGCGACTTTACCACGGTCACCAAGCGGATCACCCAGGAAGACTTTTTGACCAACGAGGCGACGACCTATTATGAGTTGGCCCTCCAGTTGTACCACGAGGTGGCCACGGCCGACGAACAGATTCGCCTGCTGGGCATCACCATCACGGGACTAGCCGCCCAGAGCTTTGAAAACGTTCGGCTACCTTTATGGGGTGATTAGACAGACTTTCTTTGAAATTACCCCCCAAAACTTGTATACTGAAACGCAGTATTGCGGCGGGTTATCCCGCCAATCGGAAAGAACGGGTGAGCAGCATGGCCATTGAAAACGCCATTTTAGAAGAAATCAAACACTACCAAACCATTATTATTCACCGACACCAGCATCCAGATCCGGACTGCGTGGGGGCTCAACTGGGTCTGCGCGAAATTTTGCGGGCCAGTTTTCCCGACAAGACCATCTTAGCGGTCGGCAAACACTACGCCGGCTTTGATTGGCTGGGCCAGGCCGATACCGACGTGGCCGACGACCAGTACGCCAACGCGTTGGTAATCGTGGTCGACACGGCCAACCAACCCCGCGTCGATGACGACCGCTGGCACACCGGGAAGGCCGTCGTGAAAATCGACCACCATCCCAACGACGACGCCTTCGGGGACCTGCAATGGGTCTTAGATCAGGCGTCGAGTACTTCGGAAATGCTGTACGACTTTTACGCGGCCAACGCTAGCGAGTTAACGTTACCGCAAGAGGCCGCCCGGCTATTTTACGCCGGTATCGTGGGTGACACGGGTCGCTTCATGTACCCGGCCACCTCGGCCCACACCATGGCCGTGGCGGGTAAATTGATGGCGACCGGCTTTTCGGCCAGCGACGTCAACCAGGCCGAAGACGAGGTTTCACCAGCGATGGCCCGACTCTCGGCTTACGTGTACCAGAATTTGACGATTTTACCTAGCGGGGCCGCTTACCTGAAATTAAGCGACGCCGACCTCGAACCGTTCGAATTGGGCGAGACCGACTCGACTTCCGCGGTCGTACCGTTACCCGGTAAGATCACCACGGTTGTGGCCTGGGCCTTCTTCGTGGAAGCCAAGGATCACACCTACCGCATTCGGTTACGGTCGAAGGGTCCGTCGATCAACGGCCTCGCCAAGGCGCACGGTGGGGGCGGCCACGCCTTAGCCAGTGGTGCCACGGCCCACGACCAAGCAGAAATTGACCAGGTGATCCACGAGTTGGACGCCCTGGTCGCGCAAGACAAAGGAGAATAGCATGACCGCAACATTTAACGAGTTTCATTTGCAGCCATATTTAATGACGGCGTTACAGAAGATTGGGTTCAAACAACCCACGCCCGTTCAAGAGAAATTGATTCCCATCATCGCCGCCGGTAAGGACGTCGTGGGTCAGTCCCAGACGGGGAGTGGCAAGACCCATACCTTTTTACTGCCAATCTTTAACCAATTGACCAGTGATAACCAGGTCCAGGCCGTGATCACCACGCCTAGCCGGGAACTGGCCTACCAGATTCACAGTGCGGCCGAACAGTTAGCTGCCGAAGCGCCGTTTGAGATTCGCATCGGTAACTACGTCGGGGGGACCGACAAACAGCGGCAATTGAACAAGCTGCATAATTTCCAACCGCAACTGGTCATCGGGACGCCCGGACGGGTCATGGATTTGATCCAGTCCGACGCCTTAGACGTTCACACGGCGCGGCAGTTCGTGGTGGACGAAGCCGACATGACGCTGGACCTCGGATTCTTGGACCAGGTCGATAAGATTGCCAGCCGGATGCCGAAGAACCTGCAAATGATGGTCTTTTCGGCGACAATTCCGCAAAAACTTAACCCGTTCTTACGCAAGTATCTGAACCATCCCGTGATCGAGGAAATCCCGGCGTCGGCCATCATCAGTGACACCATCGATAACTGGTTGATTTCCACCAAGGGTCAGGACCGCAACCGGTTGATTTACCAACTGATTACCATGGGCGAACCCTACCTGGTCTTGATTTTTGCCAATACCAAGACCCGGGTCGAAGAATTACACGACTACCTGAAGAATCAGGGGTTAAAGGTCGCCATGATTCACGGGGGTATCAAACCGCGGGAACGGAAGCGGGTCATGCGTGAGGTCAAAAACCTGCAATACCAATACGTCGTGGCGACCGATTTGGCCGCGCGGGGAATCGATATTGAAGGGGTCTCGCACGTGATCAACGACGATATTCCCGAAGACCTCGACTTCTTCATTCACCGGGTCGGTCGGACGGGCCGGCAGGGAATGCCGGGAACGGCCATCACCCTGTACTCGCCGGGCGAAGAAAAGCTGGTCTCCGAGATTGAAGCATTGGGGATTCACTTCGAGCCTAAGCGCATCAGTAACGGTGAAATCGTCGATTCGTACGACCGAAACCGCCGGACCAAGCGGCGCAAGTCCACGCAACATCTGGACCCGACGCTGATTGGGATGGTCAAGAAGAAGAAAAAGAAGATTAAGCCAGGGTACAAACACCAAATCAAGCAGGCTATCCACGCCAAGAAGGACCAGGACAAGCGGATTGCCGCCAGAGCGGCCGCCAGAGCGGAACGTAAGCGGCGTAAGCGCGATTCGGATCGCTATCAATAAGAATTGACAACCGGTAGCGTCCCACCTATAATTTCAAGTGGACAATTAAATATTAGTAGAGGATATGCCGGTCGTTGTCGATTTTCAGAAACGTTTTGGTCGCTGTGAAAAACGAATCGTGGTGACCGGTGCTCCCTCGTGAAACATCGCGACTCAGCGTTATGAGTTTAAGAGGTTAACGACTAAACATCGTTGCAAGTAAAGTGGTACCGCGCTTCGGCGTCTTTACGGGCAACGGTGTTTTTATCTTTTTTTGGAGGTTTTTAGAGATGAAAGAGCTCAGTAGTAGTCAAATTCGACAGATGTACCTCGACTTTTTCCAGTCGAAGGGGCACACCATCGAACCCAGTGCATCCTTAGTGCCTAAGGACGACCCGTCCTTACTGTGGATCAACTCCGGGGTCGCCACGATGAAGAAGTACTTTAGCGGCCAGGTGGTTCCCGAGAACCCGCGCCTGACCAGTTCACAAAAGAGTATCCGGACCAACGATATCGAAAACGTGGGTCGGACGGCGCGGCACCACACGCTGTTTGAAATGCTCGGAAACTTCTCGGTCGGTGATTACTTCAAGAAGGAAGCCATCACCTGGGCCTGGGAACTGTTAACGTCACCCGACTGGTTCGGTTGGGACCCCGATAAGCTGTACATGACGGTCTACCCTAAGGATACCGACGCCAAGATGTACTGGGAAAAGGCCGGCGTGGCGCCGGACCACATCATCCCGGTCGAAGACAACTTCTGGGATATCGGTGAAGGGCCTTCGGGTCCCGATTCCGAAATCTTCTACGACCGGGGCGAAAGCTTCAACAACCTGGCCGCCGATGATCCCGAAAATTACCCGGGGGGCGAAAATGAACGCTACCTCGAAGTCTGGAACATCGTGTTCTCCCAGTTCAACCACGAACCGGATGGCAGCTACAAGCCACTGCCCCGGAAGAACATTGATACGGGGATGGGCCTCGAACGGGTGGTTTCCATCTTCCAAAACGCCAAGACGAACTTTGAAACCGACCTGTTCTTACCGTTGATCGAAAAGACGCAGGCCTTAAGTGACGGTAAAAAGTACGGCGCCAACGCGGAAGACGATATCTCCTTTAAGGTGATTGCCGACCACGCGCGGGCGATTACTTTTGCCATCGGCGACGGGGCCTTACCGGGCAACGAAGGCCGGGGCTACGTCATTCGCCGGTTGATTCGGCGGGCGGTCGTCAACGGCCAAAAGTTGGGTATCCAGGGCGCCTTTTTGGACCAACTGGTACCCATCGTGGGCGAAATCATGCAGTCCTACTACCCAGAAGTGCTGAAGCAAAAGGACTACATTGCGAAAATCGTTCGTTCCGAAGAAGACCGGTTCGGCGAAACTCTGACCGGTGGGTTGGACCTATTGAACGGGCTGATCGCCGACTTGAAGAAGACCGGTGGCAAGCAGATTGCGGGTCCCGACGCCTTCAAGCTCTACGACACCTACGGCTTCCCGGTTGAATTGACGCAAGAATACGCCATCGACCAAGGCGTCACGGTCGATCAGGACGGGTTCAAGGCCGAAATGCAAAAGCAAAAGGACCGGGCCCGTAACGCTCGGGGCAAGCAAAAGGCCATGGGCTTACAACACGACCTGCTGATCAACGTCAAGACGCCTAGCGAATACGTGGGCTACACCCAACTGGAAACGCACAGCAAGTTGACCGAACTGGTCGTCGACGACCAACTGGCGGACGAAGCCGTTAGCGGCACCGCCGAAGCCATGTTCGACACCACGCCGTTTTACGCCGAAATGGGGGGCCAAGTGGCTGATCACGGGGACATCTACGACCTAGAAGGTCACGTGGTGGCCCACGTCAAGGACGTGCAACACGCTCCGAACGGCCAAAACCTGCACACCTTAGACGTGGTTTCGCCGTTGAAGAAGGGCGTCACCTACGACTTGAAGGTCGACCAAGTCTTCCACAGCAAGGTCGAAAAGAACCATACCGCGACCCACTTGTTGGATAAGGCCTTACGCGAGGTCTTCGGTGAACACACCCAACAGGCCGGTTCCCTAGTCGAAGGCGATTACCTGCGGTTTGACTTCACCCACTTTGGTCAAGTTGACCCGGCGGACCTGGAAAAGGCCGAAGCCATCGTCAACCAACAGATCTTTGCGGAACTACCCGTCAAGACCGTGGTGACCGACATCGAAAGTGCCAAGAAGATGGGCGCCATTGCACTGTTTAGCGAGAAGTACGGTAAGACCGTGCGGGTCGTCAGTGCGGGCGATTTCGTCACCGAATTCTGTGGGGGGAACCACGTTAAGAACACCAACGAGATTGGCTTGTTCAAGATTACCTCCGAATCCGGGGTCGGCGCCGGGGTCCGGCGGATTGAAGCCGTGACCTCTGCGGCGGCGTACAAGTACCTGAACGACCGCAGCGCCATCTTAGACGCCGTGGCCGCCGACTTGAAGGTCACCCAGACCAACGACATCGAAACGCGGGTCCAGGCCTTACAAGCCCAGGTCAAGGAGCTGCAACAAAAGCAAGCGACCTTGGAAGGCAAGTTGGCCGGACAACAGGCCGGCGCCGTCTTTGACCACGTGGCAACGGCGGGCAACTACACGCTGATCAGTGGGACCGTGCAAGTTTCAAAGATGGACCAACTGCGGGCCTTAGCCGACACCTGGCGGGACAAGGCGTTATCCGACGTCTTGGTCTTAGGGGCGGAAGTCAACGGCAAGGCCAACCTGATCGTTGCGGTCAGTGCGGACAAGCAAAAGCAGGTCAAGGCCGGCGACTTGATCAAAGCCATTGCGCCTAAGATCAACGGGGGCGGCGGTGGCCGACCAAACCTCGCCCAAGCGGGGGGGAAGAACCCCGCTGGTTTGCCGGACGCCATGAGTGCGGCCAGTGCCTGGTTGCAGGAACAGGACTAGGGGCATCTCGACTAGTCTGTGAAACTAGAAATTAGTTAATGGAAGCGCGATTCCCAACCGGGAATCGCGCTTTTTGGATTGGTCTAATTAGGAGATTCCTATAGAGAATCAAATAGTTGGGTTATTGGTCTATTAGTGGTATAGTAAACTCTCCGAAAGGTGAAGTCCCAGGCTGAACTGGGAGAAATCGGCCCCGAGTTTGTATTACGAAAAGATTACATCGGGGGTCGGTCGTTGTAGTTTGCTAGGCAATCGAGTAAAATTAACACTAAGTGAGGAAGTGCGGGGGTGTTATATAGTGAGTTCATTAGACAAAACGATGTATTTTGACTTTGGCGCTAATCAACCGAAGGATGTCCACGAGACGCTGGTCACGGTTTATCGGGCACTAGAAGAAAAGGGTTATAACCCAATTAATCAGATTGTCGGGTACCTGCTATCGGGCGATCCTGCGTACATCCCGCGAATCAATGATGCGCGGAATTTAATTCGCAAACACGAACGTGACGAGATCATTGAAGAACTCGTGCGTTTCTATCTTAATCAGAATGGACCGGTGAAGCCTTCATGAAGTTAATGGGATTAGATGTCGGATCTCGCACTGTCGGGATCGCAATTAGTGATGCGTTGGGCTGGACGGCCCAAGGAATCGAGATCATCCCGATTGACGAAGAAAATGAAGTGTTTGGCTTGGACCGGGTCGCTGAATTAGTGAAGGCCCATGACGTTGACGGGTTTGTGGTCGGACTGCCCAAGAATATGAACAATACTTTAGGGCCCCGGGTCGCCGCCTCGCAGCGTTACGGTCAAATGTTAACGGATCGGTTTCATTTACCGGTCGACTTCGAAGATGAGCGGTTGACAACGGTGGAAGCGGAGCGTATGTTAGTGGAACAAGCTGACACGTCTCGGCGGAAACGCAAGCGCGTCATTGATAAATTAGCAGCTGGGTTGATTTTGCAGAACTACTTGGATCGCAAGGGCAAGTTAACCCGAGAAAAGTGAGGTTTCCCATGAACGAAGACCAAGAACAAATTACATTAGTTGATGAAAACGGCAACGAAGAGTTATACGATGTGTTATTTACGTTTGAATCCGACGACTTTGGTAAGTCTTACATTTTGATTTACCCTGCTGGCAAGAGTGACGACGAAGAAGTCGACATTCAGGCCTACGCCTTACCAGCAGACGATGACCCAGCCAATCCTTCCGGGGGCGACCTGCAATTGATCGAATCCGACGAAGAATGGGACATGGTCGAATCTGTTTTGAACACGTTCTTAGCAGACGGGACCGTTGATCCTAACGCGGGCAAAGAACAAAAGTAAGCAAGCACCAAGGGCGGATTTCCGCCCTTTTTGTTTGCCCTGGTTTTCAAACGGGTCTAAAACTAGGCCGGACCTAGGATTAATGGTAAAATAAGACGTTGTGAAAATTAGGGGGAATCATGAGATGACGGAACAAACTCACCGCTTCAAGGCGGTCATTGCGGGTAAACCGTACACGATTGTCGGCCAAGCGACCGATGATCACATGCGCGCCGTAACGACCCTATTAAACGAACAATTTAAACAATTAAAACAAGTGTCACCAGATATCAGTAAGGAAGACGCCGCCGTGTTGATGGCGTTTAACGCGATTTCGGATCAATTGAAGATGGCGGCGGCCGCAGACGCTGCAGACACTGCAGCTACTGCAGCCACCAGTACGTCGGCAGAACAGCCCCAGGCACCCACTAAGGAAACGGGGGAGTAGCGTTTGCTGCTAAGTATTGGAATCGTGTTGATCCTGGCCTGGGGCTTTTACCGCGGCTTTCACCGGGGGTTAGTGCTACAACTGCTCCTGACCGTGGGCTACCTGGTGGTCTGGATCGCCGCACGCTTTGGGGCCAAACCCTTAGCCAGCGGGTTAAGTCAATTTTTCGGTAACCTGTCTCTCAATAGTTCGGTCAGTGCGGTCACGGCCAGCCAAAGTAGTGCTTTTTTTCTCAACGGGCTGGCCTTCTCCGCCATTCTGACCGTGGGGTACTTCGTGGTGCGCCGCGTGTCCTATGGGCTGAATAAGGTGACCTGGTTACCAGTCATTCACCAGGTAAATTCCTTGGCGGGTGGCTTGATTAATTTGGCTATTCGTTACGTGATTATCTTTTTGTTACTCAATTTACTCATTCTATTGCCAATCGACAGTTTTCAGGCGACCTACAAGACGTCCACCGTGGCGCAGTGGGTCGTCAAGGAGACTCCGGTTTTGTCCCACCAGGTCTATCAGTGGTGGCTGACCCAGCATTAGGGTGACGCTTTAAAAAAGGAGCTCCCATGAATCAAAAAACACTAACCATCATGGAATATGGGCGGATCAAGCAAGCCATTCAGGGTTATCTGGTCTCGGCGGCCGGACAACACGAACTGGCTAAATTGCAGCCCACAGCCGACAGCAAAAAATTACAACGGTGGTTGGACGAGGCCCAAGACGGGGCGGACATCTACCGGTTGGAAAGCGGGATTCCGTTACCCAAACTGGATGACATTCGTCCGCACTTGAAGCGGCTAGCTCTGGAGGCCGTGTTAAACGGCCTCGAGCTGGCGCAAATCAGCCGGGTACTGTGGACCACGAGTTCCGTGGTCAAGTTCTTCGACCAACTCGCCGAAAAACAACTGACGTTACGGTTACTCAATCGCGAAGTTCGCGAACTGGTGACCTTACCGGACGTGACGTGGCGCCTACGCACATCACTGGAGGGCGACGGCCATCTGACCGACGACGCCTCTCCCGAGTTACGCCAGATTCGGCAACACATCGCGCAGACCGCCGCGGCGATCCGCGAAAACATGGATCAGTACACGCGGGGCAAGGACGCCAAGTATTTGAGCGAAACTATCGTCACGATTCGTGATGACCGGTACGTGATTCCCGTTCGTTCGGAATACAAGCAACACTTCGGCGGTATCGTGCACGACCAGAGTGCCAGTGGCCAAACGCTGTTTATCGAACCCCAAGCGGTCGTGAGTCTGAACAACCGCTTACGGCAGAATCAAATGGACGAGCGCCATGAAGAACAACGACTCTTGGCCGAATTGACGGCCTTACTCACGCCGTATCAGGATGAGATCTTACGCAACGCCGAGATTTTAGGTCACTTGGACTTTATCAACGCCAAGGCCCGTTACGCTCACCAAATCAAGGCGACGGAACCCAAGCTCTCGTTGGCAAACCAGGTCAACTTGCGGCAGGCGCGTCACCCGCTGATCGACCCCAAGAAGGTCGTGGCCAACGACATCGCCATTGGCAAGGACTATAAGACCATCATCGTGACGGGGCCCAACACCGGTGGGAAGACCATCACGTTAAAGACGTTGGCCCTGGTCCAACTGATGGGACAGTCCGGGTTATTCATCCCGGCCAACGAAAATAGTGTCATCGGGGTCTTCGACGACATTTTTGCCGACATCGGGGACGAACAGTCCATTGAGCAAAGCCTGAGTACCTTCTCCGGCCACATGGAAAACATCGTCAGCATCCTAAAGCAGGCCGACGACCGCAGCCTGGTCATCATCGATGAACTGGGTGCCGGGACCGACCCGCAAGAGGGGGCGGCGTTAGCCATCGCGATTTTGGACCAGATCGGGACGCTGGGTAGTTACGTGATGGTCTCGACCCACTACCCCGAGCTGAAGGCTTACGGGTATAACCGGCCGGAAACCATCAACGCCAGCATGGAGTTCGATGCGGACAGTCTTCAACCGACCTATCGTCTGTTGATCGGGATTCCGGGACGCAGTAACGCCTTAGACATTGCCGCCCGCCTGGGGATGCCGAGCCAGGTGGTGGCTGCCGCCCGGGGGTTGACCGACCAAGATAGTCAGGACTTAAACGCCATGATCAGTGACTTGACCGAGCAGAAACGCTTAGCCGATAGCCATGCGGCCAACCTGGAAAGTCAACTGACCGAGGCTACGGAACTGCACGACCAGTTACAAAAGCAGTTTGACCAGTACCAACACCAGAAGGATCAATTGTTGTTGGACGCCAAACGGGAAGCGAACCGGATTGTGGACGAGTCCCGCAAACGCGCCAACCAGATCATTAGTGACCTGCGCAAGAAACAGTTAGACGCCGGTAAGAGCGTGGTCAAGGAAGACGAACTGATCGCCGCGCAGGGGGCGTTGAACGCCCTGCAACAGGATACTGGGTTACGGAAGAACAAGGTCTTACGGCGAGAAAAGGCCAAGCACACCTTCAAAAAGGGTGATAGTGTCCTGGTCAAGTCGTATGGCCAGACCGGGGTGCTGATGCAGCAACTCGACGACCAACACTGGGAGGTCCAACTGGGCATCTTGAAGATGAAGATCGCCACGACCGACCTCGAGAAGGCCGCCGATCCCGCTAAATCCAAGAAGCAACCACGGGCGTCGATTCGGCGAACGGGGTCCAACGGCATGTCGCCGACCCTGGATTTACGGGGGCACCGGTACGAAGAGGCCATGGCCGAAGTCGACCGGTACATTGATTCGGCCTTACTGGCGGGTTATCCGTCCGTGACCATCATTCACGGTAAGGGGACCGGGGCGCTGCGCAAGGGCGTGACCGACTACCTGAAACGCAGTAAGCGCGTGAAGAGCTTTGGTTTCTCGCCGGCTAACGCCGGGGGTGACGGCTCGACCATCGTGCGACTCCAGTAACCGAAAAACCGGTTGTGAGCAATTCAGTTGTTATTTGACCCGATTCTGGTAGACTAATGATTGTAGACTTTTTAGCGCTACTGGTTATTAATCATCCCTTTAAGGAGGCAGTATTATGGTAGCAGAAACAACGGACAAGACCTTCGAACAAGATACGGCAACGGGTGTCACGTTGACTGATTTTTGGGCAACGTGGTGTGGCCCATGTCGCATGCAATCACCAGTGGTGGAACAATTATCCGAAGAAATGAGTGATCAGGTCACGTTCAACAAGATGGACGTTGACGCGAACCCGAACACGCCCCAATCCTTTGGCATCATGAGTATCCCAACGTTATTGGTGAAGAAGGATGGCGAAGTGGTGGACTCCATCGTGGGTTACCACTCCAAAGACCAACTAAAGAAGATTCTGGCGCAATACGTTGAAGCCTAACGGGCAGCGCTAAAAAAGCGGATTCCTGGTCGGAGTCCGCTTTTTTTAAACCGTTATTTCGATTGTTGGGGCGTGTCGGGCGTCTCCGGCGTGTCTGGGGCGATAACGTCGAGGGGGGTCGGCGCATCGTAATCGGGGATCACGTCGCTGGGGTCCGTGTAGACGTCGAACGTTACGGCCTGGTCCCGCAGTTTACGACTGGTTTCCACCAGTTCGGCTTCGGCGCTGATGCCCAGTTGTTGGGCCATCATTTCGGCGAGAAAACCGGCTTCTAGAGTGAAATCATTATCGGCCTTCAGTTGTTTGCGGAGCTTGACGGGTTCGCCACTGAGCTGCCAACGGGTCATTTCTCCCGTTTGCTTAAGTAAGGTCAGCGTCCCAAAGCCCACCTGTTGGAAGAAGATGGCGGCATCCTTAGGGTTACCCAACGGAAATTTGCGGGCGAGGGATTTCCCTGCCCAGTAACCGATGGCCCCCTTATCGTCCCCCAGTAATTCCGGAATAAGCGCGTCTCGAATGATGAGCTGTGGCAGGTAGGGCGCCCCCGCAGCGTCGCTCATGACGGTTTGGTATAAGTTTTTCACGATGATTGACTCCTTCGTCCAAAAGTTTTCTCTAATTTGTAATTATACTGTAATTATACCTTAAAAAATCCCAGACACTAGGGACCAGCCAATTTTAAAACTTTTTTATAAGCCCACCTTGCTTATTGGGGCGGCGTGGTTTTCTAGCATCTGGCTTGAAACCGATTTATAAAAAGGCGATAATATAGGTTCAAGTAAGATTGAGGAGGCGTGGCGTCATGCGCAATGCGGCAATTGGATTTATGGACTCGGGCGTGGGTGGTTTAACGGTGTTAAGGGAAGTTCAACGGTTACTTCCCACGGAAAAGACCGTTTATTTGGGCGATCAGCAGCGGCTCCCGTACGGCCCGCGGCCCCAAAGTGAGGTCTTGACGTTTACGCAACAGATTGCGGCGTTTCTTCAACGCCACGATCACATCAAATTGTTGGTGCTGGCGTGCAATACCGCGACTGCGGCGGCGTTGCCGACGTTACAACAAACCCTGGCGATTCCGGTCGTGGGGGTGATCGCTCCGGGAGCCCGAGCGGCGGTGCAGGCCACCAAGACCCATAAGATCGGGGTGATTGCCACCGCCGGGACCGTCAAGAGTCAGGCCTACCAGCAAACCATCCTGGCCCAAGATCCCCGTAATACGGTGACCAGTCTGGCCTGTCCCGAGTTTGTGCAGCTCGCGGAAGCCAACGACCTGGCGTCACCGCACGCCCAGCAGGTGGTGGCGGATAAACTGGCTCCCCTGCAAGGCACGCAGATCGATACCTTGATTCTGGGCTGCACGCACTTTCCACTGTTACGGCAGGTCATTCAACGGGTGCTGGGGCCGGGTGTGCAACTGATCGATCCCGGTACCGCCACCGCCAACGCGGTCACGGCGTTACTCGATTACTGGAACCTGGCGAATTCAACGGGCCAGCCGCAACCGCAGGCGACCTATTATACGACCGGAGAGGTGACCGGCTTTGACCGGGCCGCGAACCATTGGCTCGATACCACCCCGGTCCACGCGCAGGCAATTTCCCTAGAGACGTTAACCCAAATTGATTTGGAGGCTGAATAGAATTATGGCAGATACTTTAGTCATTGCGACCACGAACGCCGGGAAGGCCCGGGAGTTTCGGGCCATCTTTGAACCCAAGGGCATCACGGTCAAAACGTTGGCCGATTTTCCCGACCTACCGGCGGTTCCCGAAACCGGCAAGACCTTTACCGAAAATGCGCAACTTAAGGCCACAACGGTCGCGCAGGCGACCCAGTTACCCGTGTTGGCCGATGATTCCGGTCTGATGGTCGACGCCCTTAACGGCGAACCGGGCATCTACTCGGCGCGCTACGCCGGGGATCACGACGACGAAAAGAATAAAGTGAAATTGTTGACTAAGTTGGAAGGCGTTCCGGCAACCCAGCGGACAGCGCGGTTTCATACCTCGCTGGTGTTGGTCAAGCCCAACGGTCACGAACTGGTGACCACGGGTGAGGTGGTCGGCACGATTCTGACCGCCCCGCGGGGGACCGACGGCTTTGGTTATGACCCGCTGTTCTTCGTGCCGAGCGAACACCAGACCTTTGCGGAAATGCCAATGGCCAAGAAGAATCAGTTGAGCCACCGGGCTAAGGCTACGGCGGCGATGTTACAGGAATTTGACGAATGGTGGGAGGCGTAGAGATGGCTCGCTGGTTAGTAATTAGTGACAACCATGGCGATCGCGCCATTCTCGACACGTTGAAGCACCAATTCCATGCCGACGCGGTCTTTCACTGTGGCGACTCGGAACTCGCCGCCGATGATCCCTGGTTCGACGGGGTCGCGGCCGTTCGGGGCAACATGGATAGTGATGACCGCTTTCCGCTGGTGCTAACGCCCGAAGTCAACGGCTGTCGGGTCTTGTTGGCGCACGGTCACCGCGATGCCGTGAACTGGGATCTGACCAAACTCTCCTTACACGCCCAAGCCGTTGGGGCCCAAGCGGCCTTTTACGGGCATACGCACGAACTGGCCGTCGAGATGGCGGGGGGCTGCTTGTTCCTGAATCCGGGCAGCATTAGTCAGCCCCGCGGCGAGTTTCGCCACTTGGGGGGGACTTGCGCGGTGGTAACCGTGACGCCCGACCAGTGGCAGGTCCAATACTACACCCGCGACGCGCGGCCCGTGACCAAGTTGCATTTTACGTTTGAACGCTAGGCAGAAAGGATGACGGTATGTTAGATCCTGCAGTCGCCGCGTTACTCCGTCAGAGTCCTAAGAGTTACGTGATTTCGGCGGATAAGGTGGCCAACGTGACCGCCACCAATAATTTAGAGCACGCGTTGATGGTGCTTTCCAAGGTGGGGTACACCCGCATTCCGGTCCTATCACCGGATGACCACCTTCAGGGGATGTTGGCGTTATCGGCCGTGACCGACCGGCTCTTACGGGTTCCCGGGGCGGCCGTGGACCAATTAAGTGGGGTCCAGGTTGCCGAAGTAATGCAGCCGATTCGTCACTGGGTCGACGATGCCACCAAACTGGAAACGATTCTTAATTTATTGGTGGACGAACCCTTTATCCCCTTGGTCGATGCGGAGATGACCTTCCGGGGAATCATTACGCGGCGGGAGATTTTAAAACGCGTGAATTACTTAGCCCACAACCTGGATAAGCAGTACCAGGTTAGCCCACGTACCGACGTGGCGGTGGGTGACTAGAAGTGAAACCGCAGCCCCAGACAGCGAAAAACGTTGTCTGGGGCTTTTTGGCGTTGCCGGTGAAATATGAGATAAGGTATAACTGACGGAATGTAGATGATAAAACGGCTAATAATGAGTTGATTAACATTAATAATAACGAACGATTTTAAAATAAATCGTAAAAACAAACGGTAACTTTCGTTGGGGTCTGAATGATCAAGAAAGAATTGTTGTCGATTGATGGTAACTATTAATCGATAATGGATAATCGTATATTAACTCATTAATTTTTCATAAATGCCCATATATTGAAAACAATAAATGCAATTCAGTTATTATAAAATTTTGTATATGGACGAAATAATCCCGTCATGGTATGCTGTATGCATAAAATGTATTAATTAATAATTGTGTGTTGTGCTGGATAAATCCGAACATTATTTAAGTAGAAAGGAAAACCATAGGATGCTTAATAATCGCTTGAAACCAACCAACCGTCAACGTCACCAGTGGCTGTACGTGAGTGCGACCGCCCTGGCGTTAGCCTTAGTCGCGACCACCAACGAAACGGCGCATGCTGAGACGGCGGCCGACCGTTCGACCGAGCACCAGCAGGTCACCCAACCCAGTGTGGCGCAAGCCCAACAGGTCACCCTGACCCCGGCAACGCCGACAACGGACCCAACCCCGACCGCCCCGGCTGACGAGGTGACAGAGGAGCCCGCCACCCCGGTGACCACCACCGACGAGACGCCGGCCGTCACGGCACCGACTGACGTTACCGAAAATGAAACCGCTGACACCGAAAAGACGCCTGACGTTGAGAAGCCGGCCGCGGTGACCACCACCACCGAAAAGAGCGATGCCCCAGCTTCAGCCGCGGCCCCGGTCACGTCAACCCAGCCGGTGGTCTCCGCTGACAAGCCCGCGTCGACTGCCAATTCCCCTGAGCCGCGAGTAGCCCGCGCAACGACCTTTGCAGCGGCCGCGGCTCCGGTCACTCAGTCGTTAAGGACGGGGAACGTTGCCACCGCCGCGACGACCATCGACGACTGGATGCCCAATAAAGTGATGCAAGGGAAGGTGTTAAAGGCCCTCCAAAAGTTGTCCAATCCGGGAAAGACTTGGGCCAGTGTCCAAGACATTACCCAGGATGATTTAGCCCTATTGGACAAGCTATCTTTGGAGGATACCTACTTGGACGGGGACCAGGTCTATTCGCTGGAGGGGCTCCAATATGCCGTTAATCTGACCTATCTGAGCCTAAATAGCGGGTTGAATGCCCCCTCTGGTGCTTACTATGGCAACGTCACGGACATTTCGCCGTTGGCTGGATTGACCAAGTTGACCCAGTTAGATATTCAATACAATCGCATCAGTGACCTCACGCCACTGGAAAATTTAACGAATTTGAAATCGCTGTCGACTTCGTTTAACCGGATCGCCGATTTTCGACCCTTGAAGGATCTGCCGAAGTTAACCGATTTTACTTATGGTAATCAAATTATCGTGAGCGACACCCCGGCTTACGTGAAGCGTTCGGAGCGGACGGCCCACCTCGCAAGTACCATGTACCTGCGGGATGGCACCCAGATCGTCCTCACTCCTAAGGCGGAGGTCGGGGAACCCGTGCAACTGACGTCCAGTTTCCAGTTTTTCTATAAGTGGTATTTCTCGGGCTCGGATGTCGCGAACAACGAGGTCACCACGGATGGCCACGGTGGGTTGAATTTTACGAACCTCAAGGACCAGAAGTCAGGAATTACGGGGACGTACAACGGAACCACCGTGGTTCCCGTTGAGAATTACTACTATTTAACGGGGGCTTACAAGGAAGAAGGAATCGTGTACTTTGCGGCCGTACAGCCTTACGTGCTCTACGATAGTGCCGTGACCGTGCATTACCAGGACGAGCAGGGCCGGCAGTTGGCCGCTGACCGGGTACTATACGGCAACGTGGGGGACGACTATACCACGGAACAGGCCGTGATCGACGGGTATACGTTTAAACAAGTCAACGGCAACGCCACGGGGAAATTTACCGACACTGATCAAGAAGTGACCTACGTCTATACCAAGGATCAGGCTGCCCAGGGCACCGTGACTGTCCATTACGTCGACGAAACGGGAACGGCGCTTGCGGACCCGACCACGCAAACGGGTGATCAGGACAGCACCTACACCACGACGCCCATCGACATTCCGGGCTACACGTTAAGTGAGACGCCGGCGAACGCGACGGGGACCTTTACGGACGGTAACCAGGACGTGATCTACGTTTATACCAAGAACGCCGTAGCGAAGGGCACAATTACCGTGCACTACGTCGACGAGGCGGGTAAAGCCCTCGCCGACCCAACGACGCAAACGGGTGATCAGGACAGCACCTACACCACGACACCGGTCGATATTCCGGGTTACACGTTAAGTCAAACGCCAGCGAACGCGACGGGGACCTTTACGGACGGCAACCAGGACGTGATTTACGTTTATACCAAGAACGCCGTGGCAAAGGGGACCATCACCGTACATTATGTCGATGAAGCGGGTAAGGCCCTCGCCGACCCAACCACGCAAACCGGCGACCAGGACAGTA
This sequence comes from Levilactobacillus zymae DSM 19395, assembly GCF_001434115.1. Taxonomy (GTDB): domain Bacteria; phylum Bacillota; class Bacilli; order Lactobacillales; family Lactobacillaceae; genus Levilactobacillus; species Levilactobacillus zymae. The sequence goes on from NZ_AZDW01000034.1 coordinate 187,666, forward strand.
CCTACACTACGACGCCCATCGACGTTCCGGGCTACACGTTAAGTGAGACGCCGGCGAACGCGACGGGGACCTTTACGGATGGCAACCAAGACGTAATCTACGTTTATACCAAGAACGCGGTAGCGAAGGGGACCATCACCGTGCATTACGTCGACGAGGCGGGTAAAGCCCTCGCCGACCCGACGACACAAACCGGTGAACTGGATAGCACCTACACCACGACACCAATTAATATTTCGGGCTACACGTTGAGTCAAACGCCAGCGAACGCGACGGGAACCTTTACGGACGGTAACCAAAACGTCATCTATGTTTACACCAAGAACGCGGTAGCGAAGGGGACGATTACCGTGCACTACGTCGATGAAAACGGGAAGGTCATCGCCCCCGCCACGACCCAGACTGGCGACCAGGGGAGTGCCTACACCACAAGTCCACTGGACATTACCGGCTACACGTTGCAGCAAACCCCAACTAACGCTACGGGGATCTTCACCGAGGGCAATCAGGACGTGACTTATGTCTATCGGGCTACCATCAGTGGTGGCGGCGATGGGGATGGCGGTACACCGGGCCCAGAGAAGCCCACGCCACCAACCGCACCAGAACCAACGCCAACCCAACCGGAAACGGGTGGGGACGGCGACCAACTCGTTAACGGTGGCGACACAGCGGGGGGCGTGTCAACGACGCAACCAGCCGCCGGCACGCCGGTGACGCTTGGCACGGCAACCGGTCGCAGCACCGAGAGCGTCAAGTCAACCACGCCAGCGGCCAAGGCCCTACCGCAGACCGACGAACAAACGACCAAGACGGGGCTTTTCGGTCTAGTGGCACTCGCCTTGAGTGGTCTCGGGTACGCCCTGTTTCGCCGGAAGAATTAAGGACTAGCGGTTAGCAAAACCATCAATGACTTAAGTATCAGATGATTTAAAAACAGGCAGCTCCCAGATGATGGGGGCTGCCTGTTTTGGAAACTTAAGTTAAGCTTTGGGTGACGTGACGTTATGGGTTGGCAGGTGAATCCCGGCTTGCCGGATGGCCTTCAAATAAGCGGTCAAGAAAGTCGCTTGCAGGTTGAACTGACTGCCGTTCTTGGTCATCAAGACCACCTGGTAGACCAGTTCACCGGTCGGCAGGGTCACAATCCCGATGATGGCCGGCTCATCAATGATGCTGGGATGCTGGGGCACTAATTTGGCGTTGACCGCTTCAACGATGGGGCGGAGTTCCTCGACCGGCGTGGTGGTCGCAATGGGAATGTTGACCAGCGCGCGCATGTTGTTGCGCGACCGGTTGGAAATAATGGTGATGTTTCGGTTGGGGATGAAGTTGATGGTCCCGTCGGCGCCGGTCACCTGAGTGGTCCGCAGACCGATGGCCGTGACGGTCCCCTCGATGGTCCCGATTTTGACCGAATCCCCCACGTCGAGCTGCTGCTCCATGAGAATGGAGATCCCGGTGACCAGGTCACTGACGAACCCTTGGGCGCCCAGCCCTAACGCCAGACTGAAGATTCCGGCCCCGGCGACCAGCGTGCCCACGGGAACCCCCAGGGTAGAGAGAATGGCGTAGATCCAAAAGAACAGGATCGTGTAGTGAAAGAGGTTCATGGTCAGCATGCTGATGGTCTGCAGGCGGTTGTTGGACTGGTCCTTGTTTTGAAGGTAGCGTTTAAAACTCCGGTTCAAGATGGCCTTACCAATGAGGTTGATCAAAAAAAACAGGATGGTCAGGGAGACCAGCGATAAGAAGCGACTGGTGACCAGGTGTAAAAAGGACTCCCAATTAAAGGATTTAAGGTAATTTTGAAACCATTGATTGGATTTTAGTGCCGTGGTGACGGCTGTTTGGATCGCCAAGAGACGAACCTCCTTTGACTAAATTTCTAGGAATGGCCCGAGCTGGCCAAACTAGTTTCTAGTTTAGCAGACTTTGGGGGCACCGCCTACGTTCCCGGGAAAATTGACCGGTCCAGGTAGGGTTTTCATTGCACGCCTGGCGCGACAATGCTATTCTATTGGTAAGTAACCAAGTACAAGGAGGGGTTGTCATGACCGGTGGACAAATAGCAGGCTTGATCGCAGCGATTGCGTTGTTGATCTTGGTGCTCTTCATTGGAATGTTCTTAGTAAAGTTGAACAAAACGTTGGGTGAATTGAATCGCTCGATGAAGACCATGACCAGTGACGTCGATACGTTAAGTCATCAGACGGAAAACATTATGGCGAACGCCAACGAATTGTTGGCAGACGTGAACCAGAAGGTGGCTAAAATCGATCCCGTCTTTCAGGCGGCGGCTGATTTGGGTGAAAGTGTCTCCGATCTGAACACGGCAACCCGGAAATTAACGGATCGCGTGGGAGAGACTGCTAAGAAATCCGCGACGAGTTCGCTGGCCGCTCGGGTCGGTAAAACGGCTTTTGATCTGTACCGGAACCGGAGTCGTAAGAACAAAGCGAACGATTAATACGGAAGGGAAGTCATCAGAATGGCAAAACATAAATTATTAGCAGGTTTAGTTTTAGGTGGCGCGGCCTACGCCGCTTACCACGCGTTAGATCTGGAAAAACGCGAGGCGTTAAAGGACATGGCGCGCGAACAATGTGATGCCTTCAAGGACCGGGCCATTGATTACGCCTTTTACGCGGCCGATGCGTTAGACGATTTTAAGGAAAATCTCAGCGAACGCATGGGCGAAAAAACCCCAGATGAGGGCGTTGAAGATTGGCGGACAGCCACCGATGATACCGCGGATGCCACCGATGACGACATCGTGTTGAGCAGTGACGATGTGCCGACGATGACTGCGGATTCGACGAGTGAAACGCCAGCGTCAACCACGGCGACCCCGACGGATGAACCGACGCCCGAGGCCCCAACCGATACCACTGATACCGAAAATTCAGAAAAATAAGCAAACAAAAACCGTAGCGCGAGGGCTACGGTTTTTTTGTTGCGATTAACCCACGTAGGTCAAGTCTTTAGACGTATGGGTGAACGGTAAACTCCCGTCGGCCGTGACGTGGACACAGTCTTCAATCCGGACGCCGGCGACGCCTGGAATGTAGATGCCGGGTTCAATGGAGAAGCACATGCCGGGTTCTAAGACCAGGTCGTTGCCCGCCATGATGGATGGAAATTCGTGATCACTCATGCCCATTCCGTGACCTAACCGGTGAATGAAGTATTCGCCGTAACCGGCCTTAGTGATGATGTCACGGGCGATTTTGTCGAGTTCCGCGGCGGTCATGCCCGGTTTCACGGCGGCTTGGGCCGTTAATTGCGCTTCAAGGCAGACGTCGTAGATTTCCTTTTGCTTGGCGGTCGGCGTGCCTAGGGCCACCGTCCGGGAAGCGTCGGAGATGTAGCCGTCGTAGACCGTTCCTAAGTCAAACAAGACCAGTTCGTTGTTTTGGAACTTGGTGTCGTTAGTGGCACCGTGCGGTTCTGCGGCGTGGGCGCCGGCTTGCACCAGGCTCCCGAAGGACATTTCCATGATGCCTTCCTTCATTAAAGCGTATTGCAGTTCGGCCACGGCGGATTGTTCCGTCTTGCCCGCCTTAACGGCCGCAAATCCGTGTTCGAAGGCGAAGTCGTCCCACTTACCGGCGATTTCCAGTTTCTTGATTTCGTCAGCCGACTTGATCAAGCGCATGTGGTCGATGAAGCTGGTAATGTCGATATCGAAGGCCGGAGCGGTGAATTGAGCGCCCAGCGCTTCCATGCGGGCGACTTGCAGTTGGCCCTTTTCCAACGCGATGTGCGCGGGGTTAACGTGGCGTTGTTTGATTTGGTCGCCAATCATGGCCCAGGGATTTTCGTGATCCAGGTAACCGATGACTGGGAAGGCCCAACCCGTTTCCTTGATGACTTCGACTTCTAAGGCTGGTGCGAAGATGAAGGGATCTTGGTCGGGGAAGACCACTAAAGCTAAGACCCGTTCGATGGGGTCGCTCCCAAAGCCGGTTAAATATTGAATCGTTTTGGGATTACTTAAGTAGGTTAAATCCGCGTGTTGATCTGCAGTCCATTGCTGGATCTGTTCGAGTTTTGTCATGTCATCACCCTTTCAAAAGTTAGCCCTATTATAGCATAGCTGGCCTCTTGGCTTGAAAATTCCATGAAATTAGGGTATTCTTTGATATGAAAGCGTTTTCAACTTGCGTCTGAAACTAACTTTTTGTATACTAGTTCAAGTCGCATGAAAACGGATGAAAACAAATCAAAACAGTAAAGAAAGGGCTATCGTTATGGAAAAACAGACAGTAACAATTTACGATGTGGCGCGTGAGGCGGCAGTCTCCATGGCTACCGTATCTCGGGTGGTTAACGGCAATCCCAACGTTAAACCAGCTACGCGGAAGAAAGTTTTGGAGGTCATCGACCGCCTCGACTATCGTCCCAATGCCGTTGCGCGGGGATTAGCTAGCAAGAAGACGACCACTGTGGGGGTCATTATCCCCGACGTGACTAACGCGTATTTTGCTTCCCTAGCCCGCGGAATTGACGATATCGCGATGATGTACAAGTACAACATTATTTTGACCAATTCCGATGAAAATGGTGGCAAAGAGGTCCAGGTCTTAAACACCCTGATGGCCAAGCAAGTTGACGGCATTATTTTTATGGGTAACCGGGTAACCCCCGAACTCCGTGAAGAATTTAAACGTTCTAAGGCACCGATTGTTTTAGCGGGCTCCGTTGACGCTGAAAAGTCGCAACCTAGCGTGAACATCGATTACGTGGCGGCGGTTGCGGAAGCCGTGAAGAACTTAATCGACCACGGCAACCAGAAGATTGCCTTCGTTTCGGGGCCGATGGACGAAGCCATCAACCACGATTACCGGTTGAAGGGGTACAAGAAGGCGTTGAAGGACGCCGGCTTGACCTACGACGAGAAGTTGGTCTTTGAAACGGATTACACCTACAAGGCCGGCCAAGCGCTCGAACCCGCTTTGACCGCTGCTGGGGCGACGGCCGCTTTTGTCGGGGACGACGAACTGGCCGCCGGGGTTATGAACGGTTTGACCGACGCCAAGATCGACGTGCCGGGTGACTTCGAAGTGATCACCAGTAACGACACCAAGCTGACCGAATTAGTTCGGCCTAAGATGAGTTCGATCACCCAACCCCTTTACGATATTGGGGCCGTGGCGATGCGCTTATTGACCAAGTTAATGAATAACGAAACGGTTGAGGAAAATACCGTCATCTTACCTTACGGCTTGATGAAGCGGAGTTCCACGAAGTAGTGTTTTAGAGAGCGGCGAAATTCTTCGGAATTTTGCCGCTTTTTTGCGCGAACTTAAGGCCGGCTTAATCCTTTACCCAACTAAATGTGCTACAATGAAAAACAATTAATTTTGTGATGGAGGTGGCTGGTGTGAGTGCTGAGAGTCGAATGGCGCGCTACCATTTTGCGGATGAAGAGCCGTCGCAACAACAGCCGAAACCCACAACGTATCACCGCCGACCGGCGTTAGCGCGCTGGGGGGCCTTGTTAGTCCTCTTGTTGACGGTGACGTTGGGCCTTAAATTGACCGTGTTTAACGCCACGTACACGGCGGGGGTCGTTTCCCGCTCGACGGTGGGGGAGAAGGTCATCAACCGCTTAAATAACGACCTCAACGATTTGGGCGTGACGGGCGATCCCGTTACCGCGAGTGTGATTCAACCGTATCTGGCGCAGGGGGTCACACAACTGTACGGTCAGGAAACGACCACGGTGGACGCCACGGAACTGACGAACGCCATCAGTGCGCAGGCCAGTTCGGCGGGCGTTACCGCCAGTTCTGCATTAACCACGCAGGTGGCCAAGCAGGCGCAAAAGTTAGTGACCAAAGCGTTTAACACGTCGGCCATGCAGGAGGCGGCCGCGCGGTTACAGCGGGCGCGCCAGTTAAACTTTTATGGGCTGGTCGCCGCGCTATTGTTGCTGGTGGTCACGCTGATCTACGCGTTAAGTATCCACCACTTTCTGGGCAGCCTAGGCCCTAGTTTGGCCTTAGGTGGTCTGCTCACCATCTTGGTGGGACTTGCGGGGTGGCTGGGGCTACCGTTGCTGGTGACCACATCGACCGCCAGTGTCACGGCACTGTTAACGGCCGTCGGGCACAGTAGTTTGAGCGTCGTGATCTTTGCCGGTGGTGCGGAACTGATTTTGGGCCTCTTGGTCCTCTTGGGCCATCGAACCTTTCGCCAGGCTTAGTGCGGGCGACCTCAACGGTTAGGTTATGAAGATTAACGTCAAAAGTGACCATTATTCCGGAATTGGGAATAATGGTCACTTTTTGAGTGAAGCGGTTTTTGACACAGGTTTCGCCGTATACGATTTAAGTGGTCTGCAAGCGGACGTCGTTCAGAATGTCCTGTAGCGAAATGCGGGCCATTTGGGCCTCGGCGGCGGCCTGAACCTCACTGTAGTAGTGGCTCAACGTTTGCGGCATGGCCACGCCGACCGGACAATGTTCGGAGGTGTGCCGGTCCACATTCAGTAGGGCGGGGTCGCCGGGTAAGGTCCGGTAGACGTCACGCAGCGTGATGGCTTGCGGCTCGCGGGCTAAGGCCAAGTTCGTGGTCCCGTGAGTCTGGACTAGAAGACCGTGCTGCTTGAGGTTAGCCATGATTTTACGCACCAAACTGGGAGACGTTTCGAGGCTACTTGCCATTTCCTGACTGGTGATTTTTCGGCCGCCAAAGTAGGCCACATAGGTTAAAACGTGGAGGGTATCACTGAGTTGGGTATTTGCCATGGTTTCAGCTCCTTTGAAACAATTGTGTATTACATTCTATAACACTTTTCACAAAACGTCATCTTAAAAGGTTTAATTAATCTTTTTAAGAACTAGTTATTGACAATTTTTCAGAAATCGGTTAATTTATAAGTGTACTTAAAAATAATACACTTTTTTGGAGGGATTGCGTTATGGCAGAGATTACGATTTTTGGTAAGGGTAACATGGGACAGGCAATTGGTGGGTTGATGACTCAGGGCGGCAACCAAGTGACCTACTTGGGGCATGCCGATGCCGTCACCGCGTTAGGATCAATCGTGGTCTTGGCGGTGCCGTATCCGGCAGCGCTGGCCATTGCGAAGGCTAACGCCACCCAGTTGGCAGGGAAAGTTGTTGTGGACGTCACGAACCCGTTAGATTTTGATACCTGGGACGGGTTAGTGGTACCGGCCGACAGTTCCGCGACGGCCCAATTGGCGGAACTATTACCCGAATCGCAGGTCATTAAGGCGTTCAACACGACCTTTGCGGGAACGTTAGTGGCCAAGCAGGTCGGCGGTGCGGCACCGACCAAGGTCTTAACGGCCGGGGATTCCACCGAAGCTAAGCAGGCGTTAACGACCGCCTTAGCGGGCAGTGACGTGGCCGTGATCGATGCGGGTTCGTTGAAACGCGCCCGGGAACTTGAGGCTTACGGGTTCCTGCAAATGACGTTGGCCGCCAATGACAAGATTTCATGGAACGGTGGCTTCGCCGTCTTAAATTAACTTTCATAATCAACGCCCCGCTAGGCACCACTAGCGGGGCGTTTTTTGACTGGTTAGATTGGTTACCGTTAGAAGCCGGGAAAGAACGATTGTAAGCGGAATCAAAAATATTTGTGACAGGAACCTTTGTATAGTGTAAAATAAATTATCACTTAAAACTATCGCGATGCAATAAGGGTTGCTGATTGGTTATGTTTCACTTATAGATAATAGTTGCATTGAACGAGTTATCAATTAATATATGTGGTGAGCAAGAAACCATCGTGCGGTTTAAGCTATCGCTTTGGGGGGAATCCGATATGTCAATGACACGACACACAACGAAAAAAACACAAGAAAGTAAATATTTGATGGCGGCGGCCATCACCGTGGCAACCTTAGGAGTAGGGGCCACGACGACGATTCCGGCACACGCGGCCACGACTGACCCGCAAACGGCCACGACCAGTCAAGCAACTTCGGCGGCCACGGCCGCGCAGACGGTCAGGTTGACGCCCAGCTCCGCGGCCTCATCCGCGGCTAGTTCGGTGGCCAGTTCGACGGCCGCTTCGTCGCAAACGAGTCTGACCAGTAGCACGGCTAGCGTTGCGGCTTCGAGTGCCGCTCCGATTAGTGCGGCGCCGGCCTCAGTGGCCTCAGCGGCGACAATGACGACCACGGCAGCGTCGACGGCACCGGTCAGTTCTGGGGCGGCTTCGGCGGCCGCTAACCAGGCTGAAGGCGTCGTCACCAGTTCGGCCACCAGCGCGGTCGCGGCCGCTACGGCGGGAACCAGTAGCGCGGCGCCGGCTAGTGCCGCCACGACTAAGACGCCGGTCGCCTTGGCGGGCGTTCAGGCTAGAGCGGCTAGTGCCACGCCGGCCTATACGGACAGTAGTGTCTTTAATTGGCAATTGAATGCCGACGGGACGGCCACCATCACCGGGCTCAATCAAAAGGTGAGTGGCGTCATGAGCATTCCGCCGACCTATACGGTGAACGGTAAGACCTACACGGTGACCAACATCGGGACCGCGGCCTTCGCTTCGGATACCGGTATGACGGATGATCTGACCGGCGTCGACTTTGCCAACGGGCTGACCACCATTGGTGACTCGGCCTTTGCCTACCTGGGGAACTTACAAAACGTTGATTTCTCGGCGAATACGACCTTGACGACCATCGGGAATCAAGCCTTCGTTTCATCGGGAATCAATCAATTAGTCTTACCGGCCAGCGTGACCACCATTGGCAACGAAGCCTTTACCTATAATAAGAATCTCACCAGCGTCACGTTGCCGGCGGGGTTGACCAGTCTAGGGAATACGGCCTTTGCCAGCAGTGAAGCGTTAACGACGGTCGATTTAAGCCAGGCCACGCAACTGACCGCGTTAAGCGACCACGCCTTCGAAAACGACCCACTGACCAGCATCACGATTCCGGCAAACATTCAAACGATTGGGGCCAACACCTTCGCCAACAACCTGTCCTTGAGTAGCGTAACTTTTGCACCGGATAGCCAGTTGACCAGCATTGGCGAAAATGCCTTTATTTATGACGGGAAGATCAAGTCGTTGACGTTGCCGGCCAACCTACAAACGATTGGCAATCAGGCCTTTCTGGCGAACGTGGGTCTGCAAAGCGTGACGTTGAACAGTCAGTTACAAAGCATCGGCAATCAAGCCTTCACCTATGATTCGGACTTAAATACGTTGAATCTTGACCAGGCGACCCAGTTAAAGACCATCGGCAACGGGGCCTTCGAATACAACGCGTTGACGGGCGACCTGACGACCCCTGCTAACTTGACCAGCATCGGGGATTACGCCTTTGCGGGGAACCCCATCGACGGGCTGACGTTAAATAACGGGTTGGTCAGTGTCGGGGACTCGGCCTTCATCTATAACCATTTGACGGGCACCCTGACCATTCCCAACACGGTCACGACCGTGGGCAACATGGCATTTTACGGTAACGAGTTGACCGGGGTCACCATTCCGGCGGGCACGACCATGGGCCAAGACGCCCTGTCGTATAACCGCATCACGACTTTGACGGGGCCGACCACGACGGTACCCCTCGCTAACGAGCAGATGGTCACCGCGTTCGAGACGGCGCCGTCCGTGATCCCACTCACGACCTTATTTACATTGGACCTGGGCGGTCTGACCACGGCGGACCTGCAGCTGACGAACCTGAGTGACGGGGTCACGTTACAAAATGGTCAGTTGATCATTCCGGAAGGCGTGAACAGCTTTAGTTTTGACTGGGCGTTACCGTTAGCCAATAGTGCCGAACCGATTTATAGCGGGCATTACACGGTCGTCTTGGATAATCCCGACATCAAGGTCATGGATTCGACCATCTTCGCCGGGACGACCTGGACGCCCAGTGATAACTTCGTGAGTGCGGTCACGCCGAGTGGAACCACGGTGCCATTGGCCGATTTGACCATTGACGGTACGGTCAACCCGGACGTTGCCGGAACCTACACGGTTACTTACCAGTACGGGACGGATCAATCGACGGCGACCATTAAAGTGGTTAAGCGTTCGGGCACCTACACGGTCACGGGACCAGCCGTCACGCAAACCTACACGGGTGGTTCCGTCACGTTGAACGCCAGCCAGTACGCCATCGTCTTACCGAACCCCGATGGCTCGACGATTAAATTACGAAACGGCGACTTAGAAACGCCAACGGCGACGGCTGCCGGGACCTACGCGGTGACCTTGTCGCCCCAGGGAATCGCGTATTTGAACCAACAAGCGGCCTCGCAAATCTATGATTGGACGAATTCGGCCGATACGGGATTGACCTATACGATTACGCCGGCGCCTATGACGATTACCGTGGCGGACCAGACTAAGTACGTGGGGGATGCCGACCCAGTTTTGACGGCGACGGTCACGAACACCGCGCCAGCAGGGGCGTCCGTCAACTATACGTTGGCGCGTACCGCGGGAGAAGCGGCCGGGACCTACGCCATTCAAGCCACGCCCACTGATAATCCTAACTATAACGTGACGGTAAGGGACGGAACGTTAACGATTCTGCCATCCGAACAAAGTTTGACGGGCTCCGATTATGTAATGACGGTCGGGGATCCCGAACCGACGTTGACAGACTTTAACGCCACGGCGACGAACAACCATGGGACCACGATTCCGGTCACCATGGACCTGAGTCAAGTTGATTTGACCAAGGCTGGGACGTACAACGTGGTTTTGAGTACGGCGGACGGCCAGAGTAAGACGGTGACGTTAACGGTCAATCCATCACAACAGAGTTTGACGGGTTCTGGTTACACGATGACGGTCGGCGACCCTGAGCCAACGTTGACGGACTTTAACGCTACGGCAACGAACAACCATGGGACCACGATTCCGGTTACCATGGACTTAAGTCAGGTTGATTTGACCAAGGCCGGGACGTATAACGTGGTTTTAAGTACGACAGATGGTCAGAGTAAGACGGTCACGCTGACCGTCAATCCGTCACAACAGAGCTTAACGGGTTCCGATTACACGCTGACGGTCGGTGACCCTGAGCCCACATTGACGAACTTTAACGCCACGGCAACGAACAACCATGGCGTAACGATTCCGGTCACTATGGATATGAGTCAAGTTGACTTGACCAAAGCCGGGACGTACAACGTGGTTTTGAGTACGGCGGACGGCCAGAGTAAGACGGTGACGTTAACGGTCAATCCGTCACAACAGAGCCTGAATGGTTCAAACTACACGATGACGGTCGGCGATTCCGAACCAACGTTGACGGACTTTAACGCGACAGCCACAGATAATCATGGCACCACAATTCCGGTTACCATGGACTTAAGCCAAGTAGATTTGACCAAGGCTGGAACGTACAACGTGGTTTTAAGTACGACAGATGGTCAGAGTAAGACGGTGACGTTAACGGTTAACCCATCACAACAAAGTTTGACGGGTTCCGATTACACGATGACGGTCGGCGACCCTGAGCCAACATTGACGGACTTTAACGCGACAGCCACGGATAATCATGGCACCACGATTCCGGTAACGATGGATATGAGTCAAGTTGATTTAACTAATGCCGGCACGTACAACGTAGTTTTAAGTACGGCAGATGGTCAGAGTAAGACGGTGACGTTAACGGTCAATCCATCACAACAGAGTTTGACAGGTTCCGATTATACGATGACGGTCGGCGATTCCGAACCAACGTTGGCGGACTTTGGGGCCACGGCAACGAACAACCATGGCGTAACGATTCCAGTTACCATGGACTTAAGTCAGGTAGATTTGACTAAAGCCGGCACGTACAATGTGGTCTTGAGTACGACAGATGGTCAGAGTAAGACGGTTACCTTAACCGTTAATCCATCACAACAAAGCCTAACGGGTTCAAACTACACGATGACAGTTGGTGACCCCGAGCCAACATTGACGAACTTTGACGCCACGGCAACGGATAATCATGGCATCACGATTCCGGTCACTATAGATATGAGCCAAGTTGATTTGACCAAAGCTGGGACGTACAACGTAGTTTTGAGTACGGCGGACGGTCAAACTAAGACGGTCACGCTGACCGTTAATCCGTCACAACAGAGTTTGACGGGTTCCGATTACACGATGACGGTCGGCGACCCTGAGCCAACATTGACGGACTTTAACGCGACAGCCACGGATAATCATGGCACCACGATTCCGGTAACGATGGATATGAGTCAAGTTGATTTAACTAATGCCGGCACGTACAACGTAGTTTTAAGTACGGCAGATGGTCAGAGTAAGACGGTGACGTTAACGGTTAACCCATCACAACAGCGTTTAACAGGTTCCGATTATACGATGACTGTCGGTGACCCTGAACCAACGTTGACGGACTTTAACGCCACAGCAACGAACAACCACGGGACCATGATTCCAGTAACGATGGATTTGAGCCAAGTTAACTTGACGAAGGCAGGTATCTATAATGTAGTTTTGAGCACGACTGACGGTCAGAGCAAGACAGTCACGTTAACCGTATCTCCGTCGCAACAAAGCTTAACGGGTGCCGATTACACCATGATGGTCGGTGATCCCGAACCAACGGCCACGGACTTTAAGGCCGCGGCAACAGATCGTCACGGCAAGGCTTTGCCGGTCACCTTGAACCTAGGAACGGCTGATTTAACCCAGGCCGGAGATTACGCGGTCACGTTAACCACCGCAGATGGTCAAAGTAAGACGGTGACGTTACACGTTAGCGCCTCGAAACAAAGTTTAACCGGAGATGATTACACCATGGCGGTCGGCGACCCAACACCAACGGCTACCAGTTTTCACGCCCAAGCGACTGATCGGCAGGGCGCCGTCATTCCCGTTACGGTAGATTTGAGTCAGGTCGACTTCACGCAACCGGGCACGTACAATGTGGGGTTGAGCACGACAGACGGTCAAAGCAGGACGGTCACGCTGACGATTGTAGCGCCGATTGCCCCAGTTGACCCCACTGATCCGGTCGATCCGACTGACCCAGAAACGCCAACAACACCAACTGATCCGGAAACGCCAACTACACCGGTTGACCCCGTGACACCAACTGACCCAGAAACGCCGACCACGCCGGTTGACCCAACCACGCCAACTGACCCAACGACGGACCACGAAAAGCCAAGTACCGCGGGCCAGGGTGATCATCCGGTAACGCCAACGGCTCCAGTAGCACCAACCACTGAAACGCCAACCGAATCGGTGGCACCGACTGGACAGACCACGGCGCCAACAGCCAAGCTGGTCGTTAAGCACGGTCATGCGGCCGCCCAAGGGATGCCGACGACCCCAAGTCGCCAAGCTACGTCGGCGAAGACCGCGCAACCAACCACGCCGACAACGGCAAAGAACGCAACGATCACACCGACGAATCAGCAGACCAAGTTACCTCAGACCAATGAACACCCAACCACGGGCTGGTCACTATTGGGCTTGATTTTAGGGGCGCTAGGTCTCAAGGCATGGCGCCGGCAAGACCGTGATCAACACTAACGCAATTAGCAGCTGAAACACCGAAAAGCCGCAACCAGGTAAACGTCTGGTTGCGACTTTTTTCGTTATCGAATTAAGCGTGTTGCCACTTCTTTTCGAAGTGGTTGAGGAGCCGGGAGGCGGTGAAGGTCAGGATGAAGTACAACACCATGATGACCACGATGGGCGCGACGCCCCGGTAGGTATCGGACCGCACGATGTTGCTTTGGTAAATCAGTTCGGAGACCCCGATAATCGACACGATGGAACTATCCTTGATCAGGGTGATGAATTCGTTGCCCAGCGACGGCCAAATGTTCTTTAGGGCTTGCGGTAAGACCACGTAGCGCAAAGTCGCCGTGCGCGTTAGCCCCAGGCTCCGCGCGGCTTCGGTCTGACCCGCATCGACGGAATTAATGCCGCCCCGGATGTATTCGGCCACGTAGGCTCCGGAATTTAACGAGATGGCGATGATTCCGGAGGTCAGGGCGGGGAGGTTCACGATGAGGCCTAGTCCGAAGTAGACGAACATGACTTGGACCATCATCGGCGTGCCCCGGATAAATTCGACGTAGGCGGTGGCGAGCCACCGGCCGGCGGTCTGCAGGAGACCACCGTGGCCTAACCGCAGTAGCGCTAGGAGAACGCCTAAGATAAAGCCAAAGAAGACGGCACACACGGTAATGATTAAGGTGTACTTGACCCCGGTCAGGAAGGCCTTCCAGTAGTGCCACATGCTGGTGTTGACCGTGTTGGTCTTTAAGTATTGCCCCGCGGCGGGCAGGTAGTCTTTGTTGATCAGGTCCTGATGCTTGATCTGGTCGACGGACTTGTTGGCGGCGGTTACCAGAGCGGTCGAGCCCTTCTTGAAGGCGACCGCGGTACTGGTGTCGGCGGCGCTGAGGTTAAAGTGGCTGGGAATCATGACCAATTGCTTGTTATTGGCGACGTAGGCCTTGGCGGAAGGCTTTTCCATGGCCACACCGGCGACCTTATGACTTTGTAAGGCCAATACCAGGTTGGAGATGGTGGTCATCCCCTTGATGGTGGTTCCGGTGGTCTGCTTTTTGGACTCGTTGTACAGGGTGGTCCCGGTTTGGGCCCCAAGATTCTGGCCCTTGAAGGAATCCTTATCCTTGTACCGGCCCTGGTCGCTCTTGTTGATCACGATGCTGTAGCCGCCCTGGTAGTAGGTGTGGGTAAAGGCCACGTTTTTGCGCCGGGCGGGGGTGGGGTTCATGCCGGAAATGACCATGTCGACCTTACCGGTTTGTAGGGCGACCAGCAAAGAATCGAAGGACATCGATTTGATGACCAGTTTAACCCCCAGGTCCTTGGCAATCTTTTGGCCCACGGCAACGTCCATCCCCACGACTTGGGTCTTGCCGTGGATCGTGGTTTCAAATTCGTACGGGGGATAGTCGGGGGCGGTCCCCATGACCAGGGTGCCCTTCTTTTGAACGGCGGTGAGTGAGTGGTCGGTTGCGGCTTGAGCGGTCGTGG
>NZ_AZDW01000034.1:202709-221977 GCF_001434115.1 Levilactobacillus zymae DSM 19395
ATTTTTTAATCATACCGGAATGCTCCTCTCATGCTTTTCTAATAATTAATAGTCATTATAGCTGGTAATGCGTATTTATACAATATTTATTTTTGAAAATATCATTTTATACACTGATTATTCTTTGTAAACCACTCAATCACTGATGGCTCAATGATTGCTAAATGTATAAAGATTGAGTGCGATTGCATACCGGAGCGACGCCCAGCGCACAAAAAAGGCGCTCACAACGGGGGTGAGCGCCAGAGAAGCTATTCGGCATTACATTAAAATCTTGGAGAGGAAGTCTTGGGCCCGTTCCGTTTGGGGGTGGGCGAAGAAATCATCCGGGGTGCTATTTTCTTGGATGTAACCGTCGGCCATGAACCAGATCCGGTCGGCCACGGACTTAGCGAAGCCCATTTCGTGGGTGACCACGACCATGGTCATTCCTTGGTTGGCGAGGTCCTTCATAACGTTCAGCACTTCACCGACCATTTCGGGGTCCAGTGCGGACGTGGGTTCGTCGAATAACATCACCTTCGGGTCCATGGCCAGGGCCCGAGCGATGGCGACCCGTTGCTTTTGCCCCCCGGAGAGGCTACTTGGGAAGGCGTCGGCGTGGTCGTCCAGGTTGACCTGTT
The DNA here is from genome assembly GCF_001434115.1 of Levilactobacillus zymae DSM 19395. Lineage (GTDB taxonomy): Bacteria > Bacillota > Bacilli > Lactobacillales > Lactobacillaceae > Levilactobacillus > Levilactobacillus zymae. Next base: position 203,333 of record NZ_AZDW01000034.1, read on the forward strand.
GGAGTAGCTCGTGCGCGCGCTTGGTGGCGTCGGCGTCACTGGTGCCCTTGACCTTCATGGGTGCCAACTTGATGTTTTCGAGGACCGACATGTTCGGGAAGAGGTTGAAGCCCTGAAAGACCATCCCCATTTGTTCCCGCAATTCGTTGACCCGCTTGGTGTCCAGCGTCGTCAGGTCTTGGCCGTCGAAGGCAACTTGGCCGCTAGTCGGGGTTTCGAGCAGGTTCAGGCACCGTAAAAAGGTACTTTTCCCACTCCCAGAAGGGCCGATGACCACGATCACTTGACCGGGGTCGACCTGTTCGGTGATGTCCTTTAAAACGGCGTTGCCGTCGAAATCTTTCGCGAGGTTCTTGACCTCAATAATTGGTTTAGTCATGCTGCATTCTCCTCTCGAAGTAGTTCAAAATCCGGGACGCGGTGAAGGTCATGATGAAGTATAAGACCATGATCACGGCGATTGGGGCAACCCCCCGGTAGGTATCGGAACGCACGATGTTGCTTTGGAAGATCAGTTCGGAGACCCCGATGATCGACACGATGGAACTATCCTTGATCAGGGTGATAAATTCGTTCCCCAAGGAAGGCCAAATGTTCTTTAAGGCTTGTGGTAAGACCACGTACCGCAGGGTCGCGGTGTTGGTCAGTCCCAGACTCCGTGCGGCTTCGGTCTGACCGTCGTCCACGGAGTTGATCCCACCCCGAATGTATTCGGCGATGTAGGCCCCGGAGTTCAGCGAAATGGCGATGATCCCGGAAGTCAGGGCGGGTAGGTTCACAATCAAGCCCAACCCGAAGTACACGAACATGACCTGGACCATCATTGGCGTGCCCCGGATAAATTCGACGTACGCCGTGGCGAGCCACCGTAAAGCGGTCTTGATGACGCCGCCTTTGGCCATCCGGGCGAGGGATAGGAGTACCCCTAAGATGAACCCGAAGAAGACGGAGCAGACCGTGATGATCAGGGTGTATTTGACCCCGGTCAGGAAGGCCTTCCAGTAATGCCACATGCTGGTGTTGACCGTGTTGGTCTTTAAGTATTTCCCAGCAGCGGGGAGGTAGTCCTTGTTGACCAGGTCCTGCTTACGGATCTGATCGACGGACTTGTTAGCGGCGGTGACCAGTGACGTGGAGCCCTTCTTAAAGGCCACGGCAGCACTGGTATCGGACGCACTGAGGTTGAAATGACTCGGAATCATGGCAAGTTGCTTGTTGTTGGCCACGTAAGCTTGGGCCGATGGCTTTTCCATGGCAACCCCGGCCAGTTTGTGACTTTGCAGAGCCAAAATCAGGTCAGAAACGGACGTCATCCCCTTGACCTTGGTGTCCGTGGTCTGTTTCTTCGACTCGTTGTACATGGTAGAACCGGTTTGGGCCCCGATGGTCTTGCCCTTGAAGGAATCCTTGTCCTTGTACAGGCCCTTTTCACTCTTGTTGACCACGATGCTGTAACCACCTTGGTAGTACAGGTGGGTGAAGTCCACGTTCTTCTTCCGCGCCGGCGTTGGGTTCATCCCGGAGATGACCATGTCGACTTTACCGGTCTGTAACGCGACCAGTAGGGAATCAAAGGACATCGACTTCACGACCAGCTTGACGCCTAAGCCCTTGGCGATTTTTTGGCCCACGGCAACGTCCATCCCCACGATCTTGCTCTTCCCGTGAACGGTCGCTTGAAATTCGTAGGGTGGGTAGTCGGGCGAGGTCCCCATGACCAACGTCCCCTTCTTTTGGACCCGTGCCAGTGAATTATCTGTGGCGGCTTGCGCCGTGGTGCTGGTGGCCCCCCAGCCGACCAGCAAGGTGACGACTAATGCCAGCATAAATAGCAATTTCTTTTTCATACCGAATAGAACTCCTCTTGTTTTGAATGATTGACACTTATTATAGCCACAAATGTTTATTTATACAAGTTTTATTTTGAAAAAACCGTTTTTATACATAAAATATTCTTAGAATTCAATCTAAAATTGGAATATACCGGGGATTACCGCGATAATTAGCGCTAATTTAAAATGTATAAAGTGGACCGCTTTCTGCATAGTCGGAGGTAGGACGTCGCCGGTTAGCCCGAGAAAGATTAGCGTCTGATGGGTGAGCGCGTTAGGCGAAAGACTGAGGGGGTAATATATAGAAGAAAGTGGTCACGGTAGGAGCAATTAGACGGCGGTCTGGCGCGCTCCTATCCGGTATACGTTTGTCTTGAAAAGGGGACAAAGTGGTGCTAAAATTAGCATTGTCTGTTTTATATGGATATATAAATTATTAGAAAAGAGGAGTTACGAGATGTCAGGACACTCTAAATGGCATAACATTCAAGGGCGTAAAAACGCTCAGGATGCAAAACGTGGAAAAATTTTCCAAAAGATCTCACGTGATTTGTACCAAGCTGCAAAAGCAGGTGGTGTTGATCCCGACGGTAACCCTCAACTTCGTTTGGAAATGGACAAGGCCCGGGCAGCTAACATGCCGAAGGACAACATCAAGCGTGCGCTTGACAAGGCTTCCGGTGTTGGCGGTGCCAAGTTCGAAGAAATCACCTACGAAGGTTACGGTCCTGGCGGGACAGCAATCATGGTTGCTGCGTTGACGGATAACAAGAACCGGACGGCTGCCGCTGTTCGGTCCGCGTTCACGCACCATGGTGGCTCATTAGGCGCTGCTGGTTCTGTTTCCTACATGTTCGATCGTAAGGGATACATTGTTATCTTACGTGACGGCCTGGATACGGATGAAGATACGATGTTGATGGATGCTTTAGATGCCGGCGCGGACGACATGGAGACGACCGATGATGAATTCACCATCTGGACGGACCCATCACAAGAAATCGCCGTGCGGGACGCCTTACAGGATAAGGGTTACAAGTTGGATACTGCCGAAGTTCGGATGTTCCCTCAGAACACGACCGAAGTTCCAGAAGCCAAAGTTTCCCAATACCAAGGCTTGATCGACGAACTGGAAAATAACGACGACGTTTCGGATATTTACGAAGCCGCCGTGTTACCAGAAGGCGTTGAATAAAGTTTAAAATTGTTTTGATGAAGGTTCCCATTTTTGGGGGCCTTTTTTTGTTGGGCAACAAAAATAAACCGCCGATTGCCGGAGCTACCTGTAAGAACCCCAAAGGAGGTGGCAAGGATGCCCATCCAAGCCCTGATCAACGAACTCTTACAAGCCGCCCAACAGCAAAAAGTTAGCGATATTTACGTGTTACCCCAGCAGACGGGGTATCAGGTTCGTTTGCGTCAAGCCCAACGAATTCAGGTCTGGCGCCGCTTACCGGTCGAAGTCGGTCAGCAACTCCTGACCTACTTCAAATTTCACGCCAATATGGCGGTCAGCGAACACCGCCGGCCCCAGGTGGGCGCGCTGACCTGGACGTTACCCGGTGGTCACTTGGAACTGCGCTTCTCGACGGTGGGGGATTACGCGGGCCACGAATCGTTAGTCATTCGCTTGATTTATCCGTACCAGGACCTGGCGTTGGCCTACCTGGATCCCCCGCAGGAACACCGACTCGCTCAACTGGCCAGACAACGGGGCCTAATGTTGTTTGCCGGGCCGACCGGTTCGGGGAAGACCACCACCATGTATACCACGGCGCGTCAGTTAGCGACCGAGGCGTTGGTCTTGACCATCGAAGATCCCGTAGAAATCAAGGAACCGCGTTTTGTGCAGCTGCAGGTCAACGCCCCCGCGGGGATGGCGTATAGTGACCTGATCAAGGTCGGGTTACGGCACCGGCCGGACGCGTTTATTATCGGTGAGATCCGGGATGCCGTGACGGCTCAGGCGGCCGTTCGGGCGGCGTTGAGCGGACATTTGGTCTTGAGTACGATTCACGCGCGGAGTGCCGCGGGGACCATCGACCGCCTGCTGGATTTAGGCGTCGCGGCCGACCAATTACGGCAGGTCTTAACGGCGGCGTGTTATCAACGGTTGATCCCGCAGCACCCCCAAGGGGTCGCCGTCTTGTTGGCGATCCTGACGGGCTCGGAACTCTGGCAACCCACGGGGCAAACGCAAGAAAGGTGGCGACGAACCCTTGAACGGGCACACACTGCGGGCACGATTACGGCCCAAACGCTGGCGACTTACGCCGCGGGGTAAGTGGTCGCTGGCCCAACAGGCGCGACTTTGTCAACTATTGGCCGACCAACTGCGGAGCGGCTTTTCCCTCAAGCAGGCGTTAGCGTTTCTACGAACGACCGCCGAGGACCTGCCTCCGGAAGTGGCGGTGATCGAGCAACATCTCCTAGCCGGGGCGGCTTTCTTACCGGAACTGGCACCTTATCTGCAGGAAAACATCTACTTTCAGCTGACCCTAACGACGCACGATGGCAGTCTGTGTCTGGGACTGGCCCGCGCGGCCAAACTACTGCAATTGATGGCGACGCAACGGCAACGCTTGCGGCAATTGTTGGCCTATCCGTTGGGACTCTTCGGCGGGATGGGGCTATTGTTTGCGACGTTACAATTTGGCATTCTGCCGCAACTACGGACCAGTCTAGCGCCCCAAACCACGGGACCCCGGCTGGCCTGGCAAGTCTGGGGTGGGGGGCTTCTCGGCGTGAGTCTGCTACTGCTAGGTGGGGCCACGCTACGCTGGTGGTGGCGTCAATCCAGTTTGCAACGGGCCCAAGGCTGGCTGCGGGTGCCCCTCGTGGGCCGCATTTTTCGGGCGTATTACGCCTACTATCTAGCCGACAACCTCAGTCAATTAGTCCAGAGTGGACTCAGCGTCAAGCAGATGATCCAAACCCTGAATCGGCTACCCGACCGGGCGTTATTACATCAGTTGGCCGCCAGTCTCGACCAACGTCTAAATCAGGGAACGTCGCCCATGCGGTGGCTCCACCGCCAGGCCTATATTCCGGACGACCTCATTTTATTGTTGCAAAAGGGGAGTACGCCGGAACAACTGGCCCGGGAGTTGACCGCCTACAGTCGCTTGCAGTACCAACGGCTAGTCAACCGGAGCGAGCGGGGCTTGGCATGGGTCCAACCCGTCCTATTGACCGTGGTGGCCAGCCTGATCGTGGCCGCTTATCTGAACTTACTGTTACCGCTGTACCATAATTTACAGGGGGTCTACCAATGAACCGGCGCAAAAGGAGCTATCACGGCTTTACTCTGGTCGAGATGACCATCGTGTTATTTATTATTTCATTATTGATTTTGATCATCTTGCCCAACCTGACGGGACAACGGGGACGGGCGAATACCATCCACCGGCAGGCCATGGCGACCTTAGTGGAGGGTCAGGCCAACGCTTACTTAGACGAACATAGCGACGAGCAACCGGCCCCCCAGATGGTCACGTACCCGCAGCTAGAAAAGGAGGGTTACCTGACCGAACAGCAGGTGAAACGAGCGCAACAAGAAGGATTGGAGTTGGGTGATCATGGCCACGTCCACCAAACGACCCCGAAGAAGTAGCGGCTTTACGCTTTACGAGACGTTGTTGGTACTGGTCATCGTCACGGGACTAGTGGTCCTGATGGCCACGCCGCGGGCCGCGTCCCAAAACCTCTTGGCGGAACGGGCTTTTTGGCCCAGTTGGCAGCGGTTCTGGACGGCGGGGTGTCAGTTGGCCGTCCGGCGACGAGAGACCCTTCACGTGGAGGTCGATATTCCCCGGCACGTGGCCGAATTACGGACCCTGTCACGAGGGGGAACGCCGCAAGTTTTAGCGCGATTAGCGGTGCCCCCATCGTTACGTTTCGCTGAAGGGGACACTAAGTGGGATGGCAATATCGATGAGCGGGGCTGGGCCCCGGCACTGACCCTGGAGTGGTACAGCCAGCGCACTCGGCTCTGGTGGTACCAAACCTTTCAACTTAAAGGAGCATTGATCTATGTTACAGCAGCGGAAACGCGACGCCCCCACGCGCCCCAACCTTAGGGGATGGCTCTTACCAGACGCACTCTTGGCCTTAAGCCTGGTGACGCTGACCTTAGTCTTCACGCAACAGGCCCTACAGGTCACCAGTCGAGTAGAACGCCAACGGCAGCACCGCTTGGAACGGGCCCGGTACCACCGGGACCAACGCCTAGAAAGGTGGTTGGCGTCGTGACCGATCGGCGGGGATTTACGTTAATCGAGGGGCTCTTGGCCCTGGGGATCGCGGCTCTGTTGTTGGGCCTGGTCACGGGGTGGTCGCCCAACATCTTGACGCCGCTTAAGACCGATTCCAGCGAGCTGTACACGGCGTTGGCGACCATCGAACAACCCGGGCGTTTTACGTTAGCGGCGCTCCAGGCGGAATCGTTAACGTTGGTGGATCATCAGGCGAAGACCGGGGCCACCCACGAAAAACAAGTGACGCTTTCCGTGGACTCCCGGGGCACCTTGAAATTAACGAACGCGCACAATCAAGGGTATTTGCCGTTACTCCGCCACGTGGTCGCCCTAAAGTTCACCAAGACGCGGACCGCAAAATTAGTGCGACTGAAGATTAAACGGGAGGGGCAAAAATGGCAAAACACACTTCTCGATTTGCGCGGCCCAGTCAAGGATTTTTGACCCTGTGGGCCTTACTCTTTTTAGCCGCGATGAGTCTGACGTTGACCATCGTGTTGGCGGGACAGTACGCCCGCATCCAGACCACGACCCAGTTAGTTCGCCAGTATGACCAAATCGCGGTCGATTCGGCGACCGAACGAACAAGGGCGCGGCGGTGAAAGCCCCGTTTATCCGTTCACTTGCCGTGAGGGGACTAAAGATTGCTTGAATAAGTCCGTAAAAATCGGTAGTATAGAGAACGGATACATTGTGCTATGGAATTTTCACAAGGAGGCGAAACGTACTGTCACAAGAACAGACAGAAACGCTTTTTAAGGTTCTGGATGAGTCGACCACGACCTTACAAACAGCGTTGGCGACATCTTATATGGATGCCTTTATCGAAACGGGAGATAATCTGCTGAATGGTGAAGTTCAAGTGGAGGACGGTCGTCCGGACGCCGCAACGGTCAAACAATTGACCGCGTTGTATCAACAGGCGCCTTGGCAAAGCTATGACGCCGAAACGGTTCGCCGGGCGGTGCAATTGGCGATGCTCAAGGCCATTCGTGTTGATGAGGTTCAAGCCAATCACCAATTAACCCCGGATACGATTGCGTATATCATGGGCTATCTGGTGACGCGGTTAGAGCACAACAAGCAGCACCTGACGTTGTTAGACCTGACCGTCGGCACGGGGAACCTGTTGACGGCGGTGTTATCACAATTAAACGCCGTCGTGGCCGGGACCATCGATGCTTACGGCGTGGATAATGACGATACGATGTTGGCGATTGCGCAATTGTCCAGCGAGCTGCAACGGTTGCCGGTCAATTACGTCCACCAAGATGCGTTGGAGCCGTTATTGGTGCCCGCTAGTGATTTGGTGGTGGCGGATCTGCCCATTGGGTACTATCCCGTCGACGCCAATGCGGCTGGTTATCAGACGCACGCCACAACGGGACACTCCTTTGTCCATCACTTACTGTTAGAACAGGCCGTTCGCCAGTTGACACCGGGCGGAATTGGCGTCTTTCTGGTCCCCTCCCAGCTCTTTCAAACGGAAGAAGCGAAGGGCCTCCTGAAATGGTTGCCGAATAACGCTTATCTGCAGGGCCTGTTGAACCTGCCGAGCGAACTGTTTGCCAACGCCAACGCCCAAAAGGCGATTCTGATTTTACAGAAGCCGGGGGCGGGCGCTAAGCAGGTCAAGCAAGTGATGCTTGGTGAATTTCCATCATTCAAAGATCAATCAGCGTTTCAAAAGTTTGTCGCGGAAATCGTCCAATGGGAAGAACAGAATCTCATGACGAAGCGCGCGTAAAAGGAGAAAAGACCACATGGGAAAATCTATTGCAATTAACGCCGGAAGTTCCACGTTGAAATTCAAGTTGTTCCAAATGCCAGAAGAAGAGGTCATCGCCGAAGGGGCCATTGACCGGATCGGTTTAGGCAACTCATTAGTTGAAATCAAGTACGGGGACGGTCAAAAGTACGAAACGCACCAAGACGTTAACGACCACCGGGAAGCCATTCAATTAATGTTGGACCAACTGACCGAATTGAAGATCATTACGGACTTCAACGAAATTACCGGGGTTGGTCACCGAATCGTTGCCGGGGGTGAAGAGTTCAAGGACTCTGCTGTCATCGACGACGACGTCTTAAAGAAGATTGAAGGCTTAGCCGAATACGCGCCACTGCATAACCCAGCGGCCGCTATGGGTATCCGTGCCTTCAAGAAGATTTTGCCAAACGTGTTAAGTGTGGCAGTCTTCGATACGTCCTTCCACACCAGCATGCCAGAAGTCAACTACATGTACGGGATTCCTTACGAATACTACGAAAAGTTTGGGGCCCGGAAGTACGGGGCCCACGGGACTAGTCACCGTTACGTGGCCGGCCGGGCTGCCAAGATGTTAGGCAAGCCACTGGAAGACTTAAAGCTCATCACCATGCACCTGGGTGCCGGTGGGTCCATCACCGCTATCAAGAACGGCAAGTCCTTCGACACGTCCATGGGCTTCACGCCACTGGCCGGGATCGAAATGGCGACCCGTTCCGGAGACATCGACGCTTCGTTGGTGGCTTACCTGATGGAAAAGTTGAACATCGACAAGCCAAGCGACATGATCAACATCTTGAACAAGAAGTCTGGTCTGTTAGGGGTTTCCGGTGTGTCCGCAGATATGCGTGACCTGGAAAAGGTTCAGGACAAGAATCACCGGGCCAAGTTGGCGCGGGATATGTTCATCAACCGGATCGTGCGTTACGTGGGGGCTTACCTGGCTGAACTGGGTGGCGCGGACGCCATCGTTTACACGGCCGGTGTCGGTGAAAACGATATTATGATTCGCCAAGAAGTGGCCGACAAGTTAGCTTACTTCGGCATTGGCGTGGACCCTGAAAAGAACAACATTCGTGGGGTCGAACGTGACTTGAGTAAGGCGGGGTCGAAGATCAAGACCCTGTTGATCCCAACGAACGAAGAATTAATGATCGTTCGGGATATCGAACGGTTACGGAAATAGGTTTAGGCCTGCGGTGGTCCGGTTCAAAGCGCTTACACTTTGGACCGGACCATTTTCTTCATATATAATTGAATTATTTTCATGTAAATTAAATAAAAGTGAATTAAACGCGACAATGCCGGGACGCCGTTCGCTTTAATCCACTGAACTAACCAGCGGTGTTGCTGGTATTGTCCCCTTGACCGTGTATAATATATTTCAACGAGGGGGCAGTAAAATGAAAAATACTCAATCAAACACAGAGCAGAGCTTTTCACGAGAGCTTAAGAGCCGCCACGTCCAACTGATCGCTCTTGGGGGAACGATCGGGACGGGGTTATTCTTAGGATCTGGTCAAGGGATTCACTTGGCGGGATCGTCGATTGTGTTGGCCTACCTGATCACCGGCGTGATGTGTTTCTTACTCATGCGCGCCCTGGGTGAACTCTTACTTTCCGATTTGAACGTGCATTCATATATTGATTTCATTCAACGTTACTTGGGTGACAACATGAGTTTCGTCGCCGGATGGACCTACTGGATCTGTTGGATCACCATTGCCATGGCGGAAATTACGGCGGCCGGCCAATACATGCAGTTTTGGTTCCCACACTTGCCACAGTGGGTCACCGGACTCTTCTTATTAGGCATTTTACTTCTATTAAATTCCGTGACCGTTAAGGCGTTTGGGGAAACGGAATTCTGGTTTGCGATTATCAAGATCGTGGCGATCGTGGCCTTGATCATCGCCGGCATCTACATGGTGGCGGTACGGTTTGCGACGCCAGTCGGCCACGCCAGTGTGGCTAACCTGGCTCAGGGCGGTTTCTTCGCCAACGGTTGGAAGGGCTTCTTCCTCTCGTTCCAGATGGTGCTCTTTAGTTTCGTGGGGATCGAAATGGTCGGGATGACCGCGTCCGAAACGGCTAACCCCAAGAAGATCTTACCCAAGGCCATCAACGAAATTCCCATGCGGATCATCCTGTTCTACGTGGGGTCGCTGTTAGCCCTGATGTGCATCTACCCGTGGCAATCGATTTCGGCCACGAGCAGTCCGTTCGTGCAGGTCTTTAAGAACGCCGGGATTCAAGCGGCGGCTTCGGTCATCAACTTCGTGGTCTTAACGGCGGCGGCTTCGGCCTGCAACAGTTCGCTCTTTACCACCGGCCGGATGTTGTTCTCGCTGACCTACCGCGGCAAGAGTCGGTTCGCTCAGCACATGGGGACGTTATCTAAGGCCCAGGTGCCGGTCCACGCGTTACGCTTCTCCACGGTGATCATCGCGATTTCCGTCTTCTTGAACCTGATCGTACCCGGTCACGTCTTCGCGTTTGTGGCCAGTGTGGCGACGACCTGCTTCCTGTTCATCTGGGGAGCCATCGTGGTGGCCCACATCAAGTACCGGCGGCAGTTACAGAAGAACCACGAACCGACGCACGGCTTTACCATGCCACTGTTTCCCGTTTCCGACTACCTGATCCTGATCTTCTTAGGCATGGTCGGCGTGGTCTTACTGTTCCGGACGGATACCTTGATTGCGCTGATTGGCTCGGTCATTTGGTTAGTGGCCCTGGGTCTAGGTAAAAAATTACGGGATCGCGAAAAGATTGGCAGCTTGGCCGATTCTTCCGATGATTCCGAACAATTAAAGTAAATGTGTTGCGGGAGCCTGGGAGGTCGATCTCAGGCTCCTTTTTTGGTTAGGCTAGCCAACCGAACCGTTAAGCCGACTAATCGACCTAACGGCGGGTCAGCGGGGTGGTTGCCAGCGTCAACTGCGGCGAAAGTCGGGCTAAAGTGCTAGGATAAAAGAGGAGCTTTAGTCTTTTGGGAGGGATTAAGATGAAAACTGTGACGTTAGCTGGCCAAACGGTGCCGGCGATTGGTATTGGCACTTGGCACATGGGGGACGATCCCCAAACGCGCGCAAGTGAAATTGCCACGATTCAGGCGGGTTTAGCTTCCGGGGCGCGGGTCATTGATACCGCCGAGATGTACGGGTCTGGTCGTGCGGAGTCACTGGTTGGCGAGGCCTTACAGGGCGTTGACCGCCAGCAGGTCTTTTTGATTTCGAAGGTCTTGCCCGAAAACGCCTCGCGGGATCGGATGCAACGCAGTGTCGAGGCCAGTTTACAGCGGTTAGGGACCGACTATTTGGATTTATATCTTTACCACTGGCGGGGCAACGTCCCGTTGGCCGAAACGGTCAGTGAATTACAACGGTTGCAGGATCAAGGCTTGGTGAAGGCCTGGGGCGTGTCGAACTTTGACGTGGCCGACCTTGACGAACTCTGGGCGCTCCCCCAGGGACCCAACGCCCAGGCCAACGAAGACCTCTACCACCTGGGAAGCCGGGGACTGGACTACGCGGTCTTGCCTTGGCAACGTCAGCACCAGTTGCCCCTGATCGCTTACTCACCGGTGGCCCAGGGGGATGCGTGGGGCCAACACCTCACGACGAATCCGGTGGTCCGCCAACTCGCTGAGAAGTATCAGGTCAGCATTTATCAGATTCTCTTGGCGTGGGTGATTCGGCATGACCAGGTCTTAGCCATTCCGCAGACCAGTTCGGTGGCCCACATGCGCCAAAACTTAGCGGCGGGCGACCTGACCCTAAGCGCCGCCGATTTGACCGCTCTAGACGGCCAATACCCGGCACCCACGCATAAACTCCCGCTTGACGTGATTTAGGAGGCCAAACGATGCAATATTTTACTTCGGATACGCACTTTTTTCATAAGGATCTTCTGGGCATGAACGACTTCGCGCCCCGGCCGTTTCCGGACGTGGAGACCATGAACCAGACCATTATTGACAATTGGAATGCCCGGGTGGCACCGACCGATACGGTCTACCACCTCGGCGACATCGCACTGTACTTCACCCACCCGGCGGTCAAGTCCGACGAGGCGGTGGCGGACGTGTTATCACAATTGAACGGTCATTTGGAACTGATCAAGGGCAACCACGACAGCCGGGCGTTGTTCAAATACCTGGCGGCCCATAACCCCATTGATCACGGGCAACCCAAGTACGCCTTTCACGACGTCGGCGCGCTGATCAAGTACGATCACCGGCAGTACTACATGACGCACTACCCCATGATGTTGGGCATCGTCAACCAGATCATCAACCTCCACGGCCACATTCACCATTACGCGGTTCCGGTGAAGGAAAACATCAACGTGGGCGTGGATACGCCCGAACAACGTTATTTGGCGCACCCCGTGCCGTTTGGGACGCCGTTTTCGCCGACCGAAATCGAAGAGATGGTGACCGGCAAGGCCCGCGAATTCAAGGACAAACAATAGCTTGACCGAATTCGGGGGATGCCGTACGATTAAAATCAGTGCAAGGGGGGGACAGCCGGTCGTGGAACACCTGACGATTTTACACACCAACGATCTACATTCACATTTTGAAAATTGGCCCCGGATTCGGCGGTATCTGCTGACGACGCAGGCCCAGAAGCGCGCGGCCGGGCAGACCGTTTTGACCTTTGATCTGGGGGACCACGTCGACACCGCCCATCCCGTGAGCGAGGCGACTAACGGGCAAGCCAACGTCCAATTGATGAACCAGATCGGTTACGATGGGGTGACCATTGGCAATAACGAGGGCCTCGGCTTCATGCGTCCCCAGCTCGATCATCTTTACGACCACGCCAATTTCCCGGTCATCCTGGGCAACCTGCACCAGCCGGGGACCGACCGCTTGCCAGATTGGGCTTGTGATCACCGCCTGATCGTGACGGCGGCCGGTACGCGGGTCCTGGTCTTAGGCCTGACCGCCCCGTATACGTTGACCTATCCCTTAGCCGGCTGGGACCCGATTCAAGCGGTCCCGGCGTTGACGAGCCTGTTGGCGCGATACGCACCGCAAGCCGACGTCTGTATCTTGTTGTCGCATTTGGGACTCAACGTCGATCAGAAATTAGCCCGGCGCTTTCCGCAGCTCGACGTGATCATCGGTAGCCATACGCACCACTTATTGGTTCACGGTGAGCGGGTCAACCATAGCCTGTTGGCCGCGGCCGGGAAATACGGCCAGTACATTGGTCAGATTACGTTGACCCTCGACGAGCAGCACCACATTCAGACGGCTCAAGCCGCCGTCGTGGCGACGGCCACGTTACCGGCCCAGGCGGTCGACGCGACGGAGATCCACGATTTAACGGCCTTAGGTGAAAGCATTTTAACCGAACAACGCGTAGCGGACTTACCCGTAACGTTAGAAGCCGATCCCACGGGACACCCGCAGTTGGTTCGCGAGGGACTTCACGCCATTGCGGAGTACGCCGGGACCCAAGCGGCGGTGCTCAATGCCGGCCTCTTTTTACGGGACCTGCCCCGCGGGGTGATCACGCAAAATCAGATTCATCAGATGCTGCCCCATAGCATGCACGTGATGACGGTCACCCTCGACGGGTATAACCTCTGGCGTCTGGTCCAGGAATTTGAACAGGCCCGGCGTTTCTTACGCAGGTTTCCCCAGAAGGGCATGGGCTTTCGGGGCAAGATTTTTGGTGAACTGAACTATCTGGGCTTGGCCTACGATGCCCCGACGCGTCAGGTAACCTGGCGCGGGGAACCCTTATCGCCGCTAAAGCACTACCGACTAGCGGTCGTGGACCATTACCTGTTCATTCCCTTTTTCCCGACCCTGGCGATCATGGGTCACAACCAAATTTTATATGATGATTTATTACGCGAGGTGTTTGCCCAGTACCTGAGCCGACACTATCCCTTAGACTAAACGACAGAAAGGATGAAGATGGTGGATCGAAAGGATTTAGAGGCCCTAGTGGCCCAGCAACGTGAAAAACGAGAACCCAGTGCGGAAGTGCTGCGGGTCGACGAGACCCACCTTAAGATTAACGGACACGCCTACGAATTGGTGACCAACGTGCGCGAGGGGTTTGATTTTGCGGAATTCGCCCAGCGTTACAGCACGATTCTAAGTAAATACGACTACATCGTCGGCGATTGGGGCTTCGAACAGTTGCGGTTGAAGGGCTTTTACGCCGCCGACCGGGCGGGCGCCAAGCAGAATCAGATCGATGCTGTGCAGGATTACCTGTACGAATCGTGTAACTTCGGCTGTGCCTACTTTATTTTGCATAACTTGGAGGTCAAGCCGGCGCCAAAACCACGGCGCAATCGTTCCCGGCGGCATAACGGAAATAACGGCCCCAACCCGACCAATGCTAAGGCCGAAAAGTCAACGACGGCCGCAACGCCCAAGTCCGCGAGTGGCCATAACGGTCCCCGGCGGCATCGGTCACGGCATTCCCGGCGGCGGAACAATTCGAATAACCATAGTTTTACGGAAGAGCGCCGAACGACTCCCGCAGCCCCCAAGCCAGCCAAGACCGTGACGGTCGCGTCTGGCGGCGGTCAGGGTCGACGGCACTTTACCATTCGGCAGAAAAAAGAAGAGTAGGGAGTATTGACGGTGAAAGATTATCAAGCATACATGATTGACCTGGACGGCACGGTCTACGCCGGGTCGCAGCGGTATCCCGCAGCCAAACGGTTCGTTGAACGGCTACAAGCCGCCCACGTGCCGTTTAAATTCGTGACCAATAACACCACGAAGCTGCCCCAAGACGTGGTCCGCAATTTAGCGGATAACCACGACATTCACGTCACGTCGGACAACGTCTACACGGCCGGCCTGGCAACGGCCGATTTTCTGGATCAGCGCGCCGGGGCCACGGGTCGACGGACGGTTTACGTGGTGGGCGAGATTGGGTTACGGCAGGCGTTAGCCGCCAAGGGCTTTACGGTCGACGAAGACCACCCCGAGTACGTGGTGGTGGGGTTAGATAGTGACGTGACCTACGAGAAGTTTGCTAAGGCCATCCTGGCGATTCGCAGTGGGTCCACGTTTATCGGGACCAACTCGGATTCCAACATTCCTAAGGCCCGCGGCTTGATGCCCGGGGCCGGGGCGTTGGTCGATCTGGTGCGTTACGCCACTCAGACCGACCCCATCTTTGTGGGCAAACCTGAACCAATCATTTTAAACAATTCGTTGGCCCAGTTAGGGGTCGCGGCGAATCAGGCCTTGATGGTGGGGGACAACTACCATACGGATATTGAGGCGGGCATTCACGCGGGGGTCGATACCTTATTGGTGTACACCGGCGTGTCGACGCCTGAGCAGGTGGCTCAAGAAGCCATCCAACCGACCTATACGGTGCCGTCGTTGGACCACTGGGATCTGCAGCGGGGGCCCCTTGACTAGGTTGGGCCGAATCCTCGGGTTGACAGCGGTCGTTTTATTACTGGTGAGCCTGAGTATCACGCTGACCATCAACGCCGTATGGCTGTACCGGTTGGATATCGGCTGGCTACATATCAGCCACGACGTTCACCTGTCAGCGGCCGTGTTGATGCATAATTACGGGCAGCTACTGGCTTACCTGGAATTACCCTGGGTGACCGACCTTAAGATGAGTAACTTCCCCACGTCGTTTACGGGGATGGTTCACTTCGAGGACGTCAAACGGCTATTTCTCATCGATCACGTGGTCCTACTGGTGAGTGTCGCGCCCGCAATTGGGTACCTGCGGCAGCTCGCCCGGCGCGCCGAGCAGTGGCGCTTGCTGCGACCGATGCAGGTGGCCGCGGTGGTCCCGGTCGTCTTGGCCGGTTGCATGGCCATTAACTTTAACGGTTTTTTTATCGCGTTTCACCAGGTATTGTTTCGCAACAACGACTGGCTGTTCGACCCGAACCTCGATCCCGTAATCACGGCGTTGCCGGACACCTTTTTTCTCCACTGCTTCGTGCTGGCGTTCGTTCTGTTTGAACTGGGCGTGAGTCTGTTGTATTGGTGGGGCCGGCGGGCAATCAAACGTGCTTAATTGAAGGCAGCAAAAAACCACATCCTCGCGGGGATGTGGTTTTAATTTAATCATCTTCAGATAAATTCTGCACGGAGGCTTGGTGCCGGGGTGCAGCGGTTGGTTGGTGGGGATGCCGGCGACCACGTAGCCAGCCGACGATGGCCGGAATCAACGAAATCACGATGATGCCCAGCACCACCGCAGAGAAGTGGGCTTTGACAAACGGAATGTTGCCGAAGAAGTACCCGCCACCGCAGCAGATCAACACCCAGGTCAACGCCGCACTGACGTTGTACTTGAGGAACCGCCGGAACGGAAATTGGGAACCGGCCGCGGTAAACGGCACGAAGGTCCGAATGATGGGCATGAACCGCCCCAAGAAAATGGCTAACGGACCGTGCTTGCGGAAAAACTGTTCAGACTGGGCCAACTTATCCTTATTGATCAGGCGGCCGAACCACGAATGGTTAGATAACGCGGCGCCGGCACGGTGGCCCAGGTAGAAGTTCAAACTGTCGCCCCCGATAGCGGCCACCAGGAACAACGCCACGAAGAGCCAAACGTTCAGCCCGTAAGCCGGATTGGCTGCCAGGGCGGCCGCCGCGAAAAGCAACGAGTCGCCCGGCAGGAACGGCAGAATCACCGCGCCGGTTTCAACAAAGACGATGGCGAACAAAATGAGGTAGGTGGAATGGCCAAAGGTATTCACGATGTTGACCAAGTGATCATCAATGTGTAAGACGAAATCGATTAAATAGCCCATTAAGGTACTCCTTATTCTAAAATTTATAGACACCCACATTGTAATGGGTTTTAACCTCACCGTCAGCTGGTATTGCCAAACTTAAGGAAATTATGAAATTTGACTAATCAAACGGCGTGTCTTGTTCGCCCTCATCGGCGTGAGCTAAGCGAGCCGCGGCGGCCGCAGCGACGGCTCCCACGAGATCGTCGAGGAAGGTATGAATCTTGCCGGGTTCGTGGGCGTTTAAAATTTTCAGGATTCCCGGCTTGACCCGGTCGATGTACCCGTAATTCGTAAAGCCAATGGAGCCGTAAAGGTCCACAATCGACAGGGCCATGGTCTCATCGACCCCGTAGAGACCTTCGTCGCGTTCCACGATGGTTTGCAGGGGATCGAGCAGGGCGTGTTGTTCGGCGGCGATGTCGAGTTGGATGCCTGTGATCAGGGCGTTTTGGACTTCACGTTTGCGTAGCACGGCCTGAACGCTGTCGCGTGCCATGGCCAGAGTTAAGTCTTGGATGTAATCCTTTTGCAAAAAGACGACCAGGTTGGCGATGGCTTCTAGGGAGACGCCGCGTTGTTCGAGTAGGTCAATGGTCCGTTTATTCAGAGATGTCACTGGTTTAGTCATGTGTTTCCTCCTATTAGATGTGATTGCCCCCAGTATAGCACTGAAGTGTTCAGTTGCATTTTTAGTGGTTGGCGGTGATAATGGACACAGAAGTGTTTTGAAAAGATATGGAGGATAATTATGACAAAGTTTCCACAAATTGATTTGGCGAACGCCAAGGGCCCGCAAGTGACGATTGAAACGTCAATGGGTACGATTTTGCTACAGCTCTTTCCCGAACAAGCCCCCAAGACGGTTGAAAACTTTGTAACGCACGCGAAGGCCGGCTACTACGACGGGTTAACGTTCCACCGGGTCATTCCCAACTTCATGATCCAGGGGGGCGATCCCACTGGAACCGGGATGGGTGGCGAAAGCATCTGGGGCCAACCCTTTGAAGATGAATTCTCACCGGAACTCTATAACCTACGCGGCGCGCTGTCCATGGCGAACGCCGGTCCGAATACTAACGGGAGTCAATTCTTCATCGTCCAAGATAAGGATATGACCGACCAGATGCAGGGTCAGATGAAGGATGCGGGCTTCCCAGAAGAAATCGTGAAGGCTTACCAAAATGGGGGCACCCCATGGTTGGACTTCCGGCACACGGTCTTTGGCCAAGTGGTGAAAGGCATGGACGTGGTTGACGCCATCGCCGAAGTTGAAACGGATGCCAGTGACCAACCCGCAACGCCGGTCACGATGGATAAAGTTACCGTTCAAGAGTAAGTTGAACGGGTCGCTTCTATAGTAAAGGAGGAATCCCAATGACGTTTAAGATTGGTCAACGGGTTTCTGGACGGGTCACAGGGATTCAACCCTATGGGGCGTTTGTGAGTCTGGGTGGCCACCGGCAGGGCCTCATTCATATTTCGGAGTGTCACTGTGGCTACGTTAAAGATATTCACGACTACCTGAAGGTTAACCAGGAGGTCAACGTCGTCGTTTTAGATATCGATGAGTTTACGGGGAAGATTAGTCTGTCCTTACGGTGTCTCGAGCGCCTGGATACCGAGACGGTTCCCAGTGAGCATCAACGGCACCATTACTGGACGAACCATCGGGTGGCAATTGGATTTAAGCCGATTGCCGATCGGCTAGCCGGTTGGAAAGCCGAGGCAACTCAACGGTTGAATGATCAGCAGACAGCGCGTTAAGCGGGTCTGCTTTTTTCTTGCAATTTTTTCTTGACCTAGCTGGTGATGATTGGTATGATATTATCTGTTGTCATCAGGAAGACTAATTGCATAAAAATTGAATTTGTGGATACACATACAAATTTGAAATTAGTGCTTGACGTTGTTAAAAACTACTGATACAATGATTTATGTTGTCAGTGAGAACAACAGCGCTTCTCAACTGAATTTAAATTTTGAATATATATTCAAAATTGATTGAAAAAAGTTGTTGACAAGA
>NZ_AZDW01000005.1 GCF_001434115.1 Levilactobacillus zymae DSM 19395
CTTATCATGAATCGTTGATTTAACAACATTTCCATTGACAAGACGTAGAAAAAGAGCCCCAGGATTAATCGTGGCTCTTTTATTTTATTCGGTGGCTGAGGAGGAAAAGTAATGAACGGTGGCCAAGAGATTATCCTGCAAAAGGGGTTTAATTGCCGCGACTTGGGTGGCTATCGGACGTCAACGGGAAGGACCATTTTACCCCACAAACTGATCCGCGCGGGGTATTTGTCAGACCTCAGTCTTACGGATCAAGCTCGGTTGTACACTTATGGGGTACGAACGATCATTGATCTGCGATCCCCGGCGGAGCGACAGCAGTATCCGGACCGGTTAGACTCGCGGATGCGCTATTTACGGTTACCGATTCTTAGGCAAGACCGCACACAGAACGTCCAACAGCTGATTGGTCGGTTTACCGATAAACAAGCGGGTAAACGGCAAATGCTGGCCCTTTATCAGCAATTGGTGGTGACCGCCGAAGCCCAGCAAGCCTATCGCCAATTCTTCTCGGTGTTAGGCCAAAAGTCTACCGGAGGGCTATTGTTTCACTGTTCTGGGGGTAAGGACCGGACGGGCGTTTTAACGATTCTATTATTGAAGGTATTGGGGGTCCCCGCCGACGTGATCCGCGCGGATTATTTGGCTAGTAACCAGGCTTCCGCGGTCCGCATCAACCAACGTTTGAATAAAACCAAATTGGTGAGTTCACGGGTGGCAGACCTGCAATCGGTTTTTGACCTATCAGTTGTGCGGCCAGCCTACTTGGACCAAGTCGAAACGCTAATTCAGACGCGCTATGGTGGGTTTCCGGCCTACCTGGCCAATCAAATTGGCGTGACCACAGCTGAAACTGAGCAACTGAAAAAACGCTACTTGACCACAAAGGGAAGTAGCGTCGAGGATTTAGTGTTGTAAAAGGGAGTGATAAAGATGACGACTATTGGGGTCCTGGTAGGTAGCCTCAGTCAGCACGCCTACAGTCAACGGCTGGCTGACCACGTCATGCAGACGCCTTGCGTCGCCAAGTTTGTTCAACTCAACTACGACCTCTTGCCCCTGTACAATCCAGATTTGGAAACCGAACCGATCTTGGAGTGGCAGGTGTTTAGAAGTGTTGTTGCGCAAATGGACGCGTTATTGATCGTGACGCCGGAATATAATTTCTCGGTTCCGGGCGGGTTGAAGAACGCCATCGATGTGTTATCGGTGGCCAGTAGCGCCCCAGTCCATCAGCCGGTGTTGGTCGTGACCGCTTCTGCTGGTGACCGGGGCGGGGCGAACGCGAACGCCCATTTGCAGCAATTGTTACGCTACATGGGGATGGACGTGGTGAATGATTGGCTTACCATTGGTCACGTTCAGGCGGACTTCGATTCTCAGAACCGACTAGTCAACCCACGAGTCACCCAGCAGCTGGAACAAGCTGTGGCCCATTTGCTGGCCGCTATTAAGTAAAAATTTTAGAAACGCGTGGTGTAGATCCATTGAATAACGGAGCTATGACTGCTGACAACGGCACTAGCCGAGTGCGTGGGCTGGCGGCAATCGACCGTGTAGACCCAACCACGGTCACCGGAATCCGTTAGGTCGCCGATTTGATTGACGTAGGGATAACCATCGACCGTTTGAATCGATAAATTGATGCCCAGTTTCTTGAAATACCGCCGCGAAACGTCAAAAACGGTATCGTGGTCGCCCCAGGTCAGGTCGTGCGGAATCGTGTAAATCTTCTGCACAACGTAGTGATTGCGCCGGTATTCGAGGGGCGTCATCTGGGTGATATTCTTAAAGACCTTAGAAAAATAGCTATTTTGCGAGCAGCCAACTTGACGCGCAATGACGCTGACCTTCTCGTTAGTCATCATGAGATGTTCGCAAGCGATGGCCATTTTCTGACAGTTGACGTAATCGATGAAGTTAACGTGTAAGTATTTTTTGAAAATACGACTCAGGTAAGAGGGCGATAGAAACACGTTTTGGGATACGGACTCTAGCGATAACGAGTTTTTGATATTACTTTGCACGTACCCCAACACGTTACCGATACTAGAGGTATTGCCCGCGTGGGTCGTTTGGTTATGTTTACGTGCGACCTGGTGGTCAATCTGGGAAAGCGTTGGCTTGAACAAAAGCGCAAAGCGCCGCATCTGCGCAACACTTTGCGCGCTTAAGGGATTTAGAATCTGAATATGGGTGTTGAGCATCCGTCCCAGCGTATTGTTGGCGATGCTCTCTATGTAAGTTTGAGACAAATTGACGCGTTCTTGTGAAACGCTGGTGGCATCACAAATCACAAAACCGTAAATGCTCTGATTCGCAATAACGGGGAACAGGGAAATGGCGGTTGCGTCCTTAAGTGAGAGATTATGTTGAATATCGTTTGCCCCGTGATAAACGGTGCCCTCTTTAAGGAGTGTATCGTTAAGGGCGTAAAATGAAGTGTTGATTTGGCTGATCTTCGAAAACAGCTCGATGGAGTCAGATAAATCGGTGTAATCAATGGTGGTAGGAGTACTAGTAGGCATGGCAATCTTCCTTCCCGACATTTTTTGACACGTCATGACGTTTAAACATCATAGTGCTAATTCTAAGTGAGTTAATCATGAAAATCAAGATAGCGCTTACATTTTATGGCAAAATGTTATCTTTTTGAAATATATTTATCCTAGTAACGGTAGTTTATGGGACTAAATACCAGATTTAAAAATCGTGGGCGGGCTTGCGGTGAGGGTCAAGAACGCTAAGGCGATGCCGCCAACGCGAAGGGGTTCGATGGAACCCGCGACAAACTAGGCCCTAAACGGCCCCAAAGTCTAAGGTGAAGGTGATCGAGATGCTTAAGCAGAAGCAAAAATTATTGGCACAAGCTAATCAACAGCTACAACAGTTTGCTCAGGTGGTGAACGGGGATCAGCCGGTCCGCCCGGTAAAACCCAACGAAACTTTGCGGGTTGGAATCGATCTCGGAACTTCTTCGATTGTGATGGTCGTTTTGGACCAGCAAGATCAGATTATTTATGGAAACTTTGAGTACGATCAGGCCGTCCGGGATGGCCTGGTGGTTAACTTTATCGATTCGGTACATATTTTGGAACGGCTAAAGCAACAAGCGGAGACCGTCTTGGGGGTAACGTTGACGACGGCTTGCGGGGCGATTCCACCGGGAACGGGTGCCGGCAGTGCTAAAATTGTGACTAACGTGATTGAGGCGGCTGGTTTTGTTTGTCGGCGGATAGTGGACGAACCAACGGCTGCGGCGCGTTTCTTACACGTTAAAAATGGTACGGTGGTCGATATCGGTGGGGGAACCACGGGAATCAGTGTGTTCAAGGGACGGAAGCTCACACAAGTCAGCGATGAACCCACCGGGGGATTGCACATGACCCTAGTTTTAGCGGGGCATCATCACTGGGAGATGGCGACGGCTGAAAAGGCCAAGCGAGACGAAGCCCAAGAAGCCGATGTGTTTGCCGTCATTCGGCCCGTGGTTGAAAAGATGGCGACCATTACCCGTCAGACGACTCAGGGTAAACCGCAACAACCCGTGATTGTTGTGGGGGGCGCCATTAATTTTAAGGAGTTTATCGACACGTTTAGTCAGACGCTGGGAACGCCCGCCCATAAGCCGGATTATCCGCAATTCGTAACCCCAATTGGAATCGCCATGTATGATTATGACGCCTAGTTGGCGGTGAGGAGGGAAACTATGAGAAAAGCGATGTTCGTGGGAGCTGTGGGGTGCGGCAAGACGACCCTGATTCAGCGGTTAGCCCACGAAGAGATTCGGTATGACAAGACCCAGGCGGTCGAGTTTCGGGGAGACATCATCGATACACCGGGAGAATTCGTGGAGCATCGCTACTTGTATCCGTCACTGATGACCATGTCAACGGAGGCCCAGGTGATTGTAGCGATTCAAAGTGCCACCGACCAGCGGATGGTGTTTCCACCTGCATTTACGACGATGTTTCCGGTCCGTACCATTGGGGTGATCTCGAAGGTGGACGTGGCTAGTCAGCAGCAGCTCGATTATGCCCACCAGCAGTTGTTGAATGCGGGGGTCAGCCGGGTATTACTGCTCTCGGCGGTCACGGGGGACGGGGTGGCCGAGTTTCGGCGTGTCCTGGCTGAAGTGACGGCGCCGGTCGCGCACTGAAACCTAACAATTGAAAAGAATGCTAAAAAAGTTTGGCTGGCGGCCAAGCTTATTTGGGTTACGGTTAATTAGCTCAATCATGCGGGCCGCTCCTGGTTCAGTCAACTAGTTAACCACCCATTCTCGCGGGCCATTAGTGGGTAAATTGTTTAATATGGAACGCGAAGAAGGTGGCCGCTATGCGGAAAACGACGCAGGCTTTATCCGGCGCGGGGATGCTGATTACCTTGGGAATCGTTTACGGGGACATTGGCACTTCGCCGTTATACGTGATGAACGCAATCTTAGCCTCTGCGCGTCAGCCCGGAGACCTGCAACCCACGGTATTACTGGGCAGTGTCTCCCTCATATTTTGGACGTTGATGTTGATTACCACGATTAAATACGTGCTGTTGGCTATGCACGCCGACAACCACCACGAAGGCGGCATCTTTGCGCTCTTCGCGTTGGTCCGCAACCGCGCCAAGTGGCTGATCTGGCCGGCCCTATTGGGGGGCGCGGCGCTTCTAGCCGACGGGACGTTGACCCCGGCGGTGACGGTCACCTCGGCCGTCGAAGGCCTCAAGGGATTGAAACTCGGCCCCGTGACCGTTAGTCAAAGCCAGGGGATGGTCCTGGGCATCGTGACCGGGATCTTGCTGGGCCTCTTTTTGATTCAACGGTTCGGCACGGTGTCGATCGGTCGGTCGTTTGGGCCCATCATGTTGCTATGGTTCGGGTTTATCGGCGGGGTCGGCCTGTGGAACCTGCTGGCGGCCCCGGAAATGCTTAAGGCGTTGTCGCCGGTCTACGCGCTGCGGTTTCTGACCAGTCCGTTGAATCATCAGGGCATCTTTATCTTGGGCAATATCTTTCTGGCCACTACCGGTGCGGAGGCCCTGTACTCGGACATGGGTCAGGTGGGTCGCGCCAACATCTACGCGACCTGGCCGTTCGTTTACGGCATGTTAATGCTGAGTTACCTGGGTCAGGGCGCGTGGTTACTGACCCACGCGACGTTGACCACGGCGCAACTGCACCGGTTGAATCCGTTTTACGCCATGGTGCCGGCCGGCGGGCAGGTCGTGGCGATCCTCTTAGCCACGTTAGCGGCCATCATCGCCTCGCAAGCCCTGATCACGGGCTCTTACACCCTGGTGCACGAAGCCATCGGTCTGAAACTGTTGCCCAAATTACGGCTAAAGTTTCCGGGCAACTCCGCCAGTCAAATCTACGTGGCGACGGTCAACTGGTTACTGTGCCTGGTCACGCTCAGCATCGTGTGGTTCTTTAAGACCTCGGCGCACATGGAGGCCGCCTACGGGTTAGCCATCGTGATCACCATGTTGATGACCACGCTCCTGTTACACGCCTTCTTACAGCCGCATCACCCGGTCGTGGCCACGGTGTTTGTCCTGAGTTTTGGCGCACTAGAAAGTCTCTTCTTGGTGGCCAGCCTGGTCAAATTCTGGCGCGGCGGGTACGTCACGCTCCTGCTAACTTGCCTGATCCTGTTGATCATGGTGGTCTGGTATCAGGGCAACCGGCGACTGGACGCCAATTTGCAAGAGACCGAGGAAGTTTACCTGCCGACGTTTCTACCGCAGCTCCAGGCCTTGAGTCACGACGACGGGGTTCCGACGTTTGCGACGAACCTGGTATACGTCAACCGGGTCCGGCCCGACCAGACCATCAAGCGTTCGGTGATCTACTCGATCCTAGATCAGCAGCCCAAACGCGCGAAGGTCTACTGGTTCATCACGGTCAACGAGACCGACCAACCGGCGGATTGCCACTACACGGTCAACCTGCACGGCACGCGCAACGTGGTCGACATCCAACTCTACCTGGGGTTCAAGAAGCCCCAACGCTTGAACGTGTATCTGCGGCAGATCGTCAACGAATTACTGGATAAGGGCCTGATCGACGGGCAAACGCCGGAGTATTCCAGCGAACTGCACCGGCGGGTGGGGAACTTCAAGTTCGTCATCTTAAACCAGCAGTTCCAAGACCTCAGCGCCCACGACCTGTCGACGCTGGACCGGTTGTTGATTGGCGGGCGGTTGTTGCTGCAACGGCTCTCGGTCTCGAGTTCGCGCTGGTACGGTTTGGAATTTAGTGACGTCATCGAAGAACGCGTGCCGCTGTTTATCGGTCAGCGACCGGATCCCCAATTGAAATTAACGCGGGTCAAGCATTAACGTGAGAACGGCGATGGGGCGAGTCCTCATCGTTTTTCTTTTGAAAGCGGAAACACAAAAATTACTTTAACTTTTAATTTATATAACGACGCGTGGTTCAGGGGAAAAGCCAAAAACCGCCATCACGGTTGGGTGATGGCGGCTTTGGAGTTTTAAGCTTAATTGATAATTGCTTAGTGGCGGAAGTGCCGGTGGCCCGTGAAGACCAAGGCGATGCCGTACTTGTCGGCCATGGCGATGGAGTCCTTGTCGCGGATGCTGCCCCCGGGTTCGGCGATGGTGGTGATGCCGTGTTGGGCGGCGTATTCGACGCAATCGTCCATCGGGAAGAAGGCGTCGGAGACCAGTACGGCTTGGTCGTAGGCCGGTTTGCTTTCGGCCTTACCGACGGCGATCTTGACCGCGTCAATCCGGTTCATCTGACCGGGGCCGATGCCCAGCGTTTGACTCGGCGTGTTGATGACGATGGCGTTACTCTTGACGAACTTGATGGTCTTGAGACCGAAGAGCACGGCTTGCAGTTGTTCGGCCGTGGGTTGGGCCTGGCTGACCACCTGGAAGTCGGCCGGGTCGTCCAGCACGTGGTCGCGTTCTTGGCGCAGCAGCCCGCCGCGAATGCTGACGAGTTCGGCCGGTTCGGGGTCGGCCGCGGTGGTAAAGTCGACCGTGAGTAAACGCAAGTTCTTTTTCTTGGCCAGCACGGCGTAGGCGTCGTCGTCGAAACTGGGAGCGATGATGATTTCCAAGAACAGCTGGTGCATCTTGGTGGCCGTGGCCAGGTCGACCGGGCGATTTAGGACGATGATCCCGCCGAAGATCGACATCGAATCGGCCGCGTAGCACTCGTCCCAGGCCGTTTCCAGGGTAGCGGCTGACCCGACACCACAGGGATTCATGTGTTTGAGGGCAATGACGGTCGGGGCGCTGAATTCTCTGATCAGGCCCAAGGCAGCGTCGGCGTCCTTGATGTTGTTAAAGGACAGCGGCTTGCCGTGGAGTTGCTTGGCCGCCGGAATGGAGAAGGGCGCCGGTTGGTTTTCCCGGTAAAGGGTCGCGGCTTGTTGCGGGTTTTCGCCGTAACGCAGGGCCTGTTGGCGTTGGTAGGTCACGGTCAACGGGTCCGGTGCAGCGGCGGCATCGTCGTCGGGGGCCAAGTAGTCGGCAATCAAAGCGTCGTAG
The DNA here is from genome assembly GCF_001434115.1 of Levilactobacillus zymae DSM 19395. Lineage (GTDB taxonomy): Bacteria > Bacillota > Bacilli > Lactobacillales > Lactobacillaceae > Levilactobacillus > Levilactobacillus zymae. Next base: position 7,519 of record NZ_AZDW01000005.1, read on the forward strand.
TGGGCCGTGTGCTGAAAGACCTTGGCGGCCAGGTGGCGCCGTAAGGTCATCGGGGTCGTGTCGTCACTGATGGCTTGCCCCACGGTGGCGTAATCGGCGGGGTCACAGACCACCAGTACGTCGCCGTAGTTCTTGGCGGCCGCGCGAATCAAGGAGGGGCCGCCGATGTCGATCTGTTCCACGGCCGCGGCTAACGTGACGTCGGGCTGACTGATGGTTTGGGCGAACGGGTACAGGTTGACGCAGACCAGGTCGATGGGCGTAATGGCGTGGTCGACCAGCGTTTGTTGGTGCACGGGATTGTCTCGCTTCGCCAAGATCCCCCCAAAGACCAGGGGGTTCAGGGTCTTCACGCGACCGTCGAGCATCTCGGGAAAGTGGGTCACGGCTTCGATGGGCGTGACCGGCACGTTGGCGGCGGCTAGGGCGGCTTGCGTCCCGCCGGTGGAGACCAGTTCGTAATCGTGAGCGATCAACGTTTGGGCAAAGGCAACCAGCCCGGTTTTATCGGAAACACTGAGTAACGCACGTTTCATAAAAAAATCCTCCTTGTTATAACGGAAATAGGGGTAGCTCGGCTAAAAATTCGATATCGGTCCGTTTAGCGGCGTCGCCTTCGGCTAAGATGGCGACCTGCCCGACCACGGTGGCCCCGGCCTGTTGGACTAATTCGTTAGCGGCCCTGAGCGATCCGCCGCTACTGATGACGTCGTCGACGATGACCACCCGTTTGTGGGCGATGCTTTGCGCGTCCAGACCGTCTAAAAAGAGGTGCTGCGGCGCGCTGGTGGTGATGGCGTTGACCGGTACCGACAGGGGGTCACGCATGTAGTCTTTTTGCGACTTGCGTAACACCACGAACTGGGCGCGGTTGGTCAAGCGGCTGAGTTCCTGGGCCAACGGGATGCCCTTACTTTCCATGGTGATCAGGTAATCGAAGTGCGCGGGCATCTTGTGGGCCAGCGCACTGGCGGCGTAGTCGGTCAGCTCGGCGTCGCCCAATAACACGAACGAGGCGATGGCCAGGTCGGCACTAATGGGAATGATTGGCAGCTGGCGGGTCAACGGGCCTAGGGTCAAGGTATAAGTTGAAGTCATGGTCACGGATTAAACCCCCAATCCAAGTAATGGTAAGACAAATTTCAAGACGGCACCGGAGAGCAACCCGGCAAACGGGTCGGCGATGGCGGTCACCACCAGGGTGATGGCGGCCACGGTACTGTTAGCACCGTGTAGGGCGGTCGCGGCGTTGGCCGGGAAAATGACGGCGACGCCCAAGATCAGCAGGAAACCGGCGATCGAGGCGCTAGGCACGTATTTACCCAGCTTGCCCAACCAACCTAAGGCCAGAATGGCGGCCATGATCAGCATCATCATGATGCCGGCGACCACGGGTTCGGGGGCGCTCCCGGTAGCGGAGATGATGACTTCGACGGGGGCCCCACCCAATAGACTGGTTCCCATGTCGGCCAAGGCCTGCGTGCCGGTCAACAGGTTCAAGTTGACTGGATTGGGTTTCTGGCCGGTCATCTGCCCGGTGATCAGACCGTAGGAGATGTTGGCCCCGATGTTCAGGCAGGCCAGGCTCAACGCCCCACGGAGCACCCGGACGTTGAATTGGGGCTTGGTGAAGACGAAGCGCCGGGCGGTCACGTGAGCCGGCAAGTCGACGCGGTAGTGCTGTAGTGTCACGGCGGCGAGGCTGGAGCCAATCACCGAGACCACGATGGTCCAGACCAGGTCCTTGGTGATCAGGTAGACCACGATGGCGATGGCGATGGACAGCCAGCCGGTCAGCCGTTGGTCTTTGGCCATGCCCAGGGCAATCTTGGCCAGCATGATTCCCACGCCGGCCATCATCCCGGCCATGATGTTGTTGCCCAGAACGTCGACGATCTTGGTCAACGTCCCGGTGACCCCGATCACCAACATGATGACGGAGCCGCCGAAGATGATGGACGTCCGTTCGCGTAAGTCGCGCCCGAGTTTACCCGTCAAGGCCAGCGATTCGGCCTGAAAGGATAAGGGGGCCACGGCGCCAAACGCCCCGTTGACCGCTGAAGCGAAAATAAAGGAAAATAGGGTGGGAAAAATAGCGAAACCTAACGACATGGCCATGATTCCTTGGGGAATGCCGTTCAAAACGACCCCAATGGCCGCGAGTAAGTCGGTTAACCAGTGCACATTACTTCCTCCTCAGTTAAATAATATTCGTCTTTCATGCTGATTATAGCTAACGTAAGCTGGATTAGTCTATATAAAATCGTAAATTAATTAAATTCGATATAAATATTGTTATATTTAGGCTTATATTCACGTAAAACACGAACGAAAAAGCGATGGACAGACACAAAAAAGCCGTTTCCCGGGAAGTTCCCGAGAAACGGCTTCGTTAGTTTAGTTAACGCGTTAATCTTCACTAGTGACTTGGTCATCCGCCGAACGTTTTTGGGCGTTGCGGTAGAAGATCCAGGCCACGGCCCCGAAGAAGATGGGGCCGATGATGGTCCAAAAGGCGGTGATGTAATCGTGTTCCAAGATCGGTTGCAGGCAGGTAAAGCCGATCCCGCCGACCAGGACGATCAGGACTAACGTGACAATCACGTTGGTCCATAACCGGCTGGTGTAGATTTCAAACGGCCGGTCCAAGTCGGTGCGGCGTTTGAAGAACGGGAAGGCCCCAATCAAGAAGAGGTACGGGAAGGACGTCGAGACGTTCCCCATGTCGGTCAAGATCAGGTAGAACTGCTTGGCCGCTGAGCCCCCGAAGGCCACCAGGAAGACGAAGACCGCCACGATGATGGCCTGGAGCCACATCGAGAAGGCCGGCATACCGACCTTGTTTAACTTGGTCATCTTCTTGGGCCACAGCTTGGGGGAAGACCCCAGGATAAAGGACTTCAGTGGTGAGTAGATCAGCACGAAGAAGGACCCTAGGTAGCCCATAAACATGCTTAACCCGGTCAAGCGGGCAAAGAGGTGGCCCAGCATGACCGAGGTGCTAGCGGATAGGTGCAGGGTGTTACCTAAGACCAACCCTAAGTTGTTCATCAACACGTAGGTAATGTTTCCTAAGTTGACGGCGTTTTTTCCTAAAATCTCGTGCCAGTTGGTGCTGATCCCCCACAGGAAGATCGACAGGGAGTACATCACCGTGATGGCGATCGTCGAGATGATCAAGCCCTTGGGGAAGGTCTTTTCCGGCCGGTCCATGGAGTCGGTGATGCCCCCCATGGATTCCATCCCGGCGTAGGCGAAGACCGCGTACGTCACGAACGAAATCAGCGCCATGGGTGAGGAAAATTGCGGGTTGGGCGAAGCCACGAAGCTGTGCATCCCGTTGATGGGTTCGGCTAAGTGGCCGCCGTTAGCGATGACGATCACGATGCTGGCCACGAAGAACAGGGCGGTCAGAAACATCACGAAGATGCCCCCCAACGACGAAATCTTGGCGATGGAGCTGACCCCGCGCGTGGCGAAGAAGGTCACGACCAGGATCCAGGCGATTCCCAGTAACCCGATGGTTTGCGTGGAGCTTAAGCCGAACAGCGACCAGGTCTGCGTTTGGTCACTCCCGGAGATCAACGTGGACAGCGGAATCCAGACCTTAGACGAGGTGGATAGCATCCAGATGACCCACGAGGATAACCAGATGAAGGTCCCGATGAAGGCCCATTTTTCGCCGATCGAGCCGGCTAACCAGGAGTAAATGCCCCCCTTGGCTTCCTTAAAGGCGGACCCGTATTCGGCCAGCATCAACGCGCTGGGTAAGAAGAACAGTAGGGCGGCGAGGATGTACCAGATGATACTGGCGTACCCCATTTGGTCGTAAGCGACCGTGGTATTGGCGAAGCCGTAAATGGCCGTAAAAATCATTAAGATTAAAGTCGAAAGTTTAATCTTCTTTTGCTTTTCCATTTGTCTAATAATCTCCCATTTGGTGGGGCGAACGTCCCAGCAAGTTTATAAATTCAAATCTTGATGATAGTTGAGCGGACCCAGGTCAGTCGCCTGGGTGATAAATTGCGCCGCCAAGTCGCGGTACCGCTGGATTCCCAATGCAGCGGCCCGGTTGGACTGGGTGGTCAAATAGTGCGTCAGCTCGGGGCCACTCAGGCGTTTAGCGACCGCGTCGGTCTGGTGCACCAGGTGGGCCAGGTCGCTGCGCAGTTGCTTCTGGGTGGCGTTGAGTTGGGTGATGGTTTCGTGGTAGTGCGCGTCGTTTAAGACGCTAATGAGCTTGTAGACCCAGTAGGCCGATTGGCTGTCGTAGGTGGCCGTCCCGAGTTGGTAGGCCGCCGGGGTCTGGTCGATGCCGGCGTAAAACGGCACGTAGACGCTTTGGGCGCCCACGCCCATGGCCAACCACTGAATGCCGGCGAGGGCCGGTTCCAGGTCGGGACGGAGTTGTAAGACGTGGGATTCCTGGGTCTTGGCCAGGCTGACGGGCCGGAACCGTTTCCGGTCGGCCGGACTCCCGGCCCCCACGGGATCGTAGGGCGTACCCTCGAAGTGACTACTCAGGTAGTCCTGGGCGTCGGTCACGGCGAGTTGCCGGTCAGCGTATTGGATAAAGGGTAAATCAAATGATTGCGGTTGCGCGCTGACCTGCGGGGTGAAGCGTTGTTGGCCGTACCAGACCCGCGGCGTGTTGTAGTACAGATCCGACTGTTCACGGGTGCCGAAGATTTCGCGCCAGTTGAACTGATCGCGGTGCGGGTTCAAGTGGTTGGCCGTTACGAACCGTTGCAGGTCCGCAGCGAACAGGAAGTTAGCCGGGTCGTGAAAATCAACGGTCTGGATGGCCATCTGGTTGGCCACAACGGCGTAGGCGTGATCCGGAATCCGCTGGGCGACCCAGTAGTGACCGGCGCCGGTCTCTAAGTACCAGGCTTCCGTTTGGTCGGCAAACAAAATACCGTTAGATTCGGCGGTCCCGTAGTGTTCGACCAGTTGGCCCAGGCGTTGCACCCCGGCACGGGCGGTGCGCACGTACGGTAAGACCACGGTGACCATGGCTTCTTCGGCGATCCCGTTTTTGACTAGAGGATCACAACCCAATACCCGGTCGTTGGAATACGTGCTTTCGGTGGCACTCATCGCGACCCCGTACTCGTTGATGCCGGCTTCTTCAAAGACCCCGTACTGGTCCGTCCACTCGGGAGTGGCGGTGTACTTGGCCGCGTGAGTCGGTAACGGCAGGGTGAAGCCGTTGTCCGGACTGACGAACTGCGCGGCGGTCGTCTCCTTAGCGGGATGGACCACGAAATGTTTGGGCCAGGCGGCCTTGGCATCTTCGTTTCGACCGATCATCACCGAGCCGTCGATGGAGGCCTTGGCCCCAATCAAGATACTGGTACAAGCGGAATAATTCATAGCGACGCTCCTTTCAATTTTATGCATAAATTTACGTCTCTTATTCTAACATTTTTTCCATAAGGCGGGTTAATTAGGGGTAAACTCTCATTAATTTGTTTATTATTCTCATGAAAGTAAATATTTATGCATAACCCGCATACGCCGTTGGACCGGCGATTGCTCAGGGGGTCGCGCTAATTGCCCGCTTAACGGTGCTTTTTGTGCTAGTCAGGGCTTCCGGGATGTGGTTAAATAGTGACAATAAACACTGCCGGGAAGGGTGGAAAATGAGAATGGCATTAGAATTAAAGCAGCGCGGGCGTCAGTTGTTAGTGGCCCTAGGCGCATCGGTGATCAACGCGGTGGCCTTGAACGACTTCTTGACGCCGGGAAAGATCTTTAGTGCGGGAATCAACGGGATCGCTCAGATTGCCGCTTTGGTCAGTGAGACCCTGGGCCTGCAGATCGGGACCGGGTGGTTTATCATCCTGTTCAACATCCCCATTGGCTTATTAGGCTGGTTTAAGGTGGGGCGGAGCTTTACGGTCTATTCAATCATCGTGGCGGGGACCACGGCCGTCCTGTCCATCTTGATTCCGGTGACCTCAATTGCCCATAACGCGTTACTGGCGGCCCTGTTTGGGGGCATTTTGACCGGGGTGGGGGTCGCCTACTCGTTGAAATACGGCTTTTCGACCGGGGGGATGGATATCGTCGCCGTGGTCCTCGAGAAGACTACGGGCCGGACCATCGGCACCCTGATGATGCTGATCAACCTGAGCATCATCCTGCTGGCCGGGGCCTTGTTCGGCTGGGAGAGTGCGCTGTACACCATCATTTCCATCTACGCGATGTCGCGGGTGGTCGATAGCATCCACACCCGCCACCAGAAACTGACGGCCTTTATCGTGACCACCCAGCAGGACCAGGTGATCCACGAACTGCATCAGACCCTGATTCGCGGCATCACGATCATGCCGTCGTTTGGGGCCTACCGTCACCAGGCCAGTGCCGTGTTGATGGTGGTGATCTCGCGTTACGAACTCTACGACTTAGAACACGCGGTCAAGGAGACCGACCCGGACGCGTTCGTCAACCTGGTCAGCACCGTGGACATCGAGGGGAAATTCTACAACGAGACCGAGCAACTGCGGGTCCGCCAAAGCGAGCAGCACCCCCATTAGAATTGCTCTAGGCCAACTTAATCGGTATAATAGGGAGTATTCTTAGTTAAGAAGGGAACGAAAGCTATGCCAATCGTAAACATTGATTTGATCGCGGGTCGTTCACAAGCCCAATTGAAGGCCTTGGTCGCCGACGTGACGGCTGCCGTCACCAAGAACACCGGTGCCCCCGCCGAACACGTACATGTGATTTTACGCGAAATGCAACCGAACCGTTACAGTGTTGCTGGCGTGTTAAAGAGCGACGAAAAGTAAGCCGAATCCGGTAACGGGGCGGTCAGGGCCCATGATGGCAACATCGGGAGCCCTGACCGTCCTTTTTTGGTGGGAACGTTGCGTAGGAGATTGGCGAAAAAACCGGCCGCAAGAAAAATTTATGAACCGGCACCAACGCCGGTATTATCACCATGGTAGCGGTTTTATTGAGGGTTTTTGTTGGCGTGACCGCTTCTTTTCGGTATACTAGACATAATTGTGACAGCACGGTGCCTTGTGCCCGTAGTTAATGAACGTATGAATGGAGATTCTGACGATGGATGATCAACAATACATGATGGCAATTGACGAAGGGACGACCAGTACCCGCGCGATTTTATTTGATCGAAACGGTCAGATTGCGGGCCAGGCCCAACGGGAGTTTCATCAGTACTTTCCCCAACCCGGCTGGGTCGAACATGACGCGAACGAAATTTGGAACGCGGTACAGTCCGTCATTTCCGATGCCCTGATCGATTCCGAGATCCAACCGTATAAGGTGCGCGGCATCGGGATCACGAACCAACGGGAAACCACGATTGTCTGGGACAAGAAGACCGGCGAACCCATCTATCACGCGGTGGTCTGGCAGTCCAAGCAGACCAGCGCGATTGCCGACCAGTTGAAGGCGGACGGCTACACCAACGCCATTCACGATAAGACCGGGTTGGTGATCGATTCGTATTTCTCGGCGACCAAGATCAAATGGATCTTAGATCACGTCGACGGTGCCCACGAACGGGCCAAGAACGGCGAATTACTGTTCGGGACCATCGACACCTGGATCCTCTGGAAGTTGACCGGCGGCCGAGTCCACGCTACGGATTACACCAACGCCAGCCGGACCATGCTCTTCAATATCAACACCCTGAGCTGGGACCAGGACATTTTGGACTGGTTGGACATTCCGGCTGCCATGTTGCCGGAGGTTCGGTCGTCATCGGAGATCTACGGCTATACGGCCGGCTACACCTTCTCCGGGGTTCAGGTGCCGATTGCCGGCATCGCGGGGGACCAGCAGGCGGCCTTGTTCGGGCAAACGGCCTTTGACCGTGGGATGGTCAAGAACACTTATGGGACCGGGGCGTTCATCATGATGAACACCGGGACCAAGCCCACACTCTCGCATAACGGGTTACTGACCACGATTGCTTACGGGCTCAACGGCGAGATCAACTACGCGCTGGAAGGGTCGATCTTCGTGGCCGGATCGGCGGTGCAGTGGCTGCGTGACGGGATGCGTTTCTTCGAGCATGCCAGCGAATCCGAAAAGATGGCGGTCGACGCCGAAACCACCGGCGGGGTGTACGTGGTCCCGGCCTTTACCGGGTTAGGGGCGCCGTACTGGAACCAGGAGACCCGCGGGGCGGTCTTTGGCCTGACCCGGGGGACCACGCGTGAACAGTTCGTGCGGGCCACGGTCGAAGCCATTGCCTACCAGACGCGTGACGTGGTCGACACCATGACCCAGGAAACGGGGATGACCTTAAAGTCCCTGAGCGTCGACGGTGGGGCGGCCAACAACAACTTCTTGATGCAGTTCCAGGCTGACATCTTGAAGACGCCAATCAAGCGGGCGGCCATCAACGAAACCACGGCCCTGGGGGCGGCTTATTTGGCCGGCCTGGCCGTGGACTTCTGGCCCGACCTTGACAGCATTCGCCAGATGCATAAGCTACGCGACGAGTTCACGCCGCAAATGGCCGACGACCGGCGCGAGAAATGCTACGCGGGCTGGCAAGCGGCCATCAACGCTACGCAAGCGTTCCATCAAGATTAAACTAAACGTTAAAGCGGCCATCCAGTTCCGTGCTGGGTGGCCGCTTTTTGAGGTGCGGTCGGTTAAATTTAACCGACCGTCAGAAAATGTAAAACGCTTACACTATTTAAACGGTCAAACGCGTATAATGAAAGTAAATCCTTTTAAGAAAGTGGGCGTTACCATGAAATTGCAACAGGCACCGCTGTTACGACTTTACCGTTTAAGTATTGACCCGCAAGACCGGACTGAATTTGTGCAGGCGGGGGCCCATAACTTGTTAACCTCGATTGCTCAAGAACCCGGAACTCTGGCCATGGGGGCCACCCATCAGGACGTTTTTGGGGCGACCAACTACATCTTTGAACTTTACCGCGATGACGAACACTACCAGGTTCACGCGCAGTCGCCCCAGTTTCGGCAATACCAGCAGGTGGCACAACGGGTGGTGCACGATAAAATGGTTCTGGAATTAACGCCGCAGGTCTTACGGAGTCAGGCGACGGCCTTACGCGTCAGTGGCCCCAACGGCCTGGTCGTGCGGGGATTGTTCCTAACGGCTAAGCCGGGCCAGACTGCTACGATTCGGCAACGAGTGCGTGAACGCGCCGAACGGTTGGCTTTTAGTGAACCGGACACGTTAGCGGTGTATGCGGCCACGGTGGCGACGGACGAGGCCCAGTGGGTGATCTTGGAGGTTTACCGCAACGCCCACGCCATCGTCTCGGGGGACCACGATTTAGCGCACACCTTGGCCGACGTGGTGACCCAGCAGTTTAGTCGGCATCTCGCGCCGGACGGGTTAGTCACGCAGGGGTCCTTCAGCTTTGAGTAATTAAAAATTCCCAGCAGCGGTTAGGTCCTAACCGGTGTTGGGAATTTTAATTTACATAACTTAAATTATCTTTAGCTTTCGGTCAACGGCGCACCGTTATGCACGGACAGGCTTTGGTTGGGGTAAGCGTTGTGCAACAGGGCGTTGGCTGCGGCCCGGGCAAAGGTGGTGCGGTTGATATCGAATTCGTTGGCTCGAATGTCGTGATAGTCCGGGGTATGGGTGATAAGTTGCGTTTCCGGACCGTTTTGAATCAAACCAGGACGAAAAATGGTGAAGGCTAAACCTGAGTCGCGATACCAGTCTAACTTGTGGCGTTGATCCCGGGTGTATTGGGGATACATGGTTCGCACGGCCGAAAGGTAGGGGCGCAAACCGGAGCGAAATTCACCGTAAATGCCGCCCGCGGAAATGTCGACCACGTGTTTGATTGGGGCGTGGGTTTCCCGAATGGCTCGCAAGAGCAGTTGGGTCCAGGCCCCGGTGTGCACGCCGCCGACCGAATTGTAGACGTAGGTAACGTCCGGCAAGGCCCGCAGATAGTCAGCATAGTTCGCGGCGTCACCAACGATTACTGGGAAACGATTGCGTTGATCGGCGGGTAATTTAGCGGGGTTCCGCACAAATAGTTTTAATTGAACGGTGGGATAATCATGGGTCATTAAGTTGATAAAGGCTTGAGCGGTGGGCGACGTGGCCCCCAAAACGAGTACGGTTTCCATGATAGACAAGACTCCTTAGTTGGTGGGATGTTCAGCCAGAAAGTTTTCGATAAAGGTGATCTGAGCGGCAGTCTCGACCTGGCGCTGTTTGAGGTGGGCCAGGTGGTGGGCGATGATGGCGTTTTGCTGTGGCGCCGTTTGCTGTTTACCGGCCAGGACTAGGGTCGTTAGTCGCTGAATAGCCTTCAGTGGCATGCCCGAATCGATGAACACCATGACCTGCGTTAACCAAGCCACGTTGGCGTCGGTAAACTGACGGTAACCGTTAGCGGTTCGTTTCAGGTCGGGGATAATGCCCAACTGATCATAGTATTGAAGCTGAGAAACGCTCAGGTTTAAACGGTCGGCAACTTGTTTGGTGGTGTAGGTGGTCATGGAACTGCTCCCTTCTGAACTGACAAGCAATCAGTATAAACTATCAAGTTAACTTGATAGCAAGCGATTAAACGATTTTTCATCAAAAAAACGGTTCACGCCACCAATGGGGGTGTGAACCGCGTTGTACGATTATTCGGCAATTTTGAGTTGAAGGTAGTCGGCTAAGTAGTCGGCCATACCATCGTGGGCGTTATCTAACGGCGTAACGTCGTTGGCTAAGCCCTTGATAGTGGGCGTGGCGTTTTGCATGGCGACGCCCCAACCGGCGTAGTCCAGCATGGCGGCGTCGTTATGTTCGTCCCCGAAGGCCACGATGTTTTGCCGTTGCACGTGGTAGTGGTGCGCCAGAATTTCCACCCCGGTGGCTTTTTGGACACCTTTGACGCCGAGTTCGACCACGGAATCCGGGCCGCCCCACGGTGCCGCGTCGATCTGGTCGCCAAAATTGTGTTGCAGATAGCTCAACAGGTGTTCTTGGTGGCTCCGAGCGACCGCGATGGTCAGGCTGGTCGGGTTCTGGGTCAACGATTGGTGGTTTAAAATTTGATTACTCTGAAGGACTGACGGGAAGAAGCCGATTTCGCGGGGCTGATCCTGCATGGCGAGAAACAGGTTCTTACCTTCGGCCGCCAGCATTTCGATACCGAGCTCACGTTGGTGACTGAGGAGGTCAAAGGCGATTTCTCGGTCGAACGTGTATTGATATTCTCCCGCCCAGTGGTGGTGGGGGATGTGGCCTAGGCTACCGTTGAAGTTGATCATCGGTCCGTCCAGGTGCAAGTCGTCGTAGATGTCCGCCGAAAGCCGGTTGGGTCGACCGGTCACGATGCTGACCACGTGACCCGCTTCCCGCGCGGCGCGTAAGACAGTTTTGGTTTTCGGACTGAGCTGCGCCTGTTGATTCAGCGTCGTGCCGTCCAGATCTAGGGCAATTAACTTTCGTTCCATTTTCCGCACACCTCACAAGATTAGAATGACTAAGTCTTTCTAATCTAACATAAACCCCGCGGGATTGCGACTATTTCTCCCTAGTGTGTCCCGCACGAAACGGGTATAATGGGAACGGTTGAATCCAGAAAAGTAGGATATATGTAGAATACAAATAGTTAGTTGTAACTAACAAGATGGGAGCATAACGGTGAATTTACCAGATGACTTTATAACCAAATATCAAGGGCTGTTGGGCGACGACGCACCGGCCTTTTTCGCGAGTCTGACCACGGACGAGAACACGGCCGGCTACCGGGTCAATCCGCAACGGCAGGTGCCGGCGAAATTGACCGCCGCTCCCGGTGTCCCATATGCGCAGTGGGGGTACTTTGGTGGCGTCAAGGGCCGTAGCCTGGCCCACCAGAGCGGGACCGTCTACAGTCAGGAACCCAGCGCCATGTTTGTCGGGGCCACGGCGGCGCCCCAACCCGGTGAACGGGTCTTAGATCTCTGTGCGGCGCCCGGGGGCAAGACCACTCATTTGGCCAGTTACTTGCAGGGCCGCGGGCTGTTGGTGACCAACGAGATCAACCGGAAACGGGTGCGGGTCCTCGCCGAAAACGTGGAGCGCTTTGGGGTACCGAACGCCTTGATCCTCAACGATTCACCGGACACGTTGAGTCCCGTTTTTCCCGACTTCTTCGATAAGGTCTTGGTCGACGCGCCGTGCTCGGGTGAAGGGATGTTCCGCAAGGACCCGGCGGCCATGGACTATTGGTCCCTCGACTACGTGCAGGACTGTGCGACCCGGCAACGGGAGATCCTAACGGAAGCCGTCAAGATGGTCAAACCCGGGGGGCAACTGATCTACTCCACCTGCACGTTCGCGCCGGAAGAAGACGAACAGATGATGGCCTGGTTGGTCCAGACCTTCCCCGAGTTTTCCTTAGTCCCCGTTGCCAAGAGCGGGGGTGTGGTGGATGCCCGGCCGGACTGGGCCGATGGCAATCCGGACTTAGCCAAGGCCGCCCGGTTGTTCCCACAGTTGTTGCGTGGTGAGGGGCACTTTGTGGCCAAGCTCCAACGCGCGGCGGACGCTCCGGCGGGGAAGGCCAAGGGTCACGCTCAACTGGGCCAGAAGTTGTCTAGCGACCAGCGGCAACTCTGGCAAGCCTTTGCCCAAGAAGTTCTGGGCACGGTGCCGGCCGGCGACTTGGTTACGGTCAAGGACCAGCTGTTCTTAGCCCCTAGCGACCTACCGGACCTGAAGCACGCGCACGTGTTCCGGCCGGGCCTGCACCTGGGGACCTTTAAGAAGAACCGGTTTGAACCGGCCTACGCCTTGGCGCTGGCGAGTGACCCGCAACACACGGCCCACACGCTGGCCATCGACCTCGATCAGTGGCAGCAGTGGGTCCACGGGGATGCGTTAACGCTGACTGCGGCCCCGGCCAAGGGCTGGTACCTGCTGACCTGTGACGCCCAACCCGTGGGCTTCGGCAAGGTCGTGGGCACGACCGTCAAGAATTTCTTCCCCAAGGGGTTGCGGTTTACGGTGTACCCGGAAGACTTGTTGTAACCTAGAAATCAGATATATTGCTAAAAATCCGACCAGACTGATGAGAATTCAGCGACCTGGTCGGATTTTTTCGATGGTAATGAGACGCAATTGCTGACCCTAACCCTAATAACCGTCGTCATGCGTGGTCGGCAGGGTCAAGGGCAGTTCGGCGAGCCGGTGATGATCCCAGAGGGTCACGTCCAGCTGACGGGCGGCCGCGCGCAGTTCGGCGGAGATGGGATGGGTGGTGGCGATGATGACCTGGTCTAAATAGAGGCTGGTCAACGCCCGCGCGTTTTTCTGCATCTCCGTTAAGGTCAGTTCGCCGCAGCAGTTAAACCCGAGGCGATACCCGCGCAGCTCCGCGGTAAAACTCAGTTTGCAGCGGGAATTGGGGCGAATGTTCGCGTAGCCCAGCCAGGCCAGTTGGCGGACCAGCCGTTTCTCCAGGTCGGTCCCGCGCAGAAAAATGTCGGTATGGTAGGGCTGGATGGGCTTCACCCAACGCACGTGTTTCCGCCAACGCTCAAAGCCCCAGCCAATGGCGACGACCAAAACGATTTGTAAGATGACTTGCCAATGCATGACGGCCAGGATGAAGATGAAGGCGACCACCAGGGTGCCCAGCAGACTGCCGGCTAATCCAAATAAGTATCCCATTTAATAATTTCCCCCAAAATAGTGTTGTAGATAGAAAACGACCAAGGCACCCGGAATGGGCGACCTTGGTCGTGTCAGTTTAGATTAAGTGGCGCTGTTGCCGGTAACTTTCGAGTTCCGGCGAGAACAGTAACGGTTGGCGCTGCAACTCGCGGATGGTTTTGACGCCGAGCAGCGTCATGATGGTGCGCAGGCCGGTCTGCCAGTCAAAAAGCAACTGCACCGTGGTGGCTTCGTCGGTCTTCAGCAGGCTGTGCAGGATCTGCCCGGCACTGCCGACCACCGTGGCCCCCAGCGCAAACGCCTTGGCGATGTCTAACGGGTTGCGAATTCCGCCGGTGGCGATTGTGGTCAGGTCCGGTACCCGTTGGGCCTCCAAGAGGGATTCGACGGTGGTTTGGCCCCAACCGGTTAGGTAATCAAATTCCTTGGCGGGGCGACGGAAGTTTTCGATGGTCGCAAAGTTGGTCCCGCCGCGGCCGCCGAGATCGACGTAACGTACGCCCACGCTGACCAGTTGGGCCAACGTTTCGTGCGCCATGCCGAAGCCGACTTCCTTGACGATGACCGGAACGTCTAAGGCCGCCACGGTCTCGCCGATGCTGTCGAGCCAGTGGAAGCTGCGGTCGCCCTCGGGCATCACCAGTTCTTGCGCGGTGTTAACGTGCAACTCTAAGGCGTCCGCTGCCAAGAGGTCCACGACCCGTTTGGCTTGGGCCACGGTGTGTCCGGCGCCCAGGTTGGCGAAGACCAGACCGTCGGGATTATTTTCCCGCAGGGGTGTGAAGGTCGCGATGGCGCTGTCGTCCTGTAAGGCGATGCTTTGCGACCCGCTGGCCACAGCCAACCCGGTCTGAGCGGCGATGCGGCCCAATTGGGCGTTGACCTCACCCGTGCGGGGACTGCCCCCGGTCATGGCCTCAATCAACAGGGGCATCGGTAACGTTAACGGGCCCAGCTTGGTGGTCAGATCCGTGTCCGCCACGGCCATTTCGGGGAGACTTTGGTGCACGAACCGTAGTTGGTCAAATTGACTGGTCGCTTGCGGCGTATAGAATTTCTCAGCTAAAGAGAGGTGTTCGTCCTTGCGGTGGGCGTGGCGTGACAGTACCATAGCGGTTTGCTCCTTATTCAATAACGTTGTGGACGTTTAATTTCAGCGGTTCGATGCCGCGTTGTTCCCAATCGTGTAAGAGGTGCGCGAGGTCCTTAGCGGCGTCGATGATCACGATGCCGCAATCCCCGCCGCCGGCCCCGGAAGACTTGGCCGCGCCGCCGAGTTCGACGGCCGTGTCACACATGGTCTTGAGTAACTTGGTCTCGATGGTGACGTGGCTGAGGTGAGCCAACTGGTTCAAGAGTTGCCGGTTGACGGTGATCTCGTGTTGGATGGCGGTCAAATCACCATCGTGAAAGCCTTGGATCATCCGGTGCAGGCAGTCGCGACTATCCTCCAGAAAGGCGCGGTAGTTGCGGCGTTGCGTGGCCTTGAACAGGGCGATGCGGTCGACTAAATGCGAGGTCGACGCAGGGGTGCCCGTCCAGCCGATCATGAGGCGCAGGGGGGCGGGCGGCGTCAGCAGCTCGATCTGTAACCCGGGCCAGTCGGTATTCAACAGGTCGGTCAGACTAAGTTCACGGCGCGCGGAGGCTAACCAGTCGCGGTCAAAGGCGCGGTAGGCGATCCAGCCGCCGTAGACGGAAGCCGCGATGTCGCCTAGCGAGCCGTTGCCCTGGACGTCCAAATGCGCGATGGCGGCCAGCTTGAAGAGTTGGTCTTTACTCAATTGGATGTCGTAGAACTGGCAGAGGGCCTTGACGGTGGCCACGGTCACCGCGGCCGAAGAGCCCAGCCCGTATTTTTTACCGTCGGCACTATCCAAATCACTGTTAACGTTTAAATGGTAGATGCCCAGCGGTTTGCCCAGTGATTGGGCGTATTGTTCGGTCAGGTGAATGGCCGATAAAATGTAGTGGAAGGGATTATCCCGGTTGTCAAAAACCAGTTCGCTTCCCTGGCGTTGCCAGTAGAGGGAATTCTCTTGGTATTGTTTGGAAGCGATGCGGCCGTAATCGTGGCTGGGTTCGATGGTCACCGTCACGAATTGGTTCAACGCAACGATAATGGCCGGATAGCCCGGTTCGACAACGGCGTATTCGCCGGCAATATAGAGTTTTCCGGGTGCTTGGGCGGAAATCAAAAAATCAGGTCCCTTCTGCGACACAGTGTCGCCAATAGATAGATAAGTTTGTAAATTTTAATGAAGCTGACCGGCACTACCGCCAGCTGAGTCCCGGGCCGGGATGGGCCACGATGACTTGTTCGGCGCCTAAATCTTGGCGGAATCGGGCGGTAATGGCGGGGAGGTCGGCGACCTGACAGAAAATCTTGAGGTTGGGACCGGCGTCTAACGTGTAGTAGCAGGCCACCCCGGCCGCGCGTAGGTCGCGCACCGTTTGCATGGCCTGCAGGGTCGCCCCGTTGAAGTAGCTGTAGGCGGGGTCGGCACTCAGGGTCAACGCGTGCATCCGCATGGCGTTGGTCTCTAAGATCTCGCCGACCGTGGTGAAGTCCTGGTCCAAAATCGCGGGTTTGATGGCAGCCAAGTCGTGGGCCACGACTTGTTTCCAAGCGGGGTAGTAGGGCGACGTGGCCACGCTGGTTTGCATGCCCTGCCGCGAACTGACCTTCTTGCGGTGCGCGTCTAAGACCAACGCAACCATGGCGACCGGCCAGGTGACCGATTCGACCAGGGGTTCGGCGTACGAACTGGCGTCGTCGTGACCGGCGTGCCACTCGACGAACCCGCCAAAGATCGACCGGGTGGCCGAACCGGACCCGCGCCGCGCGAGCCGGGAGAGGTCGCGGGAACTCAGGTCTAAGCCGGCCGCGCGACTGGCGGCCCCGGCCAACGCCGCAAAAGCGGAGGCCGAAGAGGCGAGGCCCGCCGCCATGGGCACGTGGTTGGTGGAACTGACCCGCGCAAATGTGGGACGGTCGGCTTGAGTGCGCACTAAGTCGAGCACGTGGCGGACTTTGCGGCTCGCGTGCTCGTCGAGGCGGACTTGGTTGACGGTGACTTGGTCGGCCGTTAAGGTCGGGTCAAAGGCCACCGTGGTGTCCGTATAAAATTGGTCAAGGGTTAAGGATAAACTGCTGGTTTGGGGCAACATCAACGTGGCGTCGGCCTTGCCCCAGTACTTGACCAGCGCAATGTTGGTGTGGGCCCGTGCGGTGACGGCTGTGGTCATCATGCTTCCTCCTTGTGGTGAAAGGTTTCGGTCCAGGTGGCCGTGGCGCCCGCCGCTAAAACGGCTTGCTGGACGCGCTTGGCCCCGGCCCTGGTGGCACACAGGGCGATGAGGCAACCGCCCATACCGCCCCCCGTTAGTTTAGCGCCTAAAGCACCGGCTTGCAACGCAACTTGGATCAAATGGTCTAGTTCGGGCGAACTGACACCTAACCCGGCTAATTGGGCCTGCGCCTGGGTCAGCGCGCCACCGAGTTCGGTGATGGCGCCGGTCGCTAAGTAATCGCGCGCGGCGTAGGTCAGTTCTCCCAACCGGTCGATCTGGCGGGTGGTAACCTGCGGAAAGACCGTTTTACGCCGGGCGACGGCCGCAACGGCTTGGCCGGTCTGGCCCTTGACGCCGCTGTCGGCGATCACCAGGTAGCCGTCGAGGTTGAAGGGAATTTGGCTGATGGCCTGGTGCGGTAACAGCCAAATCGGGGTGGCCGAGCTGGCCGTGGCCGCATCGATGCCGCTGGGATGACCGTGGGTGATCTTTTCGGCGATCGCCGCGGTGTCCAATAAGGTTTCGCGTGTTAAGGGGTGGTCAAAAAAGTCGTACATGGCCCGGGTAATGGCCACGGCGACGGCCGCCGAGGACCCCATGCCCCGTTCGGCGGGTAAATCACTACTGATGGCCATGTGAAACGGGGTGTTGTGCCCGTGGAACCGGTCCAGTAACGTGGCAATCAGCTGGACTTCGCCGGCCAGATGGTGGTTGAGTTGAGCGATGGGCCCGTCAAAGTAGCGACTGGCCATGGTTTGCCCGCTGGGAATGGCGGTCATGGTCACCCGGGTGGTGACTGAGGGGAGCGGGAGTGCAATGGCCGGCTGACCATAGACGACGCTGTGATCCCCGAGGAGAATAATTTTGGCATTACTGATACCTTTGCCCGTTCTACCCAAACTAATCGCTCGCTTTCTTCTTCGAATTAATCTACCAGAATATCATACTCTACTGATTGTTATTGCGCTAGTTTTGCCGGTCAAAATCGTAAAAAGTGTCAAAAATTAACGTTTTCTATAAGATTTCGGTGGCCGGTGGCGCGGGGCTGACCGGAAAATTTACCAGCCACGGGCTTTGGCGGCCAGATGCGTAGCGTTGGGGTGCAAAGTGGTGTATCATAGTGCCAGTTATAATCGCATTTGTGCAGAAATTGGTGAGCAGACATGGATCAAGACACGGTCTACGCGGTCGTCGATATTGAAACGACCGGTACCAGTGTGCAAGATGGCGATCGCATCATTCAAATTGGGTGCGTCTTCGTCCAGCATAATCAAATTATCAACCACTTCACGACTGACGTGAATCCGCTCCGCGAGATTCCGGCGGCCATTTCGCGTTTAACGGGGATTACCAACCACCGGGTGCGGCACGCGCCCCTCTTTGACGACGTGGCCGGCACGCTGTACAGCCTGTTGACCAACACGGTCTTCGTGGCCCACAACGTCAACTTTGATTTGCCGTTCGTCAACGCCGAATTGGCCAGAGTGGGGTATCCCGAATTGGACATCGAGGCCGTCGATACGGTGTCGTTGAGCCAGATTCTCCTGCCCACGGCGCCCAGCTTTCGGTTGCGCGACCTGAGTGGGTTCTTCAACATCGAACACGACAATCCGCATTCCGCGGACAGTGACGCCTCGGCCACCGCGGAACTCTTCATCTTCTTGTTCCGGCGGTTGCGGGCCTTACCGTTGGTGACCCTCCAGCAGATGATCGACCTGCAGGCGGACCTGCCGCGGCAAACGGCGACGTTGTTTCGGGTCGCGTTGGCGTTGAACACGCAAAAGCCGCGCAAGTTGCCGGACTATTTGTACGTGAAGAACGGTCTGGCCTTGCGCCGAGCCACCGCTGCGACGCCGACGCCGCTGACGGAAGCGGCCAAGTACCCCAAGACCAAAAAGCAAAAACAAAAGCTGATGCCGGACAACCTGGAGTGGCGTCCGGAACAGGCCAAAATGATGAATTACATCTATAATAACTACGCCAATAGCGACCAACACCCCGTCAAGCAGATGGTGGTGGAGGCGCCGACCGGGATCGGGAAGAGCCTGGGCTACGCGTTACCGATGGCCTACTTGGGGCAGACCGGTAAACCGGTCGTCATCAGCACGGCCACCACGCTCCTCCAGGAACAGTTAATGGAACAGACCCTGCCGTTATTACGCGAGATCGTGCCGTTTCCGCTTAACGCCACCATCGTGAAGGGCAGCCGGCACTACCTGGATCTCCAGCGCTTTGCGGTCACCTTGGGGTTAAACGAAAGTTCCAAGCAGACCCAGCTGTTGAAACTGCGGTTGCTGGTGTGGCTGACCATGACCACTACCGGCGACCTCGACGAACTGCACCTGGCCACCTACCGGGCACCGTATTTCCAGGAGATCGTCCACGAGGGTACCGTCACGGCGGATAACCCGTTTTATGACGACGACTTTTTGCGCCGGCGCGACCAGCAGCTGGCCCAGGCCCAAGTTGTGATCGTTAACCACGCGTACTTGAGTGAACACGCCACGGCGCTGGGTGACCAACTGGACCACCCGTACCTGGTGATCGACGAGGCCCAACACTTGCCGGCCAGCACCCTGCGGCAACGGCGGACCAAGGTCAAGTTTGCCCAGATCTTAAACGAACTGCACCACATCCAACGCGATATCAGCCGCGAAATCGGACCGAGCTTGTTAACCTTATTTGACGGGGACCAGGCCACCCAACAGACGCTCCAGCACCTCTTACGGAGTAGTCAGCAGGTCGAAAAGGCCTTGGTCGCGGTGGTCAACCACCTTTTCTTGAATTTCCTAGCGGCCAAACGTGGCAACACGCAAAACGCGCCCATCGAGGAACTGGTGGCGCCGGCCGACCTGGCCCAAAACGCCCACGACTTACAGGCGGCGTTGACCCAGATTGCTAACGGCGATACCCAACTCCTGGTGCAACTGGGCGTGATCCGGCAACATTTCGACCAGCAACGGGAACGCTTCGTGGCGTCCCAACGGTACCTGTTCGAACAACTCGACACCCGGGTCCACCTGGTCGATGAGCGCCTGCAGCGGGTGTTGGCTATCTTTAATGAAGCGACCGCCCAGGAATCCAGCAGTCTCTTCTGGGTCACCATCAATCACGTGGGCGACCGGGGCAGCCTGGAACTGGCCAGTGGTTTACTGGCGACGCAGGGCTTCTTGCGCCAACAGATCTACGCGGCCTTCCAACCGGTCCTCTTGACCGGGGCCACGCTGTTTTCGTCGGGGCGCTCGCAATACGTGCTCGACCAGTTTGACCTGGATCGCGAGGCGACCGTGACCCACCGGATGCGCAGTAGCTTCGACTACGCCAACCAGGCGCAACTACTCTTAGCCGACGCGGGCCCGAACCTGAGTCGCGTGGCGCCGGACGATTACGTGACCTACCTGACCAGCGCATTGACGCAGCTGGCCGGTGCGGTCCACAAGCAGACGTTGATCCTGTTCAACTCGTTAAACGTGATCGAACAGGTCTACGAACAACTGACCCGGCAACCGGAATTCGCCCAACGCGAGATCTTGGCCCAGGGGATCAGTGGGAGTCGCGAACGCATCACCAAGCGCTTCGTGACCGGCCACGATTCGATCCTGCTGGGGGCGGCCAGCTTCTGGGAAGGCATCGATCTGCCGGCCGACCAGCTGGAATTGCTGATTGTGACGCGGTTACCGTTCGATTCGCCCGACCGCGTCTTCGTCAAGGCCAACTACGCGCGGTTGGAAGCCGCGGGCAAGAACCCGTTCTATAACGCGGCCTTACCGGCGGCGACCCTGCGCCTGCGCCAAGGGGTGGGCCGGTTGATTCGGACGCCCAACGACCGCGGAACCGTGGTCATCTTGGACCAGCGCTTAGTCGAACGGCAATACGGGCAGAGTATCTTGCGGGCCTTACCCGCCGATCTGCCCCGGGTGACCGGCGACGTGGGGACCCTAACGCAGTCACTGATTAAATTTTTTGAAAAAACGCCGGCCACACCCGTGACCCCACCCGAAATTTGATATAATTAACGCAGATTGAACACAAGGGAGTACGATGGTAAATTGATGAGACAACAGTACCAACGGCGCCGCCGACCCCGGCATTGGGTTTTATTGGGGGTCCTGGTGGTGATTCTCGTGTTGCTTTTGAGTGGCGGTTACGCGATTCATAAGGCGACCCATCCGTTTAACCAGGCCCAGACACGGGCCGAAAAGATTGCGCGCAAGTCGGGGCATTTGACCAAGACCACGCAGTTCTACTGGACCAACCTGGATACCACCTACTACACGGTGGCGGGCACCAACAAGGCTAAACAAAACGTCTACGCCATTGTGCCGCAATCCGGCAAGGACGTCACGGTCCTCAAGCAAAGCGACGGAATGTCGCGGAACGTGGCCTTACAGAAGGTGTGGCAACGTAACCCCAAGAAGGTACTGTCGGCCGCGCTGAGTATTTTTAACGGCAAGCCGGCTTGGCAGATCAGTTACCTGAGTAAGAGTGGTAAATTATGCTACCTCACGCTACAATATAGTAATGGGAAAGTGCTTCAACAAATTTCGAACCTTTAACTCATGAGGAGGGTGTCTATGAAACAATTAGCCCAACGTGCCAGAGCCGTCCAGCCCTCGGCCACGCTCCAAGCATCCCAACGGGCCAAGGCCTTGACCGCTAGCGGCGTCGACGTCATCAACTTGGGAGTCGGCCAACCTGACTTTCAAACGCCGGTCGCTATTAAAAAGGCCGCCATTCAGGCCATCGAGGCCGACCAGGTTGACGGCTACACCGCCACCACGGGAATCGCCCCGTTACGGCAGGCGGTCGCCGATCATTTACAGGCCACGCAAAACGTGACCGTCACGGCCGACCAAGTGGTGGTCACGACCGGGGCCAAGATGGCGCTGTACGCGTTGTTCCAGGTCATGTTAGATCCGGGCGACGACGTGTTGTTACCGGCGCCTTACTGGGTCAGCTACGCCGAACAAATTCGTTTGGCGGGCGGTCACGTCCTAGAGGTGGCCCCCACGGCGACGCTCAAGGTGACCCCGGAACAGCTCGACAGCGCCGTGACGCCGGCCACCAAGGCCATCGTCTTGAATTCGCCGCAAAACCCGTCCGGGGTGGTCTACACGCCGGCTGAGTTAAAGGCGATCGGCGACTGGGCCGTGGCTCACGATTTGTGGATCGTGTCCGACGAAATTTACGGCGACCTGGTCTACGATCGGCCGGCGCCGGAACCGTCGATGTTGACGCTCAGTGACGCGATCACCGATCACACCATCGTGATCAACGGGGTCTCCAAGACCTACGCGATGACCGGTTGGCGAATCGGTTGGGTGATCGGTCCGAAGGCCGTCACGGCGGCGTTGGGTAAGGTGCTCTCTCACATGACCGGGAACCCGGCGGCGGTCAGCCAGTACGCGGCGCTAAACGCGTTGACCGGCGACCAGGCTTCCGTGGCCAAGATGAACGCCAGTTTCCAGGAACGGTTGGATACCATCTACCCGTTACTGACGGCGTTACCCGGCTTTACGTTACCGGCCAAGCCGCAGGGGGCCTTCTACCTGTTCCCCGATGTGCAAGAGGCCATGGCCATCAAGCACTGCACCACGACCAGCGAGTTCGTGACGCGGGTGTTAGAAGAGGCCCACGTGGCGGTGGTGCCGGGCGAGGCGTTTGGCTTGCCGCACCACATCCGCATGAGCTACGCGGCGGACCGCGAACAGTTGTTAACGGCCATGACGCGGTTAAAGGAATTTATGCAAAGTTAAGGTTAAAAACGGTCGAGCACTTGACGGGCTCGACCGTTTATTGTTAGGAAAGGATGACACCGATGGATGAGTTTACACGACGGTATTTACAGGCGGGGCAGACCAGCGTGGCCAATTTTCTGATCGACCACTTCCAGGAGGTGGGAATGACCACGGACCAGCTGCTGGTCTACCTGCAACTGAAGCGCTGGTTGGATCGCGGCGATTATCTGCCCGAGAGTGACGTGTTGGCCCAGAACCTGGGGTGGGACACCAAGCGCGTCTTCGAGGTGCTCCACGAGATGATTGCCCAGAAGCTGATGACCATCAACACGGTGACCAACGACCAGGGGCAAAAGGTCGACCGTTACGACTTTCAGTTGTTAGCGGAGAAGCTAAGTCACGTGCCGGACGCGGAGGCGACCCAACCGACGCCGACGGTCACCACGGACTCGACGGCGCCGACTAGCGCCACGGCGGCCCAACCGGCGGCCAATCCGGATTCGCAGCGCGCCACGGTGTTTAACCAGATTGAAACGGAGTTCGGCCAGATGTTATCGCCAATTCAGATGGACACGGTTAGTCAGTGGTTGGACGTCGACCACTACAAGCCGGAGTTGATCCAACTGGCGTTGCGTGAGGCAGTCTTAAACCAGGTGTACAACCTGAAATACATGGATCGCATCCTGCTGAACTGGGAGAAAAAGCACCTGACCACGGCGGCCCAGGTGCAACGCGAACAGGAACGCCAACACCCGCGGCGCAAGACCGGCGGGGATGGTGGTGCGGGGGATGCGACGATCCCGGACGTGCCGATTTTTAAGTTGACGGATGATTAATAGATTGTGTGTATGGCGACGGTGATGCCCCTTG
This sequence comes from Levilactobacillus zymae DSM 19395, assembly GCF_001434115.1. GTDB lineage: Bacteria > Bacillota > Bacilli > Lactobacillales > Lactobacillaceae > Levilactobacillus > Levilactobacillus zymae. The sequence continues at coordinate 31,066 of NZ_AZDW01000005.1, forward strand.
GGGGTGTGGCGGTCGCTTTTTATTATGTTCAAAATATTTTCTAAATTTGTATTTTGGTAATTGGGTAATGTAAAGATTGCTTTCATGCCGATATTTATAAGAGATTTTGAGTATGATGAATTAATCATTGAACGATGATGGTTGAAAGTTCAAAATAAAAGTACAGGGGAAATATCGTAAGTCCTACATTGTCATCTAGGACCCATATACAGTGCATTACATTGGGAAAGGAGAGGAGGATAGTGGAATTTAATTCGTTAATTGCTGTCTTTATATCGCTTTTAGCGGCAATAGCGTTGGCGTTTTTGAAACCAGTTTTTAAATTGTGGAATAATTGGTTTTATCTAACTTTTAGTTCAAAATTAGAGTTGAAAATTAGAAAAAAGAAATTGGCAGAACGAAGGACATTAAAGCAATATAAGGAAGAACTTGATAAACAATCGAGTACGGAAAAAAGTTTGCAAAACAGCAAAGGAGGTACTTCAGATACTAGTGAAGACGATTTAAATAGCACCAACAGGAAAAATTAAAAGAATGGTTGAAATTTAATGTATGTAACTGAGTGTTCCATGAAATGTTCTTCACATATGTGAAGGTGATCCTGATGATGGCGGTAAATTTTTGTTCCCCACGTATGTGGGGGTGTTAGTTTGGAATTGGATGTGGGTATTGCAAATTAATAAATATGGAGGAATTCATATATTATGAAAAAGGAAAATGTACTATGGGCTAAAAAATGTGTCAAAAAAGATGGTCACCAATATTGGGAGTCGTTGCCTGTACATTTGCTGGACACGCAGAAAGTAATATTTTGGCTGTTAGATACCCAAGTCGATGATGGTCTAAAGCAATTTTTAACACAAAAGTTATCATCGAATGAGTTACAAAAACTCGTTAGTTTTTTAGGATTCGCGCATGATATTGGAAAAGCAACCCCTGCCTTTCAGTTTAAGGCTCAATCTGATTTGGAGCTGATGGCAAAATTAAGTCAGAATGGTTTTTCAGTTCCATCTGAAGAATGGTCATCGTCAAAGGAATCCCCTCATGCCAGAGCGGGGGAAGCTATCCTACTAGAAAAACATATTCCCAAATCAGTTTGCGCCATTGTTGGATCACATCATGGATTAGCCGATAGTGTGTTACCCCGCGGACAAATTGCGAAGTACAAAGCTGATTATTGGCAGCGTGACAAGAATCAAGATATTCAAAAGCCTTGGCAGGATGTGCAGCAGGCGTTGGTAGAGCGAGCAGTTACTTCTGCTGGTTATCATGATATTTCAGAAATACCTGAAGTTGATCAACCAACGGCTATTATTTTAGAGGGGTTGTTGATTACTGCCGATTGGTTAGCATCCAATGAGTCTCTCTTTCCGTTGGTTCCGGTTAAAGCCACGATAGACGATAAAGATATAGACGCTCGCTTTAAAAAGGCTTTGGAGACTCTCGAACAAGAAAAGCAGTGGCATCCCGCCTCAATAAATCTGGAAAATTTGCCATCTTTTTTCCAACAACGCTGGGGATTTGACCCCCATCCGTTTCAAAAAAAAGTTTTGGCTAGTGTTAGTCAGATGACTGATCCAGGGATGGTCATTATTGAAGATGCTATGGGGCGGGGGAAAACTGAAGCCGCGCTTTCCGCTGTTGAACTCATTGCCAATAAAACTAAACGAAATAGTGTGTTCATTGGCTTACCTACTCGGGCGACATCGGATGCCATGTTCCACCGGGTCAAGGCCTGGGCGGCCAAAGTTGGGATTCCAACTATTAAATTATTACATAGCCAAAGCAGCTTTAATGACGAATACACTAGCTTGTTAGATTGGCTCAGTGCTACCAACGTTAACGCTGATCAAGACGACCGATATGAAGAGCCAGTAATTAACGACTGGTTTAATGGTAAAAAAGCTACTTTAGCCCCCCTGGTGGTAGGGACAGTGGACTACTTGTTATCTATGGGGTTAAAGAAACGTCACCTTTTCTTACAGCACCTAGCGTTTAGCGACAAAATTGTAGTTCTCGATGAAGTCCATGCATACGATACCTACATGACGAGCTATTTAACCAAGGTACTGCGCTGGCTGGGCGCTTACCATGTTCCGGTGATCATGTTGTCGGCGACATTGCCTAAAGAGAAGCGAAACGAGTTGATGAAGGTTTATCTTGCAGGGAAGTATGGTGAGGACTATCAATTCGATCCAAGTTATCGCGTGCCACGTAATTGGCAAAATGAAGAACGTTATCCGTTATTGAGCCTGATTGACGGTCATCAGATTGAACAGGTAACGGATGATAAGCACCCTCAAGATAAGGTTGTTCAGGTTAAGCGATTGGTTCAAAACGACAAGCAACTAGTCGAGTTGATTCTTGCTAAAATTAGTCAAGGTGGGGTCGCCGGGGTTTTGCTGAACACGGTTCGGCGGACTCAAAACATAGCACAATTATTGTTATCACAGATTAAAGACCAGCACGAAAATGTTGAGGTTCTAGTTTTACATTCAGCCTTTATAGCTCCAGGTCGGTTTGAGCGCGAACAACGGCTACAAACTCTAATTGGTAAAGCTGGGGACCGACCTAAAAAGTTGGTCGTTTTGGGGACTCAAGTTTTGGAACAATCGTTAGATATCGACTTTGATGTCCTGTTCACCGATATTGCACCAATGGACTCGCTTTTACAGCGGATTGGTCGGTTACAGCGACACGACCTTAAGCGACCGTTTATGTTAAAACAACCTCAGGTATTTGTAATCGGTGGCCCAGATTCTAAGGGCTATGGTACGGCTAACGAGATGATTTATGAAAAGTATTATTTGATGCGGACGGATAATTTTCTGCCGGATAAGATCAGCCTACCTAAGGACATCTCACCGTTAGTTCAAGAAGTTTATGATTCAGATAAAAAAGTTGAGATGCCTGGAATTAAAACGGCGCTGGTTAGTCTGCAAGAGTATCAAAAGAAAGAAGACAAGCAAGCCAAAACTTTTCAAATTGATGATCCGTATTTTGATACAGGACTAACGCTTCATGGGTGGCTTGATCGCTGGAAACCTGATGCTGACCAAAAAGCTAAGGCGGCCGTACGTGATATTCAAGAAACCGTCGAAGTCATATTACTTCGCAAGCGAGGAAATAATATCTGCCTATTAGATAAACGGGCGTCGAATATTGACGATATGGCGGATAAGACGATTGCACGGCAGGTCATTCGTTTACCGGTGGCGTTAACTTTTAATAATGGAAAGATTGAACAAGTGATTAGTCAATTGACGGCTGATACTAAAAAAATCTTTCCAGACCTGCGACAACGGCTATGGTTGAAGGACAGTCTGGTGTTGTTGCTAAATGAAGACAATACGCGGTCGCTCGAAGGATATCGTTTGGCTTATTCGCAAACTTTCGGTTTAAGTTATGTAAAGGAGGATGATGATGAAACAGACGTTTAATTTAACAACGGCACCGTGGATTCGCGTCTTTAACTCGCGAACTAACCGTGAAGAAGAGGTTTCCTTAATCACGTTGTTTGAACATGCGGCGGATTATCGACAACTAGCCGGGGAGATGCGGGCCCAGGATTTAGCAATTTTACGTTTACTGTTGGCGATTTTAACAACAGTTTATTCCCGAGTTGATGTGACGAGTCAGTCTTATCCTTGGCTCAGGTCAACAACAGAAGTTAAACATCGTTGGTCTAGTCGGGAACAGAATAAGTATTTACTAAAGACTTGGCAGCACCTTTATCAAGATGGGCACTTTTCGGAAGCAGTTACGACTTACTTACACCATTGGGCGGATCGATTTGATTTTTTGGGCGAGCATCCGTTTTATCAGGTGACGTTAGCCGACTATAACGCGTTAGTGATAGATAAAAACCGTATTACGGAAAAGAAACGGGGCGGTCAAGTTGCCATTAGACAGCTTAATCGCCGAATTTCAGAAAGTGGTAATTCGAAGGCCGTTTTTTCGCCCAAGGCAGAAACGGCTAAGAACGAGGCGGCTTTGGATGAATTAGTTCGCTGGCTAATTATGTATCAAAATTATACTGGCGTAACGGATAAAAGTGTTGTTAAGTCAGCGCAGAAGTTCGCTAAATCGACGGGATGGTTGTACGAACTAAATCCAGTGATTGCTAAGGGAGATTCTTTGTTTGAGACGTTGATGCTCAATCTAGTTCTAACCAATTACGGCAAAGCTGCCAAGCAATGTCCCGTTTGGGAATATGATACGGTGCAAGCGTATATAGCTGACCGACAAGCCCAGCAGGTTCCAGATAACCTAGCAGAATTATATACAACCTGGTCTCGAATCTTGTATATCGAGTGGGATGAAGCCAATCACCCTACGATTTTTAGTGCGGGAATTCCGATTTTTAGTAAAAATGAGGTATTTCTTGAGCCCATGACCACTTGGCATATCGCCAAAAGTGGTAATTTGGCTGGAAAACTTGTGCCGAGTAGGAAGGCGTTAGGGTTTTTAGACAAAGCAATGTGGCGTAATTTCGGTCAATACGTCAGTCTCAACCAAGAGGATACGGTGCACGAACCGCGACTGGTGACCTGGTTGCGGCAACTACAGGCCCAAGAGGTTATTCCCTGGGAGAAGCACATAAACTTAATGTCGATTAATTTAGTGCCAGATGATAATAAATCTTCGCAGTTGCCGTCCGCAGAAGTAGTAGAGAACATGCAAATTCGAGCAGATGTGTTGTTTGATGATCCGGCTCAATCAAACTATTGGCCAGCACAAATTGAACAAGCCATTGGTTATGCCCACCAGGTGGGAACTGATTATTATCGTTTTGCGGTTGATATCTGTCATATTCGCAATTTAAAGGCTAAGGTATTTGCGCCTAAATTAACGAATCATTTCTATGATCAGCTGAATGAGCCGTTTAACAAATGGTTGGCGGGTCTTACAAATGATGATGAACGTAGTGTTAAAGTCAATGCTTGGAAACAAAAACTACAAAAAATTGCCCTTAAATCGGCCAATGAATTAATGCAATCAAGTACCCCTAGGGATATGCGCGGGCTTATGGTTGATCGAAATGGGAAAAAACAAGCTTTAAACATCTTTACGGCAATGGGCTGGTTGAAATACAACGTGCAGACTAGCCTTTATTCATCAACGAAAAGGAAAGGATGATTAGTAATGCCAAAAACGGTAAGAACCATTACCCAGGGACTAATCAGGATACTATACAACGAAGGTAACTTAAATCGGGCTGTATTAGCTAATTTACGAGGGTCGACTAAAATAACTGATACTCGTGCTCAAGCTATCTGGCCGTTGATGTTATCTCGTCTAGAGGACAATATGCTGAGTTATACGGGACAACCGACGAAGCAGGAAATAGCCATCTATTCGGCGTTGCACTTCTATGCCCTTTGTCAGCAAGGTAACGACTATTTGGTTTATAGCCCAGCGCCTAAAAAAGGGTCAGATTCAGATCAATCAAAAGAAGGAATGCCCTTGTTCAAGGCGCTCGCAGCGTTACGAGCTAATGAAGATAATCGAGATGGTCTTGATCGACGCGTTGAAAACCTGTTAGCATTAACCGAAATTTCCGGAACAGTGAACGGTTTATCCCATTTAATCGGAATTTTAAAGGCTAGAAGCGAATCAGAGTTGAAAGTTGATTTTGGTCAGATTGCCCAAGATCTTTATGATGCTCAGCGGAACTATCAGCGGTTTGCGCAAATTCGGTTACTTTGGGGACAGCAGTATTTTTGGGGAAATTACTTGGAAAGTCAATCAGAAGGGAAAGAAAACTAATGACGAATAATTTGTATATTGATATCAACGTTCTACAAACACTACCACCTTCGAATATTAATCGGGATGATATTGGGTCACCTAAAAAGGCCCAATATGGTGGCGTGACTCGCGCACGAGTTTCTTCTCAAAGCTGGAAGCGAGCGGTTCGTAAGGCTTTTAAAGCAGAAAAGCTGGAGGTGGCGACGCGAACTAAAGAAGTCGCAAAGCTATTGGCAGAGCAATTAAAAATGGTACAGGCCGAATTAAGCCAAGAAGATGCAATGAAGCAGGCATTACAAATTTTAAAGACAGTCGGTATCAAGATGGATAAGAAGGATAAGCAGAAAACTGCAACACTATTGATGGTCAGCCCTGGTCAACTCAATAAGATTGTCCAATACATTACCCAACACGGTTTAGAAGATAAAGAGACCGAAAAAGAAATTAAGAACATTCTGAAAGGGAATCAGTCCCTAGATTTGGCATTATTTGGTCGAATGGTAGCGGATGATCCAAGTTTAAACGTTGAGGGGTCAACGCAAGTGGCACACGCTATCTCGACGCACGCAATTGAACCGGAATTTGATTACTTTACGGCACTAGATGATGAACATTTGGATGATGCAGGCGCTGCCATGATTGGCAGTACGGAGTTTAATTCGTCTACATTGTATCGGTATGCCAATGTTAATATGCGGGAGTTGGCGCAAAATTTAGGTGCTGAAGATGCAATTAAGGGAGCCGTGACTTTTATTAAAGATTTTCTTTTAGCCATGCCTTCTGGGAAACAAAATAGTTTTGCCAACCGTACCCGTCCTAACTATGTCATGGTTACGTTACGAGCAGATACGCCCCTTAGTTTAGTTTCTGCGTTTGAGGAGCCAGTTGAATCCGATAATGGTTACGTTGAGGCGTCCATTAAAGCCTTAGAAGAAGAGTATCAGGCCACCCTCAAAATGGGGATGATGCAACCTGTTGGAAACTACATTTTGAGTACTCGTCATTCGGAGCTAACTGCTAAAAAAGGGAACCAGGTTATGACTGATTTACCACAGCTACTTGATCAGGTTACCCAGGCATTGACGGGGGCGATTAAGGATGAAGACACTAACGCTTAAATTAACGGGTCCCTTGCAATCGTATGGGAATGAAGCCGATTTTCTCCTACGAACTACCGGGGGATACCCATCAAAAAGTGCCGTAATTGGATTGATTGCTGCCGCTCTGGGTTATCAGCGAACGGACACGCGAATTGTGGCGTTGAATGATTTAAAATTTGCGGTGCGAGTCGACCAACCAGGATCGATTATGACGGAATTTCAGACAGTTGAGGTTCAGGAAACTTACAGTCAAAAAAAGGCAAAGCGAAAAGTGACTCATCGTGATAATCTGCAGGATGCTTTATTTATGGTAGCGCTGGGGAGTTCTGATGACGAGTTGCTAAATCGAATCAAATTTGCGTTACATCATCCTAAGTTTCAACTTTTCTTGGGACGGCGCGCAAACGTTATTGCGGGATACCTGGAGGTCAATGAGTATCCTAATGAAGATCCGGTAACTGTCCTTATGAATTTGGATTGGCAAGCAGCCGCGTGGTATAAAAAGCGACAACGATGGCAACACGCTGATGATAAAAAATTCACTGTCACATTGGCCGCCGATGCGGATTTATTACCACATCAATCGGGTCAAGATTTCTTGGTGAAGGACCATGTACGATCGTTTTCGCAAATGGATCGGCGACATGCCTACCGGGCAGTGGTTGAAAAAAGTATCGAGTTAGATACTGTGGCTCAGCAAAAAGAAAATTAATTTTTAAGAAAGGAGTCGCTATGTACTTATCCAGAGTTGTAATCAATCGTTATAGTCCAGAGAATTTTAAAACGCTGACCCACTTGGGTGCCTATCATGATTGGGTGGAGCGCAGCTTTCCAGCTGAATTTCAGGCGGGAATTCGTCCACGGCACCTATGGCGAATTGATTCATTAGCCAATAAGCAATACCTAGTCGTTTTAAGTGAGACGGCACCGGATTTACATGCGTTAGAAGCCTATGGTGTACCGGAAACGGCGGTGTCAAAGTCATATGATCACTTTTTGGACCAACTACAGGTGGGACAAGTTTTACGGTTTAAATTAACGGCTAATCCTACTCACCGGGTACCCCAAGCGGGACACAAAACGGGGAAAGTTTACCCGCACGTAACGGCAGCCCAACAACGGCAATGGTTAATCAAGCGAGCAGAAAGTGCTGGGTTTCAGCTATTGAAATTGCCAGCGGACGATTACTTTGAGGAGCCAGACTACGATTTTAAAATCATCAATCGTGATTGGCCAATTCTCTTCCGTAAGCCGGGACATGGACATCGCGTGAAACTCAGCCGCGTAACGTTTGAGGGCATGCTAAAGATTAATGATTTAGATGCATTCAAACACACCTTAACGCAGGGAATTGGGCGTGAAAAAGCCTTTGGCATGGGACTCATGACGGTAGTTCCTCAGAGATAGTGGTCATTTGATAGAATTCGTTTCTCTAAAGAGTGGCCAATAAAGTATTTAGAAAAAGTGTGGGGCTCAAAGTAGTAGTCTGCAATCCATCCTAGTTAATGCCTAGACAATCTTAGCGTTACTAGAAGGCAGCAATTTCTGAATTTAGAAATTGCGGTTTAACGAGGAGAAATTAGTGTGTTCCCCATATATGTGGGGGTGATTCTAAAAATACTAAGCTTAGAGGCATAGAAGTTACCCGACGGGGTGCTCCTATG
>NZ_AZDW01000035.1 GCF_001434115.1 Levilactobacillus zymae DSM 19395
CCTGAGAGATGATCAGGTAGATAGGTTGGAAGTGGCAGCGCCGTGAGGCGTGAAGCGGACCAATACTAATCGGTCGAGGACTTAACCAAGTAATGGTGTTCTCAAGGAAAATAAATTGGTAATATCTAGTTTTGAGGGAATAAGCTCTCAATAGTGTGGTGGCGATAGCCTGAAGGATACACCTGTTCCCATGCCGAACACAGAAGTTAAGCTTCAGCACGCCGATAGTAGTTGGGGGATCGCCCCCTGCGAGGATAGGACGTTGCCACGC
>NZ_AZDW01000036.1 GCF_001434115.1 Levilactobacillus zymae DSM 19395
GTTTGAGGGTAGACCCCTCAAAACTGACCATTGTTTCGACAAAGTATGTGTAGCCTCCGTATATTCCTTAGAAAGGAGGTGATCCAGCCGCAGGTTCTCCTACGGCTACCTTGTTACGACTTCACCCTAATCATCTGTCCCACCTTAGACGGCTGGCTCCCGAAGGTTACCCCACCGGCTTTGGGTGTTACAAACTCTCATGGTGTGACGGGCGGTGTGTACAAGGCCCGGGAACGTATTCACCGCGGCATGCTGATCCGCGATTACTAGCGATTCCAACTTCATGTAGGCGAGTTGCAGCCTACAATCCGAACTGAGAACGGCTTTAAGAGATTAGCTTGGCCTCACGACTTCGCAACTCGTTGTACCGTCCATTGTAGCACGTGTGTAGCCCAGGTCATAAGGGGCATGATGATTTGACGTCATCCCCACCTTCCTCCGGTTTGTCACCGGCAGTCTCACCAGAGTGCCCAACTGAATGCTGGCAACTGATAATAAGGGTTGCGCTCGTTGCGGGACTTAACCCAACATCTCACGACACGAGCTGACGACAACCATGCACCACCTGTCATTCTGTCCCCGAAGGGAACGTCTTATCTCTAAGATTGGCAGAAGATGTCAAGACCTGGTAAGGTTCTTCGCGTAGCTTCGAATTAAACCACATGCTCCACCGCTTGTGCGGGCCCCCGTCAATTCCTTTGAGTTTCAACCTTGCGGTCGTACTCCCCAGGCGGAGTGCTTAATGCGTTAGCTGCAGCACTGAAGGGCGGAAACCCTCCAACACTTAGCACTCATCGTTTACGGCATGGACTACCAGGGTATCTAATCCTGTTCGCTACCCATGCTTTCGAGCCTCAGCGTCAGTTACAGACTAGACAGCCGCCTTCGCCACTGGTGTTCTTCCATATATCTACGCATTCCACCGCTACACATGGAGTTCCACTGTCCTCTTCTGCACTCAAGTTACCCAGTTTCCGATGCACTTCTTCGGTTAAGCCGAAGGCTTTCACATCAGACTTAAATAACCGCCTGCGCTCGCTTTACGCCCAATAAATCCGGACAACGCTTGCCACCTACGTATTACCGCGGCTGCTGGCACGTAGTTAGCCGTGGCTTTCTGGTTGAATACCGTCACGATGTCAACAGTTACTCTGACACCCGTTCTTCTTCAACAACAGAGTTTTACGAGCCGAAACCCTTCTTCACTCACGCGGCATTGCTCCATCAGACTTTCGTCCATTGTGGAAGATTCCCTACTGCTGCCTCCCGTAGGAGTCTGGGCCGTGTCTCAGTCCCAATGTGGCCGATTACCCTCTCAGGTCGGCTACGCATCATTGCCTTGGTGGGCCTTTACCTCACCAACTAGCTAATGCGCCGCGGAACCATCCAGAAGTGATAGCCGAAGCCACCTTTCAAACAAAAACCATGCGGTTTTTGTTGTTATACGGTATTAGCACCTGTTTCCAAGTGTTATCCCCTGCTTCTGGGCAGGTTTTCCACGTGTTACTCACCAGTTCGCCACTCGTTCCAATGTTGAAATCAGTGCAAGCACGTCAATCAACGGGAACTCGTTCGACTTGCATGTATTAGGCATGCCGCCAGCGTTCGTCCTGAGCCAGGATCAAACTCTCATCTTAAAGATGATAAGCTCGAATAGCTCATCGATTGTTGTTACATTTTTAAAGCGAATTGACTTCGCAAATATTGTTTGGGTTTGAATCTAAATTCAAACCGCCCTACACATATTTGGTTTGTCGAAACAAATGTTCAGTTTTCAAAGGTCTACCAAG
>NZ_AZDW01000037.1 GCF_001434115.1 Levilactobacillus zymae DSM 19395
GTTTTTGAAAAACATGAAAACTGACGACTTTTTTGGAAGGTATGAATAATTCAGGACGCTTGTAATGATCTTAAGTGAACAAGCTCCCGGATTATTAGGAATGACAACCCAAATTCCATATGATAACCGCTTTGTCCTAAATCAGCGTGTGGCAGAGATAAGGCCAAATGAAGAAATAGATGGGGCATTTCTATCAATGCTAATTAACTCTAACCAAAGATATTTTAGTAAACGGGGAGCTGGTACTAAAGTACAAAATATATCGAAAGCTAATGTGGAAAATTTTTCTTTTCAAATTCCTTCCCAATCAGAACAAAATAAAATTGGTGAAGTCTTTCGTACATTAAATTTAACTATCGCTTCCAATCAAAAACAGCTCGACCATCTCAAAAAATTAAAAAAATGGCTTCTACAAAATATGTTTGCTTAATTTTTCTGGTCTATACCGTTACTTTCGCTGCTGTTCAGCGAAAGTTTATAGGGGTTAATACTGGCTAAAAACAGATATATTTGTATTAATAGGTTAGGTGACTTTGCTAAGTTGCCTAATCTATTTTCGTATGGAGGTGTCGTTATGGCACAGGAGGTAAAGCTACATCAATATTTCTATCAGTGGATGCAGTTATATAAACAAAATGCCGTCAGACCAGTAACCTACCGCAAATATGAAATGACTCATCGCCAATTAATTAGTCTCGTTCCAGATTTACAATTAAGCGATTTATCCAGATTGACTTATCAACAACTTTTGAACGACTATGCGGAGAATCACGAACGACAAACCGTTATGGATTTTCACCGCCACGTTAAAAGTGCCTTGATTGACGCATTAGAAGAGGATATGTTGGATCGTGACCCGACGCGAAAGGCGATTATTAAAGGCGTTCAACAGCGGCAACATAAGGCTAAGTATTTAAATCAACACGAGATGCAAAGTCTCTTGAACGTTCTTAATTTAGATGAGGGTGTGAATTGGGATTATTTTATCTTGCTCATTTCAAAGACGGGATTGCGATTTGCGGAAGCTCTGGCTTTAACCCCAAAGGATTTTGACTTTGCACATCAATACCTTAATGTCGGCAGAACGTGGGATTATAAATCAAGACAAGGAGGCTTTGCACCAACCAAAAATAAATCATCCGTACGGAAGGTTCAATTGGACTGGCAAACGGTCATTCAATTTTCCCAACTCACGAAACGATTACCCGAAGATCAGCCGATTTTTATTCAAGGAAAGGTCTACAATGATACGATAAATCACTACCTTGAACGACTTTGTAAACAGGCTGATATCCCAGTGATTTCAGTACATGGACTGCGACACACTCATGCATCATTGTTATTGTATGCAGGGGTAAGCATTGCTTCGGTGGCTCGTCGTCTAGGTCATGCGGATATGACGACTACTCAGCAAACTTATTTGCATATTATTCAAGAACTTGAGAATCAGGATAACGACAAAATAATGAAGCACCTTGCTAGTCTGGTATAAGCATTAGCTGATAGGCCATGATTTTTTTAAAAATCGTGGCTTTTTTACTGTTGCTGATTGGAAGCGATAGTGGCGTCTAGTCGGGATAACAATTCACTTACTAATGATTGTTCAGCAATTGTAGGTGATTTAAATATGAATTTATTCATGTCTACTTGAAAAAGATGTGGAATGCCACTTCCCGATACCTTTTGATGTATTAGTCTTTCAAATAGTGAGCCACGTAATACTTGATATAAGAAATACGGAGATATGGTTTTATCTGTTCTCACAAGCATCATTGTAGAATTGATGGTTGCCTTTATCTGTAAATTACTTATAACTGCAGGATTTCCCAATCGAGAACCATCTTTAGTAAAAATAATATCGCCGTTTTGTAACATTATTTCCGGTGATTCTTCATAACGCCATTCCGGAATATGATCCACACTTTGCCAATCTATTTCTCCAGATTCAATATACCTACCAGAAACCATACTTGGTCCAGACACAGTATATTCTTCATGCTTTAGATTTTTCCATCCTAGTCGGCCCTTAATTACAGAGTTGTCACCCAACTTACGCTGTTCCCAAGAGTTAACTAACAATTGCGCTAAAAACCGATTGGAATTTAAGGTGATTCTGCATTGACGTCTGGGAACAGCGTAAGTTAAAAAAGTATTTCAAAGAACGTAGTGAACGATCCGGTAAAGGGGAAATGCTTTCTGTAACTATTAATGACGGAGTTGTTAAAGCTAGCAGTCTTAAGCGTAAGGATAATTCTAGTAGTGATAAGTCTAACTATAAATTAGTGCGTAAGGGGGACATTGCATATAATTCGATGCGTATGTGGCAGGGAGCAAGTGGAACTTCCCCATATAGCGGAATTGTAAGCCCTGCATATACGATTATTACGCCTATCAATAACATAGTAGTAGATTTTTTTGCTTACCAATTTAAAATGAAATCATCACTATACAAATTTCAAAAATATTCGCAGGGACTTACCTCAGATACATGGAATTTAAAATTTCCACTGCTAAGGGAAATAAAAATGATAGCTCCTAATAAAAATGAGCAAATCAAAATTGTTTGCTTGTTAAAAAAATTAGATTCCACTATCGCTTCCAATCAGCGTCACCCATTTCTTCTCAAAATCCGTCCCAGACCCCCACCATAACAAAAATCTAATTATCCTAACCCACCAAACTACCAGCAAACTGAACAAAAACCCCTTCAGCCGAGGAAGCCGAAGGGGTTCTTTCATGAGGATTGAGTTCCTTTGAGGGGAGAAACTCAAATTTGAGGAGTTTCATCAGGTTTGAGGAGGACCTGACTAGGAGTTGAATTCTCTTAGGGGGAGAGAATTCAATAGGGGATTGGATATAGATTTTGACTAGTAATCGTTACTGGCGAATTACTATGATGCTAACTATACCCGGGAGTTGTGAATAGAAAATGGGGTAAGTCGTGACGACTTTTTGACGATTTTTTAAAGTAAGTCTAAAGTCCTTAGATTCTGGTTAAGACCTACGCCGACGGTTGCTGCGGGTCGAAATACGTGTTTAAGAAGTGGACCACCCGTTGCTGGTAGCGCTGCGGGTTGATCCAGAAACTCTCCGCGTGCGACGCGTTCTTCACGATCCACAACTGCTTAGGCGCGTGGGTCGCCGCGTAGTTCTCGTAGGCCATCCCCACCGGCACGTACACATCCTTTTCGCCGTGGATGAACAGGATCGGTCGCGTGTTTTTCTTCAGTTGACCGGTTGCCGTCACGTCGTTTAAATAGTAGCCCAGCCGGCGCTTGGAAATGGTGGACACTAACGGTTCGATTGGGTACTTGGGTAAATGGTATTGGCGCTTCAGTAAATAGACCAGTTCGGCCTCGACACTGGAATAACCGCAGTCGGCGATGATGGCCTTGACCTGCGGCGGGAGACTTTCGCCCGACAACATTTCCATGGTCGCGCCGCCCATCGATACGCCGAACAGGAGGATCTTCACGGGGCGGTTGCTACGGTCGATGACCTGTTGGATCCACTGCAGGTAGTCCAGCCGGTCCAGCCAGCCGAAGCTGATGTACTTACCGGCGCTTTCGCCGTGGCCCCGGTCGTCGGGGAGCAGGACGTTAAAACCCAGGTTGTGGTACATTTGAGCGAAGTTCGCCATGGTCTCGCCGTTGCCCTTGTAGCCGTGGCCGATGATCACCGTGCGGTCGCTGGCGGTCTCGGCGGGGATGTATTCGGCGACCATCCGGTTACGCGCGTCGTGTTCGTGCAAATACCAGGTCTGCTTGTCGATGGCCTGGTACCAGTCGACGTAAGCGTAGTAGGCGTCCGCGTATTTTTGCTTGTCCGCGGAGGTTTCGGGGACGTAGTTGACCCGTTTGAACGCGAAATTAAACAGGTGTTCGCTGGCCAATAAGGCGGTCGCCGCCGCACCCACTAAGGGGAGGGCTAAGGTTAGTTTTTTCTTCACGGGAATCGTCCTTTCTTCTTATGCAAATACCCAGTCATTATAGAAGAAGCCGTGGTGGGACACAAGCCAAGTCTCACGAAAAAACCGCCACCGGAAATCCGGTGACGGTCTGACTTAATCAAGATAAAGTTCTTTAAGGGCCTCAACGTCTTTACGCGAAAAGTCGAGGACGTCGCGCAGGTAATCCTGGACCCCGCCGTACTGGGTGTTGATGACCTTCATGGCGGTGTCGAAATAGTCTGGGTTGACCGTGGAAAGCGCGCGGATGTTGGCGACAAAGGCGTCTCCCTTGCCGGCCGCCTGCGCCTTAGCCAACATCTTGTCGACCACGGGCGTGACGTTTTCGTTAGTCAACAGGTAGTCGCGCCGAATGACCTGTGGATCGACGCCTAACGCGCTTAACGTTAAGAAGGCGCCAATGCCGGTGCGGTCCTTACCAGCCGTACAGTGGAATAATACGGCCTGGTCGGGTTGCTCGTTAGCCAACAGCGTCGCCAAAAATTCGTGGTAGGCCTGCTGGGCCGTCTCTAAGGTGACCATGTTGCGGTAGACGTCGAGCATGTGCTCGTAGCCCGCCGTATCGTCACTAGAGAACCGGCGTTCCAGATCGGCTTGGCTGGCTGAAGCGTCGGTCTCGTCGCCGTCCGGGAAGACCGGGAGAAAATGGTAGGTGGCACCGGTCGGAACTTTGTCGGGCGCCTGGGTCCGTTCGTCTTGGGAACGGAAGTCCACGTCGGCCACGACCCCATAATTGGCGAGATTATCCTGGTCGGCGGCGGTGAGCTTATTTAAGCCCGCCGAGCGCACCAGCTTGTGCCATTTGACGGTGCGCCCATCGACGGTAGGATACCCCCCGAGTTCGCGGAAGTTGAGGCCGCCCGTCACCTTTAAAATCCGACTATTTGTCATTCGTTTTACCACCCTTTCAATCAGCGTTGTTCTGGCTCTATTCTAACGGTTTTCGCGAAAATAGCCTAGTGATTCCTTTCGAGAGTTCAAGCGTTTTGGGCCGAAACGCTGTATACTATCCCTAAGAGTGCGAGAAATTGACGAAGGAAAAGATAGGGTGATAGTCGTGAGCTTGCGTGGGAAATGGTTACTCTTCAAGACCCAGCACAGTCAACTCAAGCAACAGATTCAACAGGCCTTTTTACAACCGAGCCGGCGAAACCTCGCCGTGGTGCCGGAAAAGTTTCCGGCCGACATCGTGACTAAGGAGCGGGAGATCTTTGGCGGCCGGATTCTGACCGCCGCGACCGGGGCACCGTTGCCCCAACACATCATCTTATTTCATGGCGGCGCCTACACCATGCAGGGGACCGCGAGTCACCGCGAAATCATGACGTCGTTGATTCGCGAGGCCAACCTACGAATCTCGTACGTCGATTACCCCCTGGTGCCCGAAGCCACGGTCGACGACACGTTGACGTTTGTGGGGCGAGCCTATGAGTATTTGCACGCCCAGTATCCCGACGATCAGTTCTTCTTGATGGGTGATTCGGCGGGCGGTGGCTTGGCGCTGGCGCTGTTACAGCAGCTCAAGAGCCAGCAAGCAGATCTGCCGGCCGGGACGATTCTGATCTCGCCCTGGACCGACCTCAGCATGATGAATCCGGACCTGACCACGGCGGCCAAACGCGACCCGTACCTGACGCTAGACACGTTGAAGAAGATTGGCTACCAGTACGCCGGTGACCATCCGGTGACCGATCCGCGGGTCAGTCCGATTTACGGCAACTTCGACGATCTGGGTCCGATTCTGTTGTACTACGGGACCAACGAACTCTTGGCGGCCGACGACCAGCGACTGGTCCAGAAACTAGAACAGGCCACCGGCACCGACTTTACGGTCCACGCGGTGCGCTCGATGCTCCACGATTACGTCTTGTGGCTCAAGCTCCCGGAAGCCAAGCGGACGTTGAAGGAAATCAAACAGTTTATTTTGACCGGCACGTTACCGGAAGACTAGGAGGGTTTCCCACGAATGCGGTGGGAAAGCCTTTTTAGCAGCAGTCGGCGCGACAATCGGATTATTCTTAATTGAACATTTTATGAAATGGATAAATTATTAATTCAAAGAACTTTCATGTCCCCCAAAGTGCTAGCCTTAGACTTAGGGAAGGGGTCATGAAGATGCAAAATGAAGTTAAGGGATTGTTAGCGTTAGGCGCGAGTCTGGGAGTTTTGGGGGTTACCACTCCGGCATCGGCCAGCAGTAACTATTCAGTAGCACGGAGTAATTCTGTGCGGTTAGTGTGGCGGCATTCGATGGGCCAGTATTCGTATACCGCGACTAGGGGCGCACGTTACTCGGCCCATCTGGGAGTGCGGTACGGGGCTAACGCCGCGACACCGAACCAGGTCTGGTACACCAACGCACACGAAAAGCTCTACGATCGGGCAACTCACCGTCATCTGATTTATTACCACTTTAAGGCCCAAGCACCGTATGATGCCACAGCGATTGACCGGGCTCTAAGTAAGGTCGGTTATGATGCTAAAACCCGTGCGAGTTATAGAGGTTGGGCCGTCGGTGGTGGCGTCTTAGCTCTCAGCAACGACCAGGCTGATGCGGGAGAATACCCGGGCGAGGGGTTAGTTTTACTAGTGAGGGAATAAAAAAGCATCCGTTCGTTGACGCTAACCACGTGGCTAGCTCAATAAACGGATGTTTTGAATTATAGTTAAACGTCAACGTGGTGCTTCAACCGCGAGAAGACGTGAACGTCGGCCCAACCCATCACGGCGCCTTGCGTAACGAGCGCCCAGATGGTCCCGAAGCCGATGGCGTGCAGTTGGCCGGTCGCCAGGTAGGACAGCACGATGATCGTGACGGGCGGCAGGTAGCTGGCCCATTGCGCGATGATGGACGATCCGTGCAAGAACCGAAAGCGGATGATGTAGGACAGGTCGTCGTTGGGGTGCATGATGATGTTGCAACGTTGGTAGATCGATACGGCAAACGCCACGCCGGTCAGCCCGATGATGTCGATCACGATGCGGGCGGGAAGCCCTAGTTGGCTGACGCCCAGCCAGTCCCAGAAGTACCCGATCCATTCGACCAAGTAGCTAAATGGGATGATGTAGAGGATGTTGGACACGAACCGCCGCCGGTCGAACCGCCCCAGAAATAACTGGTTCATGATGGTGATCACGATGCCGTAGATGAACATGGTGGTCCCCAATGGCACGTGAATCCAGCTGGCCAGGTTGACCGACGACCCGGTCCACACGGCACTCCCCAGGTTGGTGGAGATGGTTAAGGCGTTGGCGGCGGAGTTGAGGAAGATGGAAAAGCCCAAGAAGCGCATGCGTTGCCCAAAATCCTTCATTTTCGCCACCGGTGTCATCTCCTCGAGTTAGTCTAGTTGTTAGTCTAACCTAAAAAAGGGTGAAGGGAAAGGTGCTGACGATATTTAGTTCCAGAAAATGTTCGCGGCGATAAAATAATTAACAAATGATTCATCGAAAACTATAGTAGAATAGTAGGTGTAACGAAATTAAATATAAGCGAGGTAGAAATGATGACTGAACGGCAGTTGATTCAAGAAATTTTGAATTCCGAAGCGATTGAATACCACTTCGAAAACGTCGATGAAGATTCTAAGGAATACACGCTTTTATTAAAACGCTTGGATAAGGACGTGCGGCCCGTCGAAGAACTCAACGACGAGATCAAGCACTACTTTAAGAGTGCTGATTTTGATTACAACGAAGAACTCCATCCTAAAGACGTGGATGCCGACATTCGCTTAACCATCAAGCGGTAAACGTGTTTTGCCGGTGATTGTTAGCGGTTACCGGCGTCAATCGTCAGAGGGTTCACGGAAGGGAGACCTGCAGAGGCCTCCTTTTTGCGTTAGCTTAAACTGGCTGGACCTCTAGACAAGATGGGATCATTCCCGTGAGTAAGCCTTTAACGTTTAGAAATGTAAATTGCTAAAGTTTATGGCAAATTTGGGAAGCTGATTTCTTCTTGGTTAGGGATGAATAATGCCGATTAGTTGTAGATGATTGGCGGGAAGGAACATCGCTAGCTCACTTTAAACGGATATTTACGAGATAGATTGGAGACACACCATGACCATTGAAGAACTGTACCACACCATGGCCCACGCGATGGGGCCGCAACCCTGGTTGAAGCCGGGGACGCCCTGGGCCGAGACGCCGGTGGAAATCATGCTGGGCGCCATTCTGGTGCAAAACACCAACTGGCGTAACGTCGAACCGGCATTGCGCAACCTCAAACGCGAAACGGCCTTTGAACCCGCGAAGTTGCGGGCGTTGACGCCGGCGACCCTCACGCCACTGATTCAAAGCAGTGGGTTTTACCGCCGCAAGGCCGCGGCCATCCTGAGCCTAGCCGCGTGGTTGGGCGACCACGATGACGACTTGGATGCACTTAAGCACGGCGACGGGGCGCAGGAACGCGCCGAACTGTTAGCCATTACCGGGATTGGTAACGAGACCGCCGACTACATCTTGATGTACACGCTGGATCACGGGACCTTCATGGTCGACACCTACGCCCGGCGACTGTTTAGCTGGTTGGGCGCGACCATGCCCAAGACCTACCCCGCGTTTCAAAAACGGGTCCTGGCCCAATTTCCGTTGGGGTTGCGCGACCGGCAGGAATTTCACGCGCTGATCGACGAATTCGGTAAGCAGGTCAAGACTGACGGCGACTTTGCCGCGTCGTTTCTGGCGGGGCAACACCTGACCGTTTAGTTTAGTCAGCAAGCTGGCGGCGATGAAAAAAACAAATTTTCCCGAGTCACGCACACTTCGTGATATGATAAGTGCAGCGAATTTGAAACCGTTTCCGAAATAACGAACGGGAAACTGGAAGGAGTTTTACATATGGCACTAAAGCAGCCGGAAAACTACGTGTTAGCGATTGACCAAGGGACCAGTAGTACGCGGGCCTTCATCTTTGACCACAGCGGACGCAAGGTGATTGAGGGGTATAAGGAAGTCCATCAATCCTACCCGCACGCCGGTTGGGTCGAATCCGACGCTAACGAGATCTGGAACAGCGTCTTGTCGGTGATTGCCAGCGCGTTGATCGACGCGTCGATTCACCCGGAAAATATCCAGGCCATCGGGATCAGTAGTCAACGGGAAACCACGATTGTCTGGGACAGGGCCACCGGCGAACCAATCTATCCGGCCGTGGGTTGGCAAAGTCAACAGACCGCCGCGTTAGCCAAGCAGTTGGCCACGGACCACGGCGACGAGATTCAGGCCAAGACCGGGTTGGTGGTCGACGCCTACTTTAGTGCCACCAAGATTCGGTGGATCTTAGACCACGTGCCGGGTGCCCAGGAACGCGCCGAGAAGGGCGAGCTGGCCTTCGGGACCGTCGACAGTTGGCTGGCCTGGAAGCTGTCCGGAGGGAAGATTCACGTCACCGACTACAGTAACGCCAGCCGGACCATGTTGTTCAACATCCACGAACTCCAATGGGACGCCGACGTCTTGAACTGGTTGAACATCCCGGCGGCCATGTTGCCAGCCGTGAAGTCCAGTTCCGAGGTCTATGGCGTCACCCAAAACTTCCAGTTCTACGGCGTCGAGGTCCCGATTGCCGGGCTGATGGGGGACCAATCGGCCGCCTTGTTGGGACAACTGGCGATTAAGCCGGGGATGGTTAAGAACACTTACGGCGACGGGGCCTTCGCCATGATGAACACGGGCCACGAGCCGCAAACGTCCAAACACAACCTGCTGACCACGATTGCCTATCAGCTGGACGGCAAGGTCACCTACGCCCTCGAAGGGTCGATCCTGGTGGCCGGGACCGCGCTGGCCTGGTTACACGAGAGTTTGAAGATCATCGACAACGTCCCCGAATCGCGGCAGGCCGCCATGGCCTCGACCGATGACGATGAGGTCTACGTGGTCCCGGCCTTTAACGGGTTGGGGGCGCCGTATTGGGACCCCGATGCGCGCGGGGCGGTCTTTGGTCTGACACGCGGGAGTAACCGCAACGACTTCGTCAAGGCCACCTTGCAGTCGATCGCCTACCAGACGCGCGACGTCTTGACCACCATGACGCAGGACACCGGTATCACGATTTCTGAACTGATGGCCGACGGTGGGGCGTCGCGGAACCGCTATTTGATGCAGTTCCAGGCCGACATTTTAAATACGCCGGTCCAACGGGCGGCCGACGAAGAAACCACGGCTACGGGGGCCGCAATTGCAGCCGGGCTGGCGGTCGGCTACTGGGATAGCCTCGACGAGATCGAGCAGATCCACGCCGATGGCCGCATGTTCGTGCCCGACATGGGCGAGGCCCGGCGTCAACGACTGTATGCCGGTTGGCAACAAGCCGTCAAAGCCACGCGGACGTTTAAGCCCTAACGAATTTGGGGGAATTCCGTTGAAGGGGGAGTAAAAATGACGCAAATCAAAGATACGACAACCAAGAAGCTGCGCAAACATTTTGCCCACTATGCCGATTGGGTCAACCAGCATAACGGCGCGGTGGTCGTGCAGCGCCAACACCACGCTAACGTGGTCATGGTCTCCAAGGCCGAGTACGAGGCCTGGCAACAGACCCTGGAGGCCTGGTCGACGCTGACCAAGAACGAAGACCTGCAGCGCAAGATGGACCGGTTGACTAACGATGCCGATTTGAGTGATTCGGCACCGGATAAACAGGAGTGATGAAAAGGCCGTTACCGTGGGGTGGCGGCCTTTTTTGAGGCCATAAAGCACGAAACGGACGTGATCCTCTACAGGGAATCACGTCCGTTTTAGGTTATTTATACTTAGCTTCCAACCGACTCATCCACCAGCCCAGGGCAATCCCGGCTCCGGCGGCCAGTAGACTGACACCCCAGGTCAGCGGCGTGGTCCCGGCGTAGGAAATGCTTTCGGTCGCGTGAGCGTTAGGAATCAGGATCAGCGCGGTACTGGCGACCACCAGGCCGATGATGAAGTGGTAGACCCGCGAGTGATGGTGGTCGATCAGGTATTCGATGCCTTTCGCCAACAGGGCCATGGTGATCAGTCCTCCGATGGCGATGGGCAAGAAGACGCCCAGCAGGTCGAGGTTCTTGAACCCCAGGAGCATCGGGGAGAACAGCCCCAAAATCAGCAACAGGTTCGACGGGCTGAGACCGGGCACCAGAACGCCTAAGGCAATCAGGCTGCCGGCCACCACGAAGCCGATGAAATTGGCGGGGAGCGTCCCCAAGTGGCTAACGTTGTATAGTCCCAGACCACCCACTAGTAGCGTTCCGCCGAACCACAACCAGTCGACTAGGTCGCGGCGCGAGTGTTGCGTGGCGGTGGCGAGGAGGGCGGGGAGGGTGCCGATAATGGCCCCGGCGAAGCCCCACAGAACGATGACCTGCGCGTGGGTCAGCAGGTAGGCTAACGGCGCGGAGAGCAGGGCGACGCCTAAGATGCCCCCGATGCCGACCGGCAGAAAGAACGGCAGGTCCTGGCGCCAGCGCTGGCGGGGATGGGCCATGAAGCCCAGCAGGCGTTCGTAGAGTCCCAGAATGGCGGCGAGCACGCCACCGGAAACACCGGGCAGAATAAAACCGAGGGCAATAACGATCCCTTTAAAAATGCGGGTCACGAGACTGGACGTCCGTTGGGTCAACATGAGCAGGTTCCTCCTTGTCAGCGAAGCGGGCAACTGAGTTTTGTCTTAGCATATCAAGGTTCACGGTGTTTATCAATTCTTGAGGCGGGGCTTAAGCAAAATTTGAACTCTTTAACTAGGACCTGTCTTAAAAGACTAATTTTGAGTATTCAGCGCCTCCGGGCCAGTCAGAAACGGGCTGGAACGGGGTGGGCACGGCTTCAAGCCCATAGCCCAGGTCTTGAAGACCGACCTTTGTCTAGGCCGGCAAAGGACACCGACCAACACAAATTTCACCCCTGAGCCCATTTCTGACTGGCCCTCCAGCTTATACGAGTTATAACAATAAATAAACTGGATTCTTTTCAGTAAAGGATAATGGATGATCATTTAAATCGGTGATTGAGTTTTAAAACAGACCCTAATTTCCGCGAAAAAACGAGCGCCAAGCCGGTTCCAGTCTGGCGCTCGTTTGGCAATTAGGCGTTAACGCTGGCATTCTGGTTTCAAGGCGGTCGTCAAGTCGATGACGTGCATGAATTCACGCATGGCCTGGGTCAACGGCCGGTCGCGTAGGTAGGCCAACGCCAGGCTCGCTGACAGGGTATCGAGGGGCAGCTTATACACGTTACACCGGGTGGCGTCGAAGTGGGCGGAAGCGAAGAAACTGGGCACGAAGGTGCAACCTAGGCCCGCGTAAGCCATCCGCACGGCGGTTTCGATGTAACGCATCTCGAAACGCCGTTTGATTTTCAAGCGGTTGCTGGTCAAGAAGAGTTCGATCAGACGCATGAAACCAGAACCGGCGTGAAGGGTGATGAAGTCGGCGTTAGCAATCTTGGCCGGGTCGAAATCGGTCTGGATGGTGGTGTGGTGCGGGTCGAACAGCGCGCTGGAGTGATTGACCACCAGGTAGACGGCAAATTGCCCCAATGGTTGGTAGCTGATTTGGTTGGGAAAGATGGGCAACATCCGGATGTGAAAGTCAATCTCTTGGTCGAGTAGTTGTTTTTCCAGGTCGCGGGAGGGCAGTTCCTCAAACGAGATGTGGTTTTGGGGATACTTAGTCAAGTATTGCCGGGCGACCACGGGCGCGATTTCCGTGGAGATGGACTGGTTGATGCCTAACCGGATATGGCTGGTCTGCTGGTAGGTCATCTCGGTGATCTGCGAGAGTAGTTGGTTATAGTCGCTGTCCAGGGTTTCGATACCCTGCAGAAACTTGGCACCGATGTCGGTCAACGCGATGGGCCGTTGTTTGCGGTCTAGGAGTTGAGCGCCCAGTTCGTCTTCGGCTTCGTGGATGTAGCGGCTGAGGTAGGGTTGGGAAATGTAGAGCTTTTGCGCGGCGGCGGTGATGCTCCCACTGGAAATGATGGCTTTGAGGTAGGTTAAGAGCAGTGAACGGTTGTCCATGAAAGGGCTCCTTTGACGGGGGCATAACTGTGAGGTTATGGAACCCCGATAGAATTGGTATTTTACGGGACTGATGAAAGCGAATACAATTTACTTGTGATAAAAAATACATAGAAAGTTTGAGGTGGATGGATAGTGATTGGACATGAGCTTGAAGCCAACGGTTTAGATAAACGCCAGCCTATCTGGGGAATTATTCTGATGGTTGCCATTCTCGGATGGGGCTTTTACCTAGCGGATACGGTGCCTAAACTGCCCATGTTTTTAACGGCCGGACTGATCATCGGGTACTCGTTGACCCGGTCGCGGTTCGGATTTGCCGGCGGGGTCAAACGGACCTTTTACCGGGGTGAATCGAGTTTAGCGGTGGCCTTAATTCTATTATTCACAATCACGGCGATTGTGAATATCGGGATTCAGTGGGCGGCGGCCAGCAAGGGGGCGTTACCCGCTTGGGAAGTCACCAACGCCACGCAAAGCGTGATTCCCGGAACCCAGAACGTGCGAATCGGGAACCTGTCCGTGATTATCGGGGCCTTCATCTTCGGCATGGGAATGATCATGGCGGGGGGCTGTGCCTCCGGAACGTTGAGTGACTTTGGTGAAGGGGAAGGACATGCTTGGATTGCCCTCCCGTTCTTCGTCCTCTTCGCCGCACCAGGCCAATACTTAGGTTACCAGCTAGACAACACGGCCATCGGGAAAATCGGTATTAACGCCTGGTTACCCGAATATCTAGGCTTTGGTGGCGCGATTGCGGCCACTCTAGTGGTCATGCTTCTATTGTACGTCATCACGAAGCGTTACGAAAACCGGAAAAAGCAGCGTGGCGCGTACCTGGATGCTAAGGGGGATTGGCTAGACTTTGAAAAACCGTTACAGGACGACGGTCAGCCGGTCAACTTCTTCTCGTGGCGGACCTACCACAAGTTCTTCGTGGAACGGTGGACGTTCATCACCGGGGCGGTCGGTATCGCCATCGGGGCTATCTTCGTGTTGACCACGACCGGCAAAGCCTGGGGGGTGACCACCGCCTTCGTGACCTTAGACCAGAAATTCTTTGGCCTGTTCGGTCTCAACTTCACGTCACCGGCCTTCGATGAAACAGCGGAAGCCATGAAGGGCTCATTATTAGCCGATGGTGGGACGGTCCGCAACATTGGCCTGGTCTTAGGCGCTGGCGTGGCCTTCCTGATGGCGGGCCGGTTCAAGATGAAGTTTAAGATGAACTTTCGGGACTTCTCCGGGTTTGCGGTCGGCGGTGCTTTGATGGGGCTCGGCTCACGGATGGCTCGGGGCTGCAACATCGGGGCCCTGTATTCCGGCATCACGAACTTCTCCGTTCACGGATACATTTTCATGATTTTCTTGATCTTAGGTGCAGCGTTTGCGATTAAGTTGTTCGAAGGGCGCATCGCCCTGTGTCCGACCTATCGTGACGACGCGACACCCAAAACGAACTTAACGGCAACCGATTAATTGAAAGGACAGGATAAAAATGAGTAAAAAAATCGTAGTTATTGGCGGCGTTGCAGGTGGAGCTTCCGTTGCGGCTCGTGCTCGGCGGTTAGATGAATCGGCTCAGATTACCATATTTGAAAAGGGGCCCAACGTCTCGTTTTCCAACTGTGCGTTACCTTACCATTTATCCGGGACGATTGAGAACGCCGACAATTTGGTCTTGATGGATCCTAAGCAGTTCAAGGGACAATACAACATCGACGCCATCGTGAACCACGAAGTCACAAAAATCAACGCCGCTCAACAGACCGTGACGGTCAAGGACGTTTTGACGGGAGACGTGGAAGACGTGCCGTACGATGACCTGTTCTTGTCACCGGGGGCCGACCCGATTCTGCCAAAGTCCATCGAAGGGATTCAGGGCGACAATGTCTTTACGATTCGTAACGTTGACGATATCCGGGCCATCAAGGGATTCTTGGACGACCATCAGGTGAAAAACGTGTCCGTGATTGGGGCCGGATTCATCGGCATCGAAACCGCCGAAAACTTGATTGAGGGCGGCTACCACGTCAACCTGGTCGAAGGGATGGACCACATTTTAGGAACCATCGATGACGATATGGCTCAAATCATTCAGAAGACCATGATCGATCACGGAGTAGACCTGGTTACCGGTGACACATTAACTAAGATTACCGCTAACGACATCACCCTGGCTTCGGGGAAGACCTTACCGAGTGAAGCGGTCATTATGTCCGTCGGGGTCGTACCGTGCACCGGTCTGGCCAAGCAGACGGGAATCGAACTGGGCGAAACCGGAGCCATCAAGGTCAACCAGCACTTCCAGACCAACTTACCACACATCTACGCGGTCGGTGACGCCATCGAATTGGTCAACCGCCAGACGCGCCAAGCCACGAAGCTTAACCTGGCCTTCCCGGCACAATTGGAGGCGCGGCAAGCTGTGGACCACGCTTACGGCCGGCAGATTCGAAACCGAGGCATCATCGGCTCACAATGTATTCCGGTCTTTGAAATGAACGTGGCGTCGACCGGGCTGACCGAAAAGATGTGCCAAGACCAACACATCGCGTACCAGACGGCAACGGTGATTCCTAAGGACAAGGTGGCGTTGATTCCGAACGCCAAGCCACTGTACTTCAAATTGATCTTTGCGGACCCATCCGGTGAATTGCTGGGAGCTCAAGCCGTGGGCGAAAGTGGCGTGGACAAGCAGGTCGACGTGATTGCCACCATGATTGCCAACCATAACTACGTCGAAGACCTGGAAGGCCTCGAACTCTGCTACCAACCAACCTTTAGTACCGCAAAGAACGCGGTCAACATGGCCGGCTTAGTGGGCACCAACCTGCTTAACGGTGAATTCAAGCAAATCACGGTCGACCAAGTACGGCCACTGGTCGAACAGGGCGCTTGCATCATCGACGTCCGGGAGACCTTCGAGTACCAAGAAGGCCACATCAAGAACGCGGTGAACATTCCGATGAGCGAGTTCCGGGACCGGCTGACGGAAATTCCGACGGACCAACCCGTTTACATTCACTGCCTGAGTGGGCAACGGAGTTACAACGTGGTCCGGGCTTTGGTCAACCTGGGTTACACCAACGTTTACAATATTGCCGGGTCCTTCCTGGAAATCTGTGAATACGAGTATTACAGAGACCAGGTCGACCACCGCGACCCAATCGTCACGGCTTACCGGTTCGATTTACTCTAGGTCGGCGATAGGAGGTCAACGGAAGAGTCGAGACTAACCCGCCAGCCCAACTCAATGGTAGAGGTAGGAATGGTGTTGGCGGTAACCCGCTCGATCCTGCGCAAAATAAAGTTTAGAGAATTCCGGGAGAGACGGTCCGCTACTTGGCGGCTGTCTTTTTCGGGTTATTCCGGAGGAGTGTGTACTGATGGAAACGAAACGTCCAACTAAATATCGTCGACTCAGTCTGGGGGTGCTCCTCTTGATTCTGGCGCTGTGGTTCGGCGCCACGGCCGCCCACCTGGTGTCAGGGATTTTACTGCCGTCGCCGCAACGCGTGGTGACCACGTTTATCAGTCTTTGCCAACACGGGTATAACGGCGTGTCGCTGGGGACGCATTACCTGGTGACCATGCTACGGCTGATCATTGCGGTGGTCGCAGCTATCCTGATTGGGGTTCCCCTGGGGTTAGTGAGTGGCTACCTGCTACGGGTCAAGGCTATCGTGGACCCCATCATTCAGTTCATTCGGCCGATTCCCCCGTTGGCTTACTATACTTTACTGATTTTATGGTTAGGGATTGGTGAATCATCAAAAATTAGCTTGCTATTCTTAGCGGCGATTCCCCCCATCTACATCGCGTGTTTTGACGCGGTAAAAAAGGTGAACGTGGAGTACCTGCAGAGTGCCGCTTCGCTGGGGGCCAACGCGAAACAACGGTTCTGGCATATCGTGTTTCCCGCCGCGGCACCCGATATCTTTACGGGGGTCCGGTCGGCGGTCGGCGTGGCCTACACCACGATTGTCTCGGCCGAAATGGTGGCCTCGTCGACCGGGATCGGTTGGATGATCATCGATGCGTCCCACTACCTCAAGAGTGACGTGATGTTCGTTGGCATTATCGTCCTGGGCGTGACGGGAGTCGCACTAGACTGGGGCATCAAAGCGTTGGAACATCGGCTGATTAAATGGAGTGGTCGCGTATGAAAAACCAACGACGATTAAAATTAGGCGGCCTGTTGGGCGTGGTGGTCCTAGGTTTGATTGGGCTCCTGGTGATGACCGGGGCGTCGCGGCCGACTCAGTCGACGACCACCATTCGTATCGGCATCTTACGGGTGCCTAACGACGTGACGGCCGCCCGGCAACGCGGTGACCTACAACGTGCGGCCCGGCAACGGGGGTATCGCATCAAGTATTACACCTTTGATTCCGGGGTGGACGCCAATAAGGCCTTATTAGCGAACAGTGTCGACCTGGCGACCATGGGCGATACCAACGCGGTGGTTGCCATGGCGGCCAAGATTCCGGTCAACCTGGTCTGGGTCAACGACGTGGTCGGTAGTAACGAACAGTTGGTGGTGCGGCGACAGTTGGGCATTCAGCGGCCCCAAGACCTGGTGGGGAAAACCATCGCGACGCCGTTTGCTTCCACGTCCCACTACAGTTTGATGATGTATTTGAAGGCTCACCACCTGTTAGGGAAGGTTCACCTGATGGACATGCAGACCACGGAGATTGTCGCGGCCTGGCGACGGGGCGACATCGACGGGGCCTACACCTGGGAACCCAGTCTTTCGAACCTGACCCACGCCCAGACTCTCACGGATAGTCAGGCACTGGCCAATGCGGGGTACTTGACGGCGAACGTCACGCTGGCGACGACCCAATTTCAACGTCAGCACCCCCAAGCCTTACGGATGGTCCTAGACGTTTTAGGGCAGATGCACGACCTGAAACAGACGCATCCGGGAGAAATCAACCGGACCACGGGGAAGTTTTTGGACCTGACCGCCCAGCAGGCACAGACCCAGATTGGAACCTCCCGGTGGGTGAGGGCCGATGAGATGCCCCGATTTATGACTCACCAATTTACGCGGCAGTTCAACACGGCCTGCCAGTTCATGGGCCAGCAACAGACCCTGAATAGCCGACCGAATTATCGCGACTGTCAGCGGTTTATCGATGCGCGCTACTGTACCGGAGGAGAGTGAGGGAAATCATGAGTTTATTAGAATTACGCGACGTGAGTTATCGCTATCCCGAAAGCCAAGAGGTGTCGATCGAACACGTCGACTTAACGGTGGACGCCCACGCCCTGACCGTCATCGTCGGGCCTTCTGGGGTAGGGAAGAGTACCCTGTTGAACCTGATTGCGGGCTACACGACACCTCTAAACGGTCAGGTCTTGATGAACCAACAACGGGTGCAGGGGCCTAGTTGGCAACGCGGCATCGTGTTTCAGGACATGGCCCTGTATCCGTGGTTGACCGTGGCGCAAAATATCTGTTTTGGCCCGAAAATGCGGGGGTTGGCGGCGACGACCTACGAACCGTTGCTGACGGAACTGCTGACCGAAACGGGATTGTTAGCCTTTCAAGACCAACCCGTGTACGAACTATCGGGAGGCTTGAAGCAACGGGTCGCCTTGGCGCGAGCCTGTATCAATCAACCGCCGCTGTTGATGCTGGATGAATCGTTCAGTGCGCTGGATAATTACACGCGTAACGAGATGCATCAGCTGCTGTTGAACCTGTGGCGTCGCTTGGAAAATAGCATCATCGCCATCACTCACGATATCGACGAGGCCATTTTCTTGGGGCAACGGATTTTGGTGATCAACGGCAAGCCGGGGACCGTGGCGGCTATGCTAGATAACCCGTATTTTAACCAGGACGTGACCACGGGCTTGGGCACCGATTACGTCGCGTTTCGGCAAAAGCTGTTGGGGTTGATCGAACAGACTAATTAAAAAGAGACACCCGAGCACAGTCACGTGGTCGGGTGTCTCTTTTAACGGCAATGAACGCAAAACAAAAACCGCTCCCTCACAGGAACGGTTCGTTATTAATCAGTTGATTTGGGTTTCCAGTAGTGGGCCCGCGTAAGCAGGTCGCGCGAGCGCTCGTCGGCGGGCACGAAGCCCTGATTGAACAGGTGCTTGTAGTACATCATGTTGTAGATGGCGCCCCAGAGCAGGGCGATACCGAGTTCGACGCTTCCAGTAGCCGTGACCCGTTGATTACCGGGCACGAACATATTGAATAACATTTGTAAGGCGAGTTCCACCCCGATGATACACAGCAGGTTGTACCAGTCCGCGCGGAAAATCGTGGGGAACGGGTGGAACAGAAACATGGTCCACGAGAACCCAACTTTTGCGATGCGGAGGTTACCGGTTTCCGGGTTCACGACGGTGGCGTAATTCGGCGGTAAGGGCAGTCCTTGAGGGCCGTTACCGTTGTTATTGTTGTCGTCATCGTTAAAGCCCTTAAAAGGATCTTGCATGAGATTAGCCAACTTTCTAACAAAATTCGTTAATAAAAGTCTAACACGAAAGCCGTGCGTTGCCTATTATTCTATCGTTGCGACAACTTGACGACCGCTTCGCAGCGGGCCGTTTGCGGCATCATGTCGACGGACTGGATGTAGTCGACGCGGTAATCGTCGGTCAACGTATCCAAATCCTTGGCCAGCGTCGAGGGGTTGCATGAGATGTAGACCAACTTTTGCGGGTGGATCGCTAAGATGGTGTCCATCAGGTGGCCGTCCAGACCGGTGCGGGGTGGGTCGACCACGATGGCGTCCGGCCGGAATCCGGCCACGGCCCATTTCGGCAGAAGGTCTTCGGCGGTGCCGACCTCGTAGTGGGCGTTGGTGATGCCGTTAAGCGCCGCATTGGCGTTGGCGTCGGCCACGGCTTCGGGGATGACGTCCATCCCCCGGACTTCGGCGGCCACGTCGGCTAACGACAGCCCGATGGTGCCGACCCCGGAGTAGGCGTCGACCACGGTTTGACCGGGTTGCAGGTCCAGGGCCTTCTTGGCTTGGTCGTACAAGACTTCGGTCTGGGCCGGGTTGAGTTGGAGAAAGGCCCGCGCGGAGAGCTTGAAGGCCAGGCCGCCCAGCTTTTCGGTGATGGTTTCTTCACCGGCCAGGTGCTGGGTCTCCTCGCCCCAGACCAAGGACGTCTTGCCCGGGTTGATGTTTTGCATCACGGAGGTCACTTGCGGCAGCTCGTCGGCCATCCGCAACAGGAGTTGGTGCTTGTGCGGCAGCTTTTTGGAGTTGGTGATGAAGGTGACCTGGACGTCGTCGGTGTTGGCGGCCGCACGGACCACCAGCGTTTTAACGATGCCGGAGTTATGTTCTTCGTCGTAAATCGGGACTTCTAAATCTTGCAGCATCTTGACCAAGGCGCGCATCACGGTCATGGTGACGGGCATCTGCACGGAGCAGGTGGGCAGGTCGATCAAATCGTGGCTGCGTTCGGCGTATAGCCCGGCTTGGACCGTGCCGTCAGCGGTTTGCCGCACCTGGAATTGGGCCTTGTTGCGGTAGGCGTACGGGTCGGCCATGCCCAGCGTGGGACGGACGTCGTAGTCCTTGAAACCGTAAGGGTGGTAGCGTTCCAGCGACTGACGGACGATGTCGCGTTTGAATTCGAGTTGTTGCGGGTAGGCGAGGTGTTCGAGCTCGAAGCCGCCGACCTGATCGGCGTAGCTGTCGCGTGGTTCGACGCGGTACGGGCTGGCCTTGCGAATCCGGTGGACCTTGGCGCGCAAGTAACGGTGAGAGATGCTGGTGACTTCCACCACGGCTTCTTCACCGGTCAACGCACCGGGCACGAAAACAGCCATGCGCTTGTAGTAGCCGATGCCTTCGCCGTTGATGCCCATCTTCTTGATGGTCAGCGGAAAACGTTGGCCCTCTTCGACTTCGACCTGGGGCTCGTCCCGGTGGTCGTTGCGGCGGCCCCGGCGGTAGTTGTCCCGGTAATCGTCGCGTTTTTGATAATTTCTCATTGATTTTCTCCTAATATAGTGACAGTTGAAACCTATTAATCTTGACCATTATACCAAAGATTGCCGTCAGACGGGGTGGGACGCCTGACCACTAAAAAAATTATTAAAATGAGGCCGCTTTCATAGCCAGTCCTTGTGCTTTTGGGTACAATTGAGTTACCTATGTGGAAGACTGAGGCGATGAGTGGGTAAGCAGTCTAGAACGACGCGACTAATCATCTAATTGAGTAAAACGAGAGGATTAATTGCTCGCTTGAAATTGAGTGATTGCCATCGCATGCTAAGACTGCCCCGGAAGCGCTCTGTCTTTCCAACATCCAGGTACCGAAAAATTTAAGGGGGCTTGACCATGCATCATCGTAAAGTTGCGCTGGTAACCGGCGCATCGTCAGGAATCGGCAACGCCATTGCGCGCAGCCTGCACCGCAACGGGGTCACGGTATACGCCGGGGCCCGGCGGGTGGACCGCATGAATGATTTGGACGACTTAGGCATCACCACGGTGGCGCTAGACGTGACCGACGCCGATAGCGTGGAACAAGTGGTCGACCGGATCGTCAGCGAGACCGGACGCATCGATATTTTAGTCAACAACGCGGGCTTCGGCCTGCTGGGCGCCTTAGAAGACGTCCCCATCAAACAAGCTTTGGGTCAGTTCGACGTCAACCTCTTCGGGGCGGCGCGGCTGATCAAATCGGTCCTGCCGATGATGCGCCAACAGCACAGCGGCCGGATCATCAACATTACCTCGGTCGACGGCAAGGTGGCGCAACCCATGGCCAGCTGGTACGTGGCATCCAAGTTCGCCCTAGAAGGCCTCTCGGACACGCTCCGGTTGGAACTCCAACCCCACGGCATCCACGTGGCCGTGGTCGAACCCGGTGGGATTAAATCCGAATGGGCCGACATCGCGGCGACCCACCTGCACGAGACCTCGGGCGACGGGCCGTACGCCAAGACGGCGACCATGGCCGCGGCGATCCTGACGGCGGTCAAACGCTACGCCAGTGAACCGCAAGTCATCGCCCGGTTGGTCGATCGCGCGGCGCTGACCCGGCGTCCCAAGACCCGCTACCACGCCGGCGCCGGGAGTCAGATTCTGCTGGCCCGCCGGTTCTTATCCGACAAGACCATGGACCGTATCTGGCGGCTGACTGGTCAAGCAGCCCAACGAATCACCCACTAATCTAAGAATCGTTGACGTGCCGCGTCAACATGCTATGCTAAATATAACTAACACTAGGAGTGTCCGTGTACGGGCTGAGATGTGACCTTGTCGCAATTCCTTTGAACCTGTCAAGTCCATGCTTGCGAAGGGAACGTGTTTTGACTGGCGACGGCCACCCGTTCACTTACCGAATGGGTGGCCGTTTTGGCGTTTTTTTGACCGGTTGGGCGTCACTTTTAGCCACGTTGGCGGACCTATCTAGGATTAGCACAACTATTTTTGGGGGTATTTATCAAATGAAAGTCAGTTTACTGGATGATTTACGGCGGCAAAATCCGATTGTGTTCAACATTTCTAATTTCGTGACGGTCCAAGACGTGGCCAACGGCATCAACGCGATTGGCGCGTCGCCCATCATGTCCGAGGAGGTCGACGAGGCCGACGAGATGGTGCAAATGTCGCAGGCGGTCTGCTTGAACCTGGGCGCCTTTACCACGCCGCAGGTTCACCAGATCAAGGTGACCGGCCAATTGGCCAACCAGTACCACAAGCCGTTGGTCGTCGACCCGGTGGCGGTGGGGGCCGTTAAATACCGGGCGCAGGTGGCCGCGGAGCTGTTCCAGGCCTTTCAGCCGGACGTCTTGCGCGGGAACGCCGGCGAGATTGCGGCCTTAGCCGGGATCAACTGGCAGGCCAAGGGCATCGATGCCGGTGAGGGGGCCGCAGACCTAGTCACGATTGCCGAGACCTGTGCTAAGAAGCAAAAGTGTACGGTGATCCTGTCCGGGCCGACCGACGTGATCACCGACGGGACGCGCACCGTGCAGGTCATCAACGGGACCACGCTGTTCCAAACGCACGTGGGGTCCGGCGACATGCTCTCCAGCATCGTGGCGGCCTTTTGTGCGATTGAGGACGACTACTTCGAAGCGGCCCAGACCGCGTGCTTAGTCTTCGCGGCCATCGGACAACGGGTCGCCCAAGCGGACCCGCAGATGGGGGCCGGCACCTTTATTATTAAATTAATGGACGCCTTGCAGCAGACCACCGTGGCACAGATTGAAGCGGTCGCGGCCTACGAATAGGTGGAAAGGATGAGTGACAAATGACGAATGAATTTCCCCAAACGTTAACCATCGCGGGGACCGACAGCGGCGGGGGCGCCGGGGTCATGGCCGACTTAAAGACCATGCAGGAACGCCACGTCTTCGGCACGGCGGTGATCGTGGCGGTGACGGCGCAAAACACCAAGGGGGTCCAAGACTTCCTGGCGTTGCCGCAACAGTTGATTGACGAACAGTTTGCCTCGCTGGCCGATGATTTCAAGATTCGGGCCTGCAAGACGGGGATGCTGGCCGACGCCGAACACGTTCACGGGGTCGTGGAGAATTTAAAGCGCTATAATTTCGGCCCGTTGACGGTCGACCCCGTGATGATTGCCAAGGGGGGCGCGGCTTTACTGGCCGATGACGCCGTGGCGACGGTCCGCGACGAATTGTTGCCGTTGGCCGACGTTTTGACGCCGAACCTGCCGGAAGCCCAACGCCTGACGGGGATGCCCCTCGACACCAAAGAGGAGATGGAGGCCGCGGCGGTCGAACTGCAGAACCTGGGCGCCAAGAACGTGATCATCAAGGGCGGCCACGAAGCCACTCCGGACCAGGCCAGCGACTTTGTCCTGCTTGAAGACGGCCGGTCGTTTTGGTTGAGCGCGCCGCGGATCGACACGGTGCGGACGCACGGCACGGGCGACACCCTGTCGTCGTGTATCACGGCCGAGCTGGCGAAGGGTGCCGACTTCGAAACGGCCATTCGTTTGGGAAAGGATTACGTCACCGCTGCCATCGCCCACCCCATCGAGGTTGGCCACGGCCACGGACCGTTGAACCATTGGGCTTACAATCAAGGGGGAACGCTATAATGTCAGTAACTTTTGAACCCGGTTTGCTCCGGGCCTACTTTGTGGCGGGCAGTCAAGACGTGCCCGGCCGGGACTTACGCGACGTGTTGGCCACCATGCTAGCGGCCGGCATCACGGCCTACCAGTTTCGCGACAAGGGGGCCAGCACGCTGACGCCCGAACAACGGCTGGCGCTAGGCCGCGACCTGCGCGACCAATGCCGGGCGGCCAACGTGCCGTTCATCGTCGACGATGACGTCGAGATGGCGCTACAGCTAAACGCCGACGGGATTCACGTGGGACAAAGCGACGAACGCATCCAACAGGTCTTAGCGGCCACCGACGACCGGCAGATGTTCGTGGGCCTCTCGTGTTCGACGGCGGACGAGGTCGCTGCGGCCAACCAGATCGACGGCATCGCCTACCTGGGCAGTGGCCCCATCTACCCGACGGTCTCTAAGGACGACGCCGACCCCGTGATTGGTACGGCCGGCTTGGCCCAACTGGTGGTCCAGTCCAAGGTGCCGGTGGTGGCCATCGGCGGGGTGACCCTCGAATCATTACCGGCCATCGCTCAGACGGGGGCGGCCGGCGTCGCGGTGATTACGCTTTTGACCCGCCACGACCAGCCCCAGACCGCGGTTGCGGCCATGCGCGCGGCGTTTACTAAACCGGCAAAATAATTGCGTTTTAAGCGAAAATAGGTTATCGTTCAGGATATTACTGAACCAAAAGGGGTTTACCTATGAGCTTTTTAGAGCTAAAAAATATTCACAAATCTTATTACATGAACAAGACGCCCTTTCCCGTTCTGAAGGGAATCAGCCTGAAGTTCGACCGCGGCGAGTTCGTGTCGATTCTGGGGGAGTCCGGGGGTGGGAAAACCACGCTGATGAACATCATCGGTGGGTTGGACGCCCAGTACGAGGGCGACGTCTTGCTGAACGGCGAGTCGTTACACCACGCGTCCGTGAAGCAACTGGATACCTTCCGGCGGCAAACGATTGGGTTTATCTTCCAGAACTTTAACCTGATCAGTCACCTCAGTATCCTAGACAACGTGATGGTGTCACTGCAGATGACCAAACTCAGTCGCAAGGAACAGCGCGAACGGGCCACCGAGTTGTTGGACCAGGTGGGGTTGAAGGAGCACCGGCACAAGCATCCGAACCAACTCTCGGGGGGGCAGAAGCAACGGGTCGCCATCGCGCGGGCCTTGGCCTCGGATCCCGACATCATCATTGCCGACGAACCTACCGGGGCACTGGATTCGCAGAACACCCAGGAAATCCTGGTGTTGATGGACGACATCGCGGCCAGTGGCAAACTGGTCATCTGTGTGACCCACTCGCAAGAGGTCGCCGACCACGGGACGCGAATCGTGCACATGGCCGATGGGGTCATCGACCGCGACGAGAACCTGAAGGAACCGTTTCCGGTCAACGACCACGCCGAAATGCCCGCAAAGCACCTGGGCTTCATGGCGATGGTCCGCATGGCCTTACAGCACATGCGTTATAACCTGGGGCGGAACCTGTTGATCATCTTCGGGGCGTCCATCGGGATTTTCAGTGTGATTCTGATGCTGGGCTTAGGCCGCGGGGTCAAGGGCTACATTAATCACGAAATTTATTCGCAGATTAAGCCCACCGCGGTCCAGGTGGCCCAGAAGACCACCAGTGAAAACCCTAAGAAGCTCGAAATGAAGACCGCCGACGTGCAGCGCTTAAAGAAGCTCGACCACGTCAAGAAGGTTCAACTCGGTTTCTACACCCAGGGCGCCCAGGTCCAACGCAACGGGACCAGTTCGACGGCGCAGATCGTCCAAACGGTCACCGACCAGATGTTGGCCAAGAGCGTCAAGAAGGGCCACACCCCCAAGACCGGTGAAGTGATGCTGTCGAAGGATTTCGCCAAGAAATTCAATAAGCAACATCCTTATCGGCTGGTGGGCAAGACGGTCAAGGTTTCCCTGACGGCCATGGACAAGAACAACATTCCGACCGTGATGACCAAGAAATTGACGGTCAGCGGGGTGACCGATGGCAGCAGTGGTCAGTTACAGACCAACCTTCAGACCATCAAGCAGATGTATCAAAGCAAGCACCTGACCTTCCGGGCCAACTTCGCGACGGTCGACATTGCCGGCTTTAGCCACGTGACTGGCGTCCAGGATAAGATTCGGGCGCTCAAGGCCAGCAACGGCAAGGCCCAGTATCAATTGACGGGGGCCGGTGCCATCGTGTCGACGCTGAACACCTACATCCAGTTGGCGTTCTACGTCTTGGCCGCGATTGCCGGCATCTCGCTGTTGGTTTCCGCGATCATGATCATCGTGGTGCTCTACATCAGCGTATCCGAACGAACCAAGGAAATCGGGATTCTGCGAGCCTTAGGGGTCCGGCGCCGCGACATCAAGAACCTGTTCTTGTCGGAGGCCTTCTTCTTGGGACTGTTCTCCAGTATCTTGGCGTTGGCCTTCACCGAACTGGTGGCG
This sequence comes from Levilactobacillus zymae DSM 19395, assembly GCF_001434115.1. Lineage (GTDB taxonomy): Bacteria > Bacillota > Bacilli > Lactobacillales > Lactobacillaceae > Levilactobacillus > Levilactobacillus zymae. Next base: position 26,518 of record NZ_AZDW01000037.1, read on the forward strand.
GTCTTAGCCAACAACGTGGCCACCAAGTACATCGGCTACAGCATCATTGGCATCACCGGCAACTACCTGCTCTTCGGGGTGGTCGTCGCCATCGTGATCAGCCTGCTGGCCGCGCTGGCACCATCGAGTCGGGCCGCCAAGCTCGATCCAATCGAAGCCTTAGCCTACGAATAATCAATAAGAAAACCGTTGACGTTTAAACGCGTCAACGGTTTTTAATTTGGTTACGGTTTTAATGGGGTGTCACCCTAAAAATAACGGCTGAAAACGGAAAGAACCCGTCCACGAGATAGGTGCAGTAGGCGGGCCGTTTCCGTCACAGAATTTGAGAAGTTAAGCTGACTAAGACCTAACTTTACGGGTTTATTCTAACATGTGGGACGAGGAAAACCAACCCTAAGATGACAGCTTTAGCTATTATCTTTACTAGGGAATTTAGTGGTAAAAATTGCTGGGTCGTTAGAGGATTGAACGAGTTTTGGAGAGATGCTAATATTAAAAATAACTTCATTGGGAAGAGAACCCTGTTAGGAATAGAGTAAAGAAATGGCTAATAAGTTGCAGTTAGAAACTGCCTTTTATACAAATTAATTTATAAGACAAATTGCTTAGGAGTTTGCAGCTAAACACGTAAACTGGGAGATGGTTAGAAAAAAGGAGGAATTTTAGGTTATGGTTAAATGGGCTTCTGGTCATCACTGTTGGAAACGATCTCTCGGTCGGTGGTTCCTACTGGGGTTAACGTTTGTGAGTGTTGGCGCGCCGGTGGTTACAGGGCGAGCATCTACCTTACCAGTAACAGTTAATGAAGCGTCAACGGGATTATCATCACAGGTGTATCGTCGGAGTTCAGCGCTAGCTTTGGCGGCTGCTATTCGAAGCGGTAAGGTTACAAGTGTTGAATTAGTTAAGCAGGCATTTGCCAAGTTAAAGGCAGATAATCCCCACTTGAATGCAGTCATTACGCTACGAGAAAAGCAGGCATTACAAGAAGCGGCTAGTCTAAAGGATACGGGCCAACCCTTTTTGGGCGTCCCCATTTTAATCAAGGGACTGGGCCAGGCTATGGCGGGAGAATCTAATACCAACGGTTTGTTGACGGCACGTCAGGCAACTTATAGTAAAACTGGAACTTTTGTGGCTAACTTACAAAAAGCAGGCTTCATTGTTATTGGTCAGACGAACTTTCCTGAAATGGGATTGTTGAATGTAACTACGTCAAAGCTTTACGGGGATGCGCGTAATGCGTGGAATCCCGGGTTCCAACCGGGTGGCTCATCAGGTGGTTCTGCGACCAGTGTAGCTGATGGAATAGTTCCGATTGCTACGGGAAATGATGCGGGTGGATCTATTCGTATTCCGGCATCGTGGTCTGGATTAGTAGGATTGAAGCCAACTCAAAGCATTATTCAAGGAGATAGCCACACAGGTCATGGGGTTAACTTTGCTGAGACCAAGACGATGGCGGACACGGAAGCCCTATTTAACGCTTTAGCAACGAATCAAGCTCAACCAGCACCTAAAACGCTTAAGCACGTAACTGTTGCTTATAGCTTGAAATCGCCAGTTAATACGCCGGTTAGTCCAGATGCCATTCAGGCGGTACAACAGGCAGTCAAGTTCTTAGAACAACAGGGGATTAAAGTAAAACAGGTTGACCCGCCATTGGATGGTGTGGCACTGATGAAAGACTACTATGTCCGTAACACGTCGGCGGGGGCCTATTCGGCGCAATTAACTAAGACTTATCAAAAGCGAGAAATGGTGCCTGATGATGTAAGTCCGTTAAATTGGGGCCTCTATCAGGCTTCCAAGAACGTGACGGCTCAACAGTTAAAGGCTGCTGAAACGGAGATTGATCAGGCAGCTAACACCATGGAAAACTTTCATCAAAAGTATACTCTGCTTCTACAACCTACTACGGCCACAACGGCACCAAGTATTGACGATCCCTCAGTATTGCCAGAAAACGAGGCTAAGTTACGGCATATGGAAACCATTCCCGTTAACCAACAAATGCCATTAATTTACGACTCTTGGCTACATGGTTTGACTAAAACGCCATACACTCAACAGGCTAATTTGACCGATGAACCGGCGATTAGTTTACCAACCTATGTCTCGGCTAAGGGAATGCCTCTAGGGATTCAGTTCAACGCAGCTAAGGGCCAAGACCGTCTATTGATGAAGGTTGGGGAACTCTTTGAGCAACACCACCAATTCAAACTACTGCAAGACCAAACGACTACTGAAACCACCACGACGCCTTCAACGTCTACGGACACGACACCGACGTCCCCGAGTGAATCGGCTAAGCCAACCACGCCAGCGCCAACGCAACCTAGCGTAACCGCGCCAACGTCGCCCGCGAAGCCGACCGTTCAGCCTAGTCGGACCGTCAAGGCCGTTTACCTGACCAAGGCCTTTAAACTCTACCAAAACGTCACGAATCTAACCGTTAAGCGTAGTTACAGCGCGCACAGTCGGGCTACGGCACCACACTTCAAGGTGACGGGCATCGTGACGCTCAAGAACGGCCAGCGGTTCTACCGGGTCAAGGGCGGCTACATTCGCGTCAACGCGGCGGCACATAACCTGTACTATCAACGCAAGACCAAGCGGGTGGCGGTCATCGCTAAGCACGGCATCTACGAGTACCGCCACGCCACGTTGAAGGCCAACCAGCGCGTCAAACTGGTCAAGCCCAAGACCGTCTTAAAAGTGAAGAAAATCGTCTTTCAGGGCCACGTCACCCGGTACCAACTGACCAACGGCCACTACATCACGGCCAACCGGCAGTTCATCCAGTGGCGTTAATCCTAAGAATTTGCTGAGAACGACTAAAGCGTGACTGGCCAACGTTTGGCGGGGGTCGATTAATTAACAGCCGCAAGTTGAATTGACGAATGCCGTTTGAGGCGGTAAAGTGGGCGCAGTGGGCATCGAGAATTGGCCCACCGTGATTCGGGAGAGAACCGGATCGCCGCTTACGCCAATGGCGGGCTGCTGGGGGCGGGCAACCTCACCCCGGAAAACAAGCCTTGCCATTCTGAACGTATGTTCGTATAATGAGAAGCGAGACCATCGCGGCTTTTTAGGGTAGTATTCCCCTCATCTGGGGCGACCCCCGGGTGCAACGTATGATTTTTGCACGGTCAACTTTTGTCGTCTGACTAGCAATGGGTCACCATCACCGGGATGGTGGCCGGGAAGACCTTACCGGCGAGCGAAATCCTCGTGGTCGTCGCGTCTATCAATAAAGGAACCAAGTTTTCGTGGGGATACGAAAACTTGGTTCCTTTTTTTCGTTCAAATCAATTGGGATTGCCGGAGTTACCGTTAGAAGGCGCGAGTGGTCTTCATGACCTGGGCCGGTCGGTTGGTTAACAGGTAGCCCGTACCGTTACTGGTGAACTGTAAGCCTTCAAATTCGCGTTTGCCGTTCAGGTTCGTGGCCTCAACGTCGCGGGCCTTGAGGTGGCCGAGCTTGCTGACGGGTACGGACGAGATGCTGCCGTCGCTGATGAAGTACAGCCGGTTACGCTTGGTGTTGTACGCCAACGACTGATTCTTGGTGCCGGGATTGTGCCGCAGACCCTGCATGATCAGGTGGAATTTCACGGACTTACTGTGAATCTTTCCCTGGTAGATCTTGACGGTGCCCTTAGGTGCCCAGCCGCCGTTGGAGTAGGTGTAAAAATAGGCGTTACCATGCTTATCGAAGGTCAGGTTTTCGCCCATCGGGACCGTGTTCTTCAACATGAAGTTGATCCGCTTAACGGGTTTTAGGGTCTTGGTGCTGACCTGCTGGACGTTGCTATGGATGGCGGTGGCGCCCACGAACCAGAGTTGACCGTTCTTGGGGTTGCGGGCTAACGATTGGCCGTGACCACAAGCGAAGTCCGGCCCGACCTTGACGTTCTTCAGGATGGCCTTATCTTTAGCTGTCAGGGCGTGGTTGACCCGGTCCTTGTCGGCCTGCGCCAACGCGGCTGAGGTGGCGCCCAGCTTGCGGAGGGCGGCTAAATTGTACTTGGCGATGAAGCCGCGGTTGTTGTGGTGGGTACTCAGCACGTACATGGTCCGACCGGTGCGGTCTATCACCAGACTTTGGGGATTCTGCCAGCCAATCTGGTCGGGCAACAGGATGTCGGTCTTGAAACCGACCTTGGTGCCCTTGGTACTGGTCAGGGTCGTCCCGCCGCCCGTGAAACTGTAGCGCGGAACGAAGAGGTTCCGGTTATTTACCGTTTTATAGTGGGCCACGTTATAGTTGGCCAGGGCGTTGCCGTGTTGGGTGTAGGTCTTGGCCGCGGCCGTCAGACTCGTCCCGCCGACGAAAAAGAGGGCGGCAACCGTGGCGGTCAGCCAGGCCCAGGTATTTTGGTGCATCGATAATCCACTCCTTATATGCTAAATTCATCACAAGTTATTTATAACACGAACAATCCGAAAAAGAAAATTTTCTTGCGACCAACTATTTAAAATCAACCGGTTTCTTGGCCCCTTAGTGGCGGCGGGACAATCAAGAGAACGCCGCAATGGGAGCGTTCTTATAACTAATGGATATGAATTGAAAGCGGCTAATTAAGGGGAAAGTGGGCAAAATTAGGAGTTAGACGGGTCTAGACCAACCCGGTATGCTAGGTTCTGTTCCCCAGGGAACTAAACCTAAATAGAAATGAGGATTTTGGATTTGAGAAATAACAAAGAAGCGTTTGATTTCTTATTTGCTGGTGACCACGAACGGATTCTCCACGCGGCGTTAAAGCGACTGCACCTGTCGCCGTTGCATGCTGACTATGACGATTACCTCCAGGAAAGCCGACTTCTATTTCTCAAGATTTACCAGCGGTTTCCGGACGATCCGTTGGAAAAACCGCACCAATTCCTGGCGTACGCGCACCAGAAGGTCTACTGGACCTTGTTGGACCGTTTGCGCAAGGAACGCCGACAGGACCAGCACCGTGCCGAGGGGGATCACGAGACGCTGCTGGCCAGCTTACCCGCGACCCGGGTACCCCAAGAAGACGTGGAACGCCGGTTGACTCAGGAGCGGCTCTTGAAGGTCATCCACGCGCAGGGCACCTTGGGCGAGTGGACCTACCTGAGCGGCACGTTAGTCGACCAACTGACGCCCTCCGAGATTGCACGCCGGTGTAACGTCAGTCGGCAGACCGTGTACCGCTGGCGACGAACGCTGGTCAAACGACTCCGGCAAAATAAATTTTGGCTAATGTGGCCTTAGGGGGTGACAAACGCGGGCGGAATTTCGTTAGTAAGAGTGTAAGGGTTGGCCAACCAACTTACATCACCTAACTTTGAGAGGAGTTTCAACTTATGACAAAGACTTGGTTAAAGACGTCAATCACTTTCCTGATGGGGACCAATCCCGCGCATCCCGTCCACATCGTGCTGAACAACGGGGTCGCCGCACCGGAGTCCGAACAGGTCGAAGCCTTTGGAAGCTATTTAGCCAACTTGACGGGGTTACCCTTCATTCGAGCCAACGTGACCACGCAAAACGCTGTTGCCTAAGTAATTTAAGACCAACGAGGAGGACGTTAATCAATGAAGAGTTTGGAATTAGTTTTCAAGGGTACTGACCACCGGATCAAGAACCTGCGACTGAAGTACGTGAACGCCGATTTAACGGCGGAAGAAGCCGAAGCCATCATGGTCAAGATGGCGGCGACCAAGCTATTTGCCAAGCAAGACGTGGAACTCTACGCCACGCCGGTGAGCGCCACCGTGGTGGAAACCACCAAGACGCCGTTGCCGGGAGCGGCCGGCTAGCGCAACCCTAACCTAACCGGGTGACAATCAAAAAACGCAGGTCCCTGTCCGGGGGATCTGCGTTTTTACGTGGATGGAGTTAAACGGCCCCCGGGTGCTGGAGGACCTTGGCGGGATACTTGGTGGTCACGTAGGCGGTGATGGCGGCAATCATCTTGGCGGTCGACGGGGCCTTGGCCTGCTCGCTGTTGACCACCAGGCAGATGGTGCGGTAGAAGCGGGTGTCGAACGGGTAGACGTTGACGTCGCCACTGATGCGTTCCAGCGCTAGTTCCGGTAAGATACCCATGCCCATGCCGGCCTCGACCATGGCCAAGATGGATTGGTCGTCGATGGAGAACCGCAGGGCGTTGGGCTGAATCTGATAGTGGTCCAGCGCGGCCTTGGTGTCCTTGTCGTAGTCGCCACGCTGGAGGATGAAGTTTTGTTTGACCAGGTCGGCCGCGGTCACCGTGGTCCGGTTGGCGGGGATGAAGTCGGCCGGGGTGATGCAGTAGATTTCATCCTTGATCAGGGGCAACACGGTGAGTTTCTCGTTGACCGGAAGCGCGGAGAAGCCTAAATCGAGACGCCCGGTCTTGACGGCCGCCGCAATCTCCGTGAAGTCGGCTTGTTCGACGTTGATGGCGATGTCCGGGTAATCCTGTTTGAAATTTTGGATGATGGGGGGCAGCCAGTTGATGCACACGGACGAAAAGGCGCCTAGCCGCACGGACCCGGAGTTGAGGCCCTTGATGTTGGCGGCGGCCTGTTCGAGGCGCTCCTCGGCGTTGACGATTGCCTGAATCAGCGGTTGGACGGATTTGCCGTCGGGGGTCAGTTCGACGCCCGAACGGTTGCGGATGAACAGGCTGAAGCCGAGTTCCTTTTCCAGCTGGTTGACCGAATGACTAATGGCGGACGGCGTGACGTTTAAGATCTGGGCTGCCCGGTAAAAGGTGTGTTCTTGAATGATGGCTTGAAAGACGCGATAGGCAAATGGAAGCATGCCCGGCCACCTCCTTGGTTAAAATGAAGAATTTTCACGTAAATGGTCAATACATGAATAGTTCTTTCCGTTAAGGCCATTCTATCATATCGCCGGGGCGGGGGATAGGGCGACTAGCGGGTTCGGTGGGTCGCGGAACCGACTGGAAAAATAGAATAGTAATAATAGGAAAAGATTTATTTCAGAGGCACTCTTTAATCGGCCTTTTACCGCCAGACCGCGCGCTTAACGGCAATAAAAATCGACGCTCAACCAGTCAATTGGTCGAGCGCCGGTTCGGTGGGTCGCTGATGGTCTGATATCTCAGACGATGTGAGCGGAGCACATACCATGACAGATCAAACTATCAACGAAAGGCAATCCGGTAATGTTGGACGCCGTCAATCGTGCGGACGGTCTCCTCGGCACCGTCGGTCAGCTTCCCGTCATGCCAGAAGCTGGGGTGTTGGTGACCCACAAAGTAGAAGGTATACCGTGCCGTGTTGGCTTGCTTGGAAACGGACAAGTAACCACGGTCTTGATCGGACAACTGAACGACTTGATCCTGTTGCTTAGGATCGACATAAATCGTGAGCATCTCTCTCACCTCCACCTTGGAGTATAGCCGCTCTTCCCAAGTGTTACAACGATTTAAAGGATTATATTAGGGATACCTTAACTTTTTGTTGGCTAGTAAGGGTAGTGGGAGAAGCAACCCGTCCGACCGGTAGTTATTGGTCAAGTCGTTCTCGTGAAACGCGGGGCGCAACGGTCAAGGGGCGACCTGAAGGCAAAATAAAAGACCGGCGAGAGCATTTCGCCGGTCATCCCTTAAAGAGATTAGTCGTTTCCGTTCTCCGCGGAAGCGATCACTTTAAGGCTACATTGCGTTGCCAAAAAGCATCACCCCCTTTCATTTGATACTTGCAGTTTAGAACCTTTGGGGTGGAAATGCAAGTGACTTGCTTAACCTTAATGGTGGATTAAATTTAACCAAAAAATAGAATGCAAAATAATAGTAACGAAGCCGTTACAAGTAACAGTAATATTACAAAACCCATAAAAATATTTCATTCGGACGACAAAGGAAGCAATTTCCTTGTTTCTAGGGCGTGGAATCGCTATAATCGGATTTGTAGTTAAGGGATGGAGTCATGGTTTATTGATTGGAGAATAAAATTCTTAACAAAATCACTAATATCATGATATACTATTCCTGCTTGATAAATTACATACAATATGTTTGGAGGAAAAAAGATTATGCAATCAAGTTTAAAGAAATCTCTTTACTTGGGCCTCGCTGCATTAAGCTTTGGTGCCGTTGCTACGGTTTCAACCACTGCTTCAGCTAAGTCCTACGCAACCGCAGGTGCATATACTGCCTTAAAGACCGACGCTACTACTCGTAACGTTGAAGCTACGGGTACTAACGCACTTTACACTAAGCCAGGTACTGTTAAGGGTGCTAAGGTTGTTGCTTCCAAGGCCACTATGGCTGAATTAGCTACTTCCAAGAAGTCCGCTAACTACTTCCGTGCTTACGGTGTTAAGACCACTAACCGTGGTTCCGTTTACTACCGTGTTGTCACGATGGACGGCAAGTACCGTGGTTACGTTTACGGTGGTAAGTCTGACACTGCCTTTGCTGGTGGTATCAAGTCCGCTAACACGTTAACTGACGCAACCATGCCTGCAAATAAGACTGTTTACTTGACGAACACTAACAAGAACACTCTTTGGACTTCGCCTAAGTACACTCAATACAAGGCTTCCAAGGTAAACCTGCAAAACACTACGAGCAATGATGCTTGGACTGTTCTTGCTGCTAAGACTAAGACTCGTGAAGGTTCATTGTACTACTATGTACAAAACACCACGACTCCTACTATCAAGGGCTGGGTTTACGCTGGTGGTACTTCCACTAACAGTACCGCAGCTACTGCTTACAACAGTGTAACTATCAAGTACCAAGCTGCTGATGGTTCGACTGTATCTACTGCTTCATGGGTAAACCCAAAGGCTACGACTGCTAACGCTGGTCAAGCTGTTGCGGATGCTGATGTAAACAGTTCAAACGCTAAGTTAGCTGACTTTGTTAAGAGTGCTACGCCTACTGGCTACGTTGCTTCTTCCATCAACAACGACTTAACTGGTGTTAAGTACGGTACTACGGTTGTTATCAACGTTAACAAGCAAGCTACGTCTACGCTTTCCTTCTACGATACCACTAACGCTAACGGTATCACTGGTGGGACTGCCATGACTGCTGCTAACTTTGTTGGTGGTGTATACCCAGCTGTTACTGCTAGCGCACAACAAGCTGCTTTACAAGGTGACTCTACTGTTGCCTTCAACACTGACAACCTTGCTACTATGTTCAAGGGCGTTGCCTTCAACTCTGCTGACAAGACTTCTACTACCGATGTAAAGGCTTCTGATGGTACTACTATCAAGGCCGGCACTGTATACCACTACGTATACGGAATTGACACCGAAGCTACTAAGGCTGCTAACACGAACGCTAAGTACGGTGACAACATCAAGGTTGGTTTGAAGGTTACTAGCACTGTTGCAGGTTCTGCAACTAACACTAGTGTTTCCGACCCAACTAACAGTAACTACGCTAAGTAATCTTTGATTACCGATGCCTAGGTTCTGTGAAAAAACTCAATCCTACGGGATTGAGTTTTTTTGTGGAATAAATTAGAGATGATCTTTATTCGTATTAATATTCTCTTGCTATATAAAGCAATTTATTCCTCTTTAACACCGTATTAGGATTTTACGACATAGTTATCAAAAATGCGTGTTAACAGGACTAAAACGACATTTTATTTAGAATTTTATACTAGATTTGACTCATTATCTAGGAAACTCTTTTGAAAGATGGCGACTCTTGGTATACTTGTCCCGTAACAAAATCTAATTTACTTAGGGGAGAAATAAAATGCAATCTCGTTTGAAGAAAACATTGTATTTAAGTTTAGCTGCAATTAGTTTAGGCGCAGCGTCATTATCTGCTACATCTGCATCTGCAAAATCTTATGCTACGGCGGGCGCATACCAGGCCTTGAAGACCGATGCTACCACTCGTAACGTTGAAGCTACGGGAACTAACGCACTTTATACCAAGCCGGGGACGGTTAAGGGTGCTAAAGTTGTTGCTTCTAAGGCTACCATGGCTAAATTAGCATCATCTCAAAAGTCCTCTGATTACTTCCGTGCTTACGGTGTTAAAACTACTAACCGCGGCTCTGTTTACTATCGTGTCGTTACGATGGATGGTAAATATCGCGGCTACGTTTACGGCGGTACGGTTGCGACTGCTTTTGAAGGTGGTATCAAGTCGGCTAACACGTTAACCGATGCCACGATGCCGCTAAACAAGACCGTTTATTTATCGGATACTAATAAGGATGCACTTTGGACTTCGCCAAAGTATACCCAATATAAAGCAACTAAGATCAACTTACAAAACACGACGAGCGTTGATGCTTGGACCATTTTGGCTGCTAAGACGGAAACACGTGGAGGCGCACTTTACTATTATGTGCAAAATGCTAAAACGCCTACCATCAAGGGATGGGTTCTCGCTAGCGGGACGTCTACTAACAGCACTGCAGCTACGGCTCATAACAGTGTAACAATCAAGTACCAAGCTGCTGATGGTTCAACTGTATCTACCGTTTCATGGGTAAATCCTCAAGCTAAGACTGCAGCTAATGGTGTTGCTGTGGCTGTTAAGGCTACGGATGAAAACTCTTCTAAAGTAGGCTTAAAGGACTTCGTTGCCAAGTCTGTTCCTACAGGATACGTTGCATCTACTACTAACAATGGCTCTGACCCAGCATCCACTACTATTAATTATGGGACTACCATTGTTATTAATATTAATAAGCAAGCAACGTCTAAGCTTTCCTTCTACGATACTACTAAGGCTAACGGTATCACTGGTGGAACTGCTATGACCGCTGCTAACTTTGTTGGCGGTGTATACCCAGCGATTGCTACGAGCAAGCAAGAAGCAGCCTTACAAGGCGATGCTACTATGGCCTTCAATACTGATAATCTTACTGCTATGTTTAAAGATGTAACGATTGCCTCCACTGACAAGGTAGCTACGTCTGATATTACTGACGCGGTTGACGCTACTGGCAAGACTGTTACGGTTAAGAAGGGTGAAACTTACCACGTAGTTTACAGCATTGCTAAGGAAGCTACCAAGGCTGCTAATGCTAATGCTAAATATGGTGATAGCATCAAGGTTGGTTTAAAACAAGAGAAGTTAGTTGCGGGTTCTGCAGCTAAAACTAATGTGTCAGATCCTACTAATGGGAACTACGCTAAGTAATTTGTTGCTATAATTATAGCTAACTTTTAAAAGGGCTAACTCAGAAATGAGTTGGTCCTTTTTAGATGACGTGGCTTTTAACTAATTATTATTAATTTTTTTGCTAACCTACTGGCTAACTCTGCTATACTAAAGACCGTTCAATAAATTTACAATTTCAGAGGAGAAATACATCATGCAATCACGTTTAACTAAGACGTTATACCTTGGTTTAGCTACGTTGAGTTTAGGTGCCGTTACGACGCTGTCAACGACTGCTAGTGCTAAGAGCTACGCAAAGGTAACTTCCACTAAAACCTTAAAGACTGCCGGCGAAACGCGGAACGTTGTGTCTACGGGGACTAATGCCATCTACTCCAAGCCGGGAACGGTTAAGGGGGCTAAGGTCGTTGCGTCCAAGAAGACCATGAAGAAGTTAGCCACTTCCAAGAAGTCCGCAGATTACTTCCGGGCTTACGCCGTTACCACGACTAACAAGGGCTCCGTTTACTACAAGGTCGTTACCATGAACGGTAAGTACCGTGGTTACATCTATGGCGGAAAGAGCGCCGCTACCTTTGCCGGTGGCATCAAGTCTGTGAACACTTTGACGGACGCTAACAAGCCAGCCAACACGACCGTTTACTTCACCAAGCCAGGTAAGGCTAACGTGACGTGGAACGCGCCTAAGTACACCCAATACAAGGCTTCCAAGCAAGTTAAGGATACTACGCCATTTGCCAAGGATGCTTTGACCATCACCAAGGCCGCTACTAAGACCCGTGAAGGCTCCCTGTACTATTACGTTGAAGACGCTAAGAACCCATCCATTAACGGTTGGATCTACAGTGGTGCCGTTACGGCCACGCAAGATACTTTCGATGCTAAGTCCGACGTTAAGGTTGAGTTCAAGACGACCGATGGGACGTTAGTTAAGTCAACAACTTTATCTAAGTTGAACGAAAATGGCAAGACGACCGTTGCAACGGCGACGGGCACTGCCGTTGGAACTGACGCTACTAAGCAAGCCACTGATGCTTGGGGTGCTTCCTTGTTAACCGGGACTGGCTACGCCTACAAAGCAAGCGATTCCGTTAACGTTTCGGCCTTATCCGCTGCTAAGTCTGGCGACACGATTACGTTATACGTGACCAAGAACGCCAACGCTGATACGAAGATTAGCTTCTACAGCGTAACGAGTGACTTATCTCAAAAGGGCACGCCATTGACGGCTTACAAGTCTGGGACTGCAACGGCAACGACGGTGGTCTTCCCTAACTTAACGACCATGTTCACGGGGGCTGACGGTGCAGCTTATGCGGCTAATGACGTGCAAGCTTACCTGACGAGCAATAACCTGAACACGTTGTACACGCCTAGCTACAAAGACGGTTCTAACACCATTTATATGAAGTACACGTTCAACAGTGCTTTAGCTGGTAACTACAGCACGAAGACGAACGCTAAGGCCTTTTACACGGCTACCCAAGAAACTGGGACTTCTCCTGTAGATACGCCAGCAACGACGACCACGAATGCAAACCAAAACTACGTGGGCTAATTTTTCGTCATATAGTCAAGGCCCGGGAAACCGGGCTTTTTCTGTGCCTGAAGTTGTTTTTGGGTGTAGCCTTTAATAAACTGACCTGTGTTTCTCAACTCCTTCACCCGCTGAACTAGTTAACTAAATCTCACAGATGTTAGAATTAGGGTAGATTCAGAGAGTGAAGCACTAAAGATGCTCATGGGGGTGTGCATCATGACAACACGAAATTGGGTTAAATTTACGGTGTTGGCGGGGATCGTCGTGGGGAGCGGCGGTCTGACCACGACCGCTCAGGCGGCCAGTGACCCAGCACCGACGGGGAACACGAGTTTGCAAACTACCGCGACCGTCACGGTTCCCGAACCGGCCCCGGAGACGCCTACAGAAACGGCGTCAGCGGCTCAAGACGGGACCGTGACGGTCAGTTACCAGACCACGACCGGCAAACGGCTAGCGCCCGATAAGGTCCTGACCGGGACCGTGGGCCACGCCTATCAGGTGACGCAGCCGAAGTTTAGTGGCTACGTCCTAGCCAAGGTCGAAGGGGCCGTCAAGGGAGAATTTACCACGACACCCGGCACGGTCAAACTAGTTTATGAGCCACGCCGGGCCGCCGCAGCGACCCCGGCCGTCCCAATGAAACGTACGGCGTCAACGTCGGCACCGGCTAAATCAACCGAACCAACCGAAGCCCCGCCCCGCACGGCCACGCCACGTAACGAAACGGCAACCCGCGACGTGGCAACACCGCGGGAAACCACGACTCGAACCACGTCGCCGACTAAGGGCGTGGAGGTCTTAGGCAAGTATCCGGTCCACCGCGAGGCGTCAGCGACGCAGCGGTTACCGCAAACCGGTGAAGCCACCACGGATGCTTTTCTGCCACTGATGGGCAGCTTCCTGCTACTCACCACCCTGGGCGGAGCTGGCATCCTGAAACGCCGCGATTCAACGCTAGATTAACACAAAACGACTGGACTCACCGTTGGGGAAACGATGAGTCCAGTCGTTTTTGCGTTGCGCTAGAGGTCCATGACGGTCCCGTTGTCGTAAGCCTGGTCAACTACCGCCATCAGGTCGTCTGCGTGGGTGTACTGGCGTAGGTCGTCCGTGTTGAGGACTTCCTTCAACCACGCGACCATGTCGGCCGTCAGCGGCTTCTGCGCGGTCTCCATCTGCCAATAGATCAGCGGGGGCAGGTCGAAGTAATCCGCCAAGGAGACCACGGGCTTCTTGAGAATTGTGACCCGTAAGAAACGCAGAAGGTCCGCATAACGAAACTTGGCTGCGGGGTCGGGATTGTGAGCACTGGGGAAGTGCTGAGCCACCTGAGCACTATCGGGCCAGGGGAGCTGCATCCGCCGGAATTGCCAGGCGTGCTTGTCGAGCAGGGCCAGCATGGCGTCGCTGACCGCTTGCTTGAGGTCTACCGCCGTACGTAGTTGGGGCAAAATGGCGGGGTCGAGGGCGAAGAAACGCATGAGCAGGTCTTCCTTTTCTGGGGGGAGCCGGTCGGCCTGGCTGGTTTCGAGATTGAGATAGTACCAGAGGGGGATGTCAAACATCAACAGATCGTGTTTCAGTCCCCGAAGATCATCCTGATAAGCGCTCTGGCGAATCGTTCGTAAGATTTCACCGATCGTGTGATGCATCATATCATTCCTCCTTAGTTGCAAGGTGAGTATACCAAGCGGACCCCGTGACTTTACTGAGATATAGTTAAGAATTTAGCGAGAATTACGAATGATTTAGTTATATTTTTAATTATCATTCATTATTTTGAGCTTTAAAATGTTGCGACCGAACACGGTTAAACACCGTCAATATCAATGACAGTTTGATATGGCTTTTATCTATAGGGTGAGCTAATTTCTTGCTAATGTTCGTGGTTTATGGCATGGTAGCCATGGTAAGAGCAACGGCTAAGGCCGCCAATTACCTAAGTCCTTAAGGCTCAAGGGATTGAGTCGGTGGTGCACCCGATGAAGGGAGGGGGTGGCAGTTCATGCAACAACCTGCCTGGAACAACTTGACGCCGGATTTTCGCCGCCAGGTGGCAACCCGAAATTGTTTGGAGTTAGCTAAACTAACGCCTAAAGTGGTGACCTATCAGGTTCCCAATAAGCAGCTCGCTGTGGATTGGGATCACGTGATTTTACTGAAATATTGTGCGGGCGCCGGTCCACAACGTCACGGCACGACCATCATCTGGAACGCCTATGCGGGTTTTACCCGGACCGATGTGACGCCGCGCACGTTGATTGATCGGGTCGAACGGAGCAGTCCGGTTACGTGGCTCGACATGCAAGCGTATACAGACGTCAGTGGCGGCCGGGGACCGCTATCGTACGTCTTAGGCCAGCTACAATTGATTCCGATTGAGAACAAGAAGACTCATTATAGCTGGCTGAACGGCCGGTACCTGCAGACTGTCAACCCGTATAACTTGAGTAAATCGGGGAAGCAGTCACTGATTCTACTGACGACCACCAACGAAATCCTGATCCAAGATTCCGCTAAGCGGTTAAATGAAAAGTGGGACATAGCCAATAAAATAAGACGTATTCAACAAATGAACAAGGAATATAATAACGAATTGTACGGTTCACATTATTTAGCAACTGTGCAAGTTCCAGCGGATTTGAGAAAATTTCAAATTCGGATCCAGACCTTGTTAGTGGCGTACGTCGAGAAGCATTTACCAGTAAACTGGACGGCGACTGAACGGGACAAAATCGTTGATGCGGCCCGGCATAATCAGCCTTGGCCGCTAGACGAAACGGGTCCAGCGGAACGGACTGAACGGGTGGATATTTGATCCCCAACGACTCATAAATAATAAAATATTTAACACGGTCGTGACCTGTTTACAGTATAGTCATTTGTTCTATGTTACAATACGAAGAGTATCAGCTTAGTCAATCAGCATTTTGCGGGCTGAGCTGATTCGCGATGACTAATGTTTACGACGACCATTTCCCGGCTTGTCACCCAGAAATGGCCGGCATGAGGAGGAAGAGCAGCATGACAGAAGATGAAATGGCCATGGATATTGAGCGGATTCACCAACTGAATTCTATCCTACGACCCTTTATCAAACGACCGAGCAGTGGGGACGCGGTCACGTTTGAACAATATCGAATTTTACACGAGCTGGTTCACGAAAAGACCAGTACCAGTGAATTGTCTCGGCGGTTGCACGTCGGTCAATCCATGATTTCGATTCAAATCAGCCGGTTACTTAAAGGCGGCTACATCCAAGACGAAACCTTGCCGACCGATCGGCGGTACCACGTCTTTCAGATTACGCCGCAGGGCGAGGCCATTCACGAACACGTGAGTCTGGTCTTAGCCCACGAGCTCCCGCAACTAATGGCGAAGTTAGCCACCTACGTGAAGCCAGCTCAAGGCTAAACACGACTTGAGGTCAGACAAAAAGGCCGAGACACTTGGTGTCTCGACCTTTTTGTGTCGGGGCCGCTTATTCAGCAGCTTCGACCTTTTCGTCGACGGGTTCTGCGATGGCCTCGCCAGCGTCGTTCACCAATTGGAGTTCCGTTTGGCGGATGACCACGAGATCACCGAAAGAATCAATCTTGTCCGTTTCTTTCTTCTTTAATTGTTCCGGTTCTACCTTAACCAAGACAGAGTGTTCGTAAACCTTGGTGACGGAGCCGTAGAATGACGTTGAAAACAGTTCCGTTTCCTTACAATAAACCCGGTCATTTTCGTGTAAAGCCATGAATGATCGTCCCCCATAAAAGTAATTTATAACAGGGTAATGGCAACGAGCTAAAAAGTCAAGAAAAATCGGAATGTTTTTTTATTTAAGATAATTATTAAGGGAATCACCTTATAAACTATCAAAGTACCCTAATGGTGACGGAGTTGGGCAATCCGTTCTTGGGTGGCGAATTTCTGTAAGAGTTCGCTTTGTTTGGCCGTTTGAGTGGCTAGATCCGTCAAAAAATCGATTTCTAGATCACTTAGCGGTGCCTGGGATTGTGCGGCGGTCAGTAGGTCGTCGACGGCCTGGTCCAACCGGTCGTTGGCCGTGTGGAGGGCGGCGAACGCTGACGTGGCGGTCAAGCCGACCCCGGGCGTCGACGTGCGGGACGACTTGGTCGCTGGGACAGCTGACGTAGCGGAGTCCTTCGCTGGTTTGACGTCCGCGTCGGCCACGAAGTAATAGTAGACTTCGCGCGGCTTTAAAGCCGCCTTTTGGATTCGGTGGTCGATGGACGGTGCCGCGGAGACGGCCCCCATGACGGCGGTCTGCGGGTAACCCTGTTCGCCTAACATCTGCCGTAATTGCACGGCCCGGATGCCCCGGATACCGGGGAACCGCTGCTCGGACACGACCTCAATTTTATCCTCATCTTGTAGCCAGGCAATGATCTGCTTACGGATCTTGGCCGCCTGACTATTCTTGGTATTCGCCAATATATGTCACCCTCCAACCGGCAATTAATGATTAATTATTGTCGGAATTATTAATAATATTAGACCATTTTTTAGGGGGCCGATGCAAGCACTAAACGTGGCTTTTCGTGAATTACGGGTCATTTTTCGGGGCCCCTGCAAATTTCTCAGTCAAATATGGTACAATCGACGTACATGGTGAAATTTTAGGGGCGACAATCCCCCTCAGCTTCCACGTGATTGGCCGCAGGACGAGAATGCGACTGCCGATCGGAAGTCCCGACGGCGGGGGCCATTGGCCATCTGCGCGTCCAGTAGTCAGTTTATTGAATATAGGAGTGAACAATTTTGCATATTTTTAGAGATGAAAACGGAATTCGCCTGGTGGTTTCCCATCAACTGGGCCACTTTGCGGCACGCTTCGCAGACTATGCGCCAGAGCAGGAGTTCATCAACTACGAACTAAGCAAGGATAAGCGGGGACGTTATCATCTAGTCATCGAGAAAACGAACCTCACGGAACTCGCAGCCCCAGTTTTTCAAAAGGAACTGGTCTTCGGAGACTTGGGTGATACCCTGACCCCGCTGGCTGGCGTGACCCTGATGTTAATCTAGTTTGGAACCAAAGCGCCACCACCTAACGTTATGTTGGGTGGTGGTTTTTATTTTTCTATAATATTACAGGGTAATTAGTCGTTTCGGTGAGACGTGTGAGTTGCATAATGTAATTATCAGAGTTACAGTATAGACAACAAATCAATCATAAAGGGGTTTTGTTCTCATGACAAACGTATTAGTTCTTGGTGCTCACGGTAAGATCGCCCGGTTAGCTACGGCAATGTTGCTCGCCGACACCGACGCAAAGTTGACCCTCTTCTTACGGAACGCGCAACGCTTAAGCGACGCCGCTAGCGACCGGGTCACGGTTGTCGACGGCGACGCTGCTAACGTCAACGACCTGACGCAAGCCATGGCCGGGATTGACGTGGTGTACGCGAACCTGGCGGGGCACAATATCGAAGCCCAGGCACAAGCGGTAGTGACCGCGATGGGGCAGGCCGGCGTTAAGCGGCTGATCTGGATTTCCACGTTGGGCATTTACGACGAAGTCCCTGGCGCCTATGGTCGGTGGAACCATCAGATGCTGGACGGCGGCTACCTGGAGACCTATGCAGCTGCGGCGAAGGTCATTGAGGGTTCGCCGCTCGACTACACGATCATCCGGCCGGCCTGGTTGTCGAACCACGACGAAGTGGCCTACGAAACCACTCAGAAGAACGAACCCTTCAAGGGCACCGAGGTCTCACGGAAGAGTATCGCGGCGGTGGTCACCAAGCTGGTCGCAGATCCTAGCCAACACGTGCGCGAATCGCTGGGGGTTAACAAACCGAATACCGACGGCGACAAGCCAGCCTGGTACTAGGAAATTAGGGCTTAGTCATCTAAACAAGCAAAAAGTGTGCAATTTAGGACGATTCGCTGTATAACTAAAGTGTGCGTTTAAAGATAGCGCATAGCAGTAAGTACCTTACTTAACGGATAACTTATAATCATACTGAGTCCGCATTATAGAACCTTTCCTCCAAACAAGAACCTATAAGTTTTGTGGCCGTTGGTTATGGGCTATGCGAACCGAGTGTCGACATCCTGGTGGTGGCGGCACTTTTTTTGACCAATTTTCGGCTAATTAAGCGGGCGATAAATTTTTGAATATTTTGGTTGCAACCGCTTACAACTCGTGTTATATTATAGGCGTAGAAAGGATCAGGGGTGGTCAATTCAGTAACAAGTACCACTTGATCTAGTTGATACAACGTGTCAGTTTCGTAAAGCCGATTTCCGTTTTGACGTAAGTCTGGTTTAGAAGTACGAACACCAGTACCAAGCACCATGTTCCACAAGTTACAGCTTCAGGATTTAGCACCATGCGTCAGAACCAACAGGTAAACCTTCTAACGAACTCTAGGAAGAAACAAACGTAAAGCTTCAGGGTTTAGGCACTTCACAAGAATTGAATAGGGTTTTAGCAACACCGTGAAAATTGTTCTGAGATGGATAAACAAAGTTACACCTAGAGCTCGGAGGTCAGCTTAGTCAGGATCATGCGAGGATTTCAAGAAGAATCGTTAGAGCGTTGACTGAACGGGTTGATGAAGGAATTAAGGAAACACTGAAAACGGTAGCCAGAAATTAAATGGATGAGAATGGTTGCGTCAGTTCAGTCGGAAAAATATAGTGTATGAGGCGATTAAGAATTATTAAGATTACAAGACGGAAATTCCGGGATCACGCCTACCTTTCTACGACCGAGTAGACTTCAAGTTGATTCTTTATCAAACTTGAAGTCTATTTTTGACCCCTCGAGTTAGTCGGTGGACCCATTAGTTAAGGCCATAATCTAAACAAACGTTCAGGCTCAGTCCCCCCACCTAAGACGGGGATTCCGGGTAAATTGCCCCACGTAAATCCTTTTAACTTAAATGATAACGGTTTCGAAACGCTGATTTGACGGTCTTAACCACTAAGCAGTTAATGGGCATAATGTTCGGAAAAACCGGCTTTTTACGATTTTCTTAAATCGGGGATTTACAGCGCTTTATTGAAAAGGTATATTATTACTAAGGCCCACAACGAATCTAGTTCGGAAAACACCGTTATGGGAAGAGGGAGTGAGTCACGTGGCCTTTCATCGCATTTTCGTTGTTGATTTTGCCGGTTTGGGATTAGGCGAAGCGTCCGATGCCAACCGCTTTCAATCCGTAGGTGCCGATACGCTCGGCCATGTCGCAGTTAGTTGGCCCGGTCAACTAAAGCTCCCAACATTACAGCAATTAGGTCTGGGCAATATTCGGATTGACCATCCCGTCGCCGGCGTTGAACCGGTCGACCATCCCTTAGGGTTCTACGGGCGCCTGCACATGGCGGCTCAGGGGAACCGGCGGCCCACGGGGCTGCGGGAGATGTGGGATTACACCGGAGAGATTCGCACGGAAAACGTGTTTACCACGTTGACGGCCGCGGGTTATCCCGTGACCTTAGCGGGACCGTTTCTTAGCTACTTAGCTACCCAGACGCCGGCCAGCCGGTATCAGGTCGGTAGTAACCAGGCTAGTTTCCGGATTCTCTACGAGCGGTTGAACGATCCGGCTTCCGGGTTGACTTACATCTCTTTGCCGGAGATGCGGTTTGCCGGCGAGCATCAGGACCTGATGGGTTTCGGTACCGCGTTGACGGCGGCCGACCATTACCTGGAACAGGTGGTCCACGATATGGGGGCGAACGACCTCTTGATCGTCACGGCCACCCACGCCGCCGACCCGACCTTCGGCTTAACGCCGACGCGGGAGTATCTCCCGTTGCTGGTGTACTCCCCATCACGGGCCAACGGTTTTGCCTTAGGCATTCGGCGGACCTTAGCCGACGTGGGCGCCACCATCCTCGAGAACTACGGGGTGGCCGCGACCAGCGCCGGACATAGTTTATTAAATGAAATTACGCAAATCTAGCGAACAAATCCTTGAAAGGGGGTGAGGGACAGCATCAAGCCGCTTCAACGGCGTAAAGCGCAAGGACTAACGGCAGGTATATCACTTATTCAAATTTCACCAATCCCGTTAGGCTTTCCCGTTGAACCGGTGTCGTTCGTGACAGGAATTATGCGTACATAGTTTCTGCAAGTAACATCGTGTCCTAACGTGGGCAGTGGGGCGCCACGCCACGTTAAACAATATCGGAAAGAGGTATTTTGACCAATGTTAGTCGCAATTAATATTCTCGGGGTAATCGTTTACCTCGCTATTGCCTTTCTTTTCTCCAAGAATAAGAAAAAGATCCACTGGCGTTCAGTGGGTATCGTGTTAGTACTTAACGTCGTATTAGCCTGGTTCTTCACGAGTTTCAGTATCGGGCAAGACATTGTTAAGGGTGCGGCCGATGGGTTCAACTGGTTAGTCCAAGTGGCTTACCAAGGGATCGTCTTCGCCTTACCTAACTGGGTTACGCCGGAATTCGGTGGGACCGCTAAGTCAATGAACTTCGTTACGAGTTCATTGCTGCCAATTTTATTGGTTGTTCCAATGTTCGATATCCTGACTTACATCGGGGTCTTACCTTGGATCATCAAGTGGGTTGGTCGTGGCCTTTCCTTCATTACCGGTCAACCAAAGTTCGAATCATTCTTCTCCGTTGAAATGATGTTCTTAGGGAACACTGAAGCCTTAGCCGTTTCCCAATTACAATTAAAGAGTATGCGTAAGGAACGGAACTTAACGCTGGCCATGATGTCCATGTCATGTATCACGGCGTCCATTCTGGGGGCTTATACCCAAATGGTTCCTGGTCAATTCGTTTTGACGGCCGTTCCAATTAACATCTTAAACGCAATCATTGTCACGAACTTATTGAACCCCGTTGACGTGGCTCCTGAAGAAGACACCATCGCTAAGATTGGTGGCTCCAGTGCCAGCGCCGCTACTGAGGGTGTTGAAGAAGACGGCAAGAAGGAACCATTCTTCTCCTTCTTGGGTGACTCTATCTTGGGTGCCGGTCGTCTGATCTTGATCATCGCCGCTAACGTTATCGCCTTCGTTGCCTTAGCTGCCTTGATCGATAAGCTGTTGGGCTTATTCAACCCATGGCTGTCTTTGGAACACATCTTAGGGATCATCATGTTCCCATTTGCTTGGTTAATGGGTCTGAACGTGCACGACGCGTTCGAATTTGCCCAATACATGGGGACTAAGTTAGTCACGAACGAATTCGTGGTTATGGGTAAGATTGCTTCCACCATCAACACTGGTGCCTTCTCCGCTCACTACCGCGCAATTCTGACGGTCTTCTTAACTTCCTTCGCCAACTTCTCTACGACTGGTATGATCATCGGTTGTTTCAAGGGGATTGTCGACCAAGAAAACAACGACTTGATTTCTAAGAACGTTGGTTACATGTTACTTTCCGGGATTCTGGTTTCCTTGCTTTCTGCCGGGATCGTTGGGATCTTCGTTTGGTAATCAATTTGCATTAAACTGTTTTGAAAAGATAGCCCAGGGGCCTGGCCACTGGGCTATCTGTGTCAGGTGACCTCGTGGTTTAGTTTAGACGAGGTTTCGGCTGATGCGCGTCATCGGCCGTACGGGTGCCGACCTTCCTAGCAGGGGAGTGAAACCCAGCCGGGTGCGTGAGACCATTCGGTTGCAAAGCCCGTGAAGTCTGTACGTCGGGTTGTGGCGTATTGAAAGATAGGGAAATCTATGGATAAGCAACAAGCGCAGGCGCAACGAGCGGAATCGGCCATTGAACGGGCCAACAACATGACGCTCCGTGAAGCCTTGCGAGATAAGGAGGTCGTTCGCAACGAAATCATTGCGGGCGTGACGGGCTTCTTTGCCATCTCCTACATTATTATTGTGAACCCGCTGATTCTGAAGGATGCGGGGATTCCGACCGACCTGAGTGTCTTTGCGACGATCTTCTCGTCCGTGATTGGGTGTCTGATTATGGCCTTCTGGTCCAACGCCCCAATCATCTTGACGCCGGGAATGGGAGTCAACGCCTTCTTTACCTACACGATTGTGGTCAACATGGGCCTCAGTTGGCAGGAAGCCTTGGGAATCGCGGCCGTTGCCAGTTTTGCGTACATGTTGATCGCCTTCACCAAGGTGTCGACGATTCTCTCGGAGGCGATTCCCGAATCGCTGAAGAGTGGGATTACCGCGGGAATTGGGCTCTTCTTGGTCGAAATCGGCCTGGAAAAAGCGGGCCTGATCGTCGCCGGTAAATCGTCACTGATCGTGTTGGGGGACTTGACCAAGCCAACGCCGTTACTCGCGTTGTTTGGCTTAGTCTTGAGTTTGATTCTGTATCTGCGAAAGATTAAAGGGAACTTCTTCATTGCCATCATTGCCACTAGTCTGCTGGCGTTCTTCTTGGGCGTCAAAGACAGTGACACACCCAATGTGGATTTGGCGCGCTTGGGGCAATACCATAAGATCGTGTTCCAAAACGACTTCTCCCACTTGATTAGCACGCCGTTTATCTTGGCCGCCTTTTCGATGACCATGATTCTGGTGTTCGAGTCGATGGGCCTCTTGCAAGGGTTACTCCCGAACAAGCAGAAGTTTAAGAAGACCTTCGAAGGGAGTTCCGTCACCACCTTCCTCTCCGGCTTTATGGGGACCAGCCCAACTGTGGCGGCCGCCGAAAGTGCTTCGGGGATCGAAAGTGGGGGCCGGACCGGGATTATGGCGTTAGTCGCCGCCGTCCTGTTTGCCCTGTCACTGATCTTCGTGCCGCTACTGGCCTACGTGCCGTCTGCGGCGATTGCGCCCGTGATTATCATTACGGGGGCGTTAATGATGGCCGCTATCGGTAACATTCAGATGGCGGACTTCTCCGAATGGTTCCCCGCGTTTTTAATCATCGTGTTGATTCCATTCACCAATAGTATTTCGACCGGATTGGCCTTTGGCTTTGTGGCTTACCCGATTATGAAACTCGCCATCGGCAAGGGTAAAACCTTGACCTGGCCAGTTTACCTGCTGGGAGTACTGTTCCTACTGGACTTGGTCTTTAGTGCCATGCTCTAGTAGGGCGTGCTTTCCCGGTAAAACGTAAGCGGTTACGAGCTGTGAAATTTGAGTACTTTTTAGGAGGAAATAAAAATGACGATTAAGATTTTAATGGATACCGACCCCGGAATTGACGATGCTGCTGCCTTAACCATGGCGATCAACGACCCTAAGATTGACTTGAAGTTGATCACCACGGTGGCGGGTAATGTGACGGTCGACAAGACCACCAAGAATGCCTTGAAGATCGTGCGGTTCTTCAACCAAGACATCCCAGTGGCGGCTGGTGCCGAACAACCACTGTTCAAGGACTTTGAAGATGCTGCGCGGATTCACGGGGAATCCGGGATGCCCGGTTACGATTTCCCAGAAGACCTGCCTAAGCCGTTGAACAAGACGGCCGTGGAAGCCTTACATGACGAAATCATGGCCAGCAACGACCCAATTACTTTGGTTCCAACGGGGTCGTATACCAACATCGCCTTACTCTTCTCCGAATACCCAGAAGTAAAGAGCCACATCGACCGGATCGTGGCCATGGGTGGTGCCTTAGGCAAGGGGAACATGACCAGTGCGGCCGAATTCAACGTCTTCACCGACCCAGATGCCGCCGCCATCGTCTACAAGTCCGGTATTCCAATCGTTATGGTGGGCTTGGACATCACCATGAAGGCCTTACTGACCAACGAAAACATCGAAAAACTCCAACACTTAAATGAAGCCGGGCAAATGTTGCACGACATCATCATTAACGATGGGGACCACAACGACAAGGGGAGTGCGATGCACGACGTCAACACCATCTTCTACCTCTTGCACCCAGAAGCCATTACGACCGAAGACATGTGGGTCGACGTGGTCACTCAAGGTCCAGCGATTGGGGAAACCGTTGGCGATATCCGGGGGGCTTACCACAACGGTAAGACCAACGCTAAGGTGTCTGTCGACATCGACGACCAAGCCTTCAACGACTGGTTCATGGAAGAAGTTAAGAACATTAAGATGTAAGTAAACGATTAGTTTGGCGGATTTTGCCAAGCAATGCGTGGAAAACGTTCCGTTGCCTGACCGGTGACGGGACGTTTTTTGGAATCTTTACACAAACGACAACCTAACGATACGGAAACGCGACGTTGGCTTGCTATGATAAGGGTGAATCAGGGGGAAAGAAGATGGTTTGCATGTCTGTCATGGATACCGAAACCTTAATCTTGTTAATTTTGACCTGGTTACCGATGTTATGGCTTTCTAAGCCAGCCCATCATCGTCGCTAGTCTTTCCGTTGGATCGTGTTAATGTCCGCCATGAGAGCGGGGTTAGCACGATTTTTTTGCTATCTTGGTTTGTGCGGTATTTGCGGAAACTTTACACGATGTTGACACGGACCATACCAATAATTTACATAAAGTCGCTATGCTTAGGGGAGACAACTAGGTGTGGTCGACGGCCGGAGTCCGGCGGCCACAATTTTCAGTGCGATAGGGGCAACGTTGGATGAACAAATATACAGTGATTCACGTGTCCGATGTGCAACTCACACCACCACTACCGACGGCGGGGACCGCGGCAGTCGCGAATCTGCAACTGGTCTTTGATGACATCGCTAATCAGGGAACGCAACCGGATTTGATCGTTATCGGTGGCGACTTGATTCAGCGGGGCAGCGAGGCGGATTACCGGTGGTTACGGACATACCTGACACAGCAAAGCGAGCGATTGAACGCGCCGATTCAGGTCATCTTGGGCGACCAAGACAACCGCGACGCCTTTAATGCGGGCTACTTAGGTCAAGCTGCCCGCCCGTATTACGCGTATAAGCAGAACCACCAAAACATGGATTTTTATTTCTTAGATTCGAAATGGGAAACGCGGCGGTCAGCCGGTTGGCTGGTCCGCGACCAACTCGACTGGTTGAACAAAAGTTTGCACCTCGCCCCCCGGCGGCGCGCCTTTATTTTTCTGCATCACCCACTGGACGCGCCGGCCTTGCGTAACCTGCGTTACACGCTTCTGCAGAACAACCGGGAGCTGCTCGCCATTCTGCACGGACATAACGTGGGGGGCATCTTCGCGGGCCACTTGCACTTTGCCGCCAATTATTTAGTGGATAATACGCTGCCGGTAACCGTGGCGGGGGCGGCATCGACCTACATCGATTGTCGCGACCCACACCAGCACGAGGTTCACGTGGCCGTGAGCTACAACGTGATCACCATTGAGCGGGGCATCGCTAGTGTGACGGTGCGGCCACTTCGCTTTGATCCCATGGTCCAGGCGGTGATCCCGGTGGGCAATACCGGCTTTACTAAGCACCGACCGCGGCTACTGCGTCCCCGGTGAGCATAACCGGGGAAATATTATAAAAAATCAGGGAAACGCTGGGAATAACTTCCCAGTTGTTTCCCTGATTTTTTATGGGGGTAGCCGTTTCATGTGACCCCGCTTTTCGGTATAATAGGAAACGATGTGGTGGGGGGCGCGGTTGCGTTTCCCTCATAAGTAAGGTAAAGTATAAGCAAACGTGAAACAATTGTTTCACAGAAGTGGACTGGGAGATTAAACATGAATCCAGAAGAATTTCGGGCCGCACTGGCCGCCCAAGGGATCACGCTGACCCCCGAACAGGAGCAGCAGTTTGCGACGTACTATCAATTTTTAGTGGCGACCAACGAACACGTGAACTTGACCACGATCACGGCCGCCCCAGAAGTTTATTTGAAGCACTTCTATGACTCGCTGACCCCGGCCTTTTATCTGCCGGCGTTACGCGACCAACCTTTGACGTTGTGCGACGTCGGGGCCGGGGCGGGGTTCCCGTCCTTACCGTTGAAGATCGTCTTTCCGCAACTTCAGGTTACCATCGTGGATTCGTTGAACAAGCGAATCACCTTTTTGAACGAGTTGGCGGCCAAGTTGAACCTTAGCGGAGTGGCATTCCATCACGCGCGGGCCGAGGAATTTGGTGGCAAGCGTTCGGACTACCGGGAAGCCTTTGACCTGGTCACGGCGCGGGCCGTGGCCCGGATGTCCGTGCTAAGCGAGCTTTGCTTACCGTTGACCAAGGTGGGCGGCCAGTTTGTCGCCTTAAAGGCGGCGAAGACGGCCGACGAACTGGCGGTCAGTCACAAGGCCATCACCACGTTAGGCGGTCAGTTAACCGCCGACCACGAGTTCCAACTGCCGGAATCCCAGGATCCCCGGCACATCGTGGTGATCGACAAGGTGAAGCACACGCCGAAACGGTACCCTCGGAAGGCGGGAACGCCTAACCGGGAACCGTTGGAAGATTAATGGAGTGGAGGTAAGATAATTTGCCATTTTCATTATTTGGAAATAACCGGGATAAGGACGCCCGTCCGAGTCATCCCGTGAAGCAAAACGTGGTGATGATTCCGGTGGCGCAGATCATTGCGAATCGGTTCCAGCCACGACAACGGTTTGACGCGACGGCCATTGGTGAGTTAGCGCAAACCATCCAGGACCACGGGTTACTTCAACCCATCGTCTTGCGGCAGTACGAACCCGACCACTATGAGATCATCGCCGGCGAACGGCGGTTTCGGGCGGTGTCCAAGCTCCAGTGGACCGAGGTCCCGGCCATCATTGAAGACCTTAACGACGATGAGACCGCCTCGATGGCGCTGATTGAAAACCTGCAACGAGAAGAACTCACTGCCATCGAGGAGGCTACGGCCTACCAACAGTTGATGACGTTGAACCATCTGACGCAGGTCCAACTGGCCCAAGGCATCGGGAAGAGTCAGGGCTTCGTGGCCAACAAGCTGCGGTTGCTAAAGCTAAGTGACCCCGTGCGGCAGGCCATCCTGAACCGTCAGATCACCGAGCGTCACGGCCGGGCTTTATTGACGGTGGCGCCCGAACAACAGGCGACCGTTCTGCATCAGATCATCGATCGGCAGTTGACGGTTAAGGAGACCGAGGCGTTGATTGCCGATTTGGCGCCGCAAAAGGTGAAACGGCGGCGGAAGGTCACCAAGCAGGGCGTGAACGGCGACACCCGCGTGGCGGTCAACACCATCCGCCAATCGGTAAAGATGGTGACCGATGCGGGACTTCCGCTGACCACCAAAGAAGAAGAAACGGCGGACCGTTACCGCATTATTATTGACATTCCAAAAGAAAGCTAGAGGTGGAACGAAGTATGGGCTATATCATCGCATTAGCCAACCAAAAGGGGGGCGTCGGCAAGACGACCACCGGGGTGAACCTGGGCGCCGCTTTGGCCACGGACGGAAAGAAAGTCTTGTTGGTCGATACGGATGCGCAGGGAAACGCCACCAGCGGGGTTGGTATTCAAAAGGCGTCGATTCAACGCGAAATCTATAACGTTCTGGTTGATGAGATTCCAATCCGTGACGCCATTTTGCCGACCCAACATGCGGGATTAGACGTCGTTCCGGCTACCATCCAGCTTTCGGGGGCCGAAATTGAATTGACTCCCATGATGGCCAGAGAAACCCGCCTAAAGGCCGCCCTCGACGAAGTGCGCGACGACTACGATTACATTTTGATCGATTGTCCGCCGTCGTTAGGACTGCTGACCATCAACGCGTTTACCGCGGCCGATTCGATTCTGATTCCGGTCCAAAGCGAATACTACGCGTTGGAAGGGTTGACCCAGTTATTGAACACGGTCAAGCTGGTGCAAAAGCACTTCAACCGTAACTTGAAAATTGAAGGGGTCCTGTTGACCTTATACGATGCCCGGACCAACCTGGGCAAGCAGGTCAACGCCGAAGTGAAAAAGTATTTCCAAAACAAGGTCTACGACACGATCATTCCCCGAAACGTGCAACTGGCCGAGGCTCCGAGTCACGGGATGCCGATTATTGATTATGCCCCGAAATCTAAGGGGGCAGAGGTGTACACTGAACTCGCAAAGGAAGTGCTAGCTGCCCATGGCAAGTAAGAAAGAGAAAAGTTTAGGGCGCGGGATCGACGCGCTGTTCGCTGAAAACGGCGTCGACACCGGCGAAGAGACCGTGGTCGATTTGACGCTGGCGGACATCGTGCCCAACCCGTACCAACCCCGTCAAAAATTCGATCACAAGGGCCTGGCGGATCTCGCCGCGTCCATCGAAAAGACCGGGGTGTTTCAACCCATCATCGTTCGCCAACCGGATAAGCGGGCCAACCGTTACGAAATCTTAGCGGGCGAGCGGCGTTTCCGAGCGTCTAAGATGGCGGGCAAGGTCACGATTCCCGGCATCATCCGCGACGTGACCGAAGAACAAATGATGGAAATCGCGGTGCTAGAAAACCTGCAACGCGAAGACCTGACCCCCCTGGAAGAAGCCGAAGCCTACGATACCTTGATGACTAAGCTCACCTTGACGCAGGCCCAGGTCTCCGAACGACTGGGCAAGAGTCGGCCCTACATCGCTAACTACTTGCGGTTATTGGGCTTGCCTAAGGCCGTCAAGGATATGTTGCAACACAACCAGTTGTCGATGGGCCAAGCCCGGACGCTACTGTCCTTAAAAGACAAGAGTAAGCTGGTAGCGCTGGCCAAGCGGGCCGTTTCCGAGGGGATGACCGTGCGGGCCTTAGAGGCCGAGGTCAGCAAGCTCAACGGGGCGGCCAAGAAGGCGGCCAAGAAACCCGCCAAGAAGAAGTCACCGTTCTTGCGGTCCACGGAGAACCAACTCCAGGAACACTTTGGCACTCAGGTGTCGATCAACGAGAATAACCATCAGGATCACACGGGACACATCGAAATCGAATACCTGTCCAACGATGATCTGAACCGCATTTTGACGTTGCTGAACATTCAATCGAACTAACGGAGGGATACGATGTACGACTTAGGCGATGTGGTTGAAATGAAGAAGCCCCACCCATGTGGTGCCAACCGCTGGGAAATCACCCGGATGGGCGCGGATATCAAGATCAAGTGTACCAACTGCGGCCACGTGGTGATGCTGTCACGGCGTGAGTTTGAGAAGAAACTAAAGAAGGTATTGGTCCGCAAGGCCGATGCCGAAAATTCAGAAAAGAGTGAATAAGAGTTATGTCATTAACTGCAGGGATCGTTGGCTTGCCTAACGTGGGGAAGTCAACCTTATTTAACGCGATTACCAATGCCGGTGCCGAAATGGCCAACTACCCATTCGCCACGATCGACCCCAACGTCGGCATGGTCGAAGTGCCGGATGCCCGCTTGGACCGGATTCAAGAACTGATTCCCGCCAAGAAGGTCGTCCCGACAACGTTTGAATTTACCGACATCGCCGGAATCGTCAAGGGAGCCAGCAAGGGTGAAGGTCTGGGGAACCAATTCCTGGAAAACATCCGGCAGGTGGACGCCATCGTCCACGTGGTGCGGGCGTTTGACGACGATAACATCACCCACGTGACTGGGAAAGTCGACCCCATCGACGACATCGAGACCATCAACTTGGAACTCGGACTGTCCGACCTGGACGCCGTAAACAAGCGCTTGGCCAAGGTCCAACGGGCTGCCAAGGGGAGCGACAAGGAAGCCAAGGCCGAATTGGCCGTCCTCGAAAAGATCAAGCCGGTCCTCGAAAACGGGGGTGCCGTGCGGACGTTAGACTTTGACGAAGACGAACAGAAGATCGTCAAGGGCCTGTTCCTGCTGACCTCGAAGCCGGTTCTCTACGTGGCGAACATTGCCGAAGATGACATGGCCGACCCCGAAAATTCCAAGTACTTCAAGACGATTCAGGACTACGCCGCCAAGGAAGGCGCCGAAGCCATTGCCGTGGCTGCCGAAGCCGAAGAAGAAATCGCCGAACTCGACGATGACGAAAAGAAGGACTTCCTGGAAGCGGAAGGCGTTGAAGAGCCCGGTTTGAACCGGTTGATTCGGGCCTCTTACCACCTCTTAGGCCTAGAAACGTTCTTCACGGCTGGGGGTAAGGAAACCCGGGCTTGGACCTACAAGGCCGGCACCAAGGCGCCCCAAGCCGCGGGAATCATTCACTCCGACTTCGAACGGGGTTTCATCCGGGCCGAAGTCATGGCGTTTGACGATTTAGACAAGTACGAGACCGAAGCGGCCGTCAAGGAAGCCGGCAAGCTGCGGGTCGAAGGTAAGGATTACGTGATGACGGACGGCGACATTGTCGAATTCCGCTTCAACGTTTAGAAGGGATTCAACTATGAGTGAAAACAAGCCAAAGTCGCGGCCGCGGAATGCGGACGTGCATCAAAATCGTAATGCCGTGGCCACCAACGAGCGCACGGCGTTTGACAACTTGGGACTGACCAAGCGAAACGCCGACTACATGTTCCGCTTCAACAAGGCCTTAGAAGACACCAAGCTGACGCCCGAAAAGAAGGCCGCAGCCGTGCAAGAAATGGTCAACGAACTGGTCGAAGGGCAGAAGAGTGGGAAGACCGCCAAGAACCTTTACGGCGACATCGCAAGCCGGGTCGCTTACGTGGTCGACGGTCCCAAGCGTGAGGCCGAGACCAAGGTCTTCGGGGGTCCCGATTACTGGCCCAACATGGCCTACAACGCGTTGACGTTCTTCATGATCTTCACGCTGTTGTTCGGGGTGATGTACCTCTTCTCGCCAAAACTGATGCAAACCAGTAGCCCCGTGGGGATCACGGCCATCTTGGTCAGTGCCCTGATTGCCGGGTTCCTGTTGCCGGTCATGCCCAAGTTGTTTGACCCTAAGATTAAGCACCGCTTCAACGGCTGGATTCGGTTTCTCTTTACCCTGTTAGGGTTCGCGGTGTGGATGGTTCTCTTCTACTTCGCTCAATTATTGCCTAAGGCCATCAACCCCGTGTTGATGCCGTGGCCAAGTATCATCGTCGGCTTATTATCGATTGCCGGGATGGTCTGGTTACGTCGCCGCTACAACATTCGCGGTGGGTTCTTCGGGTAAACCTAAATTAACGGCAAGTGTCATCTCCTGATTGGGGATGGCACTTTTTGTTTGTCGTTGGCGTTTTTGCCGGATACGGCGGCTGGTATGTTTAGCCAGCCTACCAAGCCACTGGCCCGCAATCGGCCGGGCTACCGGCGTTTCGCCAGGATGGGGGAGGCGCTAACCGTTGGGTGACGTTTCGCAAGCGGAATGATTGACCTGGCCCTAAAGCCTTTCTACTATGGGGGTCGGATAGCCGACTGGGGATCGGTTAGCCACGATAGTCACAGTCATGATTGGGGGAGTTCTCATGAATAAGATTTTAACTGGTGCAACGGGTTTGGTTGCGGCGTTGGCGTTGATTGGTGTGGCCGCGACCGCGAATGCCGACGGAACGACGGGAAATCCGGGCATCGACAACGCCCAGTTGACCGCCACGGCGACCGCTAACGGGCAACTCGCCGACGATGATTCGGTTTACTTTCCACAGATTGCCAGTTCACACACGGTAACCGCCCATGCGGCGGCCCAGACCCGGGTCCCCGCCACGCGACAACTACGCTTGAGTTCCCGGTATCACCGTAACGGCCGGACGTTGACCTTCTTGAAGGCTCAACGGGGCGCGGTCTTGACCTTACGTAATGGGCACCAACGTTGTGTCAAGCGCTTGACCATCACTAAGGACGGTCGCTTAACGGTCAAGCTGACTCGAGCGCAGGCGCGGCAACTAGGGGCGACCCGGACGTTTGAGTATACCGTGACCCAAAGTGGCATGCGGCCGTATACCGTGAAGTGCGTGATTTTGAAATAATTGACGGGAGCTATCGCTGGTGATAGCTCTTTTTTGCTGACCTTTTTCAGTTAGTTTTCAATTCGATTGACTAGTTATGGGAACGGATGAGAGCTTGTGAAGTGGGGCTATAAATCCATTTATAGCAAGAAAATGGCTTTCACAAAAATAAAAGGGGTTTCGTGAAAATTGGAAGCGTATCCGCTCTTGACAGACGTTTCAGGACTTTATAGAATGAAACTTGCATAGAGGATATAGAGAAATCATTTGATTAGGAGATACTTTCATGGAAAAAATTTTTGGTGCCGTTACCGGCGTTGTTGTCATTTTAGGCTTAGCTGGAGTCGCTGCGACCGCTAGTGCTGATACCACGATCAAGCCGGTCTACCGGAGTGAAAACGTCAAGAACTTAACGCACGTGAACGCTGGCTTATCCGCTAACGATTCCGTTTACTTCCCCCACGTCTCAACGGCGACGACGAAGTAACGTTAACCTTTCTGAGACTGCCCGCGGGTGGCCTTTTTTTGTGCCGTCGAGCGGGGAGTATGGCTAATCAGCGGCCTTAACCAAATTGGCGGCTAAAGCCCGTGGCTAAGGCGTTTAACGGTGACGGGGGCCCGTCAGTGACCGCCTCAAAAACTAAGTCGAACGGCTGTCTTGACTCTGAATCACCGGCCCTCTAGACTGGGTTGCAGATAGCCAGAGGTGACTACCGATCTATTTCTAGGGGGAGTTCTTTATGAAAAAGATTTTAGGTTATGTTGCTGGTGTCGCTGCTGTGTTAGCTTTAGGTGGGTGTGCGTCAACGAGTGCCCAGGGTAGCAAGTCATCCGTGAAGACCTTATCCACGGCTAAGCAAATGAAATTGCGGACGAACTACACCAAGAACGCTCGGCAACTGGAATTCCAGAATGGTCGCAAGAACGCCAAGTTAACCGTCTTAAATGGCAAGAAGCAGTGCGTCAAGAAGTTTGACGTGAAAACCACGGGGAACTTTAACTTGAAGCTGACTAAGGCCCAAGCTAAGAAGCTTAGCCAATGTTCCACCTTTAAGTATTCTGTGGCCCAAAAGGGGTAC
Organism: Levilactobacillus zymae DSM 19395; assembly: GCF_001434115.1. GTDB lineage: Bacteria > Bacillota > Bacilli > Lactobacillales > Lactobacillaceae > Levilactobacillus > Levilactobacillus zymae. The sequence continues at coordinate 59,879 of NZ_AZDW01000037.1, forward strand.
AAGACCTACACGGTTTCCAACCCAGTCTGCAAGTAACCTAAGGGTAAAATCGGTTATCTAGAGTCGGCTAACTGCCGGCTCTTTTTTTTGGCATAATGGCGAAGGGGAAAACTCATCAGGCCCGCTGACAGCTAAACGGTTAAGCGGGGGAGGCCATGGAAAACTAATCGTTATAATTAGCTAACTTTCAATTGTCGCTGACAACCGAATTGTCGTTGAAATGCTGATGTGACAGGAATTGTGGCCGGCTTTTGTCGGCACGATAAACCGGTGACTAGCGACTAAATCGCGAATGCTTGACTCTAACGGGTCCCCCTCTAGAATGGATTGTAGATAGCCAATGCCTGTGACGACTGACTATAATCCAAAACTCTGAGGGGGAGTTTTCATGAAAAAAGTTTTAGGATATGCTGCAGCTTTAGTTGCCGCGTTGTCACTGGCGGGTGTTGCGGCAACTTCCGCCCATGCGGACGGGGCTTCAGCTGATGCCGCAAGTGGCATCAGTAGTTCTTCATCATCGGATACCTACGACGCCTCATTTAGTTTCGATGGGGGCGGGGATGCCGCAGTGCCAACGGCGGATTCCAGTTCGGCAGTTAGTGCCAGCTCTAGTTCGGCGGCTAGCTCCAGTTCTTCAGCAGAATCTAGCAAGCCCGAAAAGCCAGCTAAGAAGCCGGCTAAGGTCGTAAAGAGTTCCAAGAAGATGCGGGGTCGTTTGCGTTATCGTAAGGATAGCCGCACCGTGCTCTTCCAAAAGGGCCGCAAAGGGGCTAAGGTCACGTTGCGGAACCGCAAGGGCCAATACGTCACGAAGTTTACCGTTAAGCGCGATGGCAAGTTCAGCATTAAGTTGAGCAAGAAGGAAGCCGAAAAGCTCGCCAAGTACGGCAAGTACTTCACGTTCACGGTTGCCGAAAAGGGCTACAAGACCTATACCGTTAAGTACGTGATCTTCAAGTAACTCAAAGTGGATTTTCAAAAAAACGCGGGGGATGCCAATCCTCGGCGTTTTTTTCGGCCTAACGCAGGCGAAACCCTTTCCACAAGCGAATTCATAGCGAATTGCGCGCAGCGAAGGGTTGCGACTTGGTGAGGGGGACCACGACTCGTATAATACAGCGTAAATCAACTTAAAAGGGAGTTGGCAAAATTGGGGGAATTGATTCAGATGACGACGGCGAGTGGCGAACCGGTAGATCAAGAAACGATTGTGATTGTGCCCCGGAAGAAGCATCTGCCGGTGGCCAAGGGGCCGTTAACGACCCCGTCGCAGCCGGTCGGACCGACCTTGCGGCTCAAGGCAATTCGACCGAAGAAACGGCAGCTGCGCTTTCATCACGGCCAGCGGGGGATGACGGTGGTTCTTCGCGACCAAGCTCACCAGGTCGTGCGGGTGGTGCGGGTCACTCGGCGGGGAAAACTGACGGTGACCCTTTCCAAGCAACAGTTACGGACCCTGACGGCCGGACCGTTTTACGTGACGTTGCTGGTCGCCCAACACCCGGCAACCACTGTGAAGTACGTGGTAGCCGGTTAATCAATAACTAAATTAATTGTAAGGTGATCTAGTGATCGGCTTTTTTTCACGGTGAAATGGTTGAAGCCACCCGTTAGCTGCCCCATAATGCGAACCGAATAGCGGCGAGACTAACTCTCGTTGCCACGGTGAGGATTTGACCTCAGGGGGAGAATGGGTGACCGTGCGTGTTGGCTAAACTAAAAGCAAAATTGAATAATCGGGAATACCAGTACCTGGCGTTGTTTACGCTGCTGGGCTTCTTTATCATGTTGATCTGTTCGTACACGTCCCCGGCGTTTTACTTCGATTATTCGCCGGACAACAACGCCTTTTTCACGGTGGGTAAGGCCATGGCGCACGGTCAGGTCTTGTACAAGGACATCTTCGAACAGAAGGGGCCGTACATCTACCTGCTCCACATCATCGCGTACTTAGTGGCGCAACGGAGCTTTGTGTTCATTTACTTCTACGAGTCGCTGACCCTAATTGCGTCAATGTATCTGACGTACCGCATCGCTAAGCTGGTACTGACCACGCCGCAAGCCTTGCTAGTCGGTATTCTATCGCCCGCGTTGTTCCTGTACCACCCGTATTACGATTACGGGGACACGGCGGAATTTTTCGCCTTGCCGCTGATTTTGTCACTGATTTATCTGATCATGCTCCTAGTGGTGCACCACTTACGGGTCAGCCCCTGGTGGTTCTTCGCGCAGGGCCTGTTCGTCGGGATCGAATTCTTCTCGAAGTACACGTTACTGGGGGGCTGGATTGCCTTTTACCTGTTCATGGGCGTCTATTTGTTGCGGCGGAAAAAGTGGCAGATGTTGCAACGCCTGATTCTTTGGAGTGGCGCCGGCTTTCTGCTGGCAACGGTGCCGTGGATCGTTTACTTTGCGGTGGTCCACGGGTTGAAGAGCTTTATCGCCGTGTATTTCCTGTTTAACACGCAGGTCTACATGACGTCGTCCGTGTCGTTCTTCGCTAACCTGGTGCAATCGGCCAGCCTCTTGTCCCAATTCTTCTTGTCTAGCGTGGTCTTCTTCATGCTGGGTCTGGTGGGGACGCTGGCCATCACCTTCCGGACGGATATCTTACCGGGAGCCTTCGCCAAGAGCCTGTATCTGTTGGTCTTCTTGGGCAACGACATCTTTGCGCTATACGGGTATAGCAGCGGGAACGTTTTTCAATACTATCAATTGGTCTACTTCCCGTTCTTTGTCTTGCCATTAATCTACTTCTGCAAGTTCTTCTTCGACCGACAAACGATTCGCAGTGACGACGATGCGTTGACCATCCTGGCGACAATTCTGGTCAGTCTCTTCTTGGTACTGGGGGTCAACAACAACTTCACCAGTTCGCGGCTGTTTCCTAATAACGCGTCCGTAACGGATCGGCACACCAAGGTGCCCCAGGCGCCCGCCCAAACCGAATTTGGTGACTTAATGCGGGCCCAAACCACCGGGAAGATGACCTTGCTGAACTATGGCTCAATCGACATGGGGTTTTACACCGCCTCGGGGGCCGTGCCGACCCAGTATTACTTCCAGAATTACAATATTCCGGCCAAGAGCGATCCGACAATCCTGAATTCACAGGTCAACGCGATTCGCCACAAGCAAGTGGAATGGGTGGTCTTTAACACGCCCGCGGGGAAGTCGCCCCAAGCTTGGAAGGGACTATCGTATAAGCCGGGGCAGATCACGGACGGGAACTTGAATCCGGGAACCGCCCAGATGAGTAAAATTCTTTACCGCAATTATCGGTACGTCGCGCAACACACGCAGAGTTTTGAAAACATGAACGTGACGTATTGGTTATTCCAGCGGAAGGGAAATTGATACAGGTAACGAGGCGTCAGTGGGGGAGTCTGGTAGAATGACGCAATTGATGCGACGAGTGGTCACCAAGTATTGGTGGCAGTTAGAGCTACTGAGTTTTGTCGTGCTCAGTCTGATTTGGATCTTACCCTGGGGCTTTTCTGGCAAAATCTATCTGGGCGATGACCTGGGGTTTCATCTGAACCGAATCCAGGGCTTAGCTAAGGACATTCAGCTGAGCGGCAATTGGTGGCAGATTCCGGCGGTCTCGACCGCGGCCTTTAGCGGGTGGGGTTATCCCATCAACCTGTTCTACCCGGCGGCCGCCTTACTGCCGGCGGCTTGGTTGCAAACCATTGCCAGTGGCGTTGGCGGGTACTACGTCTTCTTGGTTTTATTGAACGTCTTGACTCTGTGGGTGGCGGCGACAGTTGCGGCGCGCTTGCTGCCGAGCCGGTCGCAGGCCTTCTTAGCCGCCGTGATTTACGGCTTTGCGCAATACCGTTTTCTGGACTTCTTCGTGCGGGGGTCACTAGCGGAAGGCATCGTCTTTGCCTTTCTGCCACTGATTTTCTACGGCGTCTATAGTATCGCGGCCGGTGATTATCACAAGTGGCCGTGGTTGGCCGTGGGGATGGCGTTGATCGCATTGACCCACGTGATTTCGCTGGTTCTCAGCAGTGTCGGGGTCGTCATCATGTTAAGCCTTTGGGGCTTGCGGCGTAAGGAACTCCGGGCACGGGGACTACGCTTCGGGGCCGCCGCGGGACTGGCCGTTTTGCTGTCGCTGAGCTTTCTAGGACCACTGGTCGAGCAACTCCGTCACGTGGGGAAGCTGGGCATCGCACAGTACACGCTGGCGGATAGTGCCACCCACTTAGGCGATCTGCTCTGGAATTCGTTAAACGATGCGGTCGCCTCCAACGCAATCAATTTCGGGGTATTGTTGTTGATCACCAGCGTGCTGGCCATCATCGTTTGGCGGCAGTTGCGACCGTTTGACCACTATTGCTTGGTTCTGGGGGGGATTTTCGTGTTCCTCGCCACGAACCTCTTCCCGTGGCCCCTCTTTCAGGGCTTACTGGGAACCATTCAATTTCCATGGCGGTTCTTGGCTCTGGCCGACTTTCCGTTAGCGTTGGTCGGTGCTTGCGCCGTGATGGTGATTGCCCGGGCCAAGACCTTCCAACGGGCACTGATCGTGGTGCCGGTGGTGACGGCCATTGCCGTGGGCCTGTCCTTTAGCGCCAGTACCGCCCTTTACCGGTCGGTCGGACCAAACAACGCCAAGGTGGTCACCAACGCGACCTACCTGGCTAACGCCACGCAAGACACCACGACCGATTACGTGGCGCAACGGGGGCTGGTCTCCATGGCGGCGGTCCGGACGCACTCGATTCCGGTCATGAACACCCAACCCAACGGGCAACAACCGGCGTCATTACAACAGCTGGCCGTGCGTCCCGTAACTAACGGACTGGTCTACACGTTGAAGAGTACGACGGCACAAGAGATTAAATTACCGCAACTGGACTATTACGGCTACCACGTTTTCGTTAACGGTCGTGAGCAGACGCCCCGGCTCGACAGTAACGGCGTGGTCCACATCCACGTGAACGCGGGGACCAGTCAAATTCGCTACGTTTATCAGCGGACCACCGTGCAGCACCTGACCAGTGGGCTGACCTGGTTGGCCTGGCTGAGTTTGATTGGAATTGGCTGTTGGCGGTGGCTCCAGCGACAGCGCCGGTTAACCGCCGAAACTTGAGGCTTAGAACATAAAGCTTAAGGCACGGACCGTTCGGTAGGGGACGGCCCTTTGCGGTTGAAACAAGTTTAATGATTTTGTCACTAGTTTTTTCATAATAGCCGTGAAAATCTCGTGACTGCCGTGGTTTTTGCTGAAAAACCATGAAAGTTCGATGAGAATCCTTGACCGTCCGGGCGTGGGCTGGTACATTAGAAAACAATATCTCCCAGGATTCCTAACCGAGCCTGAGACTAAACCACAGAGGAGCGATCAACTATTATGTCTAATTGGGACACGAAGTTTGCTAAAGAAGGAATCACGTTTGATGATGTACTGTTAATTCCCGCGGAAAGTCACGTTTTGCCGGATGAAGTCGATTTGAGTGTCCAATTAGCGCCAAACTTAAAGTTGAATATTCCGTTCCTGAGTGCCTCGATGGATACGGTCACCGAGACCAAGATGGCTACGGCCATGGCCTATAATGGTGGGCTGGGGGTCATTCACAAGAACATGACCACCGACCGGCAGGCCCAAATGGTCGCCGACGTGAAGGCCATCGAAAACGATGCCGCTAAGCATCCCAACGCCGCCGTGGACGCTAACAACCACTTGCTGGTGGCCGCTGCCGTTGGGGTGACGTCCGATACGTCCGAACGGGCCCACGCCTTGCTGGCTGCCGGCGCCGATGCTATTATCATCGACACGGCCCACGGTCACTCCGCTGGGGTGCTGCGCAAGGTTGCCCAGATTCGCGAAGAATTACCAGATGCCACGCTGATTGCGGGGAACGTGGCCACGGGTGAAGGGACCCGGGCATTGTTCGAAGCCGGTGTCGACGTGGTAAAAGTCGGTATCGGTCCTGGTTCAATCTGCACCACGCGGGTTGTTGCCGGTGTCGGTGTGCCACAAATCACGGCCGTTTACGATGCCGCTAGCGTGGCGCGTGAATTTGGGAAGCCAATCATCGCCGACGGGGGGATGAAGTACTCCGGGGACATCGTCAAGGCCATGGCCGCCGGTGGTAACGCCGTGATGTTCGGCTCCATGTTTGCCGGGACCGACGAAGCACCTGGTGACGTGATCGAAGACGGTGGGAAGAAGTATAAGACCTACCGGGGCATGGGTAGTCTCGCCGCCATGGAAAAGGGGTCCAAGGACCGTTACTTCCAAGGTAGCGTCAACGAAGCCAACAAGTTGGTGCCCGAAGGTATCGAAGCCCGCGTGGCCTACAAGGGCAGCGTCAACGACATCATCTTCCAGATGATTGGGGGCTTACGTTCCGGAATGGGTTACACGGGCAGTGCCAACATTCAGGCACTGATCGATAACGCCCAGTTCGTTAAGATTTCCAACGCCGGCTTACGGGAATCCCACCCGCACGACGTTCAAATCACCAAGGCCGCCCCAAACTACAAATAAAGTTAATTACAAGCACCAGCTCACGGGGTTAGCCCGGGGCTGGTGCTTTTTTTGCGGTCTGGCTGATTGGGAAAAATAGGTAAATTAAACCCCCCGGCAGGCATTCGGTCCTGACGGGGGTTACTATTCGGGATTTTAGAAAGTGGGAAGAAGTTTAGTTGTTGTAGGCTTGTTCCAAAGCGACCTTGTCTTGTTGGTCGATCGAAGCGTACCGTTCGCTGGCGTACATGACACTCGCTTCGGACTTGGAGTGGCTTAAGCCTAAGGCGTGGCCAATTTCGTGGGTTGCAACGTTCGTCCGTTGGGTCTTAGTGTAGTTGTACTTGTTGAGTAACTTCTTGTTTAAAGTCGAAGTGGCAGAAACGATTTCGTTGTTGTCACTCTTTTGGTAGTAAGAGTAGTTGGTGTAACCGGCTAAGTCATCACCCTTAGTCTTTAAGGAACTGGAAGAAGTCAACGTGATGTCGGCTTTTTCACCGCTCTTGGCGGGAACTAATTCAACGACCCCAACCTTGTTCCAGGACTTAACGGCGTTCTTCCAAACGCCCTTGTAGTATTTAGAAGAAACATTGGTCTTGTAGGTGATCGTCGTGGTCTTCCAAGCACCCCAGGTTGGCGTCTTGGCGTTTTCGGCGGCGTTAACCGACCCACCTAACGTGGTGAAGGCTAAAGCACAGGTAGCGGAGACGATGGCGATTTGTTTGATGATTTGCTTAAACATGATTTTTAACCCACTTTCTAAAATTCCGAATGTTTTGATTTTCTAAATTTCCTATCCCTTTGAACAATGCTAGTATGCCTTGAATCCGAATTGATTTGTTCACACAACTAGTTGAGTGTGGATAGTTTCCAGGGGACATTTTTTAAGAAGTGGGTATAAACCATTAAAATTGACCCTTTAGGGGTACATAAATGGTTACAGATAAGGGATTGTGGCCAAAGCCTAAAATCGATTGTTTACGTTACAAATTTAGATTGTTTAAAATCCAATCCAAACCAGACTCCCCCAAACGGTTTAGGGGAGTGCTGAATTTTGAAGAAAATTCACGTTGACCGTTGAGAAAAAATCCGAACGTTTGACGGTGGTTTATCGCTAGATAAGGGTAAATTAGTATAGGGGGTGGCGATTACCAGTCGGAGATGCTCCCGGGGACTGACGGTTCTGGGGGGCGGAAAGTTGACGGGACTGGCGGAAATTTGACGATTGTTGACCATTCGAGCAATTTGGGAGTGAAAGGTCGGCGGTGGCTAGACGTTGGGAATTAGTGTAAAATTAAGAACTGTTAAATTGCCTTACGCCCCGGTAAAGGTTCGGGGGGAGGTCAGATTGACGGAAAAATTTTTGGTACACTAAGCTTAAATGCCGAAACTGACCGCTCAGGATGGGGCGGTTGTTGTGAAGGAGACCGGAAAGATGAAAATTTTAGTTGTCGACGACGATAAAGAAATTGCCCAATTACTTGAAATCTACATTAAAAACGAAGGCTACGAACCCCTGACCGCATATAATGGTAAGGAAGCGCTCACGAAGCTCCACACCACGCCGGACATCGCACTGATGATCCTAGACGTGATGATGCCCGAGATGAGTGGGATTGAGGTCATCAAGGAAGTCCGAAAAGACTCGCAGATTCCGATTCTGATTCTGTCGGCCAAGACCGGCGACATGGACAAGATTCAGGGACTGATCACCGGGGCCGACGATTACGTCACCAAGCCCTTCAACCCGCTGGAAGTCATGGCGCGGGTCAAGTCGCTGTTGCGGCGCAGTCAAGACCAGGTCACCGATGACAGTCCCGACGTCTTGGACATCGGCACGCTGACCATCAACAAGGACTCCCACGAGGTCAAGACGATTGCCGGCAAGACCGTGTCGCTGACCGCGCTGGAATTTGGGATTCTCTACCTCTTAGCGAGTCACCCCAACCGGGTCTTCTCGGCCGATGAGATCTTCGAACGGGTCTGGCGTCAGGAAAGCATCGTGTCCGCCAAGACCGTCATGGTCCACGTGAGTCACTTGCGCGATAAGATCGAAGAGGCCACGAACGGCGAAAAGGTGATTCAAACGGTCTGGGGCGTGGGGTACAAGATTGAATCCCACTAATCCCACCAGCATGAAGCTCACGACCCGTGAAAAAAGCGCCCTCTTTATGGAAGGCGTGGTCACGGTGATCCTGTTGCTCATGCTGAATTTAGCGCTCTTAGTTTTGATCGTTCAGGCCATCGAGAGTAATCCCGGACTGCGCGACGGGATCTTCATCATTAAACGCTCCGTGGTGTTAGGTCCCCATCACTACCAGTTGTGGAGTTGGGAGAACCTCTTCATTGGCCTGATGATGGTTGGTGACGCGTTGGTGGTGTGGTGGCGTTTGATTCGCCGCTACAAGCAAATGCAGTTGCACCATATTATTGAAGAGTTGCACTACATCGCCAACGGGCACTTCGACCACCGCATCCCGTTTCGGGTCAGCGGGGACGTCCAACGGGTGGTCGATTCGGTCAACGCGTTGGTCGATTCGGTCATTCATTCGATGGACGAGGAACGGGCAATCGAGAAGTCTAAGGACGAATTGATCACCAACGTCAGTCACGATATTCGCACGCCGCTAACCTCGATCATTGGCTATTTAGGCTTGATTGAGGACAAGCAGTACCATTCGGAGACCGACCTTTTGAAATACACCCATACGGCCTTTCTGAAATCCAAGCAAATGAAGTCGTTGGTCGACGATTTGTTTGAATACACTAAGGTCCGCCAGACCGATACGCCGTTGAGCCTGACCAAGATCGACCTGGGCGCCATGTTAGAACAACTGGCGGCCAGCTTCGAGTTGGAAGCCCAGAAGAAGGGCATGGATATCGGTGCTGACGTGGGCGACACGCCGCTGATGATGGAGGCCGACCCCGAGAAGCTGGTCCGTATCTTCAACAACCTGGTCAGCAACGCCCTGAAGTACGGGGATGGCGGCAAGCACATCAACTTGGTCGCCAAACGCGTGTCGGCAGATGAGTTGGAGGTTCGCGTGACGAACGACGGACCGAAGATTCCTAAGAAGTCGCTGGCGTTGATTTTCGAACGGTTCTACCGGGTCGAAGAGTCGCGCTCTAAAGAGACTGGGGGGACCGGATTAGGCTTAGCGATTGCGCAAAGCATCGTGGCCCTGCACGGCGGGTATATTTACGTCGAATCCGACGATGCCCTGACCAGTTTCGTGATTCATTTACCAACGGTTCACGCCCACCCCTTAGCGGTGCCCCAACGGCTAAAAGCTGCGGGAACGGCCAATTAAATTCAACCGTGGTTCCGGCCACGGTTACATAAGAACAGGAGAGTTTTGCATTGAAACGTTTACGTCAAGTCATGGTGGGGGTCGTTGCGGCCGTCACGTTACTGACGGGTGGTCTGAGTACCGGGGCAGTGACGCCCACGGTTACGGCCCACGCCGCCACCAGCACCACGAGTTCCACGGTCAATTTGAAGGCCAAGGCCGGCATTGCCGTCGATGCCACGACCGGCCAGATCCTGTACGAAAAAAACGGCGACCAGTCCTTGCCGGTCGCCTCGATGTCCAAGCTATTGTCGATTTACTTAGTATTACAGGCCGTCCACGCCGGTAAACTCAAGTGGAATCAGAAGATTACCATCAGTAAGCCGATTGCCAAGGTGGCTGAAAACACCGACTTGTCTAACGTCCCACTGCGGGCGGGGCACAGTTACACGGTCAAGGCCCTCTACCAGGCGTCGTTGATCTACTCCGCTAACGGGGCAATTGAAGCGTTGGGGAGTGCCGTGGCGGGGTCGCCACACGCGTTTGTCACCCAGATGAAGGCGCAAGCTAAGAAGTTGGGGATGACCAACGTCAAAATCTATAACGCCTGTGGGTTGACCAACAAACAGGTGGGCGACCTGGGTTACAGCAACGTTGCCGGCAAGGCCGAAAACGAATGGTCGGCCGCCGACCAGGCTAAGCTCGCCGTGGCGTTACTGGATAAGTATCCGGAAGTCCTGCAGACCACTAAGATTACCAAGATGTGGTTTGAAAAGGGGACTAAGGACGCCACCAAGATGGAAAACTGGAACTGGATGTTGAAGGGCTTGACCGCGTCGTATACTAAGTTACACGTGGACGGCCTAAAGACCGGGACGTCGGATGCCGCCGGGGCCAACTTTACCGGGACCGCTCACAACAACGGGAACCGGATCATCACGGTGGTCCTGCACGCCGCGCACAAGTCCGAAACGGACCCGTCACGGTTCCAGCAGACCCAAAAGATGATGTCGTACGTCTACAATAACTTTAAGACGGTCACGTACCACGCCGGTCAATCGATCACCGGGGCCAAGTCGGTGACGACCCACGACGCGAAAGCTAAGACCGCGAAGACGGCGCTGGCCAGTGACGTGAAGCTTTGGATTCGTAACGACCAGGTCGCCAGCAACATCACGGCTAAGCCGCAGTTAAAGGCGAGCCTGACCAAGGACAACGCCTTGGAGGCGCCGGTCGCTAAGAACCAACAAATCGGGACCGCTAACCTGTCGCTGAAGGGCGACCAACTCGGCTTCTTGGGGAACACCAAGACCGTCAAAGTACCGCTGAAGGTGACCCAATCCGTGGAAAAGGCGAACGTCTTTGTCCGGATGTGGCGCTGGGTGGTTGCGCTGTTTTAATAGAAAATAAAAAACCTATCGCTTGCGATGGGGCCAAAAGGAGTCCAATTCGTTGATGAATTGGATTCCTTTTTTTGCGGACAACGGGCTAAGCGGCAATCAGTGTTAAAATTTAGGCGGCTAATTTGATTAATATCAAGTTAAAGGCGCTGGACTTCACGCATAATAAAGCCAGCAGGCCGGCCCTGGATGGTATTAACAATCGACAGTCCTGAAAACGACCAACCGTAAAACTTGAAAGTTATGAAACAACGACTTTTTTTATAATTGGGTAAAACGTTTGAAAAGGCTGATGTACCAAGTGTTTTCAGTAATTGAAAGATAGTTGACGACCTGTTGCTTTTTTGACAAGTCAAGCATTGATGTGCGAGTATACTTTATGATTAGCTGAAAACGCGCAATTTTTAAGGAAATTTTGAGGATAAAGGGAGTTGGAACTTTTGAAAATGGTGAAAGGCGAATGGAGCTATATTCGGCATAATCGGTTGATTTTGATTTCCGTTTTAGCAATTATGTTTATTCCATTCCTCTATAGTATTTTCTTCCTGCGGTCCGTTTGGGATCCGTACGGAGAAACCAGTGAACTGCCGGTTGCGGTGGTGAACCTGGACAAACCGGTGACCTATCAGGGTCAGAAGTTAAATGTGGGTGACCAAACCGTCACCAACTTAAAGAAGAATCATCAGCTGGGTTGGAAGTTTGTGTCCAAACAACAGGCCGCCCAGGGACTGAAAGATCGCAAGTATTACACGGTCATCACGATTCCTAAGAACTTTTCGGCCCATGCGGCCACGGCATTAGACGAACATCCTAAGAAGATGACGTTGACCTACAACACCAATGCTTCGGCGAACTACATTGCTGAAGTCATGAGTCAGGTCGGGGCCACCAAGCTGCAAAACGAAATCAGCGCTAAGGTGACGAAGGCTTACGCCCAAGCAACCTTTAAGTTGGTTTACCAGGTCGGCAAGGGGATGGACAAGGCTGCCACGGGGTCCGCTCAGTTGAAGGACGGGACTACCACGTTGACGGATGGGTTGAACACCTATACCACCGGGGTAAAGAAGCTTGATAACGGGTTACAACAGATGAAGACCTCCGTGAAGCCACTGGCCACGGGAATTCAACAGTTGAACGATGGGGCTGCGACGCTGAAGTCCGGCCTGACCCAGTACACGTCTGGTGTGGGTCAATACACATCTGGCGTTAACCAATACACGTCTGGTGTGGGTCAATACTCCGCCGGGGTCAACCAATACACGTCTGGCGTGGGTCAATACTCCGCTGGGGTCAACCAGTACACGGCCGGTGTGGGGCAATACACGTCTGGTGTGAACCAGTTTACCAGTGGGGTCAGCCAGCTGAGTGCGGGGATGCCAAAACTGACCGCCGGGACCAAGCAACTGAGTACCGGGGCTAGTTCCCTGAACAGTGGCGTTTACAAGTATGTCGATGGGGTCTACACGTTAAATGACGGTGTCCAAAAGCTGGGCGCTGGCGTGGGACCACTGAAGAGTGGGGTTTCCCAATTGTCTAGTGGGAGTAGCGCTCTGAACTCCGGTTTATCGAAATTGAGTGACAACTCGAGCTCCCTGAATGATGGGGCTTCGAGTTTGGCCTCTAAGGCAACGGAACTTTCTAGCAGTGTGAGCCAGTTAGGGACGGCTGCTAATATGGCAACTAATCAATTAAATCAATTAGATCTCTCAAGCTTATCCGGGTTGCCGAGTCAGGTTAAGGCCCTAAGTGCAGGTTTAACCCAGGTTAGCCAAGGGGTTGACGGAATTAGCAAGTATGCTAGTGATATTCAACAGCGTGCTAAGAGTGGCAGTACCGCTACCCCAGCAACGTCGGCAGCTAAGACGGTAACGAAGACGACGACCAGTGGTGCGGATAGCTCTTCAGTGACCGCCGCTAAGGATGCCACGTCAGCCGCCGCTGCTACGGCCGCCAGTTTAAAGGCCGCCGCTGCCAAGGAAGATAACAGTGAAGAGGTTAGTGCTTTAGCCTCTAAGTTAGCGTCGGAAACGGCTGCCGCTAATGACAAGACGGGCGCCATTTCTACTAGTGGAACGTCAACGACGGAAGAAACTAAAACCGCTGGTAGCGATACATCTGCCAGTTCTTCTGATTCAAGTAACATGGAAGCAATTGCCAAGGATGCTGCGGCAATTGTGACTTACAGTGCCGGCATCACAAGCGGCTTAAGCACAATTAATTCGCAGTTAACGACTGCAATTTCAAGCCTGCCTGATACTAAAGGTTTGGCTTCCCAAGTGGCAGAATTGAAGCAATTCGCCGGCGCCGTTTCACAACTGAACGCCGCTGTGAACCCATCGTCAGGAACCTCCTTATCCCAAGGGGTCGACACCTTGACTAATGGGGTGAAGACTTACACTTCCGGCGTCGATTCTGCGTTTAACGGGTCCACGACCTTGAATAACGGGCTGAACAGCTTGAATTCACAAGTACCAACCCTGAGTGACGGTATCACGCAGATCATGAACGGGACCGCCGAACTGGCTAAGAATGGGAAGGCCTTGAAGTCGGGGTCTAGCCAAGTCTCCAGTGGTGCTGCAACCCTGAACAGTGGTCTGCAAACGGCCGCAGCCGGGGTCAACAAGCTTAACGCCAACACGGGTAAGCTGACGGCGGCTGGGAACAAACTGAATTCCAGCACTGGTCAACTGACGGCGGCTGGTAACAAGTTGAATTCCAGCACTGGTAAACTAACGGCAGCCGGGAACAAGTTGAATTCCAGTACCGGTCAATTGACGGCGGCTGGCAACAAGCTGAACCAGGCGTCCCCACAATTAACCAGTGGGGCCAGCCAATTAGCCGCTGGGACCGCCCAACTGAACAGTAAGGTGCCAACGCTGACCAGTGGGGTGAACCAATTAGCTGATGGTTCGGCACAACTGAACGAAAACAGTCCGAAATTAGTCGCTGGTGCGAAGAAGTTGAACGCCGGTAGCGGTAAGCTGGCCAAGTCCCTGAAGTCCGGGGCCGACCAGATCAACGACCAACCACTGACTAACAAGACGGCGGACATGTTCTCCTCACCAACCAAGTTGGCCCACAAGAACTACAGTTACGTGCCAAACTACGGGCACGCACTGGCACCTTACGTGCTGTCTGTGGCCCTCTATGTGGGAGCCTTGGTCTTCAACTTCGCCTTCCCAATTCGGAAGGTCTCGCTTGAAGGCGGCAGTGCAACGGGCTGGTTCTTCAGTAAGGTCTCGATTGGGGCCGTTGAAGCCTTAGCCATGGCCGTCATCGAACCATCCCTGATGATGTTAGGGGGCCTGACGGTCGAACACCCAGGTCAACTGATTATCCTCTCAATAGCGTTCTCGGAGGCGTCGATGTTCATTGTCATGTTCCTGTCGATGCTGCTGGACAACCCAGGACGGTTTATCGCCATGGTTCTCCTGATGCTTCAATTAGGGGGTTCCGGTGGGACCTTCCCAATGGAAGTGACGAACCACTTCTATAACGTGGTCCATCCGTTCTTACCAATGACTTACTCAATCCTCGGATTCCGGCAAGCCATTACGGACGGGATGGGGAGCGGCGTCGAGTGGCAGGCTGTGATGGTCTTAGCTCTCTTCACCGTGATTAGTCTGGCTTTACTGTTCCCAACTATGCATTGGTTACAGAAGAAGCACCTGATGGGGGTTTCCCAGTTAGACGATAACCAAAAGTTGCAGGCGGTTGAAGATCCAACCAGTCGGCGGCATTCCTAAAAAGTAACCTGTATAAAACGGCGGTGGATCGCTCTGGTCCGCCGCCGTTTTAGCATGATAGGGTGATGAAAAGTCACCACAAACTTTCACAAAGGGGAGTCGCCAGACCCGAAAAAGCGGTTTCGTCCCTTGATAATGTTCGGGTTACGGTATGAAAATCTTGTGAAACATGGTAAAATATCCTCGTGTGGTTTTATAACGCATTTCATATCTCAGAGTATTCGACGGAGGCAAACATTCTTGAATAAACGAAGGCCAAACCCCAAGCGAGTGCCCGACCCCAATGAACCCTTATGGCGGTCGACACTGCGGGTAGCCATGCCCCTTAACTTGAGTTACATTCCTATCGGGCTGGCTTGTGGGATTTTGCTCCACGCGGCAGGGTTCAATACCCTATTGACCGGATTAGTTTCCTTATTGATTTTCTCCGGTGGGGCACAATTTTTAATTGCCACGATGTTGACCATTAATTCCCCATTACTTTCAATTGTCTTGATGCTGTTTTTCTTGGAATTACGGTATGCACTTTTGAGTTCGAGTCTTTCCCCGTACTTAAAAGGGCAATCCAACCGCTTTTTATTTATTTTTGCAATCTCGCTTAACGATGAAAACTACGCCATCAACTACCTGAAGTTCGCCACGGATAAGAAGTGGACGGGCAAGGAGGCCCTGCTGGTGGAACACTATTCGTTGCTGTTCTGGGCGATGAGTAACGTCATCGGGAGTTTGATCGGGAGTGCGCTTAAAATCGATCTCGGCATCGTTAATTTCGCGCTGACGGCCCTGTTCCTCTACATGATCGTGATGCAGATTAAAAACCGGCTAACGGTGGTCATCTGCCTGATTTCGGGGGTGCTCGCCGCGGTCTGCATGATGATTACCAAGTCGACGTTGGGCCTGGTGATTTCGACCATCATCTCTTCACTGATTGGATTCGGGTTGGAGACGACGCTGCGTAAGCGACTGCCGGATAGCCACTGGCTCTGGAAGTTACGGGGGCCGGGAGCTAAGCAATCGGCGGTAGAAAGTTCGGATGGAAAATAAGGATGCAGGGAGAAGTTTATGAGTACAGTTAATACGTGGACCAGTACGCAGCATTTTTGGTTAATTATTCTCGGCTTTTTCGTTGCCTTCCTGCCGCGATTCATTCCGCTGATGCTGTTTACCAAGCGTGAGATTCCAGAGTGGTTTAACGAATGGATGAAGTTTGTCCCCGTGTCGCTTTTCACGGCTCTGGTAGTCAAAGATGTGTTTATCGACAGTAAAAGTTACCAGCTGATGTTCACCCAGGTGCCAGAAATGTTGGCCGCGGTGATCGTCATCATCATCGCGTACCGCACGCGCTCAATGGCGCTTTCCGTGATTACGGGACTGATTGGCGTGTTTCTGCTGTCGATGGTGATATAAATAAATTTAGTAAATCCGTTATATCGGCATCATCCACTCTCCTGAGAGAAGTGGGTGATGCCTTTTTTTATTAAAAATGTAATTAATGGGGTATTCGTATCTTTGATTGAAAATAGAGCGCATTGCAGGTACAATTAATGAAAACAAGTTAATGCAAAACTGCAATAGACGAGATTCAAAATGCTGCTATGACGGCTTTTGTTTAGTGTATTCCCCACACGTGTGGGGGTGATTCCGTATCGTCGATACGCTAGCTGTCCTGGTGTCAGTATTCCCCACACGTGTGGGGGTGATTCCGACCGGGGACCAAACGGACTATGCTAGGGCAAGTATTCCCCACACGTGTGGGGGTGATTCCCCCAGTGTCTTTAAAAATCTGTTTTGCGGAGAGTATTCCCCACACGTGTGGGGGTGATTCTTGTACCTACTTGACGTTTTATTTTCAACCAGAGTATTCCCCACACATGTGGGGGTGGACCCTTATCATTGGTCTATGTTTGTTGTACATGGCTTATATTCCCTACACGTGTGGAGGGTGATTCTCATTGATTGCATTAGCTGAAATTATTATCGGTCTGTGTCTGCTGTATATGGCCTTTTCTGTACTAACTGGTCATTAAAAAGCTTACCCACTACGCTGATCAGACGTAGTGGGTAAGCTTTTTTATGATGTTACGGTCCGCGGCCGCAACTAGTTTATCGAGTTAGTCAGTTACTTTATCCGTTTCGGCGTACATGTAGTCCCGCGTCATCGGTAACATCCGGGCGGAAGGCCCCTTGGAAATCAAGTATTGAATTACGTCGATGTTACCGGACTTGAAGGATGCTGCACAGGCCTGTAAGTACAGGTCCCACATGCGGACAAACTTGTCGTCGAACATCTTGGCGACTTCTTCGCGGTGTTGATTGAAGTTTTGATCCCAGATTTCCACGGTCTTTTGGTAGTGTCGGCGCAGGGGTTCCATATCATCGATTTGTAAGCCGTTTTCGATGATGTGGGTCGTGTTTTCCACCAGACCAGGCACGTAGCCACCGGGGAAAATCCACTTGTTCAACCAGCCATTGTTGGCGCCACCCTGTTGCCGGGTGATTCCGTGAATTAGAGCTACACCGTCGTTCATCAGGTACTTCTGGACACAATTGAAGTATTCACCCAAGTTTTCGGCGCCGACGTGTTCGAACATCCCCACAGAGGTGATGTAGTCCCACTGTTCGTTGCCCAATTCCCGGTAGTCTTCCAACCGAACTTCGGCGACGTCTTGGAGACCCTCGTCGTTAATCCGTTGGGTCACGTAGTCGTACTGTTCCTGACTCAGGGTGATTCCCGTGACGTGTAAGCCGTATTCTTTAGCGGCCGTAAGCATCAACGTACCCCAGCCACAACCGATATCCAGAAGCGTTTTACCCGGTTGGGGGTTGAGCTTCTTGATGATGTGGTGGACCTTGTTGACTTGAGCGGTCTCCAGGTCATCGTCGGGCGTCTCGAAGTAGGCACACGAGTAGGTCATGGTGCTGTCCAGCCAGAGTTGGTAGAAGTTGTTACCGATGTCGTAATGGTTCTGAACGTCGGCCTTACTTTCCTTTTCGGTGTGTTTTTGCTTCGGCAAGAAGTGAATGTACTTCTTATTATGGAAGAAGCTGTCCGCATTTTCGTAGGCGGCCGTCAGCAGGTCTTCGATACTGCCGTCGATTTCAATCGTGCCGTCCATGATGGCTTCCCCCAACGCGATGGATGCGTTCCGGGAGATTTCCTTGACCGGAATGGCCTGGTGGATGGTGATCGTGTTGGCGGGCGTGCCGGTCCCGTAGACGTCACTGGTACCGTCCCAGTAATTTACGCGGACGGGGATGTTGAAGGTGTGGCTAAGAAACGTTTTGTAAAAAGTTTTTTCAAGCATGTCAGGGGTCCTTTCTGGTTTGTCTTCCAATTAAGGAAAACGAAATTACTTCGCCATTATACGCCTTTACCCCGGGGCAACGTAAGGGCTGCGACTCAGTGTAACCGCTTAACCAGCGATGAAGTTTGCAAATTTACCGGATTTACCAAATGAGCATGGTATAATGAAACTACAAAAACCAGCGGAGGTCTTCACTTTGAAAAAATGGGTATGGGTCGTCGCGACAATCGTGGTTGCATTGCTCATCGGTGGCTATGCTTACTCCAACCACCACGCGACCGCGAAGGAATATCAAGCGGCAATGACGAACGGGCGGACAGCCTTAAAGAATAAAGATTACACGCAAGCCGAAAGCTACTTTCAGAACGCTTTGAAGCGGCGGTTGAACGATCGGACCGCGCAAACGTACTTAACGCAAACGCAACGGTTCGTGTCCGGGGAGAACGCCATGGATGCGCGCAAGTTTGGGCACGCCCAAGCCCGCTACCAGACGGTCAAGACTACCAAGAATGGGTCAACGGTGCTGGTAAACCGCGCGACCAAGCGTTTGAAACAGGTCAAGGTGATTCGGGCGAACGTGGCTCAATTCAAGCAATTGTTAAGTAAGGCCCAAGATCAGAACCAAGCCTTAAATTACGGCACGTCGAACACCACGCTCGACGAGTTGTTCAACAACAGTAAGTTCCAACAGGTCTACTACAAGAACCTGTACGCCCAAGCGTTAGCTTTACGGAAGGCCAACAACGCGGGCCAGACCAGTGTGGTGACTAACCGTAGTTCCGCTGCCACGAGTACCACGGGATCGGGCACCACTACCAGCAGCAGTAGTGCGACGACGGGCACGACCAGCAACAGCAGCAGTAATGGCGCGTCATTGACGTCGTCAGAATCCGCGGCCGCCCAAAACTACCAGGGGTCCAACGAATACACCGTCACTAAGAAACAAAAGGAACTGAACGGGAAGGTCATTACGGCCGGACAAATCAGCTCCGCGCGGCAGACAATCAATGCGGCTGGCGGTCAAGCCGACGCCATGAGTGATCAGGATGTTCGGGTGGCTTTACAGCAGGCGAATAAAAAGGGTCTATCGTTGACCAAGTACACACAACAATATTTGAAATAAAGACATGACGTCACTTTCGGGTGGCGTTTTTTTGATGGGTGACTTAATTAACCGAGTGATTGGCAGTACCTTTCAATTAATCGTATGATAAACTAACCAGCGATTCAGAAGGAAACCGGACTATTTACGACTAAGTATTTGCTTCTAGTTAATTAATTGATGGGTAATGTAGTTTGTAAAGTTAGTTTACGAGCAGTTAGAAAGTTTTCTGACGGCACTTATCGTGATTTGACGCACAAAACGTCAAGTCTACCAGTGGTTTGGGGGGTATTTTACCGCCCCAAAAGCCGGTTTGGCGGTGAGTCATTATTTACCCGCTATTGGTAAGGGAGGTTTACTATAGTAATAGGTCCACAAACCAATTACACTGTAAGGGGGGTAAGGTGGTGTGGCACCGGTTAACCAGAATTGTGACGATCTTGGGGGGTCAAGCGATTCTACTCGGTTTAAAAACGGCGGAGCGTCGCGGTTAGTCGGAGGTCCAACATCACTACCAAATTATGATTATTAATAAGCACATCATGCGGACGACGAACGAAAAGCAGGTATTGCAACAGATTGTCAACGCTGGACCAATTTCGCGGAGTCAGATTTCACGGAACCTGAGTCTCAACAAGGTGACGGTCTCAGACATTTATAGTGAGTTGCTTCACGAAGGCTTGATTCGCGAAGTTGGGCACGGCGTTAGTACGCGGAATGGTGGCCGGAAACCGGTGATGGCGTTACTCAACGTGGACTATGGGTACGTGATCAGCATCAACTTGTTACGGCAACGGTTCACCATGTTGGCCTGTCGGTTAGATGGTAAATCCGAAGATTATACCAGTGTGTCGACACGGAACGTGGACCTCACGTCCGTACTCGACATGATTGAAGAACACATTCGGCAAATGATGGGTGACCGGGATACCCGGTTACTCGGATTGTCCTTTGGCTTAGACGGTGTGATTTACGAAAACCAAATTTTGAACGCCGGGCTCAACGGGTTGAAGGACTTCGACCTGGCTAAGTACTTCGGCGATAAGTTCAACGTGCCGGTGGTCCTAGAAAACCTGGCCAACGAAGCGGCCATCTTCGAACGGGACTTCTCCGGCGAAGGGGTCTACGAAAACCTGATCTCGGTCACCATTCGCGACCAGGTTAGCGCCGGCATCATCACCAACGGTCACCTGTACCGCGGGCACCGCGGCGAGGCTGGCGTGATTGGTAAGTGTCCGCTGGCCGATCGCTACCAGGAACAGAACCACGAAACCGTGAACCACTACGTTTCTGAAACCAGCGTGCTCAAGCGCATCATGGCTTATCAGAAACTCGACCGGGTCGACGTGAACCGGATTCGGCGCGACTACCTGGGACACCAACCGGAATTATTGGCGATCCTGGACGAATTTTCCTACTACCTGGCCAAGGTTCTCGCCAACATCTCCAGTAGTTTCGCGCCGGACGCGATTTTATTGAACGCGCCGATTCTAGAACTCCTACCGGAACTGATGGATGACGTGCGCGGTTACGTCGACAAGTTGGCGATTCCGCGTAAGGCGCCGTTGCTGCTGACCAAGAACGCCAAGGAAGCCTCCTTGATGGGTGGCGCATCGGCCATCATTCACCGGGTCTTAGCCCTGGACGATCTCCAATTGACGTTTAGAAACGAGCGGCCGGTGGTCCTCGAACAAATTGAATCTTAGTACGCTGAAGTTTACAGCGGGACCCGTCAATTTTGGCGGGTCTTTTTGATTGGATGACGGCACCGCAATTTTTGAGCGGCCTAACGACGACAATTGCGTCTACGGTGGGCTGGTGAGACGACCCGCTACTTGGTTTTAAAGATCTGGCGTTGGTAGATTAGTCTGCCGTTGGGGAAATCCTTAGGGAAATGGGGGCGTTGCGGTATAATGAAAGCTGACTAAAAGAGTGGGGGGATTCGACCTTGAATTTATGGGAACGGTTTACAACGAACATTCGCTTACGCCGCTTCGTGGTGCTAGCTTTTATCATCCTAATCCTGTGGCTGGTCCGCAGCGAAATGAACACGATTCTACTGACCTTTATCTTTACCTTTCTGGTGCTTCAGCTGGTCAAGTTCGTGCGCCGGCACGTCAAGATTCCGACGCAACTGATCGTGGTGCTGACCTACGTGATCATCTTGGGCGGGCTGTATTGGGCCGTGACCACGTATCTGCCCCAGATTGTGACGTCGTCGGTCCACGGAATTGAGAAACTCTACAAGTTTTATCAAAATCCGGACAATGACACCAACCAGATTGCCCGTTGGGTGACCAACTACATCAGTACCTCGGACCTGCTGGGACAGGTGCAAAACGGCGCCAAGGTCGTCTTGAACTACGTCTCAACCATCGGCTCGTTTGGCTTGACGGTCTTCATGTCGATGATCCTCAGCTTCTTCTTTACCATCGAAAGCAAGCAGATGACGGCCTTTTCCCAACGGTTTTTGACCAGTACCTACGGCTGGGTCTTCCAGGATATCAAGTTCTTCGCCGATAAATTTATCAATACCTTCGGCGTGGTGCTGGAGGCTCAATTCTTCATCGCGATGTGCAACACCGTGATTACCACGGCCATTCTGGCCATCATGAAGATGCCGCAGTTGCCAACGCTGGCGATTATGATTTTTATCCTCAGCCTGGTGCCGGTGGCCGGGGTCATCGTGTCGGTGATTCCACTGGCCGTGCTGGGATATTCCGTGGGCGGCTACCGCTACATCGTCTATATCTTAGTGATGATCGTGGTGGTCCACGCGTTAGAAGCCTACGTCTTGAATCCCAAGTTCATGTCTAGCCGGACGGAGCTGCCCATCTTCTACACCTTCGTGGTGTTGTTGGCGGGCGAACAACTCTTCGGCGTTTGGGGCCTGATCGTGGGGGTTCCCATTTTCACCTTCTTCCTCGATATCTTGGGTGTGCGGCCGGTCCACGGATTACACCCGGGCGTCGACGTCGAGAAGCTCCGCCAATACCGGCAAACGCACGGGAAACGGCGGCACCATCACGACGATGACCAGGACCATTCCGAATAATAAATGAAGTAACGGTGACTTTCTGCGGAGAGTCACCGTTTTTTTGAGAGGTAGTTAAGCCGCATCAGTTGTCTAACCAGGGGGTAATCCATCGGTAAAGTTATCATCGGTTCTTGGGCGGGGCTACGCTGAAGATGAACAGTTCGACCAATGTCTTTTCTAAGGCGTTGGGCCCAAAAAGGGGGAGTTCTAATGCGCAGATTACGTCAGATCATCATGACGAGTTTGTCTGCCATGATTATGGGAATTATCCCGTTAGCCATCCCAGTGACGACACAAGCTGCCACCACCCCTACGGCTAATTGGTCGGTCGATGTGAACGGTAATATCACCGGCCGGGATGCGAACAATTATCCCAATCAGTTGACCTGGAACGTCGGTTTCAACTCGACCGGTCAAGATTTGGGAAGTGCGAGTTTGGTCAACACGTTGAGTCCGGGACAGGCTTACGTCCCCGGTAGCGTCACGGCAACTACCGGGACGTTTAATGCCGATGGATCCTTCAGCAGTACCGGCGGCCACGAATTAACACCGACGGTCACCGTGAACGGCACCACCACGTTAGGCCAACAACTGACGGTGGCGTTTAGCGACGTGAACGCGCCGATCGCGGTCTATTACCGAACTACACCCCAAGTCAGTGGGTTAAACGGTAACTGGATGGCGACGGCCGAAGTTGCCGGGCACGCCAGCACGAGTCAAATCAACTGGGACGGCCTGACCGACTCAGATCCGGTCAAGACGCCAACGAGTTCTTCAACGGCGTCCTCATCGAGTTTGTCCAGCAGTTCTAGTTCGTCGGCCCCCGCTAAGGCGCCGGCTTCTTCCACCGTGACGAGTCACGCAACGACCACGGTCACCGTGGGCGGCAGTGGCATGACCGATGGTGCCGGTGGCGGCGTTGACGAAGATAGTTCGTCTAGCGAGCCAATGACCGATGGCGCTGGTGGCGATGTCGATGAAGATAGCTCCAATGAAGTCGACAGTTCATCCAGCAGTCACATGACTGACGGTGCTGGCGGCGGTGTCGATGAAGATAGCTCCAACGAAGTCGACAGTTCATCCAGCAGTCACATGACCGATGGCGCCGGTGGTGGCGTAGATGATTCTTCGGATGAATCCGCGGAATCCAGTAGCGAACCGAGTGCCTCTAGCTCCGCGACGATGCCTAGTGAACCTAGTGTGTCAAGCTCATCGAGTGCTTCTAGTTCATCGAGTTCGTCGAGTTCTTCTAGCGTGATCAGTAGTTCGCAGTCGAGTCAATCGTCTTCTACACCGGTCACGGTTCCAAGCGAGTCGTCGAGTCAAACGTCATCGACGCCAAGTGTCACGGTACCCGGCACCTCATCGAGTACCTCGAGTTCTGCGACTAGCAGTAGCGCCGTTTCCAGTATGCCGGGAATCTCCAGCAGTGCTGCTAGCTCCAGTGTCGCTTCGTCCGGTCAGGGCGTGCTGGCACCGGGGATGAGCTCGAGTTCGAGTGCGCAATCGAGTCAACCGGTTACCGGTGGTCAAAGTGCTACGGTGCCGGCCAACAGCGGTACGGTCGCTGGGTTACCACAATCCGGGACTCAAGCGGCAATTGCTGGTTCACAATCCGTAACGCAGCCCAATGCCATGACTAGTGGTTCTGCGGTCAGTGCCGCATTGCCCGTTACGGCTACGGGACGTTTGCCACAAACTAATGACGCCACCAACTATGCTGGCGTGGTCTTCGGTGGTTTGATGATCATCGGGTTAGGCCTCGCGTTTGTCAGTCGTAAGCAACCTTAACTTAAATCAGTAAGCCAGATTGGGTGACCGACCTGGCTTTTTGGGTCCAACGAGAAGAAAACGGTTACCTGGTGAACCGCGGGGTTAAAATGGGAATAATGCTGAAATTTCCGGGGAGATGGTGTAAAATAACAGGGTAAAACTAAGAAGAAAGAGGTCTAAATAATGGCAAAATTAGTACTGATTCGCCACGGCCAAAGTGAATGGAACCTTTCCAACCAATTCACTGGCTGGGTTGACGTTGACTTGAGTGAAAAGGGTGTCGAAGAAGCAAAGGCTGCTGGGAAGAAAGTTAAGGAAGCCGGCTTGGAATTCGATTACGCTTACACTTCAGTTCTGAAGCGGGCCATCAAGACGTTACACTACGTTTTGGAAGAATCCGACCAACTTTGGGTTCCAGAAACTAAGACGTGGCGTTTGAACGAACGGCACTATGGCGCATTACAAGGCTTAAACAAGAAGGAAACGGCTGAAAAGTACGGCGACGACCAAGTGCACATCTGGCGTCGGTCCTACGATGTGTTGCCTCCACTGTTGAGTGCTGATGACGAAGGTTCCGCTGTGAACGATCGTCGTTACGCTGACTTGGATCCAAACATCATCCCTGGTGGTGAAAACTTGAAGGTTACCTTGGAACGGGTTATGCCATTCTGGGAAGACCAAATCGCGCCTAAGTTGCTGGATGGCAAGAACGTCATCATCGCAGCCCACGGAAACTCATTACGTGCTTTAAGCAAGTACATCGAACGGATCTCTGATGACGACATCATGGACCTCGAAATGGCGACTGGTGAACCAGTGGTTTACGACTTCGATGACAAGTTAAACATGACGAACAAGGTTAAGTTGGGCAAGTAATTGCCAGCTTAATTGAAGGCCGATCCGGCTTACGCAGGGTCGGCTTTTTCGTGGGGAAAATTAGAGTGTGCCGCAGGGCGGTTAGGCAGTGAGCATTAACGGCATTAGGATGATTAGCCTGGGCTGGGCTAATTGGCCTAATGGGGTTAAGCGGAGCTGGCTGCCCGGTAGGTGCACGTTTCGACACCGGTGGTCACTAATTGGTCACTTTTGGTCGTTTAATTTAGGTTACTTGGGACTATTCGAGGGAGGGCTCTTTGGATGTATGAGGTTGACGAGCTACTGGAAGCTAAGCGTCAAATTGACTCAACGTTGCATAAGATTCGGGAGGTCGTGAAGACCTTTGAAGCTAAAGAGAATCCTAGTCGGTACAAGTCCCAGCTAACTTTGGCTAAACGGCGGTTGAAGGCCTTTGGGATAGCTAATCAATTGATTGAAGATAAGCTGGCTGAGTTAGAGAGTGACCACGGTGGACACTAAACAGGCACCATTTAAACACAACTATAAGAGAAGAAAAGAGATTGAATTTGGCAACTAAAGAAGTTACGCAAGTTGAAATGATGAAGATTATCGCACTGTTCCGCAAAGAAGGTTTCAAGGGAGAATATGAGGACTTCCAACGAGTCAGTGGGACTGACCGGGAGTTCTTTGTGGTTATGAGTAACGAACAGGGCATTAAGGCGTTGTTCCGGGCTAGTTTGATGTTGAATGCGGTGCAGTTCCAGTACGTGTTGGATGATAAGCACACGTTTGTGCAGGAAGACGCGGATGCCAGCTAAAGATTGACTAAAATAGCGTCACCAAGTCCAACCGCTTGGTGGCGCTATTCTTTTACCTTTTTATAAGCACGTTAATACCAAGTTTTCCCCGAGTACTTGTTTTTCCAAAACTAAGCAGTTAGACTATATACAGTTAAACGATATATAGTACCACTGTATAAGAAAGAAGGCATTGTCCGAATGACACGCAATCGTCATTTGCCCTTGACCGAAACCACGACCTACATTTTACTGGCCTTAACCCAGCCGTTGCACGGGTATGGTGCCATTCAGAAAATCACAGAACTGAGTGACGGAGCCGTGAAGGTGGCTGCGGGGACCATGTACGGCGCGATTGAAAACTTATTGAAGCTGGGCTGGATTCACGAAGTTCCCAGTGCCGATAAGCGCCGCCGGGTCTATGAGGTAACGGCTCAAGGTCAAGACATTTTACGACAGGAGATTCAACGCTTGCGCCAGTTGGGGAACTTGGCGACACAGTTAGGCTATTAGGGGGAGTAAGGTTATGAAAAAGGTTCATCTGTTTTTTACGTTGGATGCCGAGGAATCCTGGATCAATACGGTGCAGGCGGGTGGTTACCGGCTGAGTCATGTTACCCGGTGGTTGGCCCTTTATACGTTTACACCGCTGACGAAAACGGCGACGGTCAATCCGTACACGCGCCTCGATTTTCGCAATAAAGCCATGTCACAACGTAATTACGCGGATTATTGTCAATTATTCGCCGATAGCGGCTGGCGCCTGATTACTGGTAGTCGACATGGTGGGGCTCAATACTTTCAACAAACCACGGTCACCGCGGATCACGATATTTTTTCGGATAGCCAGTCGCGCGCCCGGAGTCGACAACGCTACTTACAGTTTAGTCTGACGTTCACAGTTCTATTTTTCCTGTACGCGGGGGCCTGCGTACGCAATTCGACCGCTGGTTGGAGTGGCCTGTGGCACGTGAAAAGTTGGTACCTGACGCCGGGAATCTGGCAGATGCACGGATTTCAATTCTGGCGAGCGATGTTGATTGAAACGCCGGTGGCCGTGCTGCGAGCAGTGCCGGCTTACGTATTCTTAATATTAGGAATCTTTTATTTAATTCGGGTGATGGTGAACTTACCGCGTAAATTAAGTTAGTGGCAAGTCGCGTCCAGCTATTCAATCTCAGTTCGCGTTGCCGTTACTAAGGTTTTTACTATTACCAACGTCTCTGGCCCAACAAGAACACTTTATCAAATTCAATCAGCACGCTATGCCGTTTAGGGTAGCGTGCTTTTATTTTAGCCATGGAAGGGCCCGGGAGTTATTGGGTCCACGCGGCCGGTGGCGGGGATACGATCGACCTGACCGTCACGGCTGATTAGCTGGCCGGCTAAGAATTCCCTTGCATTGGGCCTAGTTGGGCGCGTACCATGACTAGGTTAGTAAAAACGGGGGCTCATGTCCCTGCGAATAGGGGGAGTTTTAACATGAATTTTGCCAATCAATACGCGTTTGACCGGGCCGCGACCCGGGAGTTGGTCACCGGAAACCTGGAGCGGCTGGTAACCGTGACAGGCCGGTTAGACGGTCTGGTTGCCGGTCCGGAAACCGTTGCGGGTCAGAATCTGAAACGCGCTTACCAGGAAGTCCTCGCTCACGATCAGCCCCTAGTGGCGACGGACATCTGGACCCTGAACCAACAGGTGTGCGCCGGCACGCCGGGGGCCGGGCAACTCCGAACGGTCACACTCAGTTCTGATGCGGACGGGTGGGTACCGCCAATTCCGGTGGCGGCGCGCGCCCAACGGGACCTGACAGCGATCCTGACCACCCAAAAATCGACTACGGAACGAGCGATGGAGGTCTTACTTTACCTGTCACGCTGGCAACTCTTTCCAGCCGGTAATCAACGAACGGCCCTAGTGGCGGCCAATGCCGTGATGCTGGCTGACGGAGCGGGCGTCTTGGCCATTCCGGCGGACAAGTTGGACTGGTACCAGACCCAGTTACGTGATTACCAACGGGCCGGGCGAGGGTTGGTCATCAAGCAGTGGCTGTATCGCAATGCCGTTTGGGGCACGCCAGCGGGCCGAGTAGCCGAACAGCCGCAACAGTTCCACCAGAACAAGTACTCACCGTTGAACGGGCCATTAGATTAAATAGTGTCCACAACGTTGATAGTTTAATTCGAATTCTAAAGGGTAACCAGTCCTTAGCGATTGGTTATTTTTTTAGCTTTAATAATTTTAGTGGAACATCAATAATTAATTAGACATCTTTTTAAATGTGTTGCTATTTTCTTTCGGCTTTTGACAAAATATTCATTACTTCCAATTAATGTTCGGTAGTCCCATTAGGCTTGAATTATCTGGCCTTAAATGGCAATCCAACCTAAATGCTGATATGTCAAGGATAATGGATGATTCTTAAGGCTTAATCACCTTATTCGTAATACCCATTGATGGACACGCCCCTGTATAAAAGATACAATAAAATTATAAATAATATTTACTTTTTAGTTTACATAGTAAGCCGATTAGTGAACGTGAGTGGTCTTCAAATCAGGATTCCTAGTTTGGGAGGGGGAGGTATCATGTTTAAGCCAATGAATTCACAATCACATTATAAGATGTATAAAAAAGGGAAATTTTGGGTAGTCGCCGGTATCTTCACGGCAACCTTAACGTTCGGTACAATGGCGCCAGCTCATGCGGATGCGACGCCTCAGTCCGAAGCAGACACCACGACGATTACGGCATCGTCTGCGACAGATGCAACAAAATCGGCTCCGGCCAGCAGTGCGCCCAAGTCAGTAACGCCAGCGTCATCTGCCGCGACCTCAACGTCTTCGGCCGCCACGTCAACGCCCCAACTGGCCGCTGATCCGGCCATAGAATCGTCTACTAATCAAGCCAGCTCAGCGAAACCCGCCGCGGATTCCTCGTCGCAGTCGTCAGAACCCGCTAAACCAGCAGAAACGCCAGCGCCCACGACGAAACCAGCCGCGGCTGAACAACCGGCAACGCCCGCTAAAGATGCCGCTAAGGACGGTGTGGTCAAGGACGCCTTGCCAACCGCTAAAGTGGAAAGCGACCAATTGACCGCTAAATCGGCGACCCCGGCCGCATTGGCTGCCAAAGCAGACCAGACGGACCAGAAATTAGTGTATGACGATGCCCCAATTGACGAGTGGATGCCTAACAAGGCGCTGCAGCAGGCTCTATTGGCGACTTTCCAAAATACGCGCTGGTCATCACGGAATCAAAACTTTTTAGACCCGGATTATGATTCCAAACCAGGGGCCAAGGTTTGGAACTCGGTTGCGGATATTACCAAGAGTGATTTGTTATTACTTAAAGGGTTTTCGTTACAAACTCAATTTTCGACTTACATTGATGGCAAAACGTCCTATTCTATCGACGGCCTTCAGTACGCCACGAATCTTCAAAAGTTGGATTTACTAAACACCTTAAATTCTACGAATAACGGAAAAACGCCGGGCTATCAACACGGTGACATTACGGATATTTCGCCAATTAAAAATTTGACAAATCTAACCTGGTTACAGATTTCAAATAATCGAGTCAGTGACATTACACCGTTGGAAAACATGAAAAAGTTGACGTACTTATCAGCTGTCAACAACTCTATTCAGGATTTTTCGATGCTGAATGAAGCCCAATTTACGGATAGCTTGAATATAATTGATCAGGAATTCTACCGTGATCCGGTCTACATTAAAGCGGGCCAAGATACGGTCACCCTATCTAATATGGGAGTGAAGTTACCGCAAAATCATGGCGCAACGGTCGGAACTTATCAAGAAGTTTCCTGGACAAGTGTTGGCGGGGATGACTACTGGACGTACTATACGCGAACCCCCATGACGATAAATACTTTTCGACGGGGAGCTGATGGGACAGCGGTTAGTGATACGCAGGTCAAGTACACGATTTTAAAGAAACAAGTGACCCCGGGACCAACCACCAGTTCAGCTGCTGGCTATGGAGTTGGGGTTCATCGGCAGCCCTACACTTACTACTTAGTCGCCAATTACTATGATCAAGAGGGTTACAGGATTGCCACCTACTTTACCCCATACATCACGGATGCCGAAGCGGCCGCCGCAGTAACGGTCCATTATCAGGACCAAAAGGGAAACGCCATTGCTCCCGATGATGTGTTGGACCAAGGCGCCGTGGGGCAGACGTACACCACGAGCCCGAAGACGGTCACGGGTTACACGCTGGATCAGACACAATTGCCAACTAACGCCACGGGGACGTTTGGCCAAGACGCCATCACGGTCACGTACGTGTACAACCAAGCGGATGGCGCGCCCATCACGGTGACCTACGTGGATGAAAATGGGACCGCTTTAGCGCCTGGTGCCACCTTGAACGGTAAGTACGGAGACGCCTACACGGCGGACCAAAAGGCGATTACGGGCTACCAGCTCAAGCAAACGCTGGGGGATGCCCAAGGCGTCTTCACGTTGGTACCGCAAACCGTGACGTTCGTGTACGAGAAAGCCATGTCGTCGATCGTGATCCATTACCAGGACGCCCAAGGCCACGACCTGGTCCCCGCCGAAACGCAGACGGGTCAGGTGGGCACGGACTACGCGGCCACGGCTAAGACGATTACGGGCTACAAGCTGGTCACCACACCGGTGAACGCCACGGGCCAATTTACGGCCACGCCACAAACCGTGACGTTTGTCTACGATCAGGCCATGTCGTCGATTACGATTCATTATCAAGATACGCAGGGCCACGACTTAGTTCCCGCGGAAACCCAGGCGGGTCAAGTCGGCACGGACTATGCGGCCACGGCAAAAACGATTACGGGCTACAAGTTGGTCACTACGCCGGCTAACGCGACCGGGAAGTTTACCGAAAACGCGCAAACTATCACGTTTGTCTATGACCAGCAGATGTCGTCGATCGTGATTCGCTACCAGGATAAACAGGGACATAACCTGCTGCCAGCCGAAACTCAGGCGGGGCAAGTCGGCACGGCTTACGCGGTTGCGGCGAAACCCATCACGGGTTACCAGTTAGTGACCACGCCAGTCAACGCCACGGGTAAGTTTACCGAAAACGCGCAAACCATCACGTTTGTCTACGACCAGCAGATGTCATCGATCGTGGTCAATTATCAAGACGACCAAGGTAACATCTTAGCGCCAACCGAAACGCAAACGGGTCAAGTGGGCACCAATTACACCACGCAGGCGAAGACCATTAAAGGTTATAAGCTGGTCACTACGCCAGCCAACGCTACCGGTCAATTTACGGAAGCGCCACAAACGGTCACCTTCGTTTACACCAAGGCGATGTCGTCAATCGTAGTGAATTACCAGGATGACCAAGGTAACATCTTAGCGCCAACCGAAACGCAAACGGGTCAAGTGGGCACCAATTACACCACGCAGGCGAAGACCATTAAAGGTTATAAGCTGGTCACTACGCCAGCCAACGCCACCGGTCAATTTACGGAAGCCCCACAGACGGTAACGTTCATTTACGCCAAGGCAATGTCGTCAATCGTGGTCAATTACCAAGATGACCAAGGCAACACTTTAGCGCCAACCGAAACGCAAACGGGTCAAGTCGGGACGGACTACACGGCGACGGCCAAGGCCATCAAAGGTTATAAGCTGGTCACCACGCCAGCCAACGCTACCGGCCAGTTTACGGAAACGCCACAAACGGTCACCTTCATTTACGCCAAGGCGATGTCGTCAATCGTGATCAACTACCAGGATGACCAGGGCAACACCTTAGCGCCAACTGAAACGCTAGCGGGCCAAGTGGGCACGGACTACACAACGACAGCTAAGACCATTAAGGGCTACAAGCTGGTCACTACGCCAGCCAACGCTACCGGTCAATTTACGGAAGCGCCACAAACGGTCACCTTCGTTTACACCAAGGCAATGTCGTCAATCGTGATCAATTACCAGGATGACCAGGGTAACATCTTAGCCCCAGCGGAGACGCTGACGGGTCAAGTGGGCACGGACTACACGGCAACGGCCAAGACGATTAAGGGCTACAAGCTGGTCACCACGCCAGCCAACGCTACCGGCCAATTCACGGAAGCGCCACAAACGGTCACCTTCATTTACACCAAGGCGATGTCGTCAATCGTGGTGAACTACCAAGATGACCAGGGCAACGCCTTAGCTCCGGCTGAAACGCAAACGGGTCAAGTGGGCATGGACTACACCACGCAAGCGAAGGCCATTGCGGGGTACACCTTGACCACCACGCCGGCGAACGCCACGGGCCAATTTGCGGCCACCGCGCAGACCATCACCTACGTTTACACCAAGGACGCCGTCGTAACGCCACCAGTCGTGACGCCAACGCCGACGGTCACCATTACGGTGCACTACCAAACCACAACGGGACAAGCACTCGGCCCCGACGTGGTACTTACGGGTAAGCAGGGGGATGCCTACACGACAGCCCCAATCACCGTGGCTGGCTACCGGTTAACGGGCACCCCAACTAATGCCACGGGGACGTTTGGCACCACGGCCGATACGGTCACTTACGTTTACGAGCCAATCACGGCAACGGGTGGTGACGGTGACCAAGGCACCACGGCACCGAGTGTTCCGGGGACGAAACACCCACAACCCGTAACGCCACAACCACAGCCGCAAAAGGTCGTTCAGGGTAACCAGGCCGACCGCGTGACCGTTAAGGCGCCAACCAACACCACGCCGGTCCGGCCAGCGACTACTCAAGTCGCCGCCCCGACAAAGGTGAGTGCGCCGGTCGCCACGTCTCAGCGGACGCTTAACCAACTGGGCACCACGGCCACTAAATTACCGCAGACCAACGAGCAAAAGACCACCGGTTGGTGGGGCTTGACACTGTTGGGCTTGTTGGGTGGTATTGTGGGCTGGAAGCGCCGGTCCGAAAAGTAGACTAATACCATAATTACAGCAAAAGAGTCACCGGAATCGTCATTCCGGTGGCTCTTTTTTTGAAAAAAATGATTATCAGCCGCTCTGGTAATTCGGTATACAAACCTTATCTTTTGTAAGCGATTCAATCAGTTGAATGATCAATAAAATTGGAATTTTTGATAATTATTAAAATTAATAAAAAATAATGCCTATGGTTTAGCGGTTTTGCCATTATTAATTTAAGGGTGGAAAGTTAACTGGCAAACGACCAAATAATTAGTTATTTAAAAGATGTTAATGTAGTTACCATTTTGTGTAGTTGTAACGTTAGTAATGATAAAAGTATACATCTTGAATGTATTTCCTAATGACACTATACTGAAAATTAAGTGACGGGTTCAATTTTCTCGGGTGGCCGTCAATCCGCGACCGACCGTTTTATTTACAACCTACATAAGAAAGAATTGGCGCAACCCATCACGGAACTTTAAACCGGCTAGTGGGTGATTACCGGCACTAGCCGAAAAAGGGGGGGCAACTCATGACGACCTATCGTGCCGCTTACGCACAGACCATTGCGAACATTTATGACCGCATCTTGACGTTACGGAAAACAACGATGACGCTCCAAAAAACGTTGAACGTTCCGGACAGACTCTGGTCGCGGCTTTATCCCAACCAAAGATGGTCGGTGATGGCCACCGACAAAAAGGCAGACCTCTATGTTGAATCACAGCTCAAGTTGAATTATCTGACCGATTTGATTCTCTTTATCGAACGGGATCAGGTGCAGGCCCTGCCGGAGGAACTGGACGATTTCTTCGTCAAACGCGACCTGTACTGGTGGGAAAGCACCCTGAGCCTAGTGGGCAGTCCCGCTTACTTAGAACAGGAAATCATCGCGCCAGCCTACACCGAACTCGCTCGAACAGCTAAAACGGCAAAACCCCCGGTTTCCGGTAAGGTGGCTTGTCCAGCACAAGCATCGTCAGCCACGCCCTCCGGTCAACGTTGTGAGTCGCCAATTAACTCAGTAAAGAAGATGAATGAACCGTGAAACAAAAAGCACAGCAACAACTAACGAAAAAGAATTTTATCCTCTATAAGAGTCGAACGGGCTGGAAGGTCAAAGCCCGGTTATTTGGGGGCTTAGTGGTCGCCATTTCCGCGGCCACGATTGCCGGGTGGACCACGCCGGTCACGGCCCAGGCCGCTACGGCACCGACCACCGAACAGGTCGCTCCCCAATCGGCGGCTCCGGTCGCATCAGCTCCGGCGGCCCCAACCCCGGCCGGTCAGAACACTCCGAATCAGAATCCGACTCAGGCCGCGCCAGCCAATTCGAGTGCGGCCCAGCCAGCACCCCTGCTCGCTAGCACGCCACAGCCAGAAACGACCACCACGACTGAGCCAGATACCACTCCGACCGAGACGCCAACTGCCGCTACGGCCAAGACCTATCCCGTTTTGACGCCCAACCAGAACGTAAACGTCGGCGTCGACCAGTCACAGGTTAGTTTGACCGCTGACCAGATTGCGAGTCACTTTACGGCTAAGGTGGAAAACAGAGACGGCAGTGATCAGGATGCCAATCCCACCAAGAACACCACCACGCAGACCATTGGTAAAGACGGCACCGTGGCGTTGACCAGTAACGATGTACATACCTATTACAATGCTTACGGGGGATCTACATCCGTTAAGGGGCACCAATCGGCTCACGTGTCGTTTGAACACGAAATCGACTTTAGTCACAACTTCTCCATGTCCGGCGCGTTGGGGATTGGGACCAGAACCTCCGGCGGGGCCGATAGCGTGGGCTTCATTTTCGCACCGGGCGATCCCGCCAAGGCGACCCAGGGGGGCTCCGGAGGGAACCTCGGGATTGGTGGTCTGGCGAACGCCTTTGGCTTCGTCTACGATGAATACGCCAATGTGAACGATTACAACGACCCCACCGACGCGTCTGGTAACTGGCAGCCCTACGTGGGGTGGCGGACGACCGACGCGAGCGGCAGACTGCAGCGCCCAGCCGATACGGACTGGGAGGCCGCTAGTCAGGTGGGTCTGAACGATCGCCAAGTCAACCCACTCAATGAATTTACCATGGACTACGACTCAACGCGCCAACAGCTAACGGTGGTGCTGGACAATGGGAAGTTTACGCGTCACATCGCCGATATCAGTACCGGGTACTCGATCTCGGTGGCCGCGTCGACGGGGGGCAGTTGGAACGACTACTCCGCGCGCATCGACAAGTTTAGTTACACTCCCAAAACGATTCCGTTGACCGTGAAGCTGGTGGATTCGGCGGATAACGACGCGCCGCTCGACAAGACCGCCGTGACGGCAGTCGCCAACATCGGGGATACGATTTCGGTCTTCTCCACGCAAGCGGCGGCCGCCCGGGCCGTGGCCGCGGGAGAAGTCGATCCGTCGTTGGTCACCGTTTTACCGACGGATTCGGCGGGAAACGTCTACGTGGTCGATGGGACGCAAGGGACGACTAGTACCGGTACCGCCCATACCGTGGACGGGGACAGCACCATTGCGGATGGGACCTACTACACCTACACGGTCAAGGATGGCGACGGTCAGACCATGACCGTGCCGGTTCGCTTGGCGTACCAGGCCGTGGTCACCCCGGTCGATGCTAAAACGGGGCAACCCATTGCGGGGTTACAACCGCAGACGGTCACTACTGTCGCGGGGCAACCGGTCATCGTGCAGATCCCGGGTTACACGCCCACCAAGGTGGTTTTAGCGACCCCGGCTGACGGGGAAAAGACGGCCTACGCCAACTTACCGATCGATCAGACCACGACGCAACCGGCCACGACCACCACGACGGATACCGCGGCACCGATTACCCACTACTATCGGGGAAGAGGGACCACGGTCGACGGTCAGACCGTGCCGTTTACCAAAACGGCGGGAACCGGTCAAGCCATCGCGGGCGAAACGGTCCAACAGACGCCTAAGGACGACACCACCACGACCAACACCTATTACTGGTCGACGGTGGGCGCGGCCGCCGCAACGGATTCAACGGATGAAACGAATCCCCAAACCGTGGCAACGATCCTGGTGCCCGACCAAGCGACTTTGACGTACTGGGACCAGCAGGCCATTAAGAATCAAACGTCGGCTGATGAGTACAAGGCCGAAGCCCAAAAGATGCACGATGAATTCGTGGCGATCAGTGGGTTGACCCCGGACCAAATCAGTTCGGCCGACGCCTTACTGAGTACCGTAGCGGGGATTTACAATAACGTCTCGACCAGTAACGGGGCGGCGAAGCAGGCCTTTGAGGGCGCGATGACGGCGACTACGGCCAATGAAATTTACACGGGTGGGCAGGACGGTTACGCCGCCTTGAGAAAGGCCCAGAACCTGTTGATCGAATTTAAGGCGGACTTACAGCAGTTGACCACCAAGAACCAAGACGCCCAGAACATGTTAGCGTCTCTGCCGTCTTGGTCGGAAACCTACAACCAACCCGAACGTACGGGACACGTGGTGGCGTTAGGGGAGGGCTTTGGCACCCAGCTTACGGCGGATCAAATCGCTCAGCTCAACACCTACTTCACGTATTATCTGGTCCAGCAGGCGACTTCAACGCAGGTAGCCACGCCGAAAAACGTGGGGACCTACAAAGTAACCCTGTCGGACGCCGGACGAGACTACCTTAAGAGTTTGGCGCCGGACCAAGCGAACGCCGGTCTATTCGTACCAGGTCTCTTGACGATTAAGGCGCAAGCGACGACCGCCACGGTGAACGCCGCCCAGGTGACTTACGGCCAGATGCCTGACGCAACGACTTTGGGGGGCACTGCGGCTGAGCACCCCTTCCAGGCCAGTTGGCTGGAAATCTGGGATGCAACCGACCAGAAGATCGTTACCGCGGCAGCGGGCCTACAAGTCGCTCACCAATACGTTTTACGGTATAGCGCGGCAGCGCAAGCAACGCTCGAACAAGATAAGAATTATAACTGGAAGTTTGACACGGCTGCGTTGACCGTGGACCCACTGGCCGTTACGGTCATGGCGCAGGATCACGGAAAGACTTACGGCACGACAGCGGATCCAACGCTAGACCTGACCAGTGATTCGGCTAAGGTCCTGAAGAATGGGGACCAGTTATCGGATTTGGGGGTCACGTTAGTCCGGGATTCGGGTGAAACTGCGGGGACTTACGACATTAGGTTGAAATCCTTTAATAACTCAAACTACCAGGTGACCCTAGACGACCAAGGGAAATTCACCATTGTGGCGAAACCCCTGGCACTGATAGCGGATAACTCTACCAAGGTTTACGGGGAAGCCGACCCGGATTTGACGTTCCATCTTGATCCAAACAAACCAGACAACAACTTAGTGGGTCAGGATACGGCTGCCGCCTTAAACGTGACGCTGAAGCGCGCCAAGACGGCCGATCTTAAGGATTCCGAAAACGTGGGCACCTATGCCATTACGCTGGCACCAGACGACCCGAACAACCCGAGGAACCCAAACTACGCGATAACGCTGACCCCGGGGGCCTTAAAGATTGCGCCCCGGCCCATCGTGGTCACGGTGGCCAACGCAACGAAGACTTACGGGGCCACTACTGATCCGCAATTTAGTGTGGCAGAAGTGAAACTAGCGTCAAACTTTACCGGTAAGACCACCAATGCGTTGGTGGGGGACGATACCCTGGAAGCCAAGTTCTCCCGAGATGAGGGTGAGACAGCCCAGCAAACTTACGCCATTCATTTGGTTGGGATTAAGAATTCGAACTATCAGGTATCGTCCATCGATGGCACCTTGACCATCAATCCGCGACCCGTCACGGTCACCATTAACAACGCCCAGAAGGTTTACGGGGAAGTAGACCCAGCCTGGACTTGGACGGCGGCCGATACCTCGACAAGTGGGGAGACGTTGGCGAAACTCGATCCTGATGATTTTGTCTTGAAGTTCGCCCGTGAAGCAGGTGAAACGGTCGGGGCTTACTGGATAAAGTTAGCGTCATGGGAGAATACTAACTATAACGTGACCAAGGTAACGCCAGGGGATTTGACGATAACCCCCCGGCCCATCGTGGTCACGGTGGCCAACGCGACGAAGACTTACGGGGCCATTACCGATCCACAATTTAGTGTGGCAGAAGTGAAATTAGCGTCAAGCTTTACCGGTAAAACCACCAATGCGTTGGTGGGGAACGATACCCTGGGGGCCAAGTTCTCCCGGGATGAGGGTGAGACAGCCCATCGAGCTTACGCCATTCATCTAGATGGAATTGGTAATCCGAACTATCAGGTATCGTCCGTCGATGATGGCACCTTGACCATCAATCCCCGGCCTGTCACGGTCACCGTGAACGATGCCCAGAAGGTTTACGGGGAAGCAGACCCAACCTGGACTTGGACGGCGACCGATGCTTCGACGAGCGGGGAAACGTTGGCGAAACTTGACCCTGATGATTTTGTCTTGAAGTTCGCCCGTGAAGCAGGTGAAACGATCGGGACTTACTGGATAACGCCAGAGTTAAAAGCTAACCCCAACTATGACGTGACGGTAGCGCCAGGAACCCTAACCATCTCGCCGCGTAGTCTCTACTTAACGATTGCGGACAATTCTAAGACATATGGTGCCGTTGATCCACAATTTAGTTGGTCGGTAGTCAACGCTGATAAGAGTGAGTTGCCGATTGATCGGGATAGTTTGCACGTGGTACTGATGCGTGATTCGGGTCAGACTGTCGGGGATGCTTATCGAATTAGGTTGGCATCCACGCGCAATGACAATTATGTGATTAAAGTTGTCAAGGAAGGGCAGTTTACCATTAACAAACGGGCGGTCACGGTAACCATTCAGGGCGCAAACAAGACCTATGGTGAGCCTGACCCGGCGTTTGGCTTAACCGCTGCTGCTCAGACCCAGTTAGTTAACGGTGACCAACTTAGTGCGTTAGGTGTAACGATAACGCGTGCTGACGGTGAAAACGTTGGCACCTACCTGCTAAATGGGCAGTCCGATAGTCAAAATTACGCGGTTAGTTTCGATGACACGCCAGTCTATCTGACGATTAAAAAGCAGGCAGTTACAGTAGCCATGCAAGCCGTAAGCAAGACCTATGGTGAGCCTGACCCGACGTCGGGCTTAAAGGCTGATACCCAAAACCAGTTAGTTAATGGTGATCAGCTCAGTGCTTTAGGTGTAACGATAACGCGTGCTGACGGTGAAAACGTTGGCACCTACCTGCTAAATGGGCAGTCCGATAGTCAAAATTACGCGGTCAGTTTCGATAAAACCCCGGTCTACCTAACGATTGACCAGCGGCCAGTCACAGTAGCCATGCAAGCCGTAAGCAAGATTTACGGTGAGACTGATCCGGCGTTGGGCTTAACCGCTGCTGCTCAGACCCAGTTAGTTAATGGTGACCAACTTAGTGCGTTAGGTGTAACGATAACGCGTGCTGACGGTGAAAACGTGGGTACCTATTTGCTAAGTGGGCAGTCGAATAGTCAAAATTATGCGGTCAGTTTCGATGACACGCCAGTCTACCTGGCCATCACCCCCCGGCCCATCACCGTGACGTTGGCCAATCAGGCCAAGACTTACGGACACGCCGACCCGCAGCCACAAGTGACCGTTCCGGTTACGGGATTGGTCGCCGGGGATACACTGGCGGCGTTAGGTCTGTCGCTGACGCGGGATACCGGTGAAGATGTCGGTACCTACGCCATCACCGGGCAGGGCACCGGACTGAACTACCAGGTCACGGTCACGCCCGGTCAGCTCCAAATCACGCCCGCCGTGGTCAGTGCCGTCACCCTGGACACCGTCGTCGATTACGGGGGTGTGCCGACGCCTACGGGCCAAGCCCATGTCGATGGGAAACTGGTCACCTTAGCGCCCACGGACTTTGAAATCGTGGACGACACGCAACACGTGGTGCCAGCTACGGCGCTACAAGTCGGTCACCCGTATACCATTCGGTTGACTGCGGCTGCCCAAGCCCGACTCGGCGTGGGGAATCCGGATTACGCGGTGAAGATGCTGCGAGCGAGTTATTTAGTGGTCAAACCGCGGCAACTCACGATTCGAGTGGCTGATCAACAGAAGTATGCCGGCGACCGGAACCCGCAAAATACGGCCAAACTGGTCTCAGGGACCCTCAAACCGGGGGATACCTTGGCGGACTTGCATTTGCAATACGTCAGTCCGGCGGCCCAGTACGTTGGCCAGTACGCTATCGGTGTGACCAGCGACAACCAGAATTATGAGCTACACGTTTTGCCGGGACGGTTGACCGTGGCTCCACAACCCACCGTGACCGTTGATGCTCCCACGGTCCCAACGATCGTGACGTCACCGGTCACGGTGACTAAGCAGTGGCCGGACCAGAGCGAGACCATTTATACCTATGACCCCGCCACGCAGGTCATCACGGTGGACCAGGTCGCCGCTGGTCACACGACCACCCAAAAGGTGACCGCACCGACCGCGACCGTGACGCTCCACGGAAAGAACGGGCAGGTCACGGTCGTCGACACCACGGACCCGCAACGGCCCCAGATTCTACATTTCCAGGACCGCTTAGCCCCAACCCCGTCACTGGCTGCTCTGAAGACGTGGCCTAAGGTCCAGATGGCCCACGCTACCCGGACTCACGGGAAGGCTCAGCGAGCGGCTCGCCCACAAGCGCAGACGGTCGCTGCGGCTACGGCCCGGCAAGCGGTCGCGTCCGCCCAAGTTGCCGATCTGCGGCAGGCGTCAGCAGTAGCAACTACCAGTCACCCACGACGAGTAACGGCCACGCAGCCAGCGACCGGAATCACCGGGCCCCAACCGGCTAAGGCGACGCCGACCCGCGTTGCGGCGACCACGTTACCCCAGACCGGGCAACGGGACGGTCGCGGCTGGTCGGCACTCGGGGCCTTGCTGTTAGCGTTATTGGCAATCCCGTTTGTTCGGCGCCGTTCGACGCACTAGCCCCAATTTAAGTTAATGAAATCGGTCATTCCTGACCTGCGCGGCTGGGGATGATCGATTTTTGCATCCTGAAAATCTAGTTAAATTCATTTGTAACCAAATTGAAAACTACAATTAACTATTACTAGTGTAAAATTGCTCGTTGATAGAGGAGGATGACTACTATGCAAAAGATTGTTATGGGGGCCTTAGCCGTCACGGCGGGGGTCTTGGGACTTGCGTTAGGCCACGAGCAGACCGTCCACGCCAGTGCGTTACCGGGCACGGCACAAAGCGCGTACTTACGGGACACCACAGGTTACGTCCGGTTGAAGAAGACCATGGACGTGGGGATTTTGAAGAAGAGCGGCAAGACGTACAAACCCCTGATCAAGAAGAAGGGGTCCCTGTTGGCCGTGGCTGGCCTGGGCGGCTCACAAGCCGATAAGGACAAAAAGGGAAACATCGTGATTCGCGCGGCGTTTACCTCGGGGGCCGTACATTACCAACGGCTAAAGCAGTTAAAATATCACGGGATGATTTCCGTGCCGTTTACCAAGAAGAATTTCAAGAACGTGAAGTTGAAGGCACCCGTGCGGACCCTGTTGTTCCAAAAGGGGACGGGCTTTAAAACGAACGATATGGGGCTGACCACACCGGCGGCCTTTTACCTGACATTGGATAATTACCTGCAGGCCTATAGCGGGACGGCCATGGCGAAGTTTGCGCCGAACGGTGGCGAGTGGCGGATGGCGGCCAACAACGTCTGGAAGCCAACGAGTGCCGCGAAGGTCACCAAGGTCACGGTCAAGGGCCGGACCACGACCGTTGATTACCGGACGCCGGTCAAGGGCTTGCCGAACAAAAAGGTGGCCAAGCACCATTACCGCCTGACCATTAAGGACCTTAACCAGAAGCGCAGCAAGTCGTTCTTCCCTGTCGATGACACCTACGATTCACTGGGAACTTGGCAGAATTACAAGGTTAACGGTAAGCGCTACTTTGTGGGAAACATGGAAAATGGTTTAGATTAGACTTATGGGTTCGTTCAGTGAGAGCTGAGCGGACCTTTTTTGGTGAACAATCGACTAGGGCCCGAGCGATTGGCGGGCAATTAAATTGAGCATACTGAAAACGATTTAGGGGCGGCCTTTATAAAAATACTTCATAAAAAATTATGCCGAATTTACGTCATGAAATTTAGGGGGGTAGGCGCTGATTAAATTAAAGCTCAGGTCACCATTTGGCAAAAATAAAAAACACGACGAGATGGTGTCAAACTCCCGGTATAACAGTAACTTCAGTTTGAACATTGCGGATGATTTTAATCAAAAAGTTGGCTTAACAGCACAAGTGATCGCCGTAAATCCGACTGACGTTTTACCCCAAGAACCGACTACCTGATGATTCATCTAGCGCATAAATAATATTGTGGCTGGTTAAAAACAATGTTATACTTTCACCGATGTGTGAGACAAACAATTTCATTCATTTAGGGGGAATGTTTTTTATGAGTAGCTCGCAATTGTTAAGGATGGGGATTGGCGGCTCAGTGTTAGCCGTCCAACCGGGGCAGGCCGACGCCTCGTTTTGGCAAGTCGGCTTGACGTTTTTCAGTCAGTATTTCGGCGTGATGTCCGTCGCGTTGCTCTTTGCGATTGCAATTAGCGGCCTATCCGTTCACTGGATTAACCGTCACGGGGACTCGCAGTTATGACCAGCCTGCTTAATCTAGGGTATGTCCTGGTGGTCTTTACGTTTTTGGCCTACATTTTCATCAGTTTTATCCTGTCGGCGGCTTGGCGGCAGGAGCCGGGAACCTTACCGGCTACGACTCTGGCGACGCGACATCAGTACCTCATCTTGGTGCCGTGCGTGGACGAAGCGGCCGTGATTGGGACCACGGTCCGCGCGTTACTAGCGTTGGACTTCGTCGGTCAGATCGTGGTGATTGACGACGGCTCCCAGGACGCCACCGCGGACATTGTTCAGGCCAT
Organism: Levilactobacillus zymae DSM 19395; assembly: GCF_001434115.1. Taxonomy (GTDB): domain Bacteria; phylum Bacillota; class Bacilli; order Lactobacillales; family Lactobacillaceae; genus Levilactobacillus; species Levilactobacillus zymae. The sequence continues at coordinate 102,526 of NZ_AZDW01000037.1, forward strand.
CCAAGACCCGCGAGTGCGTTGCTTGCGACGGGTCGCGCCGAACGCTCAGCAGGGAAAGGGGGCGGCGCTCAACTTTGCGCTGGACGCGTTACGCCACCAACCCACAACCCTGGGACCGGAAACGGTCATCGGTGTCGTGGACGCGGACGGCCAGTTGACACCCAACACGTTTGCCCGGCTGGACCGGCACTTCAGCGATCCGCAAACCGCCGCGGTTCAGCTGCGGGTCAAGATGTATCCCCGTTTTAAAAACGGGTTACAGGCGTCGCAGGACCTGGAATTCTTCACGGTGAACAACCGCGCTCAGCTCGCCAGAAATTACTGGCACACCGTGGGCTTGAGCGGTAACGGCCAGTTCTTCCGGTTGGACGCCATCGTTGCGGCGCTGGGACCCCATCCCTGGGGCAACGCACTACTAGACGACTATGAGTTGACCATCAAATTGATGCTTCACGGCCTACATATCAGTTACGAGGAACAAGCCTACGTGTCCCAACAGGCGGTCTCCTCGCTGAAAAAATTTGTGCGGCAACGGAGTCGGTGGGTGCAGGGGAACCTGGACTGTCAGCGCTACTTGCCGCGGGTTCTCCGAAGTACCACGTTAAGCTGGCGGCAGAAGGTGGGGGTGACCTATTTTCTGAGTCAACCCTACCTGAACCTGGTGGCGGACAGCCTGATTGTGACCATCACTTGGCTGTTTTGGCGGCAAAGCTGGGGTCAGTTGACCTCGCTTAGCGCCGTGGGCAGTTTCGGGGGCTTACTCCTGGTATTGGCCGGCGCGTCGCTACTTTGGGGTGGGACCTTCACCCTGGATTACCTGGGGGATTTGCGACGACACCAAGAGCCGCCCTTAGCGAAACGCTTCTGGTTGAGCCTGCCACTCTGGGTATCGTACGTCTACCTGGCCCTGTTTTTCAGTATCGTATTAGCCTTTGCGCGGCACTTAACGCATCACACATCGTGGCTTAAGACCTCACGGGAGGAGGCCTAGTCAATCACAGACTTAATTTTGGAGATGGGAATTTTGCTTAATGTTCAGACAGCACCAAAACAGTCTTGGCGGACCGGTTTATTACTTCTGGTCACTTTTCTAGTGACGCTGGTTGCGGGGGGCGTTCATGCGGACGCCAGCACCGTGGCCACGAACGGGTTAACGGCGGACGATGCCGTGATCACCAACGACGCCGGCGAGACGCAATCCAAGACGCATTCGCTGGACCAGTACAGCGCCTACACGGCCGCGTACAAGTGGTCGCTAAACGATGACGTGACGTTGAAGAGCGGTGACACGGCGACGGTGACGTTACCGGCCAACGTGCGCCCAACCTACGACTATAGTTTTGCCATCAACGATCCCGAAACGCACAGCCAAGTCGGGACCTTCGATATCAAGAAGGACAGTACGACCGGGACCATCACGTTTAACGATTACCTGGTCACCCACAACCTGAACCGGCACGGGACCTTGGAACTGGGCGTTAACGGCAAGACCGTGACTAACCAGGATAACGCGCAATGGTTGATCAACAAGATCGGTTGGCTATCGGATACCAAGTTGGTCGCGGGGCATCCCACTACGGCGAACTGGAACGTGGCCTTTAATCCCAACGGTAAAGACCTGAAGGACGTAACGTTGACCGATAAATTGGGTGACGACCAAACCTACGTGGCCGGCTCCGTCAAGGCGGAAACGGGGACGTTTAAGGACGGTCAATTTACGCCGGATGGCGGCACGGTCACGCCGGACGTGACGGTCGATGGGAACACCATCACGATGAAATTTGACCACGTCGACAAGGGCGTTAACTTGAACTATCAAGCAGCCATCACGGGTATCCCGAGCGTTAATTACTGGGCCAATGAGGTTAGCATGACGGCTACTAATGGCGACACGCCGGTCACGGGCCTGGTGCACGCCACGATTGCCTGGGGCGGTGACGGTAGTGCCACCGGTAATCAGGGGAAGCCAGCCGTTACTCAGGGGCGCGTAAAGTTGATCAAGACGGATGCGAAGACTAACGCGGCCTTAGCGGGCGCCCAATACAGCTTGTTTACCCAGGCTGGTAAGTTAGTCCAGGCTAACCTGACTACCAATGCGGCCGGTGAGCTCAACGTGACGAAGTTGGCGTTAGGTGATTACTACTTTGTCGAAACTAAGGCTCCAGCGGGTTACGATTTGGCGACGAAGCGGGCGGCCTTTACGTTGAGTAAGGCCAATCCCGCCGCAACGGTGCGGGTCACGGACACCAAGACGGCGACGGATGGTCAACACAACGGTGGGCATCACGGTAACCATCCACACTGTGGCGGTCAAACGAATGGCGGCTTCGGTGTGATTAGTTGGACTAGCGTGAGTGTTCACGCCTGGTCGAGCGTCAACGTGTTTGCGGGTATCCACGACATCTTCGGTGGCTTCACCGGGATTGGCTGGCACAGCACGCGCAGCATTAGTTTTACCACGAATCTGTTTACCTACTTAGCTTGGTAAACGGTAAATAGCAGTGCTTGGCCCAAACCGAGAGTTGGGCTGGGGGGAGTCGACTGGCGAGAGCGGGTCGGCTTTTTTGTGCTAAAAAGGCGGTCGTTCCCTCGAACGGCCGCCTTTCGCGTCTTCCAAACTATTCAGAAATCTTCAAAATCGGGTCAAAGTAGGTTAACTGCGTGTAGTCCACGTTTCCGCCATCGGTAATCGCCAGGTCGGGGATGGCCGTGATGGGCAGAAATGACAGGTAGAACAACGGGTCGGGCAGGGTGCTGCCTAACTGTTCGGCCGCGTGTTTCAACTCAATTTCCTTTGCGGCTAAGTCCTTGGGCGTCAAGTCCGTGGTGATGCCGGCGATAGGCAGCTTCAAGAGCGCCACCACTTGGCCGTGGTCCACGACCACCTGGCCCCCGCCGCAGTCGATCAGCGTATTGGCGGCTAGCGCCATGTCCGCGGAATCGATACCGGCCACCACCAGGTTATTATCATCGGGAGCCGCCGAGGTGGCAATGGCGCCGTGGATGATCGACCAGCCCGAGATGAAACCGCGCGCGTGGTTCTGGTTCACGCCGTGACGCTCGATCACCGACACCGCCGCCACGTCCTGAGCGGCATCCGGTTGGACCCGCCCGTCGCGAATCTGGAGCGTGACGTCCTTGGCTTTACGCACGAACGGGCCCACGCTGTGAATCGTCCGGACCCGGGCCGTCCCGGTCGTTGCGGCTACCGGGTAGTCAAATTCGGCGGGCGTCAGGAGCGCGTGTTTCAACTGGCCTTGCAGGGCCGCACTGCGTTTCGGTGGCGTAAAGGTCCGGACTGGCTGGCCGTTTTCGGTGACCAGCTGCCCGCGACTGATGACGGTCTCGACGTTGAACGTCCCGGGATGGTCGACCAGCAGGATGTCGGCGTCCTTCCCGGGGGCGATGGACCCCACGGTATCGTCGACGTGGTAGGCCTCCGCCCCGTTGAGACTGGCCATTTGAATGGCGGTCATCGGCGCGACGCCGGCCTGAATCGCCAAGCGGACCATGTGGTCGAGATGACCGTGCGCCAGGACGTCGCGGGCGTTAACGTCGTCGGTACAGAAGCTGATGTGCCGGGCGACACCGGCTGGACCCTCGGTCAACGCCCGAATGTTTTCGGCCAAAAACTTCGTCACGGACGACTCCCGAATCACCACCCGCAAGCCTTTACGGGCCTTTTCTAGAAACTCCTGGTGACTGTAGCTTTCGTGGTCGATGTGCACGCCACTCATCAAAAAGGCGTTGAGGTCGCGGCCCTGCGTCATGGGCGAACAGCCGAAGATTGGCTTATGATAGCGTTTGGCCAACTCCAGGGCCTTTAGGGTGTCAGGGTCCTGGGTCGCCACGGCCTCCTTAACGGTCTCCCACACGCCGTAGCAGTTTTCCTGCGGCAGGTAGTGTTCGTGGTCGGCCGCCGTGACGTTGTAGGCGATGGTCGACTTGGGAATGGTGTAGGGCGTCTTGTAGGGCAACCCCCAGAAGACTTTCAGGGGCAAGTTTTTGATTTCGGCAAAGATCTCGTCTAGACCCTGGACCCCAATCACCGAGATGTATTCGTCCAGCCCGGACACGATGCTGGTGGTGCCGTGGGGGACCGCCAGTTGGGCGAAACGGGTCATCGATAACTTACTGCATTCCACGTGGATGTGCCCGTCAATCAGACCAGGTACCAGGGTCTTCCCGGTCGCGTCGATGTGGCGGGTTTGCGGCCCCACGTAGGCGCTCACGTCGTCATCCACGGCGACGATGCGTTGTTGATAAACGGCCACGTCGGCCGGGTAAAATTCCCCGGTATCGACGTTAGCCAGGGTGCCGTGCTCGATCACTAAGTCCGCGGGGAGTTTAGCGGCGCCGGCATCCAGATACTGATTTAAGGTTGTCATAGGAACCTCCTAAGATTTCGGCAAAATGTTCAAAATGTACAACAGCACGATGAAGACCACTAGCAGGCTCCACATCACGGCGTTGACTTCCTTGCGCCGACCGGCCGCCGTCATCAGGATTGGGTAGGTCAGAAACCCGAAGGCAATCCCGTAGGAAATATTGTAGGTTAGCGGCATGCCAACGATCGTCAGAAAGGCGGGCACGGCGACTTCGAATTGGTCCCAGTGGATGTTTTTCAGCGCTGAGGCCATCAAGACCCCGACGATGATCAACGCGGGCGCCGTGACTTGCGAGGTCACCACCGTGAGTAGGGGCGAGAACATCAGGCTAAAGACGAAGAGAATCCCGGTGGTCAGCGCGGTCAACCCCGTGCGGCCCCCGACGGCGATCCCGGCGGAGGATTCCACGTAAGCGGCGGTTGGCGTGGTGCCCATCACGGACCCGGCCAACATGGACAACGAATCGGACATCAAGGCCCGCCCAATCCGTGGCATCTTGTTATCCTTCATGATGCCGGCCTGTTGGGCCAACCCAATCAGGGTCCCGGCGGTGTCGAAGAAGGCGACTAAGAGGAAGATCAGGACCACCGCCCACATCTGTGGATCGGCGACGGACGGCAAGTTTTTCAGACTCACACCAAAGGTCGGCCCCATGCTGGGCGCCATGGAAATCAAGCTGCTAGGCGCCTTGATCAGCCCGGTGACCAGTCCTAAAATCGTGGAAGCGACCAGGCCGATGAAGATGGACCCGGGAACCCGCATGGCCATCAGGATGGCGATGACAAAAATCCCGAAGATGGTCAACCAAGTGGTCGGCACGGTGAAGGAGCCGATTTCGACCAGCGAGGTCTTGCTGGCAACGATCAACCCACCACCTTGCAAGCCGACGAAGGCGATGAAGATCCCGATGCCGGCCGCCATGGCGAGTTTCAGGTCACTCGGGATAGCGTCGATGACGACTTCGCGGACCTTTAGGAAGGATAAGAGCGTGAAGAGGATTGCGGCGACGAACACGCCGGCCATGGCCTTTTCCCAAGGGATGCCCATGCCCAAGACCACGGAGTATGTAAAGAAGGCGTTGTCCCCTAAGCCGGGGGCGATGGCAATTGGATAGTTCGCCAGAAAGGCCATTAACAGACAGCCCAGGATGGCCGACAGGGCGGTGACCGTGAAGACGGCGCCCTTGTCCATCCCCGCGGCCCCTAAGATGCTGGGGTTAACGAAGAGGATGTAGGCCATCGATACGAACGCGGTCAGACCTGCCAGTAGTTCTTGGCGCACCGTGGTGTGCTGTTCGGACAAGTGGAAGGTCCGTTCCAGAAAGCCGGTAGTAACGGTTGCACGATTTGCTTTTAACACAATGTGAAACTCCTTTCTCTTTCTCAATGTATTTCACATTTTGGCATATATTTCACAGCTACGCAACCCTATTGTTCGTTTTTAATCATTTGACAAATTAATTCTCTCTGTTAAACTCGAGAAAACGGCATAAAAACCGTATAATAAAACTTGTAGGGGGTATTAACATATGTCTACAGAAGTAACTCAGGCATTTACTCACGGGTTGCCCAAAGCGGAATTGCATCTTCACATCGAGGGGACCCTAGAGCCCGATTTGAAGCTTAAGCTGGCACAGCGCAACCACGTGGACATCGGTCAGCACACCATCGAAGAGGTCCAAAAAGCCTATCAATACGATGATTTGGCGTCCTTTTTAGCGGTGTATTACCCCGCGATGAACGTGTTACAACACGAACAGGACTTCTACGACTTGGCCTTTGCCTACTTACAACGCGCCGCGGCAAACAACGTCCGGCACGTGGAGATTTTCTTTGACCCGCAAGCCCATACCAGTCGGGGGATTCCGTTTAAGACCGTGATCGACGGGCTATACCGCGCAACGGTCGATGCCCGGGCGCTCAACGTGGACGCGCAATTGATCCTGTGTTTTCTCCGCGACTTCAGTAAGGAATCGGCCCGACAGACCTTGGCGGCGGCCTTACCCTATAAGGATAAGTTCATTGGAATCGGCCTGGACTCCGACGAACACAACAATCCGCCGATGAAGTTCGCCCGCCAGTACGAAGATGCGGCCGCGGCGGGATTACATTTGACCGCGCATTGTGACATCGACCAGAAGGATTCCATTGAACATATCCGCCAAGCGTTGGAACAGCTGGACGTGGAACGCTTGGACCACGGGACCAACATCGTGGAGGACCCGGACCTGGTTCAGTTGGTGGCGCGCAAGGGAATCGGCCTGACGTCGTGCCCGTTGTCTAACAGCTTTGTGTCGCCGGAAATGAAGGGTAAGGAAGTCCTCGACCTGTTAGCACAGCACGTCAAGGTCTCCATCAATTCGGACGACCCGGCTTACTTTGGTGGCTATATCGGGGATAACTACTATGCGCTGGCCGATAAATTCAACTTAACGAAGGCGCAGGTCGTGCAACTGGCCCGTAACTCGTTTGAGACGTCGTGGATCAGCGCTACCCAAAAGGCCTTGTACTTAAAGGAACTCGACGCTTACGTGGCAACGCACTAAGCGCCCGGTTTGATAAGATACCCAATTAATTCCAAGAAATTTTGGTGGAATTAATTGGGTATTTTTTTGCGGATTGAGGGGGTTGGTTTGGAAAGTGGTAAAACTTAGACGCCTTTGAGCACAAAAAAACTCACCCCGAAAGGTGAGCAAATGGTTCGGTATTAGTTACCCCACGTGTTTCAGCAAATCTGGCTGCCGGTGTAAGCGTCGCGCTACGACCAGCGAGGCCACCAGTAAAATAAAGCAGACCAAGAAGCCAGCCTCGATGCCGTAGCGACCGTCGCCGGCCACGCGGCTGTTGACCACGGCCACCACGGCGATGATGATCGCCGTCCCGAAGGAAGCCGCGACCTGGCGAATCGTGTTGAACGTCGCCACGCCGTCCGGCACCATGTCGTAGGGTAATAATCCCAGCGCGTGGGTCTGTAACGGGATCAGCATGGTGACCAGTCCGAGTTGACGGACGGCCTGGAAAATCGCCAGGACCCATGCCGAACTCTCGGTGCCGACAAACGCCTGCATCAACGTGCCGGCACAGTCGATGGTCAACCCGGCGAAGACCAGTTTTTTGACCGAGATCCGGTCGTATAAGCGGCCACTCAAGCGCGAGAGCGTCCCGGTCAGCAGGGCGCCGGGCAGAATGACCAACCCAGATACCAGTGCTGAGCGGTGTTGAATCGTTTGGACCAGCAGGGGCAAGAGAATTGTGTTGCCGTACATGGTCGCGATGATCAGCATGTTAATCACGGTGGCGACCACAAACTGCTGGTGGTTAAAGACGTGTAGGTTGATCAAAGGGTCCTGCCGGTGCAATTGTGAGCGGTAGAAGCCGGCCATGAAGACCAGACCAATCAAGACCAGCCCACCGACCTGCCAGGACAGGAAGCTGGCCGTTGAGATGTTGGATAGCCCCATCAGGACCGCCCAGAGGCCGATACTGATGATGATTAGCCCCCGCAAGTCAAAGTGGGGCGCTTCGTTGTGGGGAATCTTGGGCAGGATGATGAGCGAGGCAATCAACGTGATCACGATGAAGGGCAGAATCACGATGAAGAGCCAGCGCCAGGAGAGGTAGTCCAGGATGATTCCGGACACGGTCGGCCCGATGATGGGCGAGAAATTGAAGGCTAAGCCAATGATACCCATGATGGAACCCTTCTTTTCGGGCTTGGCGTAGCGAATGGCCAAGACGTTGACCAGCGGCATCATCATGCCGGCGCCGACCGCTTGAATCATCCGGGCGACGATGACCAGGATAAATTGGTCACAGACCGCTCCCAGTAAAGTTCCCAGCAGGAAAATCACGGTGGCCGTTATGTAAAGGTAGCGAAATAAGAAGCGTTTGATCAGGTACGCGCTCACGGGAATCATCAGCGCGTTGACCAGCATGTAGCCGTTGGTGACCCATTGCACCTGAGCTTCGCTGATCTGGAAGGCCTTCATCAGTTGGGGCAGTCCCACGTTCATCAAAGTGGAGCACAGGATCCCGAAGAAGGTCCCGAAGACCATCACGATTAAGGAACGCGAAATCCGTTTATTCGTCATCGAAATTGTCCTTTCAGTTGAGTTGGCAAAAAAGTTACTACAAATTACTATTATAGCGATTTTTTACCAATCATGGGGGCCGGATTTAAGTCCACGCAGGTTTTGCGTCGAAATACCCCTTCCGGTCGGTTCTGATTGCGCCGACTGGACCAGACCAGTATACTATGAACTAACACCGCGCTGGTGGCAGTCGGCGCGGAGCTTGGAGAGAAAGAGATGGGGAAATCGTGAAAGAAACGTCAACGGTGGGGCTGAACCGGTCACTGGGGTTGTGGTCGGCACTCTCGCTAGTCATTGGGACCGTGATTGGGTCCGGAATCTTCTTTAAACAGGCCTCCGTTTTACAAATGACGGGGTCGACCAACTTAGCGTTACTGGCCTGGCTACTAGGGGGCGTGATCACCCTGGCGGATGGTCTGACGCTGTCCGAAATCGGGTCGCAAATTCCCCACACCGGGGGATTATACCAGTACATGACCCACATCTACGGGGAATTCTGGGGCTTCATGTCCGGTTGGATGCAGGTGATCGTCTACGCGCCTTCAATCGTGGGCTCGATTGCCGGGTATCTGGGCTTACTGATGGTCAACTTCTTTGGCATCAGTTCCTTCTGGAAGGCCCCCATCGCGATTATCACCATCGTGTTAGTTGCGGTCCTCAACATGTTAGAGAATCGGTACGGGGCGACGTTTGCCATCGTGACCACCATCTGTAAGCTGGTGCCAATCCTGGTGATCATCGTGTTCGGCCTGTTTTTCGGTAACCAGAGTGCGCTAGGGGAGACCATCACCAGTGTGCATCAGAGCATGGGCAACTTCGGGGTCGCCGTGTTGGGCACCATCTTTGCCTACGACGGGTGGATTCTGATTACCAACCTGGGGGGCGAGATCAAGCACCCCGAAAAGCTCTTGCCGCTGGCCATTATCCTGGGAATTACGATTATTATCGTGCTGTACCTGGGCGTGACCTACGGCATCTTCCGGTCGATGAGCGCCGCACGCATCGATGCGTTGGGGGAAAACGCCACGGCCTACTTCGCCACCAGTGCGTTTGGCACCTGGGGCGGGCGACTGATCAATATCGGTATCATGATTTCAATCATCGGTGCGCTCAACGGTAAGGTCATGAGCTTTCCGCGAATCTACTACGCCATGGCTGCCAAGCATCAATTGCCGTTTGCGAAATACCTGGGGCGCTTGAATCCCAAGACCCACACGCCGGTGGTGGCCACGTTGACACTGCTGGTCTTAACGGCGGCAATGATCCTGACCATCGACACGGACCGGTTATCGGAGCTGTGTATCTTCGTGATGTATAGCTTTTACATTGCCGCGTTCGTCGGGGTCTTCATTCTCCGGCGCCGCCACGGCGGTCGGCCGACCGGGTTCCGGACGCCGGGGTATCCAATCGTGCCCATCTTCGCCATTCTGGGGACCGGCTTCGTGGTCATCAGCGAATTGTTCTCCGATTTCACCGGGGCCGCGGCTTCGATGGTCGTGATCGCACTGGGGATGCCACTCTATTATTATTTGAAACGCAAGTACCGGGATACGCACGACCCGGATGTGATTTAATGAGAACTTATTTTCTTAAAAGACTAATTTGAAGTGTTCAACGCTTCCAGGCCAGTCAGCAACGGGCTGGAACGGAGTGGGCACGGCTTCAAGCCCCTAGACCAGGTCTTGAAGACCGACCTTTGTCTAGGCCGGTAAAGAACGCCGGCCAACACAAATTTCACTCCTGAGCCCATTGCTGACTGGCCTTCCAGCTTACACGGGCTATAACAGTAATTAGACTGGGTTCTTTTCAGCAAAGGTAATGGATGGCTATTTTTAAATTGGTAATTGAGTTTTAAGACGAACCTTAGTTAAAATAAGCGCTCTGGATGACGTTAATCAGTCATTCAGAGCGCTTTTTTCTACGTCTTGTCAATGGAAATGTTGTTAAATCAACGATTCATGATAAGAAA
>NZ_AZDW01000038.1 GCF_001434115.1 Levilactobacillus zymae DSM 19395
CACTTGAATCATGTGTTTGATGGGGATTTTGGAGTTTCTGGTGAATAATTCAGGGTTAGGAGAGTGACGAATTTGAGTAAAGAAATCACGGCGGCACAAACCGCCAGCTATCAAAAAGCACTAACGGACGATCCGATGGCCAAGGTCGTCGAACGGGCCGTTAGCCATCAAGGGATTTTAGCCACGGCGGCCGACTACGCGTCCGCTGCCGACATGACCCCCGTATTCTCCATCGATTTGGACACGGGTAAGGTGGCTAACCAAAAGCAAAGTGGTCGGTGCTGGATGTTCGCCGCTTTAAACACCATGCGGCACCACTTAGCCGACCTCTTTAAGTTGAGCGATTTCGAGCTTTCCCAAAACTACACGTACTTCTGGGACAAGTTCGAAAAGGCCAACTACTTCTACGAAAACGTCTTAGCTACGGCGGACCAACCAACGTCCAGTCGTAAGGTAGCCTTCCTGATGACCACGCCCCAACAAGACGGTGGCCAATGGGACATGCTGTGTGCCATCATCGAAAAGTACGGGATCGTGCCCAAGTCGGTAATGCCCGAAACCTACAACAGTTCTAAGTCCAGCGAACTGAACAGCACGTTAAACCTGAAGTTACGCAAGGACGCCGTGGTCTTACGCAAGCTCGTAGCCGACAACGCCAGCGCCGACGACATCGCGGCCGCTAAGGACAAGATGTTAAAGGAAGACTACCGGTTATTGGCCTACACGTTAGGCGAACCCGTTTCCGAATTTGACTTCGAATACCGCGACGACGACAAGAACTACCACATCGACAAGGGCTTGACCCCGAAGACGTTCTTCGACAAGTACGTGGGTTGGGACTTATCCGACTACGTGTCCATCATCAACGCCCCAACCGACGACAAGCCATACAACCACACCTACACCATCGAAATGTTAGGGAACGTGGTCGGCGGCCGCGCCGTGAAGCATTTAAACGTCTCCATGGACGACTTCAAGGCCTTAGCCATCAAGCAATTGAAGGCCGGCCAATCCGTCTGGTTCGGTTGTGACGTTGGTCAATCTTCCGAACGGCAAAAGGGGATCATGGACACCAACTACTACCACAAGGACGACCTCTTCAACATCGACTTCGACATGTCCAAGGCCGAAAAGTTGGACTACGGCGAAAGCCTGATGACTCACGCCATGGTCTTGACCGGTGTGGACTTGGTTGACGGCAAGCCAACTAAGTGGAAGGTCGAAAACTCCTGGGGTGAAAAAGTCGGCACCAAGGGGTACTTCGTGATGAGCGACGCCTGGATGGACAAGTACTGCTACCAGGTCGTGGTGAACAAGGAATTCTTGCCAGCCGACCTGCGGAAAATCCAAGAAACCGAAGAACCCACGGTCTTAGCACCTTGGGACCCAATGGGCGCTTTAGCTTAAATCTAACTCGTCAGTTAATTAAACATCACTAAAGAACGGGACTTCGCCATGGCGGAGCCCCGTTCTTTAGTGATTTATCAAACCTATCAATTAGCTTACTAGTCAACTGCGACCGGTTGAACCGTAAAGCCCGCTGCCGTTAACACCTGGTTGACCGGTCCCACCTGGTCGTTCGCCACATGGAGTTCCACGATCTTTTCGGCCTGGTGGTTGACCACCATTAGCGTTTGAATGCTCAAATCATGTTCCGCTAAGACCTGTCCCAGTTTAAAGATCACGCCCACGTGGTCGTGCGGAACTACCACTCTGGTCACCACGCCCGGTTCGCCGTAACCCGCGATGTTTAAGAAGGCGTCGAGAATGTCGTTATTGGTGATGATACCCACCACCTGGTCGCGAGCCATCACGGGTAACACACCAATCTTATGTTTGCGCATGGTGGCAATCGCCGTTTCCAGCTGTGCCGTGGCGGCGACCGTCTGTACCTTAGTCTCCATGATTTGCGCAACGGTCGTTTTAGTCAATAAGTAGTTGGTCTCGTAGACCGAGAGGCTGGTGGCCTGCGACGGTAAGGCCCGCTGGATAATCCCGTGGGTGATTAAGCCGACCATCCGGTTATCCGTCATGACCGGTAACCGGTGAATCTGGTTTTGTTTCATTAAATCGATCGCCACACTGACCGTCGTGTCGGGATGGACCACGACGAGGCGTGGGGTCATGTAGTCTGCTACGCTCATGTTTACCCTCCTAAATAGGCTTGTTGAACGGCCGGCGTCGCGAGAAGCTCCGCCCCGGTCCCACTTAATTTCACCTGCCCGCTGGCCAGTACGTACCCGCGGTCGGCCACCTTCAACGCTTGCTTGGCGTTTTGTTCGATCAATAGGACCGTGGTGCCCGCCTGGTGGATGGCCTGAATGATGTCAAAAATCTCACTGATAAAGAGGGGCGCTAACCCCATCGACGGTTCGTCGAGGAGCATCAGCTTGGGCTTCGCCATGAGCGCCCGGCCCATAGCCAGCATCTGCTGCTCCCCCCCGGACAGGGTGGCGGCGTCCTGGTGACGCCGTTTCTTCAGGATGGGAAAGTAGGTGTAGACCTCTTCAAACGCCTGGGAGACGGCCGCGTGGTCTTGGCGCAAGAACGCGCCCATCTGGAGATTCTCCTGCACGGACAGTCCGGGAAAGACGTGGCGGCCTTCCGGGACCTGCGAAATCCCGGCGCGCACGATTTTGGGGGCCGCTAATTTTTGAATGGGTTGGTCCAGGTAAGTGATGCTCCCACTGGCCGGCCGCATTAGCCCGGAGATGGTGTGCAGCAGCGTCGACTTACCCGCCCCGTTGGCGCCAATCAGGGTCACGATTTCCCCCTGTTGAACGTTAAAACTCACGCGTTTGACCGCCTGAATCGCGCCGTAATTGACTACGAGATCCTTCACGTTGAGCATTTAATCCCCTCCTAAGTAAGCCTTGATGACGGCCGGGTTCTGCTGGATTTCCGCCGGCGTACCGGTGGCCAGCAACCCGCCGTGTTCCAACACGTAGAGCCGTTCACACACGTCCATGACCAGCGACATATCATGTTCAATCAGGACCACGGTGATGTGAAAGTCGTGTTGGATCTGCCGAATCAACCGGGTCAAATCGGCGGTTTCTTCCGGGTTCATCCCCGCGGCCGGTTCGTCTAAGAACAACAACTTGGGTTTAGTGGCTAACGCCCGGACGATTTCCAGTCGCCGCTGGGTCCCGTACGGCAGGTTCTTAGCCGGCTGCTGGGCCACCGCCGTCAGGTCGAAGATGGCCAACAGGCGTTGCGCCGCGGCGGTCATTTCCCGTTCGGTCCGGTAATACTTGGGCAACCGCAAGATGCTGGTGAAGAAGCCCTCCCGGTAGTGGTTGGTCATGGCGATGCGCACGTTATCGAGTACCGTCAAGTCCTTGAACAACCGGATGTTCTGAAAGGTCCGTGAGATACCGGCCTGGGCGATCTGGGCCGGTGACTGACCGTTGAGCGTCTGCACGCCCCGGTCGGTCGCCAGGCTGATACTGCCGGAACTCACCGGCGTTTCCCCCGTCAGGAGGTTGAACAACGTGGTCTTGCCGGCACCGTTCGGGCCAATCAAGCCCACCAATTCATTTTGGTCGAAGTGAACCGAGACGTTGGCCACGGCGGTCAGCCCACCGAAGTTTTTGACCAACGACCGGGCGTCAAGTAAGGCACTACTCATGGCTGGTCACCTCCCGTCGTGTAAACCACCGTTTGAACGAAAATTCCCAACTACCTAACAACCCCGTTGGTTTGAAAATCATGATCAGGATCAACGCCAACGAGTAGATGATCATCCGAATCGTCCCAAAGTTCTGGAGGATCGTATCCAACACGCTCAGCACGATGGCGGCCACGAAGGTCCCGGTGATACTACCGACGCCCCCCAGCACCACGATGATCAGAATGGCGATTGAGGCCATGATGTTGAAGTCGTCCGGCGCAATCGTTTGGATGTACGCCGCGTGGAGCGAGCCCCCGATGGCGGCCGTAGCGGCCCCGAAGACGAAGGCGGCTAGCTTCCAACGCGTGGTGTTGATTCCCATCGCCCCGGCGGCCAGTTCGTCTTCACGCACTGCCATCACGGCGCGACCGCCCCGACTGTGGATGAAGTTGACCGTGACCAGTGTGGTGAGACACATCAACACGTAGACCGTGGCCCACGAGACCAGCGCGGGGATGTTGAAGAGTCCCGCCGCCCCGTTGGTGATCTTGAGGTTATTGATCAAAATTCGAATGATTTCGGCGGCCCCCATGGTCGCGATGGCCAGGTAATCGCCGCGTAACCGCAACGTGGGAATCCCCACGATGACCGCGGCCACCATGGCTAGCACCATGCCCACACCCATCGATAAGAAGAAACCCACCGGGGTGCTCATGGTCTGAGTCATGATCCCGGTCGCGTAGGCACCAATCGCCATGAAACCAGCGTGGCCCAGGGAGAACTGGCCGGCAAACCCGATGATCAGGTTCAACCCGACCGCCAAGATCACGTTAATGCCGATGGTCACCAGCATATTTTCAATAAAGGGATTGATCAGCCGGGCCACCTCGAGGCCGTCGATGATCACGAATCCGCCGACCATCACGCCTAACCAAGCCAGGTTACTTTTAACACGCGCACTTAAGTTCACGACCTACACCTTCTCTCTGGTCCGCTTGCCGAAGATTCCGGCAGGTAGGACTAACAAAATCACGATCAACACGAAGTACACCACGGCGTCCTTGTACGCCGAGAGACCGACCGCCTGCACGGCCGTTTCCAACAGGCCGATGATAAAGCCGCCCAACGACGCGCCGGGGACCGACCCGATTCCGCCGATGACCGCGGCCACGAAGGCCTTGATCCCGGGGGTCATCCCCATCAGCGGATCAATCGAGTTGTAGTACAGGCCAATCAGAACGCCGGCCGCTCCGGCCATGGCTGACCCTAAGGCGAAGGTAAACGAAATCGTCTGGTTCAAGTTGATGCCGACCAACTGCGCCGCTTCGGGGTCCACCGATACGGCCCGCATGGCTTTGCCCATCTTGGTGCGTTTGATGATGACCTCGAGGAGGATCATCAACGCACACGCGGTCCCCAGAATCAGCAGTTGGATGTTGGATACCCGTAGGCCCAACCAGTGATAGGTCACCACCCGGATGGCTTGTGGAAAGCTCCGGGCGTTGGCCCCCACCAGATACGACATCCCGTTTTCGAGTAAAAACGAGACCCCGATGGCGGTAATCAGTGCGGTGATCCGCGCCGAATGCCGCAACGGCCGGTAGGCAAAGTATTCGATGACCACCCCGATGATGGCGCACACCACCATCGCCGAGAACAGGGCCAACCAGAAATTAAAGTGAAAGTAGCTAATGCTGTAGTAGCCCCAGAAGGCCCCTAACATGTAAATGTCGCCGTGAGCGAAGTTAATCAGTTTGATGATGCCATAGACCATGGTGTACCCCAGGGCCAGTAAGGCGTAAATGCTGCCTAGAGACAGGCCGTTAATCAATTGTTGTCCAAATGTCTGCATAAAATTAGGCCTCCGTTACGCCAGAATTTGTGCTGTGTTGTTGGAATTATCGTAACCGTGATCAGCGCTTCCGGGACAGTCAGCAATGGGCTGGAACGGGGTGGGCACGGCTTCAAGCCCACAACCCGGTCTTGAAGACCGACCTTGGTCTAAGCTGGCAAAGAACGCCAGCTAAGGCCAATTTCACCCCTGAGCCCATTTCTGACTGTCCCTCCAGCTCACACTGTCTTATCGACAATTCCAACTTGTTCTTTTCGACGAGTTACCCATAAATGACTACACTACCTAGTAACTGAGTTGTAAAACCGGTTCTTATTGGGAATTATTGGCCCTCTGGCGACCAAGAACGCCGTTTAGCTTAGTCGGTAGTTCTATCCGTCTTAGAGCACACCCTTACTTGATGTTGTACGTGTTAGAGACGGTTCCGTTAGTCAACTGTTCGATGGAAATCGTCTTTTCGGCATCGTGTTCCTTGTCGATGCTCATGGTCCCGGTCGTACCCTTGAAGTTCTTCAAGTCGGCCAACCCGTCGGCAATCTTCACGGAGTTCGCGGAGCCTTCCTTTTCGATGGCAGCCTTGACCATGTAGACGGAATCGTAGGCCAGAGCGGAGAACGTTGGGGCGGTGCTACCGTACTTCGCCTTGTAGGCGCTCATAAACTTCGAGGCCACTTGGTTGCTAGCCGCGGCCTTAGTGGAGAACGGCGTGGTGTAGTAGATCTTATTGGAATTGCTCTTCCCCGCGATTTGGGCCAACTTGGTATCGGCCATCCCATCACTACCAACCACCGGCACGTCGATACCCGCTTGCCGCGCCTGCTTGATGATCAACCCAATTTCGGAGTAGTAGCCCGGCGCGTAGATGGCGTCGATCTGCTTGTGCTTGAGCGAGGTCAAGACGGCGTTAAAGTCCTTGTCGCCTTCCTGGAAGGCCTGACTGCTGACGACCTTCCCCGTGTAGGTCTTCTTAAACGCCTTGGTCAACCCGGTCCCGTAATCACTGGAATTATCGGTCAAAATCGCCACGCGCTTGGCCTTCAGATCCGTGGTCATGAACTTGGCTGCCGAGGAACCTTGCAAGTTATTTTGGTAGCAGGCCCGGAAAACGTACTTTTGAACCTTGCCGTTCTTTTGGAGCGTGTAGTCGGGGTCGGTCGCGGACGGGCTGACCGTTGGCACGCTGGCCTTCGTCATGTTCGGAATCGCCGCGGTCCCGGCGTTCGTGGTGGCGGGGCCGACCACGGCGACCACCTTATCGTTGTTGACCAATTGGGCGGCGACCGAAGCGGCCGTGGTGTTGGACGTCTTGTTGTCGCGAATCACCAATTGGACCTTCTTCTTGGTGTTGCCCACCTTGATGCCCCCGGCCTGATTGATTTCGTGGGCAGCCAGTTGAATCCCCTGTTTCTGTTGTTCGCCGTACCCGGCGGCCGCCCCGGAGAGCTCCATGTTGACCCCGATTTTTACGGTCTTACCGGTGGGGTTATTCCCCTGACTGGCACTGGACTTCGCACTGGCACAGCCGGCCAACGAAAGGATTGCGGCCCCCATGGTCATCAATTTAAGCGTTTGTTTTTGCCATTTTTGCATATGTAATTCCCACTTTCTAAGTTTTGATTTAGTTGTGCTGCTTGAACGTTTTGCCGATCCTCCTTTGACCGCAAAAAGGCCTCATCCACCGTAGTGAATGAGGCCGATTCAACGAACCAATAGCCTCATTACCACAATGGGAAAGAAGGGCTCGGTTCGCTGCACGATGAGTGATTAACTCAAGGTCAAGTGACCGGGTCCTTCTTTAATAATAAGACTAAGTTTTGAACGGCAGAGACTGCCACGAAAGTATTCATCATTTGATTAGTCATCGTCACAGCCTCGCTTTCCAAAGTTATTTTTGCGTTCTTGATGGTTCTTAGAATAATTAAAATTAAATGATAAGTCAAGGGTGGTTTTATAATTTTAATCCCAGAAACAGCCAAGAACGTGATTATATCAACGGATTATAAAATTAGACTTTTTTAATTTTATGTGATCCCGGCCACTAAAAAACTCGGCATCGTTACCCAACGATGCCGAGTTTTCGACTCAGAATTATTTTAAAGTCTTGGTCGTGTTGACCGTTTGGAACAGGTCCATCGCCGTTTGTTCCGTGGACCACTTCGGGAACATGGTCTTCTTCTCGAAGCTGTTCGAGAGGAAAATCACCCCGGTCCGGCCATTCTTACTCATCACGAAGGTACTCTCATAGTAGTCCCCCATGCCGTGACCGTAGTACCCGGTCTGGTTGTAATGGTACATCCCACCGGTATAGTGCAGGTCAGTCGTGGCTTGGTGTAGGACCTGAGCCCCCGCCGGTGTGGCCAAGAGTTTCCCCTGGATAACGGCCCGTTCGGCGCGAAAGAGGTCCCCGGCACTCATCGTGGCGTTCCCGGTCGCCAGTTGAGCGGCCATGTCGTTTGCGGCTGGCGTGTGGGCTTCTTGATACAGTCCCGGCCGCTCGCCCCCGTAACTCAGCGTGCGTTTCGGTGACGTTCGCCAGAGTTGGCCAAAACTCGTGTGGTTCAGGTCCAAAGGCGTGACGATTTGTTGGTAAAACAGCTTATAGTACGACTCGTGGGTGACCTGATTCAGGATGCCCGCCAGTAAAACGTAACTGATTGGCTGGTAGTCGAACTGATTGATCTTTTTGGGCACAATCTTAGCGTTCTTCTGGGCGTACTGGTAGACCTGTTTTTCGGTCAACGTGGTCGCGGGGGCCACGTCGCCGGTCACCCCACCCGTCATGTCAAGCATCTGGCGAATGGTAATCTGATCCGCGTGCTTGATCTTCGGATAGTACTGACTGAGCCGGTCGCTCAACTGTAACTGCCCCGCTTGGGCCGCCCGCATCACGAGTTGGCCGGTCAGTGATTTTTGAATCGAGTTGATCAGGTATTGCGTGGTGACCTTGTTTTTACGCTTCTTGGCCGCGTTCGCGTACCCAAACGCCTTCTGGTAGACCACCTTATCGTTCTTGACGATTAATGCCGTCCCCACGAAGCGTTTGGCCTTCAGCGTTTGATTAACTTGCGCCGTAAACTGTGGTGTCCGTTTCCCCGAATGTTTCTTGTCAAATGTGGTCACCTTCCCCGCCCGTTGCGCCTTACTCTGCGCCGCGTCGGTCTTGATGGCCTGACGGGACTGCTTAGCGTGCTTGCGGTTGGTCGTGGTGACCTCCTGCTTATCGTTGGCATCCAAGCGGTGCATGCCATAGACGACACCGCCGATCCCGCAGATAATCACCAGCAGGATCACCCAATGTCCTAGATTTCGTTTATTCAATTCTCTTTCCCCCAATTGAAACAGCCTACTCTAGTTCTGATTATACGAAAAAGTTGGGTAAAAACAATCATTTCCCCCGATTGTTTGACCCAACTTAAGTTTCTTATAATATCTGTTATAGAACCGTTTTCTGCAGGACGCGTAACCGGTCGTCAAAGTCGTAACGAATCGGTTCGCCGTTGGCCACCTCAACCTTTGCAATATCAGCATCCGGGACCCGATCGAGGTACTTGATCAGCGCCCGCAAGGTACTGCCGTGAGCGACGATCAACTGGTTTTGCCCGTCCAATAATCGGGGGGCCACTTGGTTCGTCCAGTAAGGAATCAAACGGTGATAAGCCATCTCTAAGCTCTCCCCCAGTGGTTCCAAGTGCGGACTGTACCGGTCGTAGCGACGGTCCTGGTGCACCTCTTTCAGCAAGGGGGGCACGGTCTTAAAGCTCCGCCGCCAGGTCATCAATTGCTGGTCACCGACCTCGGCGCGCACCTTAGCCTTATTCTTCCCCCGTAAGGCGCCGTAATGCCGCTCGTTTAGCCGCCACGATTTATATTCCGGAATAGCCAATTGGTCCAAGCAATCCAACACAATGTTAGACGTGACGATGGCCCGTTGCAGCATCGAGGTGTGTAACGCCCCAAACTGGAGGCCCGTCTGCGCGACCATTTCGCCGGCCGCACGGGCCTGTTGCCGTCCCTTGGCGGTCAACGGAACGTCACTCCATCCCGTAAAAATATTGTCTCGATTAGCGACACTCTCACCGTGCCGTAGAATCACTAGCGTTGCCATCCGCCATACTCCCTTTCTCTACAGGTTTCCACTGCCCATGATACCATAGCCCCGGCCGAAAACTCAGCAATCATGTTCGTTTTTTCACGACATGTCGTCGGTTAACCCCCGGCGAACAAGTAGAGGGACTTTACGAAGTTGCCGTAAAGTCCCTCTGGTTAATCGTTAAGCCACGTGTTGAATGATTACCATTAAGATGGGGATGACCACCAGACTGAGTAGCGTGGTTTCGGTCACCATGATGGCCGCGTAATCCGAATCCGCGTTATAGAGTTTGGAGACCACCGGCGCGTTGGTCATGACCGGCATCGCCGCCTGGATGATGAAGACTTGCTTCATCAGTAACGGCATGCCCGTTGGAAGGACCAGACACGCCATCAGGGCTGGGGCAATCACGAATCGGCCCAGTAAGATGCCCAGGCTGTCCCGGTCCAGTCGCAGATTCCGTAAGCCGGCACCGGCAATCGCCGTCCCAATGAAAATCATCGATAGAGGAATCGTCAGTCCCCCGATGTATTGGAAGTCCATCATGATCCAGTGCGGCAGTTTAATGCCCAGCAGGACCAAAACCACCGCAATCATGAATCCCAGCAGTGGCGGTGAAAAGACCTTTTTGAGGGTGGTCTTGAGGTCGAACTGCCCCTTGCCTTGCCCGTCGCGTTGAATCAAATACACCCCGAGGGTCCAAAAGAAGGTGGTGTTGGCCATGTAGTAGACCAGCACGAACGGCAGACTCTGCCGCCCGAATAGCGCCATGTTGACGGGTAACCCCACGAAGACGGTATTGGAATTGAGGAACATCGATTCAAAGAGGCCCCGGTGCTTGGGATTGATGCGAAACAGGTGAAACGCCACGATCGACAACCCAAACATGATCAGCATCGACACCACCGGAAACCGTAAATCCGGTAACGTGCTTTTTAATTTAGCGGCCGTAAATTTAGACATGATGGTGTCCAACATATAAGCCGGTAACGCAATCTGGGTCACTAATCGCGCGATGAGCTTCGGCGCCTGCTCGTCGAACCACCCAAACCGGGCCAGGACGTACCCCAACGTAATCATGACCAAAATGATCAAGACCCCCGAAACACTGCTAACAAAGACGCCCATTTCCGACCCTCCTCAACAATCGTAAGAAAAAATTAGACTTTCTTAATAACGGGTCTCATTATAGCATAATTTTTATATTGGCTTGATAAGTAACCGGTTACAAATCCCCGCTTGACGGTTCTCCCGGCGCCTTGACAGCTTCACAAGCCGCGTCGATTCAAGGATTGGTCCGTCCCACCCGTGATAAGTCGCACCGTTTACGAATCATTAAAACTATGGTGTAATAGATGAATTGAGGCCATCGTTCGCTAACCGGACGATGAAACGGGGACGGCTTTCTTAAAATCCCCTTAAGGAACGGCTGAACCTTTTCATCTGGTGCGGTTCCGTTTTATAATGTGTAAAGATTTTGACGAAGATGAGGAAATAAATTATGCCGAAAGATAACGAAAATAACCGGCAACGGTCACCGGAGGACTTTGAACAAGTCTATGACCGTCGTGCAGACCACAACTCCCATTTTAAGACGCCCACGGTGCATCCCCACCGACCCATGTTGTGGATCATCGTTGCGATTTTGCTGGTCTTTTTGTCGGGAGGATTGGCCTACGGGTATCAGGCCTGGTCGTCCGCTAAAAAGACGTTTAGTCAGACCTATGAATCTTCCAACATCTCCAAGAGTCGCAACGTTTCTTCCGTGTTGAAAAAGAACAAGCCGTTCTCGATTCTGATGCTCGGGACCGACACCGGGGCCTTAGGGCGTTCCGACGTGGGCCGGACCGATACCATCATGGTCGCCACCATCAACCCCGATACGGAAACGGCCTACCTGACCAGTATTCCACGGGACACCCGGGTGACGGTCGGTTCCGGGGCTAACGCGTCGATTCAAAAGATCAACGCCGCCTACACCATCGGCGGGCCAAGCACGGCGGTCCAAACCGTTGAAGACTTGCTAGACATTCCCATCGACTTCTACGCCATCATCAACATGGGTGGTCTCGAAAAGATGGTCAACGCCGTGGGGGGCGTCGACGTGGTTCCACCGCTGACCTTCAAGTACGCGCAAGCCGACGTCAAGAAGGGCGTCAAGATTCACTTGAACGGGAAACAAGCCCTCTCCTACTCACGGATGCGTTACGACGATCCCCAGGGGGATTACGGCCGGCAGAAACGACAACGTCAGGTCCTTCAGAAACTCGTGGTCAAGGCGGCGGGCTTAACGTCCATCACCCGTTACCAACAGATTCTGACCTCGTTAAACGGCAACTTAAAGACCGACCTTTCCTTTGATGATTTGATGCAGATTCGGGCCAAGTACGGCGACGCATCCCACCACATCAAGTCGGAAACCTTACAGGGTCAAGACGCCATGATCGACGGCTTGTCCTACCAGGTCCCGACCACCAAAGAATTGAAGCGCGTCTCGAACCACATTCGTAAAACCCTCGGCCTTGCCGACACCACGAAGTTCACCACCGACGCCATTAACGGCGATAGCGATACGACTAGTTCTGGGTCTACGGATGCCGGGAGTAGCGGTTACGGTTACTAACCAAATCAACTTTAGCGTTCACCTACTCGGGTGAGCGCTTTTTTTGTGACAATTTTTCTGCTACCAATCGCCGTGGGGCCGCGGTTAATCGTCTAGGTCTCCCCCACTCGTTTAATTTTTTCCTTGCCAAGTTAATAATTTTTCGATAGAATTCTAAATCGTAATGATTACTATTTATAAAAGGGGAAATTTTTCATGTTACATAAGCTTTATCGTTTCAGTCTATCTGTTCTCCTCGGCAGTCTTCTCCTCGGGTTAGGTGCCTGTAGCCGTCCATCCTCCGCAGCGGCCCCCACATCGACCCGTCCCATTCACGTGGTCGCTTCGCTAGACTTCTACGGTGAGGTCGCCCGGGCCGTTATAGGCGACCACGGCCGCGTGACGACGCTCATTCATAACCCTAACGTCGACCCGCACGACTTTGAGCCGACGCCTAAGGACGCTGCAGCCGTGACCCACGCTAACTTTGTTGTGGGCAATGGGTTGGGCTACGACGGTTGGCTCGACAAATTGGTCCACAGCAGCCAAACGCAACCACAATTCCTCCGTGTAGGTAACGACGTGCTCCACCTGAAAAACGGGGCCAACCCCCACGTCTGGTACCGGCCCACCACGATGGCCCAACTAGCCACGACCCTGGCCAAGAGATTTGGGCAACAAGCGCCCCGTTACCGGCAAGCCTACCAGCGTAACGCCAAGACCTACATTGCCAGCCTGAAACCCATCGACCATGAGCTTCAGCGGCTTAAACCGCACGCCGCCCACCAGACCGTGGCCGTCAGCGAACCAGTCTTCGACTACGCCCTCGACGCGCTAGGCTATCGCCGGGGCAACTCGGCCTTTGAACGTGCCGTGGAAAATGGGACGGACCCCGCTCCCAAAGCCGTTCATCAGCTTCAGACCAGTATTCGGCAACGGAAAATTGCCTTTTTCGTGAACAATTCCCAGGCCAGTAGTAAGACCGTCGCCACCATGGTCAAGCTGGCGCACCAAGCCCAGGTCCCCGTGCTTAACGTCACGGAAACCCTCCCCCAGGGTAAGACCTACCGGACCTGGATGCTGAGTCAGTACCGCCAACTCGCTAAGTTTTACTCGTTAGAATAGTCATTTAACTAAACATCACGCCATTCTACCATTCCAAAGTGAATCAATTGTGGTGATAAAAAGTCTATGGCCTTGCAGATTGTTAAATTTGTGCTAAGGTAAAGTTGTTATCATGATTTTTACTCACAATTTCTCACTAAAGGAAGTGAACCCAACAATGTATCGTTTTTTCGCGCAACCACAAGTTGACCAACTGAGTCACCGAATTTTTGGGTACGAAGCCCTCCTGCGTAAGCAAAAAGATGACGCTTGGGTTTTACCCGACTCCTTTACCGAGATTTCTGTGGCGGACCAGGCACAACTGCTAAAACGCACCGCGACCGCGTTACACGTCGCCGCGACGAACCAGCGTCTGGCCTTCAATCTCAACAACCAACAATTTCGCGCCCCCCAAACGCTGGACGTGATCCTAGCGCTAAAGGACCAACTGGGGGCCGTGAACTTATCCATCGAATTGACGGAAGCCCCTACGTTAGCGGAGGTGGTCCACTTCAGCCAGATTCTTCACCAACACCACATCAAACTGGTCATCGATGACGTGGGAACCGGCTCCAACACCTATTCAAACGTGGCGCCATTTCTCCCCTACGTCGACGAAATCAAGTTTGCCATGCAGAACTACCGGAGCGCCGGAACGCCCGACAAGATTCCGACCGCCCTGGCCTTTTGGGCCAAGATTGCCCAAACGTACCACCTGGCCATGATTTTAGAAGGTGTCGAGGACGCCAACGACCAAACGCTTGCCCAACACTACGGGATTCGCCTGCATCAGGGCTACCTGTACGGCAAACCCGCGTTGGTCTAATCTCAAAAATTCATCAATAAAAAATAGGTTTTTCAAGAAGACGACGCTTTTCTTGAAAAACCTATTTTTAGTTTCCCTGACATTTACTTGAACAGGCCACCCCAATACCCCAAGATGCTGAGGCCTAAAATCCCCAGGAGTAGCCAGAAAGGTTTCACGTGCCGCCGCAGCAACCAGACACATCCCAGGGTCAGCCCCAAAGGCAACAGTCCCGGCAAGAGCTGGTCCAGCAAGGCTTGTAAGTCATAAGTGGCGTGATGCGCGGTCACCAGGACGGGTTTTAGGCTGATGCGGGTCCACCGGGGCACCAGTGCCCCCATGATAAACATCCCCACGATGGAGGCGCCCAGCGTTAATTTCTGCAAGATACCACGGCTGAGGTCCTCGACGATCTGAACGCCGCGCCGATAGCCCCACCGTTGCGCCCACCAGCGAAAGCCGAGCCGGACAACGTTCCAGCCCACGAAGAAGACGATGGGCCCCAAGATGCCCAAGCCACTGAGCGCTAGACTCGCCGCAAAGGCGCTCAAGATTGGGCGCCAGGTCCCCCACCAGACCGGATCGGCTACCCCGGCCAACGAGCCCATCATCCCAACCTTGACCGCGTTGATCTCGTCGTCCGAAACGGGGTGGCCGTTCGCCCGTTGTTCCTCGAGTGAAAGCGTCACACCGGTGATCAACGATTGCATGTAGGGCATGGTATTAAACGACGTCAGGTGCCGGGTGGCCGCGGCCGCTTGGGCCGTCCGGTCGGCATAAAGCCGTTGAATCGCCGGAATCATGATATAACAGAAGCCTAAGTTTTGTAAACGTGGATAGTTCCACGCCGCCTGCTCCAGACCCGAACGGCCAAAAATCCGCAATTGGTCGCCCAAAGTCAGGGTCAGGGGTTGTTTCGTGGTGGTCATCGCGTTGCCGCCCTCCTTACAGGTCATCTAATTCCCGGTCTAAATCGTCATCGGTCGCACTGGTCGGGGTGGCCGCACCGGTCGTCGGCCCCGCCCCCGAATTGCCGTGCCAACCCAGGTACAACACGGCTAGGCCCACCCCAATAATGCCTAACGCAATCAAACTGAGGTGTTGGTCCGTGGCTAACGCAAAGCCCAGGAAAAAGAACGGCCAGAGTTGCCGCGTCGCCATGGTATTGATCACTAACGCGAAACTGACCACGACTAGCATGCCCGCAGCCACCCGAAAACCGCCCCGCAAAACGTCTGGG
This sequence comes from Levilactobacillus zymae DSM 19395, assembly GCF_001434115.1. GTDB lineage: Bacteria > Bacillota > Bacilli > Lactobacillales > Lactobacillaceae > Levilactobacillus > Levilactobacillus zymae. Next base: position 15,307 of record NZ_AZDW01000038.1, read on the forward strand.
AGGGTTTGGTAGCCGGTCTGTAACCAGGCCGCCGGCAGTAGCATCAGTAACGCGGCGGGCAGCAACGTGCGCAATCCCTGTAACCCGGCACACAGAAGTTGCAGGTGATTAATGCGCCGGAGATTCCCGACGGCGGCCGCTTGATCCGCTTGGTTAACGACGGGAATGATCAGTTGCCGCATCCCACGAGTGATCCATTGTCCCACCCAGGCTAACGGCAGGGCTAAAATAACGCCCAGCGCCACCGGCAAGTGCGCGGGCCCAGCAACCCACCAGGCCGTCACCACGGCGGCCAAGGCGGGGTCGGGGCCGACCACGGTCCCGATATTCATCCACCCTAGGGTAATCAATTGAAGGGAAGCCCCTAAGGTCACCCCCACTAACGGGTGTCCCAGCGCCACCCCCACTAAGGTACAGGCGATGATGGGTTGGTGGACCTCCCATTCATCGACCACGCCCCCGATTCCCGCCAGAAAGGCGATGATCAGGACGGCTAAGATACTGACATTCACGTTGCTCGACTCCTTTATCTCCGTCATGCCACAAAAACACCCCGCTCAGGCCAAGTCACCCGAGTGAGGTGTTCGGTGGTTATTGGGTTAATCCCTTTTTCTGCGCTAAAGCTAAAAAGTCCTGTTGCCGGTCGCCGGGAACCGTCTGGGTGTACACGGTGACCCCGGCCGCCTTGAGGGCCGCTGCCGCTTGCAGGTCGGCATCGTCGGCCGCCACACTCGGCGTCAACATGGTCTTGTGGACCGTGTAGGCCAGGTTCCCGACGTTGACCCCCGTGGGCTTCAAATCGATTCCCTGGGCCACTAATTCGGCCATCTCAGGTAACGTTTCCGTCAAAATTAGCGGCCGAAAATTATCGAACCGGGCATCCCGGTAGATCTGAACCATCTTGGCCACCGTGATCACGTTGGCCTTGACCTCGGGTGGCGCGGCCTGCATGATCAGCATCTTCCGCAACTTATCGTGGGCCACCTTGTCGGAGACCACCAGAATGCGGTTAGGCCGGACCGTCTTGGTCCACACCGTCGCCACCTGACCGTGGAGGAGCCGATTATCGACCCGGGCGAGTTGAATTGCCATTGTCATAATAAATCGTCATCTCCCGTGTTCGTTTGCAGATCCAGGTGCCGGATTCCCCCACGCGCCGTGCGCTCTAAGTGGGGAATCACTTCGGCTAGGGTCTGTTGTTGCAGCGCTAAGGCTTCAATCAACATGGGCAGGTTCAGCCCAGCAACTAACCCGTACTGGTCCGGATGGGCCGCTACCAATTGACTGGCCGCGTTGAACGGCGAACCACCCCAGAGATCGACCAGAAACAGCAGCTCCGTTACCGGCGCCAGCTGATCGATGGCCAAGCGATAATGACTCACTAAATCCTCAACGCTCTCATTGGCGGCTAACGTCACAGCGGTCACGTTTTGCGCCTTTCCGAAAATCATTTCGGCACTCTGCAAAATTCCCCGGGCAAATTCACCGTGCCCGGTCACAATTATGGCCAGCATTCTGCCACCCCTTTGACTAGATCCTTAAATTTTTAGACTGACTTTAATATAGCATAAAAGAGCGGTTACATCTACCTTCGCTCAATCCTTACAGGAGTTTGAGCATGTCGGCCGGCGTCAGGAAGCTCACGTCCGGGGTCAGATCCGGGTGTTTGCCGTTCCAGGCGGCCAAGCCGAATTGAACCTTAGCGGCGTGGGCGGCCTCTAAGTCGTACAGGGTGTCCCCCACGTAGACCGTACTTTGCGGGTCGGCGTGCAGCCGTTCCATGGCCAACAGGATGCCGTCCGGAGCGGGTTTACCGTGAGCCACGTCTTCGGCGATCACCGCCTGGCTAAAGTACCCGGATAAGCCCTCGGCGACCACGTCCCGGTCGTATTCAAACCGCCGTTTGGAGGTCATGATGGCCAGTTGGGCGCCCTGATCCTTCAACGCCTGTAAGGCATCCGTCACCCCCGCATACACGGCCACGGTCGACCGGTAGTCCTGGGTCCGCGGTCCCCACAGGGCCAAGACCCGTTCCCAATCCGGGACCTTCAACCGCAATAACGCGTCCTTACTGGGAATCCCGAAGGTCGTGGCCAACTCGGCGTACGACCGTTCCATTCCCCGTTCGTGGAGGATGGCTTGGAGCGACTTGATGTACATGGCCTCCGTGTCGAGTAACGTTCCATCGATATCAAAAATAAAACTTTTCATTTTGCAAGCTCCTCTAATCATTTTTAGCTTCAAAAAAGGGAAGCTGACCTTTGACGATCACCTTCCCTAGTGTAGCATGCTTTTAATTTTAAGACTCCAGCTTGGGTTGCGAATGTGGCCCCGCTGCGACCGGTGCCTCGGTGATGCCTTCTGCCGGCGTTACCTTGTCGTCCACGACATCCACGGACCGTTGCAGGTTCCGCAGTTGCCGCACGGCCCGGATCCAGGACGGCACCAGGATGGCACACGACCCCAACCAAGCCAACGGTTCGGCGGAAACGGCCCCGGCGTACCCGAAGGCCCCGACCATAAATAGCGCGGCGAAGACCCGCATGGTCAGTTCGCCGACCCCGGCCAAGGTCGGCAGTACCCGCCGCCCCAGTCCCTGCAGGGTGTTCCGGATGATAAACAACACACTCAAGAGCAGGTAGGTACTCCCAATAATGTTGAAGTAGGTTTGCGACAATTGAATCACGTGTTCATCGGCCGTCCCGATGATCAACGTGACCAGTGGCCGGCCAAAGAAGATGACCAAACCACCCGCTGCCACCGCAAAGGTTCCGGATAACCAGAGGGTCTTCTTGACCCCTTCCAGAATCCGACCGTACTTGGCGGCCCCGAAGTTCTGAGCCGCGAAGGTCGCCATAGTGACCCCAAACGACGACATCGGCAACGAGCAGAGTTGATCCACCTTAGACGCGGCGGTCGAAGCAGCCACCGAATCGGTCCCTAAGGAGTTCAACGCCGCCTGCATGACCATGGTCCCAATCGCGATGATGGACAATTGAAAGCCCATTGGCATCCCGGTCGAGAAGTGGTCCCAGAGTTCCTTGACGTCGACTTTAAAGTCGTCTTTGGTGATGTGCAGCAACGGAATGGAGCGGATGATGTAGACCACACACAGTAACGAAGCAATCACTTGAGAAATCACCGTGGCCCAACCGGCCCCAGCGACGCCCATGTGAAAGACCAAAATGAAGAGAAGTTCCAAAACCACGTTGACCACGGTCCCAATGACCAGGAAGATCAGCGGTGTCCGCGAATCCCCGAGGGCGCGGATAATGTTGGATAACAGGTTAAAGGCCATCGACGCGAAGATGCCCATAAAGATGATGCTAATGAAGATACGGGCGTTGGCGAAGATGGACGCTGGCGTTTGCATTAATTTCAGGATGGGATCCACGAAGGTCAGCGCTAAGGCCGTCAAGACGATGGTCATCAGAATCGAGATGACGATACTCGCGGCAAACGACCGCCGCACACCCTTATAATCCCGGGCACCGTAACGCGTCGCGGTCAGAATCGCCAGTCCCGCCGTCAGCCCCTGCGCAAACCCAATGATCAAGAAGTTGATGGAACCCGTGGCGCCGACCGCCGCTAAGGCCTTGACCCCTAGCGTTTGCCCGACCACCACGGTATCCGAGACGTTATATAATTGCTGAAATAAATTACCAATTAAAAGTGGAATCGTGAAGAAGAAAATCAATTTTAAGGGATTACCCGTCGTTAAGTCGTTCATAGGCCGACCTCCTTTGAAATTTTTGTCTGGGGTTTTCTAACCACAGGGCTACTACTATACCGCCTTTACCCCGCTTTGTCAGAGAACTTGTCTCGCAATTTTCAGAAAAACCAGCAGACATTTTAAGTCCGTATTCTACGCTCTTACGCGGCCTTTTTAAAGGTCTCCGGGGCGTGAAAACGATTGCGTGGTGGAAATGTTATCAGTTTGTCACAATTCACCGCTAAAGACGTTTCCGGTTAATCATGACCACAAAAAAACATCGTTACCCTTAGGTAACGATGTTAAGTAAGATGCGGCCAAGAAGATTCGAACTTCCACCGGGATTACCCCGACAAGATCCTTAATCTTGCGCGTCTGCCAATTCCGCCATGGCCGCATTAACTCACAAGAAATAGTATACCAAACCAAAAAGGTCGCCGCAACATCTTTTGTGAGTTATTTTCAGGTTTTTTCAAAATTAAGCGTCGGTCAGCACGGTCGCTCCGTCCTTGTCCAACGGAATGATCCGCAAACTACCAGGTAGATCCTGGGCCGTTAACTTATTCCGCAACAGCGTTAACTTGGCCGAAGATCCCATGGTCACCACGGTCGGTCCGGAGCCACTCAGATAGGTCCCGGTAATGCCCAGGTCGTGGGCCGTATCCCGAATTAAGTTTAATTCCGGTACCAGTTGCGAACGGGCCTGTTCGTGGAACTCGTCGCGCTCGATCATCCGGGCGGCTAAGTCCCAGTTTTTTTCTAACAAGGCGGCCACCAACACGTTGGCCACACTGCTGGCGTGGACCGCCGTGTGAAAGTCGACCTGCTTCGGTAAGGCCGCGCGACTCTTATCGGCCAACAACCGCTGAGCGGGAATGAAGACTAGCGCCGAAAAGTCGGGTAACGGTAACTTTAACGCGTCGGCCTGACCAGTCTCGTCCACCGTCGCCACGGCGGCTTGTCCCAATAGGGCCGGGGCAACGTTATCCAGCGCGCCGCCTAGTTTGACCGCCCAGTTCAATTGGTCGGCAATGCTCAGGTCCATTTCGCCCAATTCGTTAGCGATTTTAATGCCCGCGATGATGGCACTCGTCGAACTGCCCAGTCCCCGGGAGACCGGAATATCCGACATCACCGTTAACTGGTGGGGTTTGAGCTTGTCGTTGACCTTCAGGGCCGTTTGGACCATCAGGTTGTGCTCGTCACGGGGGATTTCCGTGCCCAGTGCGTGGTTGACCCGCCACTGTTCGGTTTTTTCTTCGATAATGACGGTGAGATACAGGTGCAATGCAGCGCCAATTGAATCGATCCCGGGGCCCAGGTTAGCGGCCGTCGCGGGAACGCGAATGATTGTCTTCCCCATAAAATCATACCCTCCTTAAGTCTCTTGTGGTCGGTTCACGGCCCACACGGTACCTTGCCGGCGTAACCGACCGTGACAGCGCCCACAAACTAGCTTGGTCACGTCGATACGCCGCAACCGGTAGTAGCGTTGTTGGCAATGGCTGCACACGTACACCTGCCACTGGCGCGGCTGAACCGCCCGGGTTTTCGGAGCCGGCGCATAACGTAAGCCCCCCACCTGCGCCAACAGCGTTTGAAACGCCTTGGTTCGGTGTTGCCCGGATTGCCCCGCCAAGTGCAGGTGGTAGTGGCACAGCTCGTGCTTGATGACCCCCACCAAGGTGGCCCGGTCGTGCTCGGTCAACATCTTGGGGTTGATCTCAAGATTGTGATCTCTTAACCGGTAACGCCCCCCCGTAGTCCGGAGGCGCGCGTTAAACGTGGCCCGGTGTCGAAATGGTCGACCGAAGTCGGTCTGTGAGATCTGTTCCACCAACTGTTGCAATTCGGCAGTCGTCATCCGACCTACTCCCTTCATGATACCACCGTTAAGCCCAGAAAAGGTCGAGACCCGCGTCCCAACCTTCCAGTTTGTTTCCTATTGCACACTCATCATGATGCGTTGGGTCGCCGCGGTCACCTTACCCATGGCATTTTCCTGGGTCTTTTCGGCCGCATCGAAAGCCGCTTGGTCCACCGCTTGTTGCGCCGCATCGATACTGTCGGTCATGGCTTGGCAGCCTTCCGTGTAGGTCCGGTAAGCGGCGACTAAGGCCTTGTGCTTTCCCAGGATGCGGACGGGCGCCGTGGCTTTTTGTAACTGGTTGAGCTTGTCAACGTAGCTGGTCGTCCCGGCCTGAAAGTGCGCCTTGATCTGCGCCAGCTCGTCCGTTGAGAGGTCACCCACGGTCCCGGCGTCTAGCGCCTTCCGCAGAGTTTCAAAGTCGGTGTTCATCTCACCGGCTTCGTCTTCCGTTCCCTGTAAGACCCGGGATAGGGCCCCGATGTACGCGTTCATGTTATTTTTTCGCATTGAATTGCCTCCGTTAATTGGCTTGCCAGAACGTATCGTAAACGTTGACTGGCAAGTGTCGTTTGTGCGCCGTCTTGCGGTACCAGGATTCGATCTTTTCGGCCGCCGCCGTGGCCACCGACTTCCCTTCCAAGTAATCGTCGATTTCCGCGTACCGGACGCCTAGCGCCGCCTCATCGGGCAACGCTGGCCGGTCGTCTTCCAGGTCGGCCGTGGGCACCTTCTGGTACAGGTGCTTGGGGGCGCCTAAGAAGGTTAACATTGCGGCCCCTTGACGTTTGTCTAACCGCCACAGGGGGCAGATATCGGCGCCGCCATCCCCGTACTTGGTGTAAAAGCCAGTGACGGCTTCGGCCGCGTGATCGGTCCCGACCACGGCACCGGCCCGCGCGCCCGCAATGGCGTACTGGGCGATCATCCGTTGCCGGGCCTTGATGTTCCCCTTGTTAAAGTCGCTGACCGTGTCGGCGTTGGCCGTTACGGCCGCTTCCATGGCATCGGTCGCGGGCTGAATGTTCACCCGTTGGACCTCGTCGGCGCCCATGAAGTCAATCGCCGCCATCGCGTCGGCTTCGTCGGCCTGTTCGCCGTACGGCAACCGCACCGCGATGAATTTATAGGCGTCATCCCCGGTCTCGCGCCGTAATTCGGTCACGGCCTGTTCACACAGGGCGCCGGCCAACGTGGAATCTTGGCCACCGGAAATCCCCAGCACTAGGGTCTGCATGAACGCGTAGTGCCGCAGGTAGTCCTTTAAGAAGTCCACGCTCCGGCGAATCTCGGTCTCCGGGTCGATCGTGGGTTGAACCTTTAACGCTTCAATAATCTCTTTTTGCATCTCACGCATGGTGAATGCCCCCTCATCTGCTGATTCGTGCCTATTCGGGCATTTTTTGCACGTAATTGTGAATTTGTTTGATAATGGCCATCTTCTGATCCCAACATTTCTGGGAGAGGTCGACCGGATACTTCTGCGGATTCAAGTCCCGCTTGTATTCGGGCCACAGGTTGGCTAACGCGCCCCGGCAACGGTCCCGTACCGCCGAGAGACTTGGCAACTTGTAGACTAATTTACCGTCTTCAAAGATGGACTGCAAAATCGGCCGGGCGATGAAGTCGGAGACCGTCTTACTGATGTAGGTGAAGCTCGGGTGGAACATGTACAGGGCGTCTTCGTTACGCGGATCTTCGCTGACCAAAGCCACGTAGTCCCCTTCCGTCTTGCCGTCCGTCTTCTTGGTGATCCGCCAAACCTGCTTCTTGCCCGGCGTGGTGACCTTTTCGGCGTTGTTGGACAACTTGATGGTCGGTTGCATCTGCCCCTGGTCGTCTTCAATGGCGACCATCTTGTAGACCGCCCCCAAAGCGGGTTGGTCGAAGGCCGTGATCAACTTGGTTCCGATGCCCCACACGTCGATCTTGGCGTCCTGCATCTTCAGACTTTGAATGGTCTTTTCGTCCAGATCGTTAGAGGCAAAGATCTTGGCGTTCGGGAAACCGGCTTCGTCGAGCTTTTGCCGGACCCGCTTGGACAGGTAGGCCATGTCCCCGGAATCGATGCGGACCCCTTGGAAATTAATCTTATCGCCCATTTCTTGCGCCACCTTGATGGCGTTGGGGACCCCACTACGCAGGGTATCGTAGGTATCAACTAAGAACACACAGTCGCGGTGCGTTTGAGCGTAGGCCGTAAAGGCGTCGTAATCGTTGCCGTAGGTCTGCACCAGCGCGTGGGCGTGGGTTCCACTGATGGGAATCCCAAAGAGCTTGCCGGCCCGTACGTTCGACGTGGCGTCAAAGCCCCCGATGTAGGCGGCCCGGGTCCCCCAGATGGCGGCGTCGAATTCCTGAGCCCGCCGCGTCCCAAATTCCATAAGCGCGTCGTCGCCGGCCACGGAACGAATCCGGGCGGCCTTGGTGGCAATCAGCGTTTGGTAGTTCAAGATGTTTAAGATGGCGGTCTCGACTAATTGACAGTCGGCTAACGGCCCTTCGACCTGTAAAATGGGTTCGTGGGCGTAGACCAACTCGCCTTCGACGGCCGAACGAATCGAACCAGTGAATTTAAAGTTGGCTAAGTACGTCAAAAATTCTTCGGAATACTCTTCAGCTTCCCGTAAGTAATCAATATCGGTTTGGGAAAAATGTAAATTTTGGATATAATGGACAACGTGTTCCAATCCCGCATAAACGGCATACCCGTTATGAAACGGCATGTCACGGAAGAACACTTCAAAGACGGCGTGCTTTTGAGCGATGCCTTCTTCAAAGTAGGTCTGGATCATGTTGATCTGATAGGCATCCGTATGGAGCGTATAGCTGTCGTCAGGATACAAGTTCGTCATAATGGATTTTACTCTCCTTAGCTAGGTTTCAGCGTTGCAACTTGCGTTAACTGTTTCATTTTAGCATGAAACCGGTTCATTATACTTATTTTCCATAGTAACAGAAACAAAAATCTCAGCCCACTAACCCGGCTTATAAATTAAATGATAGCAAAGTCTGGCGTTCGCTGCCGGAAATCGCCAATTTTTGTGGTAGATTTTAAGGTCACCCGACCTTCACTTGGAAAGGAAGTTCTGCTATGTCCTCAACGTTTCCGACCGTTACGGTCCTCGACATCCCCTTTATTAACACCACCACCGCGCAATTCACGGCGGCCGTGCAACGCCGCATCGTGCAGCAGCAAAACACCTTCGTGGTGACCGCCAACCCCGAGATCGTCATGTACGCCCACGATCACCCGGACTACCGGGACGTGCTTCAATCGGCGGACTACGTGACCCCCGATGGCATCGGCATCTTGAACGGTGCCCAGATTTTAGGCGACCCCCTGCCCGAGCGCATCACCGGTTTCGACACCCTCCAGGCCCTGCTCCAATGGGGCAGCGACCAGCACCGGTCGGCCTACTTGGTGGGCGCTAAACCCGAAGTGATTGCTCGGTTGAAAACCATCCTGCCACAACGTTACCCCGGTCTCAATATCGTGGGGCTTCGTGACGGGTATTTCCAAGATGCCCAGGCCGTCGCCGACGACATCGCGGCCCAAGCACCGGACATGGTCTTCGCCGCTTTGGGCTTTCCCAAGCAGGAACAGTTCATCGCGACCTACCGGCACACCACGCACGGCCTGTGGATGGGCGTGGGTGGCAGTTTCGACGTCTTAGCGGGCACGGTGGCCCGGGCGCCAGAGTTCTGGCAGAAACACCACCTGGAGTGGTTCTACCGCACGGTCAAAGAACCCAAGCGCCTGAAACGCATCGCGGTCATTCCCCACTACCTACGTCTGGTCAAGCAACAGGCCAAACGCCAAAGATCCTAAATAGGCCCTCTTAATGTAAAAGTGACCATTATTCCAAATTCGGGAATAATGGTCACTTTTACGTTCAACGGCGCAAACTGCCCGGGTACGCGGTTGCGTGTTACTTTTCCAAGTAAAATTCGAAGCGTTCCCCCACGTACTGGGTCCGGACGTATTCGAACGGCGTGCCGTCCTGGAGATACGTCACTTGCCGTAACCGCAAAATGGCGTCTCCACGCTTAATGTTCAGGTATTCCGCGATTCGTTCGGACGCCGACATGGCCGAGACCGTTTGTTGGGCCTTGCCCGGGTTCAACTGTTTCTTATCTTCCAAAGCCCGGTAGAGGGAGCTGGTAACTTCCTTTTTGTTTAAGCCCTTGACCAACCGATCCGGGACCGTGGCGACTTCAAAACAAATCGGCACGTCATCGCCGTAACGAATCCGTTCCATTCGCAGAACTAGGTCGTCTTCATGGAGCTTGAGTTTCTCGGCTTCACTGAGCGACGGACTCATCACGTGGTAGGAAATCGTCTTACTGGACGGTTGTTTGCCCTGGGCCAGCATTAGATCGGTAAAGCTGGTGACCCCGGACATCTTTTCTTGCACCTTTTGGTTGGCCACGTAGGTCCCCGAGCCCACTTGGCGTTCGAGGATTCCTTCGTCGACCAGGGTCTGAATGGCCTGCCGTAGCGTCATCCGACTCACATCAAAATCGCGTGAGAGCTCCCGTTCAGATGGGATTCGGTCCCCCACGGCCCACTTACCGGCTTCGATGGCCCGTTTAATGTCGTTATGAATTTGAATATAAATCGGTGAACTCACAGCACCCAACATCCCTTCTAGATCTTTTTAGGCCGTGGTGTGTGCGAACTTACGCCCCAGACTGTAGGTGGCTTGCAAGTGCAAGTCTCGTGTCATCAGGTTCAAGTCGGCATCGCGACCCACGGTTAATTTACCTTTTTGTGTCAAACCGAATTCTTCGGCTTGGTTGACCGCGCTCATCTGCACGGCATCGTTGACGTCACACCCCGTAAAGGCGATCACGTTACGGAAGGCTTCGTCGTAACGTAACACGGAGCCGGCCAGGTTGCCGCTTTCGAGGCGGGCTTGCCGGTCCTTGACGATGACCTTTTGCCCGCCTAGTTCGCTCACGCCTTCGGGCATTCCCTTGGCCCGCATGGAGTCCGTGACCAGTTCTAAGCGGTGAGGCCCCTTTTGTTCGTAGGCCAACTTGATCATGTCCGGCACGATGTGGAAGCCGTCACAGATGATTTCACAGTACAAGTTGTCTTCGAGCATCGCGTGGCCGGTCACCCCGGGTTCGCGGTGCCGTAAGCCCCGTTGCGCGTTGTATAAATGCGTCACGTGGGTGGCCCGACTATTCAGCAACTGTTCGCGCGTCGCGTTGGAATGACCCACGGACGGCACGATGCCGTTAGCTAAACAGTAACTCTCGAACTTAGCGGCCCCCGCATCCTCTGGCGCATAGGTGATCAATTTCACCCGGTGACCGGACAACTGGTTCCACCGTTCGAGCAAGGCCACGTCGGGGTCCTTGATGTACTTTTCGGGTTGGGCCCCCTTGAAAATCGCCGCGATGAACGGACCTTCCAAGTGAACGCCTTGAATCACGGGATTTTCTTCGGCCGCCACCGCGATACCCTTCATCGCGTGATCGATGGCGTCGTTAGACTGGGTCATGGTCGTGGGGAATAATGAGGTAATCCCTTCGTTGACCATGTCGGTGACCATCTCGTTGATCTGATCAGGGTCCCCATCCATACTATCATAGCTGTACCCCCCATGACTATGGACATCGATAAATCCCGGAACGATCGTTTGGCCCGTCACCACGTGAATCTCATCGGCGGGACGGGGGCGAAAATCGGCGACCGGTCCCACGGCTTCAATCTGACGGTCAAACCGAATGTACCCGTCGTCAATGACCTCGTCACCGGTGTAAATCTTGGCGTGCTTTAAGACAATGCTCATGTTTCTCCTCCTCAGTTAAGGCTCAAGCTATCAACATTGTCATTATAATCGGTATAGACCAGCGTTGCAACCCACAAGTTAGTGACTATTGGCATTATCCTTGGCTACCGTAGCGTCGATACCCTTGACCACCGCCGTCATCAGCCCGGCCTCTTCCATTGCGAGTAGCCCCGCCACGGTACTGCCGCCCGGTGAGGCGACCTGGTCGATCAGGGCAAACGGAATCTTGTCGCTCTTTAAGATCATTTTAGCCGACCCCAGCGTGGCTTGCGCGGCAATCTGGGTGGCCTGTTGCTTGGTCAGACCGTACTTGACGCCGGCCCGACTCAAACTATCGATAAACAGGTCAACGTAGGCCGGTGAACTCCCCGCCAGGGCGCTGAAGACTCCAAACTGATCTTCGGCTAATTCGGTGGTGGTCCCGATGGCGCCAAAGACCCCTAAGGCGCTGGTCAGTTTGCCCCCGGTCAATTGGGCGTTAGCCGCAACGGCCGTCATGCCGGCCCCAATCTCAACGTTGACGTTGGGCAGGGTCCGTAAGATCGGCACGTTCGGCCCGACCAATTGGGCCATGGCATCGAGCGATAGGCCCGCCACGATGGAAATCAGCGTGGTCTGGCCGTCCGCTAACTGGTCTTTGATCTCGGTCAACACGGCCGGGGCAACGTTCGGCGTCACCGCCAAGACCACCAGATCGCTTTCCGTAACCACTGCGGCGTTAGTTGGGGCCGCCATCAAATGGTGCTGTGTCGCGTAAGGTTCGTAGCTTTCCTGACGGTGGCTGTGGACAATAATATCTTCCGGTAAAAAGGCTTTAGCTTGTAATAACCCACCAATAATTGCTTGGGCCATGCCGCCCACCCCGATAAATCCAATGTTCATCCTGATTTCCTCCTTGGTAACTGGCAACGTGCGTCGGCCCCGATAATCCCACCGACCATGACAGCGAATACATTTTAGGACAGTCCCTACTGGTCTAGGACCGGGTTACCGGCAACGGTAATCTTAGGCTTCCCATTAAGCTGACTGGTCTGGTTTCGTAATTAGTTCGACTTTAGCGAAAAAAGCGTGACTTGTCAATTTTTTCCAGAAAAAAAGGAACTCAGTCCGATGACTGAATTCCGTCCGAGGTGATGCTCCTGATTGGGCTAGCTGGGTTCGAACCAGCGCATCACGGGATCAAAACCCGTTGCCTTACCACTTGGCTATAGCCCAATAAAAATGGAGGGGAGTGGATTCGAACCACCGAACCCGAAGGAGCGGATTTACAGTCCGCCGCGTTTAGCCAGACTTCGCTACCCCTCCAAAAAACTTGAAACGTCGTAACGAATCAACTTCACTATCATACAAAAATCTGCATAAACCGTCAAGCCTTTTTGCAACTTTTTTTAATTTAGGTCCAAAATTCTTAACCGGCGTTGCCATTCCGTGAAGTAATCCAGGGTCTCCCACTCGTTGATCCGTCGGTTGTGGTAGCCCAGCGCCTGATTGTAGTACCAGGTGGCGCCCAGATGTTGGGGCCAGTAGTGGCGGTGAAGGTGGCCAAACTGAACGGCCGCCACGTGGTACTCGGCGAACAACTCACCCAAGCGCGGACTGCCCATCAACGCGTTGGCCATGTTCCAGAACCGATTGTCTTGGGTGTATAAAATAAATTCCCGGCGCGGCACAAAGTGGGTCATCACCAATACCTTTTTCCCCAGTTGTTGGGCCTGGTCTAATTGGGCCGTTAATTGCGCGTAGACCCGCTCGAAGCGCTGGGCATCGCTGAGGTCTTGGGGAATGCTCCCATCGACCCAAAATGCATTTTTCCAGGCCAAAAAGTTGCGGCCGGTCAGGTTGTCGGCAAACCCGTAATCGTACCACCCGTTATTCCCTAGAATACGCCAATCGGTGCCCGGCAGGTCCAACCATTGGTGATGTAGGTAAGTGGGCGTTAGCGGCGTTTCTAGGGCCGATTCGGTGACGTCGTGAAGCATATCGTGGTTGCCGGCAACGAACCGCACCTGTGCCGGTGCCAGTTGGCGCTGCAGGTCCTCGGCAATCTCCACGGACTGTGCGAAATGGTTGGTCAGGTCCCCGGCAATCAGGTAGACCCCCACGCGCTGTTGTTTTAAGTAGGCCACTTGGCGGGGCACCATGGCGCGTGGATCGGTCTGGTTAACGTCGAAGTGTAAATCGCTGATCAAGGCTACTCGAACCATCGGTCGGCCCCCTTTCCATAAAAAAATGCCACGCTAGTTTGGTCTAGCGTAGCACGTTTTCATCATTAATGGGGTTATTTAATCCCCGCCATTAAACTCTTGATTGGTTTAACTAGGGCAAACAGAATGACCCCAGCGACTAAGGCCACGATGGCAACCCCCATGAAGTAGGCGCCTTCGTTCCCTGGCGTGTAGAGCTTAACGATTTGCGCGTTGACCGCTTGGCCGGCAGAATCCGCTAAGAACCACATACTCATCATTTGTGACTGGAAGGCCCGTGGTGCTAACTTGGTCGTCACGGACAATCCGATTGGCGAAATCAGTAATTCGGCGATTTCAACCACGGCCCAGCTCCCCACTAACCAGAGTGGGCTGACCTTGGTGCCCGTCCCAAACATGGTTACGGGAATCACCATGATCAGGTAAGAGACCCCGGCAAAGATCATCCCAGTGGCAAACTTGGCTGGTGAACTTGGTTGGTTCTTCCCCCAACGATCCCACAACATCGCAAAGATTGGCGTGTAGATCAGGATGAACAATGGGTTCAGTGACTGGTACCAAGCTGGCAAGATGTGAAGCCCCAGGAAGTTGTTGTTAGTCTGGTTAGCCGCGAATAAGGCTAAGACGGATGACCCTTGTTCTTCGATGGCCCAGAAGATAGCGGCCGCGATGAACAGGCCTAAGTAAGCCCACACGTGTTTCCGTTCGGTCGCCGTAACCTTCTTACTGGTCAAGAAGACCGTGAAGTAAACGACTGGCGTGGCAATCGCGATGATCGACAGTAACAGCACGAAGTTGTTGATGTTCAGGGCGCCTAAGATGCCCATTAATAACAGCACTAAGCCAAAGGCGACTAACCCAACGATGACCCGCACCGTTAACTTCTTCATGTCACCGGGTTCCAACGGATCGGTCGGGTACAAGCTGTCCTTGCTCAGGTACTTGCGACCGCCCAACCAGTATTGGACCAAGCCCAGGAACATCCCGATAGCGGCTAAGGAGAACCCTAAGTGGAAGTTGTAACTTAACCCTAACCACCCAACTAAGTATGGGGCGACCAAGGACCCTAAGTTAATCCCGAAGACGAAAATCGTAAACCCTGAATCTCGTCGTGGATCCCCTGCATCATACAGGCTCCCAACCATTTCGGAAACGTTAGGCTTTAACAGACCGGTCCCTAAGACGATCAATAAGATAGAAACGAATAAGGCCATTTTACCGGCAGGAACCGATAACGCAATGTGCCCGAACATGATGAGGACCCCACCGATAAAGACGGTCCGGCGACTTCCCCAAACCCGGTCACTTAAGTATCCGCCTAAAACTGAGGACAGATAAACCATGGAACCGTAGATGGACATCACTGAGGCGGCGGTTCCTTGATCGAACCCCAAACCACCCTTAGTGACGGAATAGTACATGTAGTAGATCAGGATGGCGCGCATCCCGTAGTAACTGAACCGTTCCCACATTTCGGTGAAGAACAGCGTGGATAACCCACGTGGTTGGCCAAAGAATGATTTATCTTGGCTGACTTCCGATTTGTTATTCAAGTTGATAATACCTCCATTGCATTCGTCAAAAACTATATTTATGCTCCGTAAGGAATAACGGTCGGCCGCAAAGTGTATGAATATCTCATAGGCCTCTCATAAAACATAGTGATAATTATAATCCATGAAGGGTTATTAAGCAACGTTTTTCGGAATGTAAACGCCTTCATAGCCGTTAAAACCTCATTCGAATAATGAATAAAAAATTAGCTATCTCATGCAATCTTCTTATTTTTTATTCATTTCCGTCTTAAAAACGCTTCCGTTTAAATGAACGGTTCACCCCTTAATTTAACGTAAAAAAATTCAGCCTCTAGGGGCTGAATTTTTTAGCATGCACTCGAATCTGACAATAATGCTTGAACTAACTCATAATTGCTCTCAACGGCCATGAGCGTATCCATGGCGTGGCAAGTCAGAACATCTGGTGACTGTTGTTGATCGGCCAGACGGGCCGTTAATTGATTTTGTGCCTGATGTGCCGTTACCAGATGATGATGTCCGGGCTGTAAGTTCAACGTCTGCCCGTGCTGGTGTGCGGCAATCGCTTGCAACAACGCCTGTTTCGCCTGACCGGCAGCCAGTAAGACCTGCATGGCCAGCTGCGCGTTACTCGGGGTCATCTTATAAGCTGGCAACGGCTGGAGTCGTGACTAAGTCCAGCGTTTGACTGGCAAATTTAACCAGCGCTTCGCTGTTCAACCACCCGTAAATGTCGTTAGGAATGACCGCTACGCGTAGGTCAGTGGTGTAGGCTTCGATTTGGGCGTGGTAGGCGGCCTGCGGGGCCATTAAAACCAGATCCTGTTGTGCCAATAATTCCGGGGTCAGTTCCGCAAAACTGGTGGCACTAAAGTGTAATGGCGCGTGCCGGGTTTCAGCGACCCGCTTGGCTTCCCCTAAAAACAAGTGACTAGAAATTCCTTGACCGCAAACTAACAAAACGTTTTTCATAATGCGCATCTCCATATTCGTTCTTCGATAAGTTAAGAATAGCACTAACTGAGGTAGACCACAATAGAAAAATCACAAAAATCAATATTTAAAAAACCGCTTTAATTGCCGCTTTCAAGGCATATCTTTGGCTAGACCAATTTTTATATATTGACCTATACCATTTATGTAACCGGTTCCATCGTTTAAAATCAACCGTCACCGCCCTTTTGCTCGGTCCGCGTTGCTGCTTTGGCCTTAACGTCATGGCAATATTGACGACGCAGTATTCCCTGGCTCGATCTCTTGACCCCGTCTTCTCGGCCTAACGTGTTTTTTGACGGACCGGCTCACGGCTGATAGGCTAACTCACCCGCTTTGAGGGACTGGACAACAAAAAAGCACTGACCGTTTGGTCAGTGCTTTTACAGGATGCCGGCTGAGGAATTCGAATCCCCGACCCTCGGTTTACGATACCGATGCTCTACCAGCTGAGCTAAGCCGGCATACTTGCTAATATTCTAGCACGACTCCGGCAGGCGGGCTCGAACCGTCGACAACCTGATTAACAGTCAGGTGCTCTACCAACTGAGCTATGCCGGAATAATCGCGTGGCAACGTCCTATCCTCGCAGGGGGCGATCCCCCAACTACTATCGGCGTGCTGAAGCTTAACTTCTGTGTTCGGCATGGGAACAGGTGTATCCTTCAGGCTATCGCCACCACACTATTGAGAGCTTATTCCCTCAAAACTAGATATTACCAATTTATCTTCTTTGAGAACACCATTACTTGGTTAAGTCCTCGACCGATTAGTATTGGTCTGCTTCACGCCTCACGGCGCTGCCACTTCCAACCTATCTACCTGATCATCTCTCAGG
>NZ_AZDW01000006.1 GCF_001434115.1 Levilactobacillus zymae DSM 19395
AGTTTCTTATCATGAATCGTTGATTTAACAACATTTCCATTGACAAGACGTAGAAACTAGGGCCTGTCTTAAAACTCAATCACCGATTTAAATGATCATCCATTACCCTCTACTGAAAAGAATCCAGTTTATTTATTGTTATAACTCGTATCAGCTGGAGGGCCAGTCAGAAATGGGCTCAGGGGTGAAATTTGTGTTGGCCGGTGTCCTTTGCCGGCCTAGACAAAGGTCGGTCTTCAAGACCTGGGCTATGGGCTTGAAGCCGTGCCCACCCCGTTCCAGCCCGTTTCTGACTGGCCCGGAGGCGCTGAATACTCAAAATTAGTCTTTTAAGACAGGCCCTAGTAATCCGCCTATACTAACGACAAAGGAAGTGTTTGTATGATTAATTGGGCCGCCAGTCTTCCGGCCATTAAACCCAAATACCTAGCCATCACGCAACTGATCAAAACGCTCATTCAAAGCGACCAGCTGCTTCCCGGTCAACGATTGCCCGCCGAACGCCAACTGGCGACCTGGTTGCGCGTCGACCGGTCCACCGTCAGCCGGGCGTTGGCCGACCTCAGCGCCCAGGGCGTGTTGGTCAAACGCCGCGGCAGCGGGACTTTCGTGGCGCAGATTCCCCAACTCAAGCCACTGACCACCAGCGTGAACTGGCAGCTCTTGCGGCATCCCGCTCCGCCCAGCGCCTCGTTACAGGCCCAACTGACCCAGGCTCGGGCCCTCGACCACGGTCAACTCATCGACGGAGCCGCGGCGGGCCTGCCCCCCGAACTGATTCCTCGGCTGGGACAGTTTCAGCTGGATTGGGCGACCTACCTGGCCCAGCAGACACCGGCGACCACCCTGGGTGACCCCGACCTGTTGGCTACGCTAAGCCGGCAACCCGTTCTCTTTCCCCAACTCGACCTGACGCACCAAACCCTCATGGTCGCCGGGGGCGCGGAACAATCCCTCTTTTTAGTCCTCAGTAGCCTCCTGCAGCCGGGCGACGCGGTGGCGTTCGTCACGCCCTCCTACTTCAACGCCACGGCCGTTTTCAACACCCTGAGCATTCGGACCTACCCCGTCCCACTGACCACGACGCATTTTGCCCTCGACCAACTCGACCAAACCATCCGCCAACACCGTATCAAACTGCTGATCATGAATCCCACGTTTGAAAACCCGACCGGCGAAACGTTGACGTTGACCCAACGCCAGCGACTCCTGCGCCTTTGCCAGCATTATCAAATCCCTATCGTCGAGGATGACGTGTTTGGCTGGCTGGTGACCGACGAAACGGCCATGCCGCCGCTCAAGGTCCTTTCCCCGGCCAACGTGATCTACATCAGCTCCCTATCGAAACTTCTAGGCGCGAACACCCGTATCGGGTGGCTGATTGCCCCGCAAGCCATCGGTCAGCGCCTGTTGCAGGTCCAAAAACAACTCGATATGGTCCCCAGTATGTTAGCGCAAGCCTGGGTCAACCTGGCTCTCAACAGTCCGCGCTTCGACGGTGAGTTAACCCGGCTAACCACCGAACTGACCCAGCGCCGGCAAGCTGTGGCCGCCATCTTTCGGCGGTACCGCCCCACTTGGCGTTTCACCCTCCCGCAAGGCGGCTTTTATCTCTGGGTCCACCAAGATGACCGCACCATTTTTAACCGCCTTCTCGAGCAGGACATCCTGGTACAGCCGGGAACCCTGTTCGGCGCCGGTCGGGGGGACTTTCGCTTCAACGTGGCGGGGATGACTCCCAGCCGCCAACGTGACTTGGCCAACCGTCTCGCTGCCACGCAATCGTCCTAAAATGTTTCATGTGAAACAACGTTCCGTGGTGTTCACTAAATTTAGACGTTATCAGGACGCAAAAGGCCGTGCTGCGAATTTTCGCAGCACGGCCTTTACTAGCTTTAATTTTTAGAAATCGGCGTTTCCTGGCGTCCGTGGGTAAGGGATCACGTCGCGGATGTTCTTCATCCCGGTGACGTACATCACTAACCGTTCGAAGCCAATCCCGAAGCCGGAATGGACGGTTTCCCCGTACTTCCGGAGGTCTTGGTACCAACCGTATTCTTCTTCCGACATGTGGTTGTCCTTGATCTTTTCGGCCAAGACATCCCGGCGTTCTTCCCGTTGGCTCCCACCAACCAGTTCCCCGATTTCAGGAACTAACAGGTCGACCGCAGCGACGGTCTTGCCGTCGTCGTTGGCCCGCATGTAGAAGGCCTTGATTTCCTTAGGGTAGTCCGTCAAGAAGACCGGCTTGTTGTAGATGTGTTCACACAGGTAGCGTTCGTGTTCGGCTTCCAGATCCAAGCCCCAGTAAACCGGTACTTCGAAGTCCTGGTCGGCGTCTTCGAGTTCCTTGATGGCTTCGGTGTAGGTCAGGCGCGCAAACTTTTCATCGCGGGTCTTTTCCAACCGTTCGATCAAGTGGTCGTCCACGTTGTCGTTCAAGAAGGCCAATTCGTCCTGGGCGTTGTCCAGCACGTAGCTGACCACGGCCTTGATCAGTTCTTCGATGGTCACGATGTCGTCATCCAGGTCTTCGAACGCCATTTCGGGTTCGATCATCCAGAATTCGGACGCGTGCCGGGCCGTATGCGAGTTTTCCGCCCGGAACGTTGGGCCGAAGGTGTAGACCTTCCGCAAAGCCAAGGCAAAGGCTTCGGCTTCCAGCTGACCACTCACCGTCAGGTTGGTTTCCTTCCGGAAGAAGTCCTTGCTGTTATCGACCTTGCCGTCCTCGGTGTGCGGTAAGTTGTTCATGTCGAGCGTGGTGACCCGGAACATCTCTCCGGCCCCTTCGGCGTCACTCCCAGTGATGATTGGGGTGTTCAGGTAGTTAAACCCGTGCGCCTGCAGGTACTGGTGCGTAGCAAACGCCGCCAACGACCGAATCCGGAAAACCGCGTAGAACGTGTTGGTCCGGGGCCGCAAGTGCGCGATGGTCCGCAGGTATTCGTAGGTGTGGGCCTTCTTTTGCAGCGGGTAGTCGCTGTCCGAAGCGCCTTCGAGAACCACGGCGTCCGCGTGGATTTCTAAAGGTTGCTTAGCATCCGGCGTGTAAACGACTTTCCCGGTCACCGCAATCGTGGAGCTGATGGGGAACTTAGCAATGTCGGCGTAGTTGTCGAGGTCGCTGGCCTTCATCACGATTTGCGCGTTTTTAATGGTCGAGCCATCGTTTAATTCGATGAACCCGATCTTCTTGGAACTCCGAATCGTCTTGACCCACCCGTGAAGCGTGATGGTCTGGTCTTCAGCGTAATGTTGGTCGCTGAATAAATCTTTTACTAAAATGTCTGACATGGTGGATTCTCCCTTCGTGTCTTATCCTTGGTCAAAACCATAAAAAAAGATCCATCATCCCCTGTAACAGGGACGAAAGATCTTTCCGCGGTACCACCCAATTTGTTTATTGTTAAACCGACTTTAATTGGCATCCTAACAGATGCCCCGAACGATAACGTGTCGGCCACGGTCCTTCCTACTAGCGGTGCGTTCAGAAGACAACAGAAAAGGTGTTTTTCCGATAAGTGACCGTGCTAAGCTTTCACTGCCCTTAGCTCGCTAGATGCGGCGGCGTTACCGTACTCTCGTTTTCTATAGTTTTTAACACTATTCAGATAAGCACAGGTTACCACGGATTACGGTTAGACGCAATCCCCTAGCTTAAGCCCGTTGGTGCGCGTAGGCGCCGCGCAGGGCCACCTTATCCTGAGAACTAATGGTGGCGTAACGGTTCGTCGCGTTCATCACGCTGTGCTTATCCTGGGAATGACTCAGGCCTAGCGCGTGTCCCAGCTCGTGGGTGGCGACGTTGACGCGTTGGGTCTTGGTGTAGCGGTAACCCGTGAGGATGCCCCGGTTCAAAATCGACTTGGCGGAAACGATGCGGTTGTCGTGAGGCCGTTGATAATAGCTGTAATCCGTATAGCCCGCAAAGACCTGTGCCCGGGTGATCGACTGGGCCGACGTTAACTCGATATCGGCCTTCTGCCCGGCGGGAACGGCTCGCAGCCGCACCACGCCAGTGTTATTCCATTGCCGGATGGCCCGTTGCCAGACATCCCGATAATATGTAGATTTAGACGCGCAATGGTAGGTAATCGTCAGGGAGTTCCAGTGGCCCCAGGTGGGCGTCACGGTCGCCGCCGATGAGGATTGCCCGGTCAGACACGTTAAGGTTCCGGCAGTCAGTAAAACGGTCAGGGTTTTCATGAGTAGTTTAAACATCAATCAGCACTCGCTTTCGTTGGCTAGGATGAGATACGGTGTCAGATGACCCGGTCGGGGGGTATTTGACATTTCAAATTGTACGCAATTGAATTGTGAAGAAAATTGTGACGCAATTTTGACCGGTTTCCCGTGATTAATTTCGTCAAGCCCCTCAGGTGTGTGTGGGCTTCACCATCAGGCCAACTCATCGCTTATGCTCTGGTCAACCCACGCAAAACGCCCACCGGACAAGGCCGGTGGGCGTTTTTTTTCGGTGCTGATTTTATCTGATTGGCTAACGGGTTCACCCAATGGGCTATCGGCCACAAGTTATTTTTAAGCGTTTTCATCTCACGCAAATTGCGTAAGTTCGTTCAGTGGTAGCTTCGTTGCCACCGTAAATCCCTTGTGTCCCAAGGGGTCACAACACTGTCCAGCCACTCGTTCAAATTTGAGCGCTCACTACTGGACGAAGTCGTGCCAACCGTCCGGGACCGCTCAGCCGCGTGCTCATTGGCTTTTGCCACCACCGGGCCACCTTGACGGGCCGGGCGTTCGTCGTCTACTTAACTTGTGCGCAAAAACCATCTTCTTGCGCGTAAAACTTGAAAACGACCAAAAAAACACTTCGTTTCAGCTGATTGCCGAAGCGAAGTGTTGATTTCCGTTTAGTTAAAAACATTTAAGTTGCACTCATAACCAGTATAAGCTGGAGGACCAGTCAGAAATGGGCTCAGGAGTGAAATTTGTCTTAGTCGGCGTTACTCAGCCGACTTAGACAAAGGTCGGTCTTCAAGACCCGGGTTGCGGGCTTGAAGCCGTGCCCACTCCGTTCCAGCCCATTTCTGACTGGTCCGGAAGCGCTGAATTAGCCTTGAAATTTAGGACTAGTTTAACTGCTCGCGGTGCCACATCCCCCAAACGTTCGGGATGATCACCGCCGTGATAATCAGCAGGACCCCCACGATTTGCAGGCCGCTGACCGTTTCACCCAAGACGACAAAGGCCACCACGATCGACGCCGGCAATTCCAGCGACGAGAGGATCGGGCCAATGCCGAGTTCCAGGTGCGGCATGAAGATCGAATACGCCACCAACGGAAAGACCATCGAGAACAGCGCAATCCAAAAGCCCCACTTCAACGTCGGCCAAGTCGTCGGCGCCGTCACGATTTGCGGCCCCCAGACAATGGAAATCAGGATAAACGCCCCGAAACACAGTAACCAGGTCTTGGTCAACGGGTCGAGGTTGTTGCCCAAGTGCGCCGTGAACTGCATGGTGCAAGCGTACCCGCAAGCCGCCAGAAAGGCGTAAAACAGACCCAGCGGCGACAAGGCCTGGGTAATCGGGAACAGCCCCGCCGCCAGCACGGTCCCAATCAGGACCAAGATGATGCTTAACACCTGCAGCCGTGACGGCCAGCGGCGTTGAATCAACGAACCCAGTAACACGGATAACCACACGGCCTGCATCAGCATGACCGCGGCCGCCGCCACGGGGATCAATTTCAACGCCTGAATATAGAAGGTGTTGGTGAACCCCGAGCCGGTCCCCGCCGCAATCACTAGTAGGAGTTGTTTCCAGTTCGTATGTTGATACCGTAGCCATTTGCGACGGGCTAGATGCACGATGCCCAGCACAATCACCGCGCTTAGAAACGACCAGAATAACAGGGGGCCGTTGACGACCCCTTCTTGGCGGGCAATCTTAAACAGTGTCGCGGGCACCCCAAAGCTGATGGCCCCCAACGCCACAAAAATTGGCGCAATTTTCTTCACTTCACTCATCCTTTATGTAGTAAAAAGTTCTACTACCTTATGATACACGGCCAATTTACGATTGCCAAATTCTTGGGAGAAATTCCGACCAGATGAAAAGCCCCACCGTATTTTTCAACGGTGGGGCTTGCGCCACTTAAGTTAAGCTGTTGCCACTTTTGACGTAATCTTCGCTTTGTTCAACAGAACCGAACTGGTGACCACGGACAAGGAACTAAAGGCCATCGCCAAGCCGGCCAATTCCGGACTCAGGGTTAACCCGATGGCGAAGAAGACGCCGGCCGCCACCGGAATCCCCAAGACGTTGTAGACGAACGCCCAGAAAAGGTTGAGCTTGATGCGGTTGAAGGTCTTTTGGCTTAACGCCAAGGCCCGGTCCACGTCGCGCAGGTCGTTTTTCATCAGCACGATACCCCCGGAATCGATAGCGATATCGGTGCCGGACCCCATGGCGATGCCGACATCGGCAGTGGTCAGCGCGGGCGCGTCGTTGATCCCGTCACCCACGAAGGCCACCTTACCGGTCTGCTGGTGCTGGTGAACCCAGTCGGCCTTGTCCCCTGGTAAAACGTCGGCAATCACGTCGTCGATGCCCACTTGTTGGGCGACGGCTTCCGCGACCCGCTGGTTGTCCCCGGTCAACATGACCGTCTTCAACCCGCGCGCCTTCAGCGCCGCAATGGCTTCACGCGACGTGGTCTTCGGTGCGTCTTGAATGGCGACTAACCCGATAACCTGATCAGCTAACCCGACCAGCACCACCGTCTTGGCTTCGTTTTGCAGGCGCACCATTTCTCGCTTCAGGGTCGCGCTGAGTTGGTCGTCGGTAACCATCTTCTGGTTGCCGACAAACCCGGTCTGACCGTTGAGTTGAGCCGTGACACCTTTCCCTTCAACGGCGCGAAAGGCCGTCGTTTCAATCGGTGTCAGGTTTAACGCCTTGGCCCGGGCCAAAATAGCCGCGGCCAACGGGTGTTCCGAGGCGGCTTCCAAACTGGCGGCGACTTGTACCACTTGGGCTTCGTCGCCCACCACGTCGGTCACTTGTGGCTGGCCAACGGTAATGGTCCCCGTCTTATCGAAGATCACGGTGTCCACGTCGTTCACGGCTTCGAGGACTTCCCCGTTCTTGATCAGGATGCCCATCTTAGCGCCGCGGCCGGTCCCGACCATCAGGGCCGTGGGCGTCGCCAAACCTAAGGCACACGGGCAAGCGATGACCACCACGGAGACCGCAAAAATCAGCGCGTTCGCCAGGCTGGCGCCCAAGAAGACGTACCAAATCAGGAAGGTCACGATGGCTAAATTCAACACCACCGGCACGAAGATATCGGATACCTTATCGGTCAACTTTTGAATCGGTGCGTGACTGTTTTGAGCCTTTTTGACCAGCTCAACAATCTGCGACAACATGGTCTTTTCGCCGACCTGGTTGACCCTGAATTGGAAGGTTCCCGTGCTGTTTAGGGTGGCGCCAATCACGGCGTCGTCGACGTGCTTTTCGACCGGCATACTTTCACCGGTGACCATCGACTCGTCCACGCTGGAACTCCCGGCGGTGATCACGCCGTCGACCGGGACCTTCTGGCCGGGCTTGACCCGCACGATGTCGCCTAATTGCACGTCGGCAATGGGGACCCGGACAAAGTCGCCATCCCGTAAGACTTCGGCATCCTTGGCTTGCAAATTCATCAGTTTTTCCACGGCGTTGGCGGAATTATTACGCATCCGCTCTTCGAAAACCTGACCCAGCAGGACGAAGGTGGTCACGAAGGCCGCACTTTCGAAGAAAACCGCCTGGTGGGTGATCATCGCGTACAGGCTATAGACGTACGCCGTCGCGGTCCCAATCGCCACTAAGGTATCCATGTTGGCGTGGTGCTTGGTAAACGACGCCCAGGCACTCTGCCAGAACGGTCGCGCCGACACCAGCATCACAATCGTGGTCAAAATCAGCTGGGTCCAGTCCCCGCCCGGCAACATCCAGCCGAACGGCATCCCGATCATCCCCGCCAACATCGGTAGCGAGAAGATCAGGGAAACCCAGAAACGCTTGGTGATACTCATCGGTCGATCACCACTTTCCCGTGCACCATGTCCATGCCACAACTAAAGTCGAATTTGCCGGCTTGATCCGTGGGAATCGTCACGGTCTGGGGCGCGTTCAGCGGCAAGTCCAGCTTAAACGCCAACGCGGCGGAATGCACTTGGTCCAAACAGCCGCGGTCGCTGACCCGCTTAAAGGTCAGTTGCGCCGGTTCGCCCTGCTTCACGTGAATTTCTTGGGGTGCATAGCCCCCGTCTACCGTAATCTGTTTTTCAGTCATGTGCTCGTCCTCCGTTATTTGATAATCAATTTGCCGTGAAACATGTCCATGCCGCAGGCCCATTCGTACTCGCCGGGCTTGCTGGTATCAATCTTAATGGCTTGGGGTTGGTTTTGCGGTAACTCCTGGTTGATGCCGAAGTCACTGAACACCACCCGGTCCAAACAACTTGAGGCGTCCTGCCGGGTAAAGTTCAAGACGGCGGGCACCCCCTGCTTGAGCACCACTTGTTCGGGCGAATAGCCCCCATTAACGTCGATATCCACGCGTTGTTGGTCGACCGTCACGTTGGCTTGGACCTCCTGGATTGCGTGCTTCCCGAAGAACCACCAGGTGATAAACCCAATCAGGACCAAGCCGCCCAGTAGCACCATTAATTTAATCATGAGTTAACGCTCCTTTTTATAATTTACATTTGTAATCGATAAATACAGGTTACCGCCATCGTTTACATTTGTCAACAGAAAGCCAACAAAAAATGCCTAACTCGTCACCGAATTAGGCAATTCCCTTAAATTCAGTTGGGATACTTCGCCAGCAACTGCCGCAAGCGCGCGGCCTCGCCCGGCCGTTGGGTCACCCGTGTCAGTGCCGGTAAATCGTGGGTGTACACGTGGCCCGTGGTCAACTGATCGGCGTAAAGGTCGGCGTAGGGCAACTGCCGGGACCGGGCCAACGCGATCTCGGTGGTCGCATCGTAGGCCACCTGGCGAAAGGTCACGTTGGGCATCCGCCGGCCCTGCGTGGTGATGATGGCGTATTGCGCGCGTAAATCCTGAGCGAAGCGCCCCCAGTGGGGAAACGGCATCCCCACGGTGCCGGGGTTCACGATCAGTTGCCCGGCGGTACTTTGCCGCATGAGCTGATGGTGAACGTGGCCGTAGACCATCACGTCCGCCCCACCCCGGGCGAGCTGGTCGAACCCGGTTTGGTCGCCTTCCGGACTCAGGGTCTGTCCCGAATTACGGTCCGGTAGGTTATGGGTCAATTGGAAGGTCAAGCCGTCCAGCGTAAGGGTCTGCACCATGGGCAAGTGTCGAATCCGCGTCACGTCAGCGGCGGTCAGGTGGTCGTGCACGTAGTCGTCGATCCACGATTCGTAGACGTCGCTGGGGTCGTGCGGGTCGATTTTCCCGGCCAATGTTTCCAAGAGGCCGTCCTCCCAGTTGCCCCGCAGGTAGGCCGTGATTGGTAACTCATCCAAAAGGGTTAACAGGTCGTGGGCCCCGGGACCCGGCACGAAGAGATCGCCCAGGTACCAAAAGTCGGTACAGTGGGATTGACGCGCATCGGCAATGACTGCCTTGAGCGCGGTGACGTTGCCGTGAACGTCCGAAATAACGGCAATTCGATGCATATGCTCACCTCATTTATAGTTTAGTCTAGCAGATTCTGACGTAAAAGCGGCGCCCACCACCTCAGTGATGACCGCCGCCAAACGAACCGAATTAATCACAATGCCGCCACTTTTTGTCCAACAGTGCGCGGGCCACGAACAGCCCTAACGGCAGGAACATGATGATCAGAACGGCCTTGGTCAGCCATAAGGCCCCCACGCCGATCTGATTCATCCCGATGTTGTAAATCGCCCGGTAGATGTACAAGCCGGGAACCATGATGACGATGGCCGGCACCGTCAGCGAAATGCGCGGATACCCGTTATACCGGTTGACCACCGAGGCAATCAGCCCCGCCACCAGCGCCCCCGTAAAGGCCGCCGCGGCCGGGGGCATCACCGTAAAGTCGACCAGTTCCAGCCGCAGGGTGTTGGCCACCGCCCCGATGCAACCGGCCACGATGGCCATTTTTTGCGAGCTGTTAAACATAATCGAGAAACCGTAGACCCCACAGAAACTGGCCGGGATCCGTAACAACCCGATGACCAACGGCGACAGACCCAACGGTAGGAAGTCTTCCGGCTTAAAGTGAAAGATCGTGGCGACCAACCAGCCGACCAACGTCGCAATCAACGTAATCATGATAGCGTAGGCCAGCCGCTCGAGTCCGGAGCGCATATCGAGTTTGGAAATATCCAACATGCTGGTGATAAACGGGAACCCCGGAATCACGAACAACATGGCGCCGATGTAGCCGGCCTCGTGTTGGGCCAAGACCTGAAACGACGCCTCGAACAGCCGGAAGCTAAACATGTAGACCAGGCAGGCCACCGCCACGCTGACGGCAATCTTGGCGACCGTCGACATGGTGTGTTCCCCCATCACGGCTCGCACGTAATTCCCGATGCCGGCCCCCAGAAAGGAGCAGACCATTTCGGGAATCCCGCCGCCCAAGAGAAAAATAAAGGCGCTGCAGGCCAGAGCCGCGGCTAAACCCGAAATCAGCGGCGAATACTGCTTGGGGCGGTTCTGCACCTCGTCGATCATGGCGTGAATCTCTTGCACGGTCAGAAAGGAAAAGTCGTTGTCGAAGTTCTTCACGACTTCTTCCATGATATTGAGCTTGTCGGTGTTGACCCCGGTGTTCGGCAACGCCAAGACCTGCGTATAACTCTGCTCGCTACTGCTGAAGCAGGTGAACTGCAACGAAATCAGCCCGATATCGGCCGAGCAGGTCAGGTTGAGGCTCCGGGCCACGCGGTCCATGGCGTCGCGCACCCGCCAGGCCCCGGTACCACACGACAACAGGGTAATGCCGATGCGGCCCACGATGGACGCTCTGGCCTGCACGCTGGCCTCGCGGGCCGGAACGTCCTTATCTTGAATAAAATTTTTCCAGCGAATCTTCATGTGATGCCGGCGAGAGAGCTGTCCTTCTGGGGCACTCGCCGTTGGTTTCTTATCCATATTCTCCTCCGTTAACCCTTAACTAGTTTTAGGAAACGTCATTCAGCTAATCATCCTTTTCATTATAGAAGCATTGCCCCACCGGCTTCAATACAGGATTGTGCCGTTAGCGCTTACAATTAAAAGGGCGTATACTTGATTTAAATAGTCTAGGAGGCGTTTTCGATGTTAAATCACCTATGGTCTACGCACCATCGTCCACTCTCTAAGCGCGCCCGTCAGCGTTTGTTACCGCTGGCGGCCTTCGAATTCACGGCGAGCACCCTGGCCCTCAGCGACCTACTGCGCGCCAATTCCTTCCGTCACGGTAATAAATTCTTGTGGTTCTGCCTGGCCTTCGTCCAACCGATTGGCCCGTGGCTATACTTTGCTTTCGGGCAGGAACGCGACGATTAAGTTCCCTTGCGGCATAAAAATGGATTCGACCACCCGGCCGAATCCATTTTTAATTACGAATTAATATAATCGAGTAACTGAAAGAGCATGCGCCGGTTTTGACGGGGAATCGGATGATCCACGATTTCCTGTGCCGTCTGGTGAATCACCGACCCAATCAAGTAAGGGTAATCGTTGACCATCATCTCGCGCACGTTGTTGCGCCGCGGTTCCAGGTGAAACTGGAGGCCAATCACCCGGTGATTTAAGACAAAGCCCTGATTGCGGACCCGGTCGCTCGAAAATAACAAATCGGCGTGGGCCGGAATTTCAAACATTTCCTCGTGCCAGTGCAACACGTCGGCCTTAAGCGGAATCCCGCGGACCGTGGTGGCCTGCCGGTAAACCGGGGCCCAGCCCACTTCTTTGGCCGGAGCCTTGGTCACCGGATAGCCCAGCGTTTTGGTAATCTGCTGGGCGCCGAAACACACGCCAAAGAGCGGTTTGTTTTGGGCCAACAGGGCTTGGATCAACTGCCGTTCCTGACCGATCCACGGCAGATCGTCGTTGGGACTCATCGGTCCACCCAAGATCACCAACATGTCGGTCTGCGCCGCGCTGGGCAGGTGGCCGAACTGGTACGGGTGGTACACGTACAGGTCAAATCCGTGGGTGTTGGCCCAATCTTCAATCATTCCGGGCCCCTCGTTGGGGGTGTGCTGTAAGACGTTAATTCGCATAGAATCCCTTCCATCAACGGCAATGTTTGGCTGGGGATCGCCTGCAATTCCCCAAGATGGGCCTATTATAACATGTTTAATAAAAGGGGCCCTAGCGTTCGCCGTCTCAGTTGCCCGCCTTGCATACCAGATAACGTATTAATTGCGGCTGCCATAATCTAAAACCATCAGCTCGGCCATGGCGACTTCGCGATATAGACTGTTGAACAGCTCTTCGGAAACCTCGTGCTGGGTGTAGTACAGGTCAATCAAGTATTGCCGTTCGGTTTTGAAGACCCGCTGATAGGTCGCAATCAACAAATTCATTTCGGCCTGCGTGTATTCGGGATGGCGGACCATTCGCCGCCACTCACTGACAAACTGCTGAACCGTGGTATGCCCGTCTTGGGATTTCAAATCAAACGTGACGGCCTGCTTAAACTCGTCAGATAGCTCCGGTAAGTCGTCCAGGTGATCGATGCCGCGCTGAATCATCTTCTCGCGCACTTGGCGAATATCTTGGGCCAACGCCTCATCGGTCTCGATCTTGGGTAACATCAGCCGGAACAGAATCGTCGGCACCACCATACTTAAGATGATCAGCACGCTTTCCGACATCAACACCAGGTTAAAGTCCTGCGTCTTAACCTGCGTTGCGGCCACGGTAAAGGCCAACGCAAAGGTAACCGCCCCGTGAATGCCACCCAGCGCAAAGATCCAAGCTGACCGATTATCGCGTCGTTGAACCAGCCGACAGTAGACGTACCGACCAAGCAGGTTGGCCACGTAAAGAATCACCCCGACCCCAATCCAAATCAGACTGCCGTGATAGGTCACAGATTTGTCCAGCGACGTCCGGACTAACATGATTCCTAGCACCACAAAAACAACGCTGTTGAGCACGTCGCTGACCAGATCCATTAATTGAAAACTATCGTAGGCCAGTTTGGGGTTGGCTAAAGCGCTCCGTTCCCCTTCGGCGTTGTGCACCAGACCAGCGAAGACCACGGCGATGATGCCGGAGACGTGGAGTTCTTCGGCCCCGAAATACAGGAAGAACGGCGTCAGCATGTAGATAACCTTCAACGGCGTGCCCCGGTTATAAGTATTATTGATGAAGTTCAACCGCGACCGCAACATGCTCTGCCGCAGATAAATCAAAACGCCGCTGACCAGGGAGCCGAAAATCACCCCACCCAGTGCGGAATAGAGGAAGTCGCCTAACGTTTGACCGTAATTAATGTAGCCGTTAACGTACCAGAGAATCGCCATGTTCAGCAAGATGATGCCGGACGCGTCGTTGAATAACGATTCGAGTTTCAACGAGGTGGCTTCCCGGCGGGGCAGTTCCAGCCCCATCACCACGGACTCGGTGGCCGTGGCGTCGGTCGGCGTGCTGATGGCCGCCAAGATAAAGGCTAACGGTAGCCCCAGTGAGGTGAGCCAGGCCGTGCTAAAGCCAGCGACCACGGCGCACACGATGACCATCCCCACAGTTAAACTAATAATCTGGCGAAAATTTCGCCCCACGCTATTCATCCGGGTACCCTGGCCCTCGAAGAACAGCAGGGGCGCCACGATCAACCCAATAAACACGTCCGCGTCAAACTTTGCCACCAACCCGTTTAGCACGGGAATTGCTGCTAACACGCCACCCAGCACCATACTAACGTAATTGACCGAAATCTTCGGTACCAATTGGCGATTGACGATGATACTTAAAGTGGCCGCCAAAATCAGGGTGGTCGTTGAAACTAGGAGGGTCATCCCCCATCACTTCCTTATCCGCTGGCTATTTCATTACACTAAGAACCGTTACTAGCCATCATTATTTTTTGGCTTTATCATACCGTTTCCGGTTTCTGCTGACCATCAAAGCGATCCCGCATAAAAAAATTTTTAGCCACCAGCACTTTTTTTGACCCATAACGGGCAAAATCGTGGTAGAATATCTTGATTCACAATATGCTGAATCATTAGTGATGTGTCATTTATCACACCACATAACTTTACGATGCGGAGGCGCACAAGCATGGGATACTTATACTTAGGCATTGCTATCACGGGGGAACTCGTGGGCACGAATTTGTTAAAGGCTTCGGCCGGATTCACGCGGTTGTTTTTCACAATGGGGAGTTTAGCGGCGTATGTACTTTGCTTTTATTTCTTATCGTTAGCCATTAAAACGATTAACCTGAATATCGCCTATGCCTTGTGGGCCGGCGTCGGCATCGTGGCCACCACCGCATTATCCGTGCTGGTCTGGCACGAGCAGCTCAACCCGGTGATTATCTTTGGGATTGGGTTTATCGTAGTGGGCACCATTCTGTTAAACATCAACGTAAGCTAACACTTATAAAACCAGTAAAAGAGCAACGCCCGGCAGCAGGGGCGTTGCTCTTTTTTAGGAAGTGAACCCAAAGTTAGTTCCCTTGAAAGGGATTGGACCAGCGCCATGCCCGCACTTCGGGAATATCCCGACCGTATTCGCGGATGTAATCATGGTGCTTCTGGAGTAACTGATTCATCTGGTGGTCGAAGTCCTGCGCTTGGGTCGCAAACGCCGTCTTGTGGATGGCTGACTTCGCCAGGTGGAACCGGTCTAGTTCGTTTAACACCCGCATATCGAACGGCGTGGTAATGTCCCCGTTTTCACGGTAACCGTGGAAGTCGATATTGTGGTTGTGCCGGGCGTAAACCAGACCTCTAAACGTATTTTCAAAGCCGTGGAAGGCGAAGATTACCGGCGCATCCGTGGTAAAGTAGCGGTCAAATTCCGCATCCGTCAGACCACGACTGTCTTGGTCCGCCCCCGCCGGCCGGAGTTTCAAGATATCCACCACGTTGACGAAGCGTACCCGCAACTTCGGAAAGGCTTGGTGCAAAAGGTCGATGGCCGCCAAGCATTCCATGGTGGCCTCCGTTCCGGCCGCCGCAAATACCACGTCGGGATGACCTTCATCGTTAGACGCCCACGGAATGATGCCCAGGCCTTGGTGGACCAGCGTTTGCGCTTCGTCTAAGCTGAACCACTGGGGCCGAGGGTGCTTCGATGCCACGATCAAATTGATTTTTTCGCGCACGGTCAAGGCCTTGTGCATCACGGCCAATAACGAGTTGGCGTCGGCCGGGATGTATTCGTTCACCAGTTCGTGGCCCTTTTCCGCCAGGTGACCCAGCATGCCGGGATCTTGGTGCGTGTACCCGTTATGGTCCTGCTGGAAGGCGTGCGAGACGTTCATGATGTTCAATGACGGGTAATCGTGCCGCCAAGGTTGTTCGGACGCCTTACGCAACCACTTGTAGTGCTGCGTCAACATCGAGTCGATGACCCGGGTAAACGCCTCGTAGGAAGCAAAGAAGCCGTGCCGACCACTCAACACATATCCCTCTAACCAGCCCTCTGCTTGGTGTTCCGACAACTGCGCGTCCAGGACCCGACCCGCGGGGGCCATGTCCTCGTCATTGGGTTCTTGAATCGGTTCTAGCCACTGCCGTTTACCGTAGTCCAGCATACTGAAGAATTTGTTGGACTTGGTTTCGTCGGGGCCAAACGCCCGGAACGTGGACGCGTTGGTCTTCATGGCCTGGGTCAACATTTTCGCTAAGACCTCGGTATCCTGGGCGTCTTGAGCCCCCGGTCGGTCGATCTGCACCGCGTAAGGTTGAAGATCCGGCAACTTCAGTGGTTGTGGGGACAACCCGCCGTTCACGATTGGGTTCATCGCCATGCGTTGCGTCCCCCGCGGCGTGGTGGCCTGAATGTCGGCGTTGAGCGCGCCATTTTCATCAAACAGGGTCCCTGGGTGATACGACCGTAACCAGTTGACCAGCAGATCCTGATTTTCCATGTGCGTCGCGTCCACCGGGATCGGCACCTGGTGCGCCCGGAACGACCCAGCGATTGGCAGGTGATCCAGGTCGTATTGCGGTCCCGTCCACCCCTTAGGCGACCGCAGGATCAGGAGCGGCCAGGTCGGTAGCGTCTCGTCGTGGGTTCGGCGCGCTTTGGTCTGAATGGCTTGAATCTGTTCCACGATGCGGTCCATGGTTTGCGCCATGCGCTCGTGCACCGCCATCTCGTCGCTACGTTGACCGTCCGTTTCAACGAAATAGGGTTGCCAGCCTAAGCCTTCGAAGTAGTCGTTCAATTCTTGGTCCGTCATCCGCGATAAGATCGTCGGGTTCGAAATCTTAAAGCCGTTGAGGTTCAGCATCGGCAAAATGGCGCCGTCGTTGACCGGATTGATAAATTTATTAGAGAACCACGAGGTGGCTAACGGACCGGTCTCGGCCTCGCCGTCACCAATTTCCACGGCCGCAATCTGATTCGGATTGTCCAAGATGGCGCCAACCCCGTGCGAGATGGAATAGCCCAGTTCGCCCCCTTCGTGCATGGACCCCGGCGTTTCTGGTGCCGCGTGAGATGCCACCCCACCGGGGAACGAGAACTGCTTGAACAGGCGTTGAAGCCCCGTGGTGTCCCGCGTGATTCGAGGATAAATTTCGCTATAACTGCCGTCCAGGTAGGAATTGGAAACCATCACCTGGCCCCCGTGACCGGAACCCTCGATGTAAAACATCTTCAGGTTGTACTTCTTGATGACCCGGTTCAGGTGCGCGTACATGAAGTTCTGCGAGGCAATGGTTCCCCAGTGCCCAATGGGTTTAAACTTCACGTCATCGGCCCGCAACTCGCGTCTTAACAAAGGATTGTCGCGTAAATATAACTGGCCCACCGAAATGTAATTTGCCGCACGCCAATACTTGTCAACCAGCGTCAAATAGTCTCGTGAATCAAAATCAGTCATGCTAAAGCCCTCCTTGTTTAACCGTTTTGCAAATTGGAGCGACCCAATTGCAATTGATGGCTTTAGTTTAAGCGCAAACCCCAAGAACCACAAGGCTTTGGCGATTCCGATCCTTTATATCGGTCTATAAATTATTTTTATCGATAGGTCCTAATCAGTCGTCAACATTGATTGAAGGGCCTGATAAACCGCGCGCAACTGGCCGTCTAGCACCACGTCGGCCTGGTTAGATAACAGGTAAAATTGCCGGTCGAAATGGGCGCCTAGGGGGTGCGCCGTGACGCCCGCGGGAACCAGGCGTTGGGAGACCACCGTCTGCCCCATCCCCCGTTGGACCAGGGACAAAATCAGGTTGACGTTGTCAATTTCAATCAGTTGTTGGGGCACAATGCCCGCTTCTTGCAGGTACTGGTGAGTGTATTGATAAGTCCCCGACCCCCGCTCACGGGTCAACCAGATGCCCGTGTCTTCACCGATGCGCACCAGTTGGTCGTGCATCACCGCCACCCGTTCGATACCGTTCGCCACCACCGGTTTTTCGATCAACCCAATTTGGAGTTGGTGGGCTTGGAGCTGTTGTAAGACCTGTTGGGAATTCATCATCTTGATGCGTAACGCCGCCTGGGGAAACTGCGCGTGTAGCTGCGGAACCAGATCCGGCAAGAGGGTCAGTGCAATCGTCTGTGAGGCGCCCAGGACCACCATCAACGACTTCTGCTGGGTGGTGGCTTCCAGCTTGCGAGTCGTGGTTTGCCACGTGGCTAATAGCTGGGTCGAATCGGCGTACAGGATTTGCGCCGCCGTGGTGGGTTCGACGTCGTGATTGCCACTGCGTTGGAAGAGCTGCACGCCTAGTTGGGCTTCCAGTTGTTTGATTTGGTGGGAAATGGTCGGTTGGGTCACGAAGAGTTGGGCGGCCGTTAGCGAAAAACTCCGGGTCTCGTACACCAAGCGGAAGGTCTTGAGATAGTTAAACATGGGCGGCTGCCTCCCCGTTAGCCGACGCAAACGTTCGTTTAAACCACAAGGCGTCGGCCGGATCGTGGTCGCTCGCCACGTCACCGGTCGCTGCGACTGGTTGAAAGCCCAACTTAGCTAAGACCCGTTGTGATTGATGATTCTCCGGCAGACAATCCGCGTATAAATTGGTCAAGCTACCGCCCTCGCGCCGGATCAACGTCCAGCTGGCACTGACTGCGGCCGCCATGTAGCCGTGCCCCCAGGCGTTGGGTTCCAGGAAGTACCCCAGATCGTACGTGGCCGGCTGGTCCTGGTGCGGGTAGTACAGAATGGCGCCGATAAAGTGGTGTTCAACCCGGTCGACCACCGCGAAGGCGTAGGGGCTGTGGCGGTCCTTTTCAAACCAGTAAGCTAATAAGTCCGGCGCCGTACTGCTGGTGGCCCCGTTCGCGGTCGCCATCACGGGATAGGCCAGGATGCGCTGGTAGTCCGCCAGGTCGCTTTCGACCAGGTTGCGCACCCGCAACCGCTGTGTGTCTTCAATCATGGAGATGCCCTCTTTCGTCAGTGTGAATGTCCCCATTATACCGCGTGCGATCCCCGCGCCCGGCGGAATCAGTTGCGAAATTTCAAGCGAACAATTATAGTTGGACTTAACTTTAAGTCTAGAAAGTAGGTAATCCCATGCCCTATTCCATTGGTCAGGTGGCTAAACGCCTCGACATCAGTACGTACACCCTGCGCTATTACGACAAGGAAGGCTTACTCCCCTTCGTCGACCGCAACGCCGCGGGCCGGCGCGTCTTCAAGGACGCCGACTTCAACTATTTAGAAACCATCAGCTGTTTAAAGGAAGCCGGCTTACCGGTCAAACAAATCGGCACGTTTATCGACCTGTGCCTGGCCGGTGACCGAACACTCGACGAACGGTACGACTTCTTGGCCGAACAGGAACAAGCGCTCGAGGAAAAAATGGCGGCGCTCCAACACACCATGGACTTCCTGCGTTGGAAGAAGTGGTACTACAAGCGCGCCATTCAAGCGGGGACGGAAACCGTCAACTACCTGCCGGACACCACGCAGACCGACCCGGCCTTGCGCGAAAAATTCAACCAACTGGTCGCCGACGGGGCGGACCCCCAAGACTTGGGGCACCTCGACCGGTAACCAAAAAAGACGCCGCAATCGGCGTCTTTTTTAAGTGCAACCAGTGAGCGGTTGTTGTCTATCCGCAAAATGGACTAAAACTCAGCAACCAACGGGGCATATCAGCCCGGGGGAGTCGTCGATTGCTGAATCAAGCTCATTCAGTGTAAGCGTTAGAGTCGACTCTAAGTCAAGGGAACGGCCGCTTTTTTGCACGGCGTACTCACGTCCCGCTGACCGCCGTTGACAGAAATCCACCCGTCCCCCACACTAGAGATAACACTTCAGAAAAAAGGAGGCCGGGTATCGTGACCTGGGCGTTAATTGCGTTTCCCGCTTTACTTGCCGGTCTGGTTCAAGGCCTGACCGGCTTCGGGGCGGTCATCATCATGATGATTTTCTTCCCGGCGATCCTGCCCATCGCGCAGGCCGCCGGGATCGGTGGCGTCATCATGCTCACCAGCGTTTTGGGGCTGACCATCCGCTACCGCCACCACGTTCAGCTCAAGCGACTCATCGTGCCGTTTCTGGTCTACGCCACGGTGGCCACCTGGTCGGTCCATTTAGGCCACGTGTTAGACACCCATCTCTTACGGATGATGCTGGGCGGGCTGTTGGTCGCGTTGAGCCTATACTTCACGTTCGCCAAAAACGCCGGCGCACGCCGCTATCCCTGGTACGTCGCCGGGATTTTCATGATCATCTCCGGCTTTTTCAACGGGCTGTTCGGCATCGGTGGGCCACTGATGGCGCTCTACTACCTCTCGTTGTCCAAATCCATGCCGGAATACATCGGCAACATTCAGGGCTTCTTTCTGATCGATACTTTCTACATCGCCAGCGTCCGGGTGGCCAACGGCATCTTAACGGTCCACGACATCCCCTACATCCTGGTGGGGATGGTCGCCGCCAGTCTGGGCACCATGCTGGCCGCACGTTTATTGACTCGGCTGGACGGAAACACCATCAAAAAATGGATCTACGGCTTCATCGGGTTAAGCGGTATCTACTATCTCTTCTTCTAAGTCCCGCGCGTCACGGCAGAATTGCCGTGGCGTTTTTTTGCAGGCCGTAACAGGCTAAATGGTTGCGTTGGGGGATTATTTTCGGTACGTTTATCCTATAAAATACTGCAAGGAGGAATCATTGATGACTTACGATTACGATGTCTTATACATTGGGGGCGGGCACGCCGCTCACGATGGCGCCGCACCGCTGGCCGCCAGTGGGCAACGGGTCGCCGTGGTCGAACGCGATTTAATGGGCGGGACCTGTACCAACTACGGCTGTAACGCCAAAATCACGCTCGACGAGGCCGTGAAATTGACCCGCGAGCGGGCCCGGGTCGGCCAAATCGTCGATGGGCCGTTGACCATGAACTGGGCCCAGAGTCAGGCGCACAAACGGGCCGTCATCGATCCCCAGCCCCAAGAACTCATCGACAAACTCACCAGTCACGGTGCCACCGTCATCACCGGGAGCGCCCGCTTCAAGGATGCCCACACCGTGACCATCAACGGAACCCGCGACGTTACCGCCGAAAAAATCGTCATTGCGACCGGGCTGGTGCCCCACCGCCTGGCCATTCCGGGCAGTGAGCTCGCCCACGATAGCCGCGACTTTCTGGATTTAGACCACCTACCGGCCCACCTGACCATCGTGGGTAGTGGCTATATCAGTTTAGAGTTCGCCACCATCGCCAACGCGGCCGGGGCCGCCGTCACCATCCTCTTGCACGGCGACACGGTATTGCGCCACTTCTACCAACCTTACGTCCAACTGGTGGTCGCCGACCTCAAACGCCGGGGTGTCACCTTCATTGCTAACGCCAACGTGCAGGCCTTCACCCGCGATCAAACGGGCTACGGTGTCGATTACGGCGACCACCAACACCTCACGACCCACTGGATCTTAGACGCCACGGGGCGGGTCCCCCACCTCGACGACTTAGGACTAGAAACCGTGGGCGTGCAGTTCGATCGCCACGGCATCACGGTCAACGACCATTTACAGACCACGGTACCCAATATTTATGCGGCCGGCGACGTGATTGCCAGCGACCAGCCCAAGCTGACCCCGACCGCGACCTTCGAATCGAAATACCTCACCCAGCTGTTTACCGGCCAGACCTCCGCGCCCATTGATTTTCCGGTGATTCCGTCGGTGGTCTTCACCTCGCCACGAATCGCGCAGGCCGGCGTCACGGTCAATGAAGCCCAACAGCGGGGACTGTCCATCACCCACAACGACCTGGAAACCTACTGGTACTACCGCATCGACCGCGAACCCCTCGTGAAGAGTACCCAGATTCACGACGCCCAGGGTCATCTGGTAGGCGTCACCGAGGTCAGCGACCAGGCACCGGACGTGATCAACACCCTGTTGCCCGCCATCGAATTTCAGTTCAACCGCGACCAGATCAACCGACTGGTCGGCCTCTTCCCGACCATGGGCTACGCCGCTTGGCACCGGGCTTAACCTCACTTTAAAATTCAAAATGACGAATCCAGCCGTGAAATGAGCTGGATTCGTCATTTTTTAAGTTCTGATTCTAGTCAAAGGCCTTGCGCACGCGGGCCTGTAAGTCCGGCACCACGTCGGTCTGGAACCACGGGTTGCGTTTCTGCCAACCGTAGTTCAACGGCGACGGGTGCACCAGCGGGAAGAACTCCGGTAAGTAATCGGTGTAGTGCTGCACCGTAGCGGTCAAGGTCTTGTAGCGCTTGCGACCCAGGTAATACTTGATGGCGTACTGGCCCACTAATAATTTCAGTTGAACGTTGGGCATTTGCGCCAACAACGGGTCGTGCCACTTTTCGGCAAAGCCCTTGCGCGGTGGCAGGTCACCACTCTTGCCCTTCCCCGGATAGTAGAAGTCCAGCGGCATCACGGCCACCTTATCGCTATCGTAGAATTCTTCGCGGGTGACGCCCATCCATTCGCGCAGGCGTTTGCCGCTGGCATCGTTGAAATAGGTCGCGGTGTCCTGGGCGATGCGGCCCGGCGCCTGACTGATCACTAAAATGGTCGCGCTGGGGAGAACGTGAAAGAGCGGGTCCCAGCCCTTAGCGGTGAACTCGGCGTTGGCCGGGTCGTCTTTGATGGCTTGTTTGATACTGGCAACGGTTGGCATGCTAAAAACCTCCTGGGTGAACTACTCGGCCGTAAACGACCGAGCTTCTGGGAACATTAAGGAGTGTTTAGGCTGTTATGTCGGTATTCCGAGTACCTAACTCACAGAACTTAACTCTTTTACCAAGGCTAGTCCCTAGCCTGATGGTTCTTATTGGACCGCTTTTAGTCCTTTATGTAGGATATTAATGGCTGCATTGATATCACGATCATGGTGTGTCCCACACTTTGGACAAGTCCATTCACGAATTTCGAGTGGTTTCCTGCCACTTTGAAACCCACAGCTAGCACATTGTTGACTAGTATAGTTAGGACTCACCACAACGAGCTGTTTGCCATACCACTGGCACTTATACTCTAACATAGTTCGGAACTGGTGCCAGCTGGCATTGGCAATTGACTTAGCCAGGTGATGATTGTGCATCAGATTCTTGACTTTTAAATCCTCAATCACGATCACATCGTAGGCTTTGACCAACTTGGTCGTCAGCTTGCTCAAGTAGTCTTTACGCCGATTAGCGAGTTTACGCTGGTAGCGCGCTTTGATTTGCCTAGCTCGCTGCCAGTTTTTATAGTCATTGAGTTCCAACTCAATCAAGTGAGCTTTATTATGGTTCCACTGAATCACGTTGACCTTGGCTTGATGTTTGCGCCGATCGAACTTCCGTTGCCACGTAGTCCCTTGTTTTTCTTCCCAGAGCGCTTGAAATTTAGGATATTTCTGGCCGTCAGAGGTAATCACCAGGTCAGCTACGCCCAAATCGATACCCACTTGAGCCCCAGTTTTAGGAAGTGGCCTAGGCTCTGGGAATTCAACCTGTAAACTCAAATAGTAACGTCCCGTAGCGTCATGGCTAACAGTATATCGCTTAATTTGACCATCAACCAACTGACCTGTTTTACTAGTCTTGATACTACCAAGTTTTGGTAACTTGACGCGATGTTTAGCCAACACTAACTGTGTGCTAGCAGGAAAGCGGCCGGTGTACGCCTGTTTAGCTGACCGACGTGATTTAAAGTGTGGTTGACCCCCGCGATGTTTGAACAGCATCGAAAAAACCTGCGCTAACTGATGATTTACGACCTGCAGGCTCGTCGAATCACTCAGTTTGAGAAAGGGATATTCAATTTTGAGCGCTTTGAGCAAGTTGTTCATGCCGTATTCATTGATGAAGCGACTACTCGGGTTATTTTTATACCGCGCCTTAGCCATCGCTAACATTTGATTCCAGACAAAGCGATTATTGCCAAACAATTGCCATAGCTGGCCTTCTTGAGTTCGAGTCGGGTACAGACGCAGCTGGATGCCTTTCAACATCGAATCACCACCTTTAACGGAGCCTATCTCACGGTTGTTCAAGTAACTGTTCCAATGTCAGTATACAACTGCGTTACTAGTAATACGGTTTACAAGTACCCGAAAAGGTTAAGGCGATTCATCACGTCCTTAAAAGAACGTGTCTTCTCGCCCAAATATCAATAACTCATTAGGTCCATTCTACCGCAAACCTTGTTTCACGTGAAACATGAGATTCTTTGGTGCCCCCACCCGGAGTATGGTAGGATTAATTATTACATCGACGGAGGTGTTCTAGTTGAAGCCTAATTCAAAATTCATCCAGCGCCTACAACGGCTCATGATCGGGCGCTACGGTCAAAACGACACGCTCAACCGCGTCCTAAACGGCTTAGCCATCATCCTCTTAATCCTGAGTTTCTGGGGAAAATACGCCGGTTGGTTCTTCTTAGCGGGCACGCTCCTCATCGCCGTGAGTTACTGGCGGCTGTTCTCCCGTAAGATCTACCGTCAGGTCGCAATAAACCGCAGCTTTCAACGGTTCTGGTTCGCTTTGATGCGACCGTTCAGCCGGTTGACCTACCAAATCAAGCAACACTGGCGTTACCGGTTTTTCCACTGTGCGCAGTGTCACCAACGGATTCGGATTCCGCGTCACCACGGACACGTGCGGGTCACCTGTCCCAAGTGCGGCCACCAGTTCGACGCGCGCACCTAATTTTGGCAACGTCCCGTCACCGGGCGTTGCCCTTCGTTGAGTATCAGACTCGGCGTTTCATTAACCACCTTAAAAGGGAAACTCAATCGTCCGACCGACGAGCGAGTTTCCCTTTTTTAACGCTGCCACCGGCGAGCCAACAGGCCGCTACGTCGATTCCCGTTTCCCCGCCAAGTGTGCTATATTTTAGGGCAGAGACCCAAAACGATGGAGGTACTGAAATGAGTTATCGGACTTTACTGTTTGACCTGGATCAAACCCTCTTTGACACGGACACCAACGCCCAAAACGCCCTGCGCAAGATGACGTTACCCTTCGCCTTTCACTTTGGCCCGGACGAAGTCACCTACTGGCACAACCTGCAATTCGCGATGTGGGGCGACCTGGAACAAAAGAAGCTGACCCGTGACGAGCTGGTCAACACCCGCTTTGCCCGCTTCTTCGCCCACTACGGCATTACCGTCGACGGCGTGCCCTACGAGCAACAGTTCCGCCGGTTGTTCTACGCGGAACACGCCCTGATGCCCCATGTGCGCGAGGTCTTGACCCAGCTCAAGCCGGACTACCACCTGGTCGTGATTTCCAACGAAGTCCGCGCTAAGCAAACCCAGCAACTGACCGACTCCCAAATCGCCCCGTTCTTCGAGCAAATGTTTCTGGCCGAAGACGTCGGTTACAGTAAGCCCGACCGGCGTTTCTTTGACACGGTCGAGGCCCAGCTTCCTGACGTCGACCCGGCCGATTTACTGGTGATTGGCGATTCCCTGACGGCCGACATTCAGGGCGCCAACCACGCCGGACTTGATAGTGTATGGTTCAACCCGCAGGCTCAACCGGTAACGGCCGTGGCCACGCCGACCTACCAGGTTAGCAGTTTGACGCAAATTCCAGATCTACTGCATTAAAAAAACTGGCGCCCACTTTCCTTGCGGAGGTGGGCGCCAGTCGTCTATTCTGCTAGATTATTTCTTCAGTCGCTTGTAGTTGGCGTCGTAGAACTTACCGGCACGAATGTCGTCGGGCATCCCCGCGTATGGCGCTTCGTTGATCACGTCGTCGTTGTTCTGACCGGCATCACCCATGTAAGTGATTTTAGCCATTTCTGGCACCACCAGCTTCGGGTAAGTGGCATACTTTTCCCGGGATTCCTCCATCAAGTCGATGTGGTCGTTTTGGTAAGTGACCGTGATTTCGGGATGGTCCTGAACCCACTTGGGGAAGAAAATCGTGCCGTGCATCTTCTTTTCGTTAGGCAGGAAATCCAGAGCCACGTCGGTCCCGGTCGGTTCCGTCCAGGAAATCTTGTAGAGTCCCGGCGCCAGCATCACAATGTCAGCTTCCTGGTTTGTCACCCAGCGGCCGGCAACCATCCCGCCGTGAATCCGGTAATCCACGGTGTGGTCGTTCTTGGCGTACCATTCGTACTCC
This sequence comes from Levilactobacillus zymae DSM 19395, assembly GCF_001434115.1. Classification (GTDB taxonomy): domain Bacteria; phylum Bacillota; class Bacilli; order Lactobacillales; family Lactobacillaceae; genus Levilactobacillus; species Levilactobacillus zymae. Next base: position 25,702 of record NZ_AZDW01000006.1, read on the forward strand.
CACCCGTTATCGTAGGTGTAAATGAAGTGGGTTCCCAAAAAATCGTCTAAAGTTTTAAATTGCTTGTCAGCCATGTGTTCAAATCCTTTCTTTTTCAACATGTAATTAATTACATGTTTTAATTTACGATGATTACTATAAATCTCGGTCGCGGCAGAGTCAAGGATTATCTTGAACTTTTTGGTGGAAACTGGTTCAATGGGGAAGAGAATAACGGCCTCAAGGAGGTGTTTACCATCGGACAACGGAATCGACTCCAATACATTATTTTGGGTCTCCTCGGTCAGCAGGACCAGACCGGTTACGACCTGACCAAGGCCTTCGAACACGAAATCGGTGAGTTCTGGCAGGCCAGCCACAGCCAAATCTACCCCCAACTCCAGCGGTTGGAAACGGCCGGCGACATCACTCACCAGGACCAAATCACTGGCGAAAAACTCACCAAAAAGGTTTACCAGTTGACCGCCCAGGGACAAAAAAAGCTCGCCGCGTGGGTCAGCGAGCCCTCACCGGAACTCACCGCCACCAAGGACGAGTTTATTTTGAAACTGTACTTCATCAAATCGGCCAACGACCCGCGGCTGGGCCCCATGTTACGAGAACAAACACAACTCCACGCCGAACAGCTGGCACATTTACAGGAACGGCAACGGGAGGTCTTCCCCAACCAAGCCGCCATCGACGCGGCTTTCGGGCACTACCTCATCTTGGAACACGCCATTGAGCGGGAAAGCCACTACGTTGAATGGCTTCAACGGTATCAAACATTATCTAATAACCACTAATTAAAGGATTTCTGATCGTTAATCATCTGGTCAGAAGTCCTTTAATTATTAGGCCGGTAACGATCCCCTTCAAAATGCGCATTGGAATAGTGCCGGGCAAGGTGCTTCGTATGGTACGCGTAACCATCTGTCCAAATTCCAGCACCACTCGCTAACTGCAACGCCGGACGATACTTTCCCTCCAGGTAATTGCTGGTTCGCATATAGTAGTTTCCGGCACCGGCACCTTGGTACCAACCATAGGTCCAAATCCAATCCTCATCTTGATAATAAGCATGGGTCGCGATAATCCAACTAGGGTGTACCCGTTTAGCCCACGGTTTCCCGGTGAAGTAGACATTCTTTCGTGAATGTAGTCGTTGTGTGGTTCCCGCAGAGATCATCTGTTTCGCGGTAATTTTCACCCGATAATAGCGATGATTGTTGTAAGTGTACCAAGTTCCCCGAATAGATTTAGGAAACACTCTAAGTGTTCGGGTAGCATTAGCGGAAGCAACTGTTACCGGCGTCTCCACTCCCCCGATTCCTATCAGACTCATCCCTAAACTGCCTAAAAGTAACCATCGTTTAAACCTCATCGTACTCCTCCTTTAATTATCTCCAACCATGTTCAGTATAGTTATCCAATCTCCTTTCAGCTACTCCTTCGCCTTATAAATAATTTCGTATAAGAACTTTATTGAATTAAAAATCGCTCTTTGTTTTTAGATAATTACGGTCGATAACAAAAGTTAGGCACATTTTTGTAATCGGTTACATAATGACTTATACTAAACCTATCGAATCGAAACGGAGGGGTTTTCAATGACAGTAGCTATTCGTTATCAAACACGCAACGGCAACACCGAAGCGTTCGCTAAAGAAATTTCCGCAGTCGCCGGTGTACCGGCGGAAGACGTCAAGACGCCCGTCGATGAGGCCGACATCCTCTTCTTCGGCGGCGGGACCTATTTCATGCGGCCCGACAAGAGCGCCTCGGCCTTCATGGAGGGCCTGGACCCCGCTAAAATCAAGCACATCGCCTTCTTCACCACCTCGGGCGGCCCCGAAGCCGTGACCGACAAGGCGTTGACCAAGATTGCCGACGAAAAGGGCATTCCGGTCATCGGCCACTTCCACCAAGTCATGGGCGGTAAAGGGATGAAGATCCTGGGCAGCTCCGGCGGGGTCTTGAAAGACAACCAGGTCCAACTGGTTAAAGAATTTGCCGAAAAAATGTTAAAGGCTTAACGTCAAACGACCGAACACTTCGTCATGGGGTGTTCGGTCGTTTTTGGGTTAGTTTAGCGTTTGCGCCAAGCGGGCAACCCGTTGGCGAATCTGGTCGCGAACCTGCCGAAAGACGGCCAACTGTTGGGCCGCACTGCCCGTGGCCTGCGCCGGGTCCGCCAGCGGCCAATGGACCTTGCGCACGCTGGGTGGCGTCACGGGACAGCGGTCGCGCGCATCCCCACACAGTGTCACGACCACATCACAGTGCGCCAGGTAATCCGGATCGATCAGTTTAGACGTTTGCCCCGAGATGTCGACACCCACCTCGGCCATCACCCGCACGGCTTGCGGATTCAGCCCGTGCGTTTCAACCCCGGCGCTGGCGACTCGCCAAGTGGGCCCCAATAATTGACGGGCAAACCCTTCGGCCATTTGACTGCGACACGAGTTGCCGGTACACAGAAAGTAAACTTGTGGCATGGCTCCCAACTCCTTTTTACTGGTAACATAAGCCGTCTGGCCGGCCTTGTCAACGGGAGAATATGCTATAGTGAAACTAACAATTAAGGAGGTCGTTTTTGATGAAAGCTATCGTTGTGCGTCATCCGGGCGGACCGGAAGTGCTCGAGTATACCGATGTGCCCACGCCGACCGTCAAACCCGGTTGGACGTTGATCACGGTGCGTGGTTTCGGGGTCAACCACTCCGAGATCTTTACGCGCAAGGGCTTTTCGCCGTCGGTCACCTTCCCCCGGATTTTAGGCATCGAGGCCGTGGGAACGGTGGCAGCCACGTCGGCTCCCGACCGGTTTACCGTGGGCCAAACCGTGGTGTCCATCATGGGCGAAATGGGCCGGGCCTTCGACGGGGGCTACGCGGAAGCCGTACTCCTGCCGAACGACCAAATCTACCCGGTCCACACCACCCTCGATTGGGCCGACTTGGCGGCGGTCCCCGAGACCTTCTACACGGCGTTCGGCATCGTGGCCAGTCTGCGCGTTCAACCGCACGACCGGGTACTAATTCGGGCGGCCACCAGTGGCGTTGGCGTCGCGGCCTTTAAGCTGATCCGCGCCCTGGCCCCCCAGGCCACCATCGTGGGAACGACCCGGTCGGCCAAAAAGGTCGCCGCCCTCGAAGCACTAGGCTTTACCGAGGTGCTGGTCACACCAGACCCCCTCGACCTGCCAACTAACAGCGGCACTTTTGATAAAATCGTGGACCTGATTGGCGGCAAAGCTATCCGCGATTCCCTCCAACGCCTCAACGAATTTGGTATCGTGAATTCGACCGGTGAACTTGGCGGCGAATGGACCATTGACGGCTTCGACCCCATCACCGACATTCCCAACAATCGCTACCTGACCGGCTTTTCTTCCGGTGACGTGGCGCCCGACGCGCTGCAACACCTGTTGGACTTCATCACCGCGCACCACGTCGACGTGCACCCGGCAAAGGTCTTTGACCTGGCCCACACCGCCGATGCTCACCGGTACCTGGAAAGCGGGCAGAGCCTGGGCAAAGTCGTGGTCCTACCTTAACCTATCTAAATTGGAGGAACTGACCCATGAAATACGAATGGCGTAAACAAGAACGTGACCTGTACCTGCCCAAGGGCATCCAGGTCGTCAACGTCCCGCAAGTCCACTTTCTCACGCTCACGGGGCACGGCGATCCGAATCAACCGGCCTTTAGCGCGCAGATTCAGGCCCTGTACCCCGTGGCCTACGCGGTGCGCATGGCCCTGAAAAAGGGCGAATTCGGGACGCCCTACGAATACACGGTCTACCCGCTGGAGGGCGTCTGGACCACCACGGATGGCTCGCGTGACGCGACCCTGAATAAGGCCGCCCTGGCCTACACCATCATGCTGCGCCAACCGGACCAGGTCACCGCCGAACAGGTCCAACTCGCCATCGCGCGCACCCGGGACAAACATCCCAGTCCCTACCTGGACCAACTCCAATTCGTGACTTACACCGAAGGACGCTGCTTACAAGCCACCCACACCGGGTCCTTCGACACCGAGGGCACCACGTTCGCCGCGATGCGTGACTACCTGACCGCCCATCAGCTGACCACCCAAACCACGATGGGCGACTACCAACACCGCGAAATCTACCTGTCCGATTTTCGCCGGGTAGCCCCGGAACGCCGCAAGACCACGTTGCAGTGGCGGTTAGCTTAGCGGCCAATCGCACAGAGCGTGGTCTCGTCAAAAAAGGTGCCCTTTCGCTAAGGAAAGGACACCTTTTATTATTAATAACAAGGATTAATAATTATCGTGAGGCCGTCGGGGGCCGTCCCCGAACATGTCGCGCATGTTAGGACCTATGCCGCCGCGCATCCCCATGCCGCCCTCATGCCGGTGCATGCCGTGGCCGCGGTGTAAGACTTGGGCCTGTTCCATGAAGGCGCGGAAGTCCGCCGATTTGGCCCAATCGCTGGGTTGTTTGGCTTCAAGGTCCTTGAGCAACTTCTGGAGGATGTCGCGTAACTGGGCCTGTTCCGCCTCACTGAGCGTGGTGAACAGGGCCTCCGAGAAATCGTCCTTGGCCTTGTGCGCCGTTTCGAGGAACTTGTGGCCGGCCGTGGTCAGTGAAATCAACGCCACCCGCTTGTCGTCCGGTGACGCCTGGCGTTCGATCAACCCGGCGTCTTCCAGCTTAGCGACTAACGCGCTGACGGAACTGGGCCGAATATCGAGGTCCTCGACGATGTCGGAATTGGTCAGGTGATCGTGTTCGGTTAGTAGGTGTAGTAGTCGGAGTTGGTTGGAATTACGTTGGGGATCGCATTCATTCATGCGGGTGCTGCGCACGGCCGCGGAAACGAAGGCCCGTTGTTGAAACAGCCGACCAAAGAGGGTCAATAATGCTTGTGAGTCATAAGTCATTTGTGGTCACTCCCGTTTTATATTTAGTTAGATTCAAAACGTATTAACTAACTAAATGCAGTATACCCCGATAGTTAGTTTATGTCAAATCAAACTAACTAAAAAGCAGAAGACCCCACCCGACCAGCCCGTTCGTGGTAAACTGGTCCCAACTTCACTCACGAAAGGACTGACGCGGATGACCCCCATTAAACTCACGCCCGCTTTTATGGCGGTGCTGGACCAAAAGAACTTAACCACTAAAGACTTGGTGCTAATCGCCGATGACGGTGGCGGCAAGTACTCCCTGCAAGGCGGGGCCTGCACCATCGGCACCAACTTTACGTTAATTGTGCTCGATGCACCGGACCCGGACTACCCCGTAGCCATCGCGAACGACCAGGGCTTGCATCTCTGGTCGTCGGACTACGACCTCTACTTTCTCGGCGCCGGTCTGACCCTCGACGTGGCCCACCACAACATCTTGCTCAAAGACGACGCCGAACTGCTCGATAGCACGGTCAAAATTGCTCGCGGACAGGACGTCCTGGACGCCTTTCGGCAAGGCATCAAGCTCAGTGGTGACGGCTGTTAGGGCCTGTCTTAAAAGTATTCAGCGCCTCCGGACTAACCCGGTCAGCAATGGGCTGGAACGGAGCGGGCACGGCTTCAAGCCCGTAGCTCAGGTCTTGAAGACCGACCTTTGTCTAGGCTAGCAAAGAACGCCAGCCAACACTAGCCCATTTCCCTCCTGAGCCCGTTTCTGACTGGCCCTCCAGCTTACACGAGTTATAACAATAAATAAACTGGATTCTTTTCAGTAAAGGATAATGGATGATCATTTAAATCAGCGATTGAGTTTTAAGACAGGCCCTAGTGTTTCACGTGAAACAAGTCCAGCATAAAGGGGACGCTACCTGAATGGTAACGTCCCCTTTGCTTGTCGTTAATCAAACACCATCTGATTACGGTACAGTTCCGCGTAGAAGCCATTTTCGGCCAACAACGCTTGGTGGTTCCCCTGTTCGATGACTTGACCGTCCTTTAAGACCACAATCTTATCGGCGTTCAGGATCGTCTTCAAGCGGTGGGCAATCACAAAGCTGGTCCGGCCCTGGATCACGTTATCCATCGCGGCCTGAATCCGAGCCTCGGTGACCGTGTCCACGTTGGACGTGGCCTCATCCAAAATCAACAGCCGCGGGTTAGTCAGGATCGTCCGGGCGATCGACATCAGCTGCTTCTGGCCCGCCGAGAAGACGCTTTGCTCGTCGGAAACGCGGGTATCGTACCCCGCCGGCAGACTGGTGATGAAGTCGTGAATGTTGGCCTGCTTGGCCGCATCGATCACGCGGTCCATCCCCGCCTGCGGGTCACCGTAGCGGATGTTATCGGCAATCGTGCCGGTAAATAGCTGCGGTTCCTGCAACACGATACCAACGTTGGTCCGCAGCGACTGCAAATCAAACTGCCGGATGTCGGTGCCGTCCAGGGTAATCGCGCCCTGGTCAACGTCGTAGAAGCGGTTCATCAAGTTCATCACCGTGGTCTTCCCCGAGCCGGTCGGCCCGACCAACGCGACCATTTCGCCGCGATGCACGTCGATCGAGACCCCGTGAAGAATTTCCTTGCCCGGTACATAACTGAAGTGCACGTCGTCGATCTGCAACCCGTTTTGAATGGCGGGCATCTCGTGGCCCCGCGCCGGGTTGGTTTCTTCCGGTTGGTTGCGGACCTCATCGACCCGCCGCGCCCCGGTAATCGCCAGTTGAATCATGCTGTAGAGGCTGGTCAGCGACATGATGGGCTGGTAATACTGTTGCGCGTAGTTGACAAACACCACCACCAGCGCCAACGCGGCCCCGGTGGACAGGCTACCGTTCAACGCGAACCAGGAGCCAAAGAAGATCACAATGGCCGTGTTGAGTAGCGACATCCCCTGCATCAGGGGGTTCAGAATCCCCGACCAGATCTGCCCGGTCAGTGCCGACTGCCGCACCTTGGCGTTGTAGCCGGCAAAGCCCTTCAGCGAGTCTTGCTGCAGGCCGTTGGTGATCAACACCTTCTGGCCGGTGATCTGCTCGTTGATGTAGCCGTTGAGCTTCCCGATATCGTCCTGTTGCTGGTTGACGGCTACCCCGGCCTTGCGCATCACAACCGCCGCCACAATCAGGGCTAGCGGCGTCGAGGCCATGGTGACCCAGGCCATCGTGACGTTTTGGTTGAACATCACGATCAACAACCCGACGAACTGGGCCACCGCCAACAAGATTTCCAGCAACGCCTGGTTCATGGCGTTGAAGATGTTATCCAGATCGGAGGTGAATCGCGCCAGGATATCGCCGTCACTGTGGGTGTCGAAGTACTGGACCTTCATCCGTTGAAGCTTGCGGAACAGCCCCACCCGCATGGTCCCCGTCGAATGGGCGGTGACCCGCGCGAGAATCAGACTCGAGATGAAGATGGTGCTGGCATCCCCCACGTACAGCAGGATGTAGATGATCAGCGTGTGGTTAAACGGTGTCAGGCTGGCTTGCCCCCTGGTGGCTGGCGAGCTCCACTGCTGGAGGTAGGTGGTCAGTTGTTCGACCGCCCGGCCCAGGTAGGTCGGGGCCACCACGATGCACCAGGTGGAAAAGGCAATCAGGAGCATACTGATGATAAAGCCGCGCCAGTAGCGTTTGAGATAGTGCCAGTAGTACTTGCCGGCATTGCGTAAATCATTCATTGACCGTCCCCTCCTCTCGCGCCTTTTGGGTCTGGTAAATGGCTTGGTAAATCGCGTTATCGGCGACCAACTCGTGGTGCGTCCCCACGCCCGAAACGCGGCCGTGGTCGAGCACTAGAATCTGGTCGGCGTTGATGATCGACGAGATCTTTTCGGCAATCACCACGGTGGTGGTCCCCTTCAGGTCCCGGTTCAACGCCTCTTGGACCAGCTTTTCGGACCGGGCGTCCAGTGCCGAGGTCGCGTCGTCTAAAATCAAAATCTTAGGATTGGCAATCACGCCCCGCGTAATCGCGAGTCGCTGTTGCTGCCCCCCGGAGAAGTTCTGGGAGCGTTCTTCGACGGGCGCATCGTAGGTCTGCGGCAGGCGTTCGATGAATTCCGAGGCCTGGGCGATATTGGCCGCCCACTGCATGTGACCAACGCTGGCGTCCGGTTGGACCTGTTTGAGGTTACCGGAGATGGTCCCGGAAAAGAGCGTCGAGCGTTGCAGAACGTAGGCCACGGTGGACCGTAGCGCCTTTTCGGGTAACTGGCGCACGTCGACGCCACCGACCTTGACTTGACCGCTATCCGGGTCGTACAGCCGCGCAATCAACTGCGCCAGCGTGGTTTTCCCGGAACCCGTAGCCCCCACGATGCCTAACATGGTGCCGGCCTTTAAGGTAAAACTGACGTCGCGTAACGTCGGGTGGTCGTCACCGGGATAGGTGAAGGTCACATGGTCGAACGTCACGTCGCCCTTGACCGGTTGGTCGTCGCCACTGACGTAGGTCATGCTGGGTGACGTGTCCAGGACTTCACCGATCCGCCCCAGTGAGATGAAGGCCCGTGACGCGAAGGTCATCAGAAAGCCCCCGTTGATCACGGCGAACAAGATTTGCATTAAGTAGGAAATAAAACTGGTAATGGCCGCCAAATAGGCCGGGTGAGTGGTGACGTTTTGTCCCACGATGTAGACCGCGATGCCGACCGCCAAGTTGGCGGTTAAGAAGAACGCCGGCATCAGGATGGCGAACCAGTACCCAATCTTAGCGGTCACGTTGGTCAGCTCGTCGGAGGCCCCGGAGAACTTCTTGATTTCGTTTTTCTCCTGGACGAACGACTTGACCACGCGAATCCCCATCAGGTTTTCGCGGGCGACCGTGTTGACGTTTTCGATGTCCTGTTGGGTCTGACCGAAGTACTTGGTCATCCGCTTGACGGCGACCAGACAGACCAGCAGGATGATCACCATCATGGCCAGGATGACCCACCACTGTTGTGGCATGGTCACCAGCGCCAAGATTAGGGCCCCGATAAACAGCAACGGAATCCGGGTAATCTGTTGAAACCCGGCCATCACGATTTGCTGGACCTGGTTGATGTCGTTAGTCATGCGGACCACCAGGTTGGACGCCGAAAATTTCTCAACGTCGGCGAAGGCTAGCGACTGGACGTGGGCGTATAAATCGGCCCGTAAGTCGGTCGCCACCCCCAACGCCACGCGGGCGGAATAGATGGTGTTGACGATCCCGCCAATGATGCCTAAAACGGCGAGCCCCAGTAAGAAGAGGCCCTGTTGAAAGACCGTCTGCTGGTCGTTTTTAATGATGGCTTCCATGACCACCTGCAAGAGGCGCGGTTGCCATAAGGTCGCAAAGACCAGCACGATGATTGAAAGGAGCGCTACCCACACGTCGCGGTGGTAGCGCCGAAAATATGGCATTAAGACTTTCATTGTTGCGCATTCCTCCTTGACTCTTGGCCCGAGCAACGTGGGTCAGCGTGACCCGGGCGCCATTAAGCCGACGTTTCGCGGACTCCCCTAAAAAGTTATGGCCCGTCACCATCGCCGGATAACAGCCCCACTTCCTCGCGCTAAACGCCTTCTTGACCAGATTATACACGATATTGAGATATTTATATGGTTTGCGGTTTAACTTCTGTAGCGGTTGACTTCTCCTCTACATTGTTTTACTATGTACCAGTACCTAGTTAAACGATATAGCAAGTCAAGCTGGTGACGCTACTCATCGTCACCCCACCAAGGAGGCGCTTCGTGCAAGGCTTAACGGAATTACTCAAGGGATCGCTGGAAGGCATCGTGCTGCAGCATATCGGCCACGGCGAGACCTACGGCTACGAAATCACCCACTATTTGATTGACCTAGGCTTCGAGGACATCGTCGAGGGCACCGTCTACACGGTCCTCTTGCGGCTCGAAAAGAAGGGCCTGCTCACGGTCGAACGGCGTAAATCCGCCGTCGGCCCCCAACGCAAATTTTACCAACTCAACGCCGCCGGAGAAGCCTACCTCCAGGAATTTTGGACGAAGTGGGACTTTCTGGCGCAGAAGATGACCCAATTAAAGGAGGATTAAGTCATGGCAAACATTTTGAAAAAACTCATCGGGGACAAGCAACGGTACCACCAGTTCCAACGCGACGTGGCCACCCTGCCGCACCCCTACGCGGCAACCTTACAGGCCCTCGAAAAATACATGTGGAATTTCGCTAAGGGCGAAGGCTTCATGGACGCGTTGGAAGCCATCCTCCACCTGTTTCAAGAAAGTGCCGCCGACCAGGTGCCCGTCACCCAGGTCATCGGGGACGATCCCGTCAAATTCTGTGATGACATCATGGCCCAATACCCCAACGACCTCTGGTTAATCACCTACCAGAACCGACTACGGCAGCAAGTTGCCGCCATCGACAAAACCGCTCAATAACCCAAAAAGTGCCCCGCTGACCTGATCTGGTCGGCGGGGCACTTTAGTCGTCAGAACTTGGGGGAAGTTACTTGGCGAGGCCTAACGGCGCAACGTTCACATCGGTTTCTACCGGCTGAGTGGCAACGTTATTTAAATCAACGGCCACAAATTGGATAAAGTCGGCGGGATAACGGTGGGTTAACTGCGTCATGGTACTAGCAACGGGTAAGTTACTTTGATGGTCGACCAAGAACCGCCCCAGAGTCGCGGTGGCGTTGACCAGGCTTTCGCCTAAGTCGCGGCCCCCAGTAACAGCGTCGGCGATGTCGGGGAAGATGACCGTGTAGCCATCGGCGTCGTCGGCAATAAAGACAGCGGGGTACGTCACAATGCTTGTTTTCTTCATATTTACACCTCTTAGTTATTGACAATAGACGCATTATAGTCGGTCTCAACAATAACCTCAACCGCTGGTTCTTTCACTTAATTAAGCTTCAGCTAATCGAACCAAAAGGCTCTGTGAAATTGTGATGGCGTTTGCAAAACGCTTGCTATAAAATAGGTAATTGTCAGATGAATTGAATTCATCGATTAATTTTGGAGGAGGAACATTGATGCAATCTAAATCGGCTATCTGGGTGAAATGCTTGGCGGTGCTGGTCCTATTCTGTGGCGGCCTAGTCACCACCACGGCGGTCACCCCACCCACCGTGGCGCACGCGACCACGGTCTACGTCACCCGGACGGGGAAACACTACTTTTACAACCGGCACGACCGGGGCTTGAACCGCGCCAAGAAGGTCTACGCGGTCTCGCTGAAAACGGCGAAGCAACGCGGTTTGACCCTCTCGGCCACCGAAAAGGCCCCGGCCAAACGCCGGACGGTCAAGCGAGTCACGCGCAAGAAGGTGACCCGGAAGCGCACTGCTAAAAAGGTCACGACTAAGCGTGCCGCGGTCAAACCCCAGGGAACCTACACCGCGGGGTCCCAGACCTACCACGTCAAGGTGGTCAACCACAACAACCCCGGTTTCAGTCGGGCCACCCTGTCGACCAAGCACGGCGCTTGGCAGACCTACGGCAACCTGGACGGCTATAACCGCGCCACGGCGGCTAACGCCCTGCTGAACCGGAAGTTGATGCCGAAGGGGCAACGCCAGGCGCTGGTCGTCAACCCGACCGCGTGGCACAATAAGCGCATCAAGACGGGCTGGTTGTACAACCGTTGCCACCTGATTGGTTACCAGTTGACCGGGCAAAACAACAATTTGAAGAACCTGATCACCGGGACCCGCCAACTCAACGACCCGGGGATGACCACCTACGAAAACCGGGTGGCCGCCTACCTCAAAGCTAGTCCCAAGCATTACGTGCGCTACCGCGTGACGCCCGTCTTCAAGGGCCACGAGTTGCTGGCCCGGGGCGTGAAGATGCAGATGCAGTCGATCGGGTCGAACCGGATTCGCTACAACGTTTATCTGCCCAACACCCAAAGTGGGATGAAATTGAATTACGCCACCGGCCTAAGTAAGGTCGCTGGTTAACACAAACGACGGTCACCCGCAAACGGGGTAACCGTCGTTTTTAGTTCAGCTAATTGTGGAAATGAACGACCTTCTTCGCCAGCTGGGCGCCCTTAAAGCCCAGTTTCTGGTAAGACTCATAATAGGTCAGCTTGAGCGTCTTGCCCTTCCGGTAAATCATGTAATCGCGGGTCATGGGCAACACGATTCCCCGTCTGGCCACGTGCCCCTTCAACCGATATAAATGCGCGCCCAGCTTCTGGTAGCGCAGCCGACTGTGCGATTGCAGCGGCATGTTCGAGACGCCCCACAGAAATTTCTTGGTGGTAAAGGTGTACTCGCTCGCGAATCCCTGCGCGGGTGTCTTATGTAGCTCTTGATACTTGCCCCGCAACACTTTCGGCGTCCCCTTGTGCCAAGTTGCGGCGCTGGCCGGGGTGGCCGGGACCGCTCCGAGCGTCAGGGTCGTGAGGGCCACCAGGGCTAGGGTCTTAACTTTGATCATCAGTTCTCCTCCTTAGACGAGCCACGGTTTTGAGAATGGCTCATCTCAAGTTTAGCGTATTTAGAGTCTGATTACCCTATCTTTGGTCTGATGAACGCAATTCTAGAATCTGCATCAAAAATTTGAACCCCACGCTCCGTTGTTTCACATGAAACAATTTAAAAAACGAGCCATTCTCCCAGTCAACTTTTGGGGAATGGCTCGTTTTAATTTATACCACTAGTTTATCACCAGCGAATAACCACCATTAATCGTTAAAACTCGACTCTTCACCACACCCCTACCACCGCAATTAACGGTGCGCCACCATCGCGGAACCTTTCTGTGCTTGGCTTTTCGCTGGGACACGACCAGCTATCTCGCCCGTTACCGCGACTTATTGGCCGCAGCGAAACCGTACCCCAACGCCCAAGGACCAGTGTATGAGCGGTCATTCCCGCTCAAATACGGACAGGTCGGTAGTGGCCAAAACTTTTTGACCGAATTGAGTCTACAAATCGACGGTAAATCTTCTTAATCCAGCAAAATTGCTTATTATTAATTATCAAAATTAGTTATTAATAATAAAAAACACATCAAATTCAATCCCATCACCGTCCTAAATCTGCGTTTCGGCGTCAAACTCGACCCCGGCCTGCTAAACTAACGCTAAGACACTAACCAAAAAGGAGGCCTCACCCGATGCATAAACGACGATTTTTCGCCCTAGCGCTAGCCCTAGTTTCCCTGGCCACCGGCTTGCTTGGCCTACCCGGCACGGCCCAGGCCGCCGTCCCCAAGCGGATTGGGAACTTCACCCAAGTTCACTACACCGAAGACGGCTACCTCTACAACCACTACGCCACCGTGGCCTACCACGCCAATCACAAGACCCACAACGCCTACGTGTGGAACGATACCCACACTAAGAAACTGGCAAACCTGAAACAATACCCTAATTACACCTGGTACCAGCTGGCCACCGGGACCTACAAGGGCAGCAAGAACTGGGTGCGCGTGACCAACTTCCCCGACACCAAGCGTGGCTGGATCCATAAGTCCCAACTCAAAAAGGGGTTCAACCCCACGGGCTACCAGATCCTCCAGAAACGCTACGGCGCTTACGCGGGGCACGCGTTTCACCTGAACTCCCAGACCAAAAACGTCTATCTCTGGGATTGGTCGCACACCAAGAAGCGCGCTAACCTCAAGCACTACACCAACCAGACCTTTGGCCAACGCCACGCCATCCTGGTCCGCCACAACGGCCACGAGAGTTGGTATTCCTACGTTGACGTGACAATCAAGGGCAAGACCGTTTCCGGCTACGTGCAGACCAAACAGCTGCTTAAGGGCCGCACGCCGAACCACACGGGTCACAACCTCCTGTTCCCCGACGACTTCGTGGCCACCGCCGACTACCAGCAGTACATCCGCGACAGCAAGCACCAAAAGCTGGCCCGTTCGATCGTCAAGCTGTTCCCGAACACGCCCGTGGACTACGGCTTGTCGCGCATCGCGGCATACAACTTCGCGACCAACGACACCTGGATTGAGGACGAACCGGAACGCATCTCAACTCAGGGCTACACCCAGTTCGTGGCCTTCAAGCCCATCGTGACCTACCTGATGACGCACAAGGACCAATCCAACGCCCAGAAACTCGCCGCCGTGGAACGCCTCTTAGCCAAGCAAGGCTACACGCCGGCCAAGCGGCAACAACTTAAGGGTTACAAGCTCGGCATCTACATCATCAACAACCTCAAGGGCGGCCGCGTTGACGAAGCCGGCAACGCCTACAAGGGAAACTGGTACGGCCTGGTTTTAGCCAAACCTACCCGTTAATTGCGACACCAAAGGGAGCGTCCATCCGCCTAATCGCTGGATGAACGCTCCCTTTTAATTTCACTATTCTATTAGTCGTCGAGTGCGTAGCTCGTGTAGAACGTCTTACCGCCTAACGTCAAGAAACCGTAGTAGCTCAACGAGGAATCCGAGTCGCCTTCGGGGTCAGAGTCCACCGCGTAGGTCTTTTGGGGGTTGACCAGCGCCAAACGGTACTGGGTCTTCCCGTGAGACTTGACCTTGGTGGTCTTGAAGCCGCTCAGCTTCTTAGCCAGATACAGGTACCGCGTGTGGCCCTTGATGGTGGTCCGTTGAATCTTCACGGACGTCTTGGGTTGGGCCCGGTATTCCGTATCGCGACCCGTGACATCGTTTTGCCGCACTTCCACGTAACCGTTGGTGGTCAGTTGAACGCTCTGCTTGACAATTCCACCGGCCAGCAGTGCCTTGGTGGTGCTCCCCAGGTACAGGTCGCCGACACTACCGTAACGCGGTAAGTACGCCGGGCGCTTGACGCGGGTAAAGGCCGCCGTGTTCTTAGTCGTGGCGGTTCCTTGACCAGCCCACAATCCGCGTTGGTAGCCCGGCTTCAACAGGTTAGCGCTCAACCGCGACGTCGCCAGGTCAAGCACCTTTGTGGTCTTCCCTTTGGTCCGTTGCGTACTCAGCGTTCCCGCCACGATGGTGCCCTTGGGCAGGGTGATCTTGGACTTTAACGTCCCTGAAACGTAAGCGTCAAACGGGGCACTGACCGTGACCTTCTTGGTGGTCCGGTAGTAGGTTGGCGCCTTCGTGGCCTTGTCCAGACTGGCCAGCGTCTTGGCACTGACCTTCTTAGCCGTTACCGGTGAGGTCGCAGCCGCTTCGTAGGTGAAAAACGGTTGGCCACCAATCAGGTAGGTGTCGTAGACCTTATCCTTGACCGTGGTGGTCTTAGCCTGCGGCGCAATCGTCAACTGGTAGCCCGCCTTACCGGCCACCGTGGTCGGCGTATCCTTCAAGCCCTTGATGTGCGTCCGGTACGCCACCGTGGTGATGCCGTGGCTGGTGCTGGACTGCAAGATTTTCTGGCTAGCCGGCTTCCCCTGAGGGACCGCTTCACTCTGGGTTTGGGTCGCGCCGTTGTCGTAGTATTCGACGTACCCGTCACTGGTGGTCCGGAACAGCTGCTTTTGGGTGCCGGCGTTCGGCTTGCCCGCAAACAGGTTCGAGGCGTGGGTGTCCGCAAAGCTGTTGTGCTGGACCGTGTTGTAGGCCGGTTGGGCGACCGGCGTGACCTTAACGGCGTTCAAATCAACGGCTTTCAGGCGTTTGGTCCCCGTCAGGCCTAACTTTTGGCGGAGCTGATAACTCAGTGCATCACCGTTAATGGTCAGACTTTCGTGGCCGTTATAGGCACTATAGGCGGTCTGCACCA
Source organism: Levilactobacillus zymae DSM 19395 (assembly GCF_001434115.1). Taxonomy (GTDB): domain Bacteria; phylum Bacillota; class Bacilli; order Lactobacillales; family Lactobacillaceae; genus Levilactobacillus; species Levilactobacillus zymae. Next base: position 41,263 of record NZ_AZDW01000006.1, read on the forward strand.
CCGTACCCTTGGGCAAGGTCACCGAACCGCTGGGCGATACGCCAACCTTGGTGGCCGCGTCTAACCGGTAATATCCAAAGTACGCCGCGTCCGTCTGGTAACCCTTCGAGTAGCCCTTGACCATCGACTTGGCGTACACGTAGCCGTCGTCGCTGTTGTATTCATCCCCGATATGTAGGTAGGTCGCCGACTTGCCGTTATGGGTCATGGTCACCTTCTGGTCGGCCATCCAGCTCATGGTCTGATCGGCGCTGTCCATCTGGTTTAGGATCCACAAGCGTTTGGTGTGGGTCTTGTCCCAGGTAAATAACGTCTTTTTGTCGTTCCTGATGTGATAGGCCGTCCGTCTGATGGGCTGAACCTTGGTAATCGTGTAACCGGACTTAGCTTGCGCCGGGGTGGTCGCAAGCAAGACGCCACCACCGATAGCCGCCAAAACAGCCGTGAGTTGTCCCCAATGTTTCAACATATAATCTCCTCCTAGAATCGTTTCCTCCCTGTAAGGGTAACATAAGAATTTAGTCACCGATTCACCGTTCTGCTCGACCAAAAACCGGCGACCCCTGCGAAATCGCGTGGTTCTCCGGCTTAAGTTCCTGATTAATTTTACGTTACAATTTTAGCTGCGCGGGCTCACTCGTAACGTTGACGCCCGGGGCCCCGCTTGCAGCATCCCCGTCAGGTAAGAACTATCGCCATACTTCTGGCGGTACGCGGCGTCCACTTGTTGGTTCACCGCCGTGTCTTCGAGCGGTGCGAACGTCACGTTGTAGTTCTTCCCGGCCAACAAAATGCGCCCAGCGCCCTGTTGGACCGCCGAACGGTGCCAGCGCGACGCTAGCCCGTTCCACGCGCGAATGACTAATTGGCCGTCGACTACCACGGACCATATCCAAGTCGGGGTTCCGTAAGTGTGCCCGTCGCTATAGAACGGTGAGACCCGGAAATCGTCCGCGGTGGCGAACCGGGTCAGTTCCGCGGCGGTCCAGGTTGGTGTTGCATGCTCTGTCAAATAACCAAATCCTTTCTGGTGTTAAACAGTCGTCAGTTGACGGTGGCGGGCGGGCCACCGTATATTAAAGATATAATTAAGCATTTTTGACGCAAGGAGTGATTTTATGGAATTACGCGTTCTGCGCTATTTTCAAGCGGTCGTGGCCGACCTGAACATCAGTCGGGCCGCCGAACGGCTCCACGTTTCGCAGCCAACCATTTCCCGGCAGCTCAAGGATCTGGAAACCGAATTGGGCGTGACTCTGTTCGACCGGCACGGCCGGCACCTCCAACTCACCGATAGCGGCGAGTACTTCGCCCACCAGGTCACCCAGATTCTGGCCCTGACCGACAAGACCCTCAGCAATATCCACACCACCCAAGCCGTGCGCGGCACCGTCGTGATTGGCTGTGCCGAATCGCGGAATTTCCTGAACGTGGCGCAGACCATCCGGACCCTCCAGCGACAACATCCTCAGATCCAGGTCTCCCTGGTCAGCACCAACGCCGACGAGATTCGCGCCCATTTAAAGACGGGAACCTTTGACTTCGGGGTGGTCATGGACCCCACCGATAAAAGCGAGTTTGATTTCCTGAAGTTACCGGGCGAAAGTCGTTGGGGGCTCTTAGTTCCCCGTTCCTCGGCGTTAGCGACCCGCGACCACTTGACGCTGGCCGACCTGGAAAACCAAAACCTCATCCTTTCCCAGCAACGGGGGATTCGGGAACAGCTCCGGGACTGGTACGGCGAGAGCACGCCCAAGTTCAACGTGGTCGCCACCTATAATCTACTCTATAACGCGTCCTTACTGGTTTCGGCGGGCGTGGGGTACGCGCTGTGCATCGACGGCATCATCAACACCAATCAATCCGATTTGGTGTTCATCCCGTTGACGCCGCGCTTGACCACCGGCACCAGTCTGGTCTGGCACAAGGACCAGCACTTTTCCCCGGCCGCCGCGGCCTTTTTGAAACAGCTAGCGGCCGATAACCAGCAACCACTCACCAGTTAATGCGCAACGTGTACGCATCAGCGCTGGGTTAAACTTCCTGTTCCGCTGGCCGGACTAAGACTTCACTGATGGCCACGTGCTTGGGTTGGTCGATGGCGAACAACACGGCGTTAGCGATGTCTTCGGGATCTAGCGCCAGGCCACTAGCTTCTTCGCTGTTCATCAATTGGCTGATGCCCGCTTCGATGGCGGCATTGCCAATCGTCTTGACCAGTTCCGTGCGCACGGCCCCGGGGGACACGATGGTCGACCGGATGCCGTGGCCCTTTTCTTCCTGGCGTAAGCCTTCCATAATCGCCCGCACCGCGTACTTGGTGCCATTGTAGACGGCCGAGGCGGGATAGACCACGTGACCGGCCACGGAATCGGTACTAATGATCTGACCGTCGTGTTGCGCCTGCATCACCGGCAGCACCTCGCCGATGCCGTTCAGCACGCCCATCACGTTGACGTCCAACATCAGCTGCCACTTGTCGTATTCGCGGTCGCTGAGGTTGCCTTGGGGCATGGTGCCGGCGTTATTGTACAAAACGTCGACCCGACCAAATTCACTTACGGCCAGCTGAATCAGGTCGTGCACGGATTGCCGGTCGGTCACGTCCGTTACGTGGTACCGTGCGTTCTCCCCGATGGCCTGGGCCAAGGCGGCTAGCCGGTCTTCGCGCCGGGCCCCCAAGACGACCTTGGCGCCCTTGGCCGCTAACAGCTTGGCCGTCGCCGCCCCAATCCCACTGGAAGCTCCGGTAATCACAACTACTTTGTTTTCGATACTCATCTTAAACCACTCCTTTAAGTTAAATAATCTTGATGACTTTAGCGGGCACACCCGCCACTACGGCATTGGCTGGCACGTCCTTGGTCACGACCGCACCGGCCGCGACCACCGCGTCTGGCCCCACCGTGACGCCCGGCAAGATAATCGCCTTGGCGCCAATCCAGGCATTTTGCTCAATCGTAATCGGGGCCACCGTCAAGGCCCGGCGGTGGGCCGGATTCAACTGATGGTTGACTGTGATCAACGCGGCACCCGGGCCAATCAACACGTCGTCGGCCAAGGTGATGCCACCTAAATCGGTAAACTGCACCTGGTCGTTGATCATGACGCGTTTGCCAATGGTCAAGTTCCGCCCGTAATCCGTATAGAACGGTAAGCGAATCTCGACGGAAGGGTCTAGCGGTCGTCCCGTCAGCTCCCCCACCACCGCGCGAATCTCAGCCGGTTGGTGCTGGCCCGTATTTAATTTCTGTACTAATAATTGGTTGCGGTCGATGGTCGCTTGCTGAGCGGCAATCTCCGCCACACTCATGTTCTGTGCTGCTGGCACGTTGTCAGCCCCCTTTGTTTAACGATGAGTCCTAGTATAGGGGCGCCAACGGCATATGTAAAAGTCCTATATCAAATGATAATGTATAGCAAATACGCATAGTTGATTGAAACCCGATGATGTTTCATGTGAAACAAAAGCGCGGTGTTCCCGGATGAGGAACGCCGCGCTTTCGTCATTTCGCCATCGTCAGCGGCCAAGGCCCGGTCAAACTGCTATAATAGGCAAGTGCTGACGGCCGACCACTCGCTAGGCGGCCGTCAATTAAGAGAAATCGACTAGATTAGGAGTAACTATTTTGAATAAGATCTTACAAGAACAATTCTTCGTCAAGGACCTCTCCGACGATCAAAAACACGTCATCACCGACCTCAACGCCTACATCAAACAGGGGCTGAGCGGCAAGCAATCGTCCGTCGCCATCATCGAAGGCGCCGCGGGAACCGGGAAATCCGTGGTCTTGATGGAACTGGTCCGTCAATACATGACCGACCCGCACTACCGCACCTCGCTGGTGGTCAACCACCCCGAACTGTACAAGGCCTACCGGGACCTGGCCGCCTCGATTCCTAACATGCACGCCAAGGACATCCGCCGGCCCACGTCGCTGATCAACTTCGCCCAGAAGACTCACCAAAAATACGACATCATCTTCGTCGACGAAGCCCACCTGCTGTACTCCAAGTCCGAACCCTACGCGCACTACCGCGGCCAAAACCAACTCACCGATTTGATGGCCCTAGCCAAGGTGGTCGTGGTGGTCTACGACTTCGAACAGGTCTTCCAGTCCAAAATGTACTGGGACAAGGACCTCCTCTACAAGACCATCGGCGACCACCCGCACCGCCTCTTTAGCATGAACTTCCAGTACCGGATGGTGGCCAACGACGACCAGGTGGCCTGGATGGACGACCTGACCGCCGAAAAGCCGCTGCGGCCCTTCCCGGACGACAGTGAATTCGAATTTAAACTCTTCGATACCGCCGGCGGAATGTTCGACGCCATCAAAAAACGCAACCAGGAAGTCGGCATGAGCCGGATGGTCGCCACGTCCGGCTTCCCCCGCATCGACGGACGCCACAACGTCGAGATGGATAGTTTCAACCTGCCGTGGGACGAGTGGGACCCGCAACGGACCCACTGGGCCAAGCGCGAAGGCTCCATCACCCAGGTGGGAACCATCTACACGCTACAGGGCTTCGACCTGAACTACGTGGGGATGATCATCGGTCCGTCGTTTGGCTACGACCCGCAGACCGACACCATGACCGTGATTCCCGAAAAATACTCCCACAAGGAAATCTTCAAAAAACGCAAGGACATCCACTTCTCGCGTGACGAATACAAAACGTTTATCGCTAACGTCTTAAACGTCTTGATGAAGCGCGGGAAGTACGGCCTGTACCTGACGGCCTACGACGATGCCTTGCGCCACCGGTTGCTGGAACTGGGGACGACTAAATAACTTTAAAAAAAGCTGAAACGTTAAGCCCAACTAGGCCTAGCGTTTCAGCTTTTTCAATTAGTCGAATTTTTTTGTTGTTCGGTCGCGATTTGTCGTTCCGTGGCCTGGGCGTGTGCGAAATTCACGTCCAAGTTGGGTTCTGCCGCCGCATCCTGATTGAACGGCGTGGTCATGAAGAGGTCGACCATCTGGTTGGCTAGTTCCGGGGTCACCAGCCGACTCCCTAACGCAAGAACGTTGGCGTTATTAAGTTCCCGGGCCAGACGCGCCGATTCAGCGCTCTCACACAACGCGCAGTAGACCCCTGAATATTTGTTGGCCATGATGCTCTCGCCCATGCCGGTACTGCCAAAGATGAAGCCCCGCTTAAACTCACCGCTGACCACGCCCCGGCCAACTTCGTACCCCGCTCGAAAATAAGCGAAGTCGTTATCCGGCGTGACGTCTTGGACGATGATGCCCTGCGCTAAGAGGTGGCGACGAACCTGGTCCTTTAACTCGGCCCCCAGGCGGTCGGCGCCCACAATGACTTTGATCATGACTGGTATCTCCTTTTAAGTAAACCGTTTTATAAAATGCTGGTTTAACTATAGCCTAACGTCTCAGGCAACGCAAGCTGCTAATATCATTAAACTTGTAAGGGGTCGGGCTTGCAGAATAATGTCAAACATGTTTTACTTAATTTGTCAAAGATGTTTTACATAAGGACGTGAGTAGGATGCAAAATACCATTGCGAGTCGGCGCAAACAACGCAAGCTATCGCAGGCGGACCTCGCGGCGTTAACCGCCGTGACGCGCCAAACCATCAACGCGATTGAAAACGACAAGTATGATCCGTCATTGTCGTTAGCCTTCAAGTTAGCGGCGGTGTTGGAGACCACGGTGGATGAGCTGTTCAATCAAGGGGAGGATCATCAATGAGTCGAGCAAAACGAATCGTGCGCGTGACGTTCTGGAGCAATACCTTTTTTCTGATCATGTTGGCTGCGCTAATGGCCGTGACTTTTGGAACCTGTTTCAGGAACGAGCGCTAATTTTGGGGTTAGATTTAGTGTTAGTTATCGGGATCTTCATCATGTTTTGGGTGCTGCAACGACGCCTGGACGTTAAGTCCTATAAGGGGCTGTACTGGGTCAGCGACGAACGGGAACGAGAAATCGCCCTCAAGGTTCATTCGGCCATCATGATGGGCAACACCTACTTTCTCTACGGACTGTTGGTGGTCATCTTCCTGCTAATGAACTTCGGCCTGTCCACGCAACGATTTGGCCAGGTTCTGCTGGGGCTGGTCTGGCTGTATCTGCTCTTCACCAACGTACAATACCTCTGGTTGTGGACCCGCTACGACCAAGACTAACCCCCCACCCGTTAAAAAGTTAGGATTCTTGGTTAGAATCGGGTGCAGGTATGGTATACTCTTAGATGCGGAACTTCTTCATTCCAAGGATTCACCGAGGAGTTCCCAACGTATCTAGCCGCAATGTTGCCACATTGCGGTTTTTTTGTGCGCTGATTTAAAGAAATACTTTCACCCTGAATTATTCACCAGAAACTCCAAAATCCCCATCAAACACATGATTCAAGTG
>NZ_AZDW01000039.1:0-43414 GCF_001434115.1 Levilactobacillus zymae DSM 19395
TTTCTTATCATGAATCGTTGATTTAACAACATTTCCATTGACAAGACGTAGAAAAGAGTCCCGGGTTACTGGGCCACCCTGGTCGTGATGACCGGTGGCCGATTTCCCAGACGACACTTAATCCGCCACCGGTCCGCGTTGCGCTACCCCCACCAATTGGTTGTAGAACTTCGCCATGCTCAGGTCGTAGTACGGCATCACGAAAAGACTAGGCAGACCCCAGAACAGGCCACCCAAGATGAACCAACCGATAAACGACAGGTTCATCACGAATAAGAACGCCTTGTTGCCGTCCATGACCTGCCGCGACCGGGTAATCGCCGCCAACGCGGTAATGGGGTGGCCCTGATCGTAGGCGTCGCGATACAGGTAAAAGGCCTGCGAATACGAAAGGGTCTTAATAATTCCCGGAATCACGAACAAGCAAGTCCACAGGAAAATAAACACGGTCGACCAAATCGCAATAAACAGCCAGCCTAGGAAGTACCGGCCGTTTTCAAAGACTCGCAAACTGCGTTGAACGGGCTGGTCAAGTTCGAGCGTTCCCCGGTCCACGTCGATCATGGTCAGCATGGTGCCGGCGTGGAGCACCGCCCCCACCAACATCAAGAGTCCGGCGAACGAAAACGGACCGGCATAGTCGGTCAGCCGTAGGTTCCCCGTTAAGGCTTCCGTAATCCAGCCCAAGTGGCGGTCGTTGATCTGTGCGCCGACCCAGTACAGGGCCAGCCATAAAATAGATAATAATAGATAGAATTTAAACTGGTCCAGAATCTGGCCTTTCGCCCCGAGTTTTAAATTTTTCCGATCTTGTGATGTCATGGGTCATTCCCCTTTCAGATAGTGCGTCATGCCCCCTAGTATACCGTTTTTCGGCGGCGCCCGGCATCCCCAATCGCGCGTAATCGATGAAAAAAGCGGTGTCATTTGATGAAAGCGGTTGTTGTTCAAAATGAATATTGCTAGAATAATTAGGAATATATCAAATACTGCTACTGCAAATTATTTTAGGGAGTTGTCACCATGTCTAAGAAATTCTGGCGCATCACGGGGCTTGCCATTGTCGCGTTACTGGTCCTCGGTGGCGCCACCGCCTACCACGAACGGCACAACATTCGCCGCTACTTACTGGTTCACCAGCACTACACCAAAAAAGATATTTTGGCGACCAGTCAGATCAAGTTGAACTTACGCCCGGCATTGTCGACCAAGCACACCACCGCCACGAATCGTCTGACGGCCAAGTACCAGAAGCAGCTCAAGGCCTTACCGACCGGGGTGACGCACGCCAAGACCATCGTTAACCCGTACCAGACGTCGCCACTCTCCGGGCTGATTTTAGTCAAGACGCCCCACGCGACTAAGGTCCGGCTAACGGTCCATGGCAACACACCGGCCACCACGATTCACCAAACCGTGAGCGGCTACCGCACGCAACACAGTGTCGGCGTGCTGGGACTGTACGCCAACCGCAATAACCGGGTGACGTTGACCTTTACCACCAAACAGGGCACGGTGACTCGGCACACCTACCGGCTCAAAACGGCCAAGACGCCCCACGGTATTGGGACCAACACACTCAAGACCAGTAAGCCCAAGCAAATGGTCCTAGGCAAGGGCCACACCAAATTGACCTTCGCCGTCAGCAGTCAGGGCTACACCTACGGCCTCGATGCCCGGGGGAAGATTCGCTGGTACAGTTCCCTTAAAATTTCGCACGTCTTTAAGGAGCTCAGCAACCACCACCTGTTGATTCTCACCAAGATTGCCCCGACCGAGCACAAATATAACGCACTTCAGGAGACCGACTTCTACGGTCGAGTCTACCGCCAGTACAACTTTAGCGGCCTTTTCCCAACGCGGCAGGACACCAGCAAGTTGGCCACCAACACGGTGATCCACCACGACGCCATCGAGCTGTCCAACCACAATCTCCTGTTGACCGTGGACGACGGGAGTAAGAAGTTCGTCGAGGACACCATGATTGAGATCGACCGTCAGACCGGGAAGATTCAGAAGGTCATCGATTTAAAACGCCTGCTCCCCGCCTCGGCTTACCGGCAATACACCGGGACCCACCGGCCGGACGGTAAGATCGACTGGTTCCACCAAAACTCGATGACTTACGATCAGAAACGCCACGAACTCGTGGTTTCCGGACGGAACCAAGACATGATTTTCGCCATCAACTACAAGACCACCAAGCTTAAATGGATCTTGGCGGCCCCCGAGAAACTACCTAAGAGCTACCATAAGTACCTCTTGAAACCGACCACCAAGCACTACCGTTACAACGGTGGCCAGCACGCGGGTACCCTGATCCACCAGAACCAACACCAGGGCGACTCGGTCGAACTGGAATTCTACGACAATAACGTTCCCGTGACTCGGGGCAAGACCGCGCAGTCCAAGCAGTGGTCCGCCGGGGAAATCGTGACGATCAACCAGTTGAAACGAACGGTCACCAAGACCTGGGAATTCGGTCAGTCCCTAGGCAAGCGCAACTTCACCAACATCGTCGGCAGTAGTTACGCCGTCGGTAAGGGTAACACCCTGATTGGCTTCGGCTATGCCGACTGGGGAAAGCGCAGTGAATTCGTCGAGGTCAACCGGAAGACGAACCGGGTGGTCTTCGATGTCGACCGCACCCACTTCGCGCACGGCGACTGGAGCTACCGGGCCGAACGGCTATCGCTGTATCCGGGTGAGTCAAACCTGAAATTGACCACCATTAAACCTTAATCCAGCGCCTAAAAGGCCTAGAACGGTCGTGTGCCGTTCTAGGCCTTTTGCGTTACTCTCGATTTAAGTGGTGACCCCCGCCCCAAGACGAAGGTTTACGTGGAATGTTCGTTAATTGCTACTACTGCTCTGGCTCGGCGCTCCGCTGGGTTGGCCACTAGGGCGTTTGCCGCCCATGCCTTTAGGCGCCTTTTTCATCTGCTGTGTCTGTTGGGTCTTGGCCTGTTGTTGGCCCAGCATGTAGCCGGTCCCACCGCCCCCAAAGAAGAGAATAACCCCCGCGACTAATAGGGCGAGCCACTTTTTAGGCCGTTGATTTTGACTTGGTTGCATGGTAAACCACCTTTCTGTTAACTAAGCTGGTTCCCAGTCTAACAAAGCTGGCTTAACGTTGCCCTAAAGTTTCGTTACCGGGGCTTGCAATTCACAGCGGCTCCCCGTATTATAAGAACTATCAAAGCGAGTTTTGATTATAATGTTCGTAATAAGAGGGAGAGACTTTTCTATGCGTAATGTCTATTTTAACCACGATGGTAGCGTCGACGATTTAGTATCACTCTTACTGTTACTGCAAATGCCCGATGTCAACCTGACCGGTGTCGGCGTGGTGGGCGCGGATTCCTACCTGGAACCCGCCGTTTCCGCCAGCCGCAAGATTATCGATCGGTTCGGTCACGGCGCCACGCTTAACGTGGCGGCTTCTAATTCCCGCGGTGTCCACCCCTTCCCTAAGGAATGGCGAATGGATGCCTTTAGCCTCGACGCTCTGCCCATCTTAAACGAAAGCGGCACCGTCAAGACGCCTGTAGCCTCCAAGCCCGCGCACCTGGACCTGATCGACAAGGTCCAGGCCACCACCGGCAAGACCACGCTGGTCATGACCGGTCCCCTGACCGATTTAGCCCGAGCCCTAGAAGTCGACCCGACCATCACCGCTAAGATCGACAAGCTCTACTGGATGGGGGGCACCTTCGACGGTCGTGGCAACGTCGCCGAACCCGAACAGGACGGCACGGTCGAATGGAACGCCTACTGGGATCCCCAGGCCGTCAAGACCGTCTGGGACAGCGACATCGCCATTCAAATGGTCGGCCTGGAAAGTACCCGGCAGGTCCCATTGACGCCCGCCATCCGGCAACACTGGGCCACGTTACGGCAACACCCGGCCCTCGACTTCATCGGCCAAGGCTACGCACTGGTACCCCCGTTGGAACACTTTGAGACGAATTCGACCTACTTCCTGTGGGACGTGTTGACCACGGTCGCCAGCGAGACCCCCGCCATCGTCACCACCAAGGAAGTCACCAGCGACGTGCTGACCACGAGTCCCGGCCAAGGTCGGACCTTTGAGGTCGCAGATGGTCGGCCCCTGACCCTGGTCACCCAGGTGGACCACGATGGGTTCTTCGCTCGGATCGACGCGTTAGCCAAGTTAGCTGACTAACCTTCACAAGCTCCCATTTCGACTTGTGAAAAAATAAGCGAAATGGGTTGCACTTCCCCGATAAGTGGTTTACAATGTTTTTGTGAACTTACTAACAAACTATCGGAGAATTTATGGAGGTTGATGATATGAGCCATCGATTAGACGGAAAAGTTGCCATTGTTACGGGCGGAACTTTAGGAATTGGATTAGCGATTGCTGACAAATTCGTTGAAGAAGGTGCCAAGGTCATGATCACCGGGCGCCACGCCGACGTTGGGGAAAAGGCCGCTAAGGGAATTGGTGGCCCAGACGTGATTCAATTCTTCCAACACGACGCGACCGACGAACAAGGTTGGTTAGACCTCTTTGACGCCACCGAAAAAGCATTTGGCCCCGTTACCACGGTGGTCAACAACGCCGGAATGGCCGTCAACAAGAGTATCGAAAACACCACCACGGAAGAATGGAAGAAACAACTCGCCGTTAACCTGGACGCCGTCTTCTTCGGGACCCGGTTAGGGATTCAACGGATGAAGAACAAACATCTGGGCGCTTCCATCATCAACATGTCCTCCATCGAAGGCTTCATCGGCGATCCAAACTTAGGGGCCTACAACGCTTCTAAGGGGGCCGTGCGGATCATGTCCAAGTCCGCTGCCTTAGACTGTGCCTTAAAGGACTACGACGTGCGGGTCAACACCGTGCACCCCGGCTACATCAAGACGCCGTTAGTTGACGACTTACCAGGTGCCGAAGCAGCCATGTCTGCCCGGACCAAGACGCCAATGGGCCACATCGGTGAACCAAACGATATCGCCTACATCTGTGTCTACCTGGCTTCCAACGAATCCAAGTTCGCCACTGGTGCCGAATTCGTGGTCGATGGTGGTTACACCGCCCAATAATCCACGACCGGTTCCCACTAGTTCATGAGATCATTTTAAATCAAACCACAAATCACCCTCAGACGTGTGCTTGCGTCTGGGGGCTTTTTGTTGGTAGTTAATTATTTGCAAAAAAAAACCGGCATGCTGTCCCCATTTCTGGGGCAACATGCCGGTTAGTCTTAAGCGTATAATTTAGCGACTTGTTCCTGGACTTGCGCGTGACCCAGGAATTCATCGTAACTGGTGTCCGCCCGGTCAACTAAGCCGTTCGGGCCCACCGCGATGATGCGGTCGGCAATCGTTTGGATGAACTCGTGGTCATGCGAGGTGAACAGCATGCTACCCGGGAAAGCCACCAGACTGTCGTTTAACGCGGTGATCGATTCCAGGTCCAAGTGGTTGGTCGGGTCGTCTAAGACCAAGACGTTGGCCTTGCTCAACATCATCTTGGAGAGCATTGCCCGCACCTTTTCACCCCCGGACAAGACGTTGACCGTCCGGGTCACGTCTTCACCGGAGAACAGCATCTTGCCCAGGAAGCCCCGCAGGAAGGTGTTGTCGCTTTCTTCCTTCGCGGCGTATTGCCGTAACCAATCCAGCACCGTCATGTCGTCGGCCGAGAAGAACTCGTTGACGTTCTTGGGCAGGTAGGTCCGACTGGTGGTCTGGCCCCAGGTCACGGTCCCACTATCCGGTTCCAGGTTGCCACCTAAAATCTGCATCAACGTGGTGGTGGTCAAGTCATTTTGACTGACAAACGCGGTCTTTTCGCCGGGCCGTAAGGTAAAGCTCAGGTCGTCGAACAGCGTCACGCCGTCGATGGTCTTGGTCAGGTGTTCCACCCGGACCAGGTCGTTCCCCAATTCGCGCTCGGGCACGAACTTGATGTAGGGGTACTTCCGGGACGACGGTTGGATGTCGTCTAAGGTAATCTTGTCCAGTTGCTTCTTCCGGGACGTAGCTTGCTTAGACTTCGAGGCGTTGGCACTGAACCGGGCGATAAATTCTTGCAGTTCCTTGATTTGGTCGGCCTTCTTAGCGTTGGCGTTGGCCTTTAATTGCGCGGCCAGTTGGCTAGATTCCAACCAGAAGTCGTAGTTCCCGACAAAGACCGTGATCTTGTTGAAGTCAACGTCACACATGTGCGTGCAGACCTGGTTTAGGAAGTGCCGGTCATGGGAAACCACGATGACCGTGTTTTCGTAGTCGGCCAAGAAGTTTTCCAACCAACTGATGGATTGCACGTCCAACCCGTTGGTCGGTTCGTCGAGCAATAACACGTCGGGATGGCCGAACAAAGCCTGACCTAACAAGACTTTCACCTTTTGGGGTTCGGTCAGATCACTCATCAGACTGCTGTGCAGACTGTCGTCGATCCCCAGGTTTTGGAGGAGTTGGGCCGCTTCGGATTCAGCTTCCCAACCGCCCATTTCGCCGAATTCACTTTCCAGTTCGGCGGCGCGAATCCCGTCTTCGTCGTTGAAGTCGGGCTTCAAGTACAGGGCGTTCTTCTCGGTCATGATGTCGTATAGCTTCTGGTGACCGCGGATCACGGTGTCTAAGACCACGCTGTCTTCAAAGGCAAAGTGATCTTGGTTCAAGCTGGACATCCGCTCGTTGGGTCCCATGCTGACCGTTCCCGTCGTGGGTTGTAAGCGGCCTTCCATGATCTTCAAAAGCGTTGATTTACCGGCCCCGTTGGCGCCAATGACCCCGTAGCAGTTACCGGGCGTAAATTTTAAGTTCACGTCGCTGTAAAGCTTGCGACCTGAAAACTGCATACTAACGTTGGAAACAGTGAGCATAGAACAATCCTCCATGGTTTGAATTTTGACAAGAAAAAACAACGCGACGTTTGCGCGTCCACGCTGTTTTTTCTGAAAAGTCGTGGTTAATTTGTGTTAGTTTACCATAAAAAAACCGGTGACGCAACGCTCGCCCCTCGTGAAGGCGGTTTCAGTTCACAAAAGATTAACCCTGCCAATCTTGCCGGGCGGCATACCGTTCCCGGTAGGTCTTGGGCGTCATGTCGAACCGTTGCTTAAAGGTCACGAAGAAGTTCTTCTCCGTCCGAAAGCCCGTCTGGCGCGCAATCTCCTGGATCGACTCTTGCGAGGTCATTAGGAGTTCGGTCGCCCGTTCCAAGCGCACCTGACCCAGATAAGCCTTGGGCGAGATCCCCATGTAAGCCTTGAAATACCGGGAAAAGTACACGCTCGAATAGCTTAGTTTCTCCGCTAGGTCGGCAATGGAGACCGAACTGGCGTAGTTTTCTTGAATCTCGTTGACGGCTTGGCGCAACGGGTGCGGTAAGGGCCGTTGATCATTTAGAATCTGGCCGTTGACCGTCAGATTCTTGATCAACTCCCCTACCAAGCGGTAGGCCATCCCCAGGTCGATCAGATACTGGGACCGTGCCGTCGACTTGACCACGGCGCCTTACCGCGACCTGCAAACGGTGGTCCAGGCGTTGGTCGCCAGTGCGCAGGCTAAGTCGACGGCCTGGTGCCAGTGTGGCAAGACGTTCTTGGGGCCTCCCGTTCCGTGCAAAATTATCCGGAGGGGTAATTCCATCGCAAAATTTAAACGTTCATGATACGGCCGTGGCATCTCAGTTCCCCGTTTCTTTTTCGTGTAACGATCCGCAGACCGTTTACAGCTTCTCTATTTTTCATGAGTCAAAGGTTTCCTGTCATCGACAATAGTATAACGCAGCCGGCCGCTAGGTGGTTAATTTTAGTAATCCAATAAGTAAATTACGGGATTATATAAATGTAACAGTTTGGTTACAATGGGGTCATAAACGTTAAGGGAATTCCAATCGTCACAGTGCTTAAGAATTCTACCGCGTTTACCCATCGCGACCGGAAAACTTGGGGGAGCTTGCCGGCACCACGATGATTTGACTAGTCCGGATACCGCCTTGGGGGAGGCCGGTACCCGGTTTGGTGAATCCTTTCCAACTCACGTTCAGTTCGCTAGCCCGCACCTTGGGGGAGGAACGCGCCAGCCAGCTGAACGCTTAACTGAATCAACAATGGTCATCTGCATAGGGGGAAAATCAGCTAATTCGCATGGTTAGCTGATTTATTTTGGTCAAAACGACAATTAAAGGGGCCCGCACAAACTCGTGCGGGCCCCCTTTTCAGGTTACTTAAGTTAGGACTGTTCCACCGGCCGAGCCGCTTGGGGCCGCCGGAGTAAAAACGCCATCAGGTACGACACAATCAGGAACCCGGCCACCACGATGTACGGGTAGTGGGTGTTCATGTCGAGCAACATCCCCGACATGATGGGACCGGCGATGTTGCCGATGCTGGTCAACGACATGTTTAAGCCGTTGATCAGTCCCTGGTTAGCTTCACTGGCCTTGGTCAGTAACGTGGTAATGGCCGGCCGTAAGAGATCGAACGCCGTGAAGATGATCAGCGTGGCCACCATCACTTCCAGCTTGCTGTGGGCCTGGGTGATCCAGATGGTCGACACGGCCGCTAAAAAGAAGCAGATCCGAATCAACCGCCGTTCCCCCAGCCGACTGACCATGCCATCGAACAACGCGACCTGGAAGAACAGCGAGATCAGCCCGTTCAACGTCAACACCAGCGCGATGTTACTCAGGCTGAAGTTGAAGACTTCGTTGACGTAGATGCTGTAGATGCTTTCGAAGCCCTGCAGGCCAAACGACGAGACCAGGATCATGGTAAACAAAATAATGATGGGCACCGTCCAAAACGCCCGACTCATCGGGTGACTGGTGGGTGCCGTGGTGGTCGCCATGGCCACCGGTTGTTCGTGTTCGGCGTCGTTAGGCAGTAAGGTGATCAAGACCACCGCACTCAACAACCCCAATGCCCCGGCGACCCAAAACGGCGTCTTGTAGCTGACACCGGCCAGGATACCGCCGATCCCGGGGCCCAAGATCAGGCCCCCACTAAAGGCGGCGGACAGCCAGCCAATCACCCGTGCCCGTTGTTGCTTGGTGGTGATGTCGGCGGCTAACGCCATGGCGGTCGGCACCACCATCGCGGCGGACAGGCCCCCGATGACCCGCGAAATGTTGAAGACCCACAAGTGATTGGTCAGCGCGAACAATACTTCGGAGACCATGTAGAGGAACAACCCGGCCGTTAAGACCGGCTTACGGCCGATGCGGTCGGACAACCGCCCAATCAACGGGGAAGCCACGAACTGCGCGAAGGCAAACAGGGCGTTCATAATCCCCATATCGGTGGCACTCAGATGCAGTTGCGTTTTAATAAACGGCATCACCGGTATCACTAAACTAATCCCTAAACACACTAGGAATTCACTAAAAATTAAAATAAAAATGGCCCGTTTCGTCTTCTTCGTCACGTGGCTCCACCCCTTTTCGGCAAAATTTAGAACAATATTGCTATTCTACAGGGTTTAATATTAATTGTCTAATAATAAGCTTACTTAACAAACTAGTGACGAAGCGCACCGGAAGCCGGTATTTCCCCTTTGCCCCCCTACCGGAGCTGAGCGGCGAGCTGGGCGTAATCCGCCGCAAAAAAACTGTCCTTGACGTAGACCAAGTCCAAGTCGTGTTCCAAGCGTCCGGAAGCCAGGGGCAGTTCGACCAGTTGGCCCGCGGCGAGTTCGGCCTGGACCACGGACCGGTAGACAAAGCTGACTCCCACGTTGGCTAATAACAGTTGGCGAATCGCCGCCGGGTGGTTGACCGTGATGACCTGGGGAAAGTCCGCCAGGCTGACGTTGGCGGCCTGCGCCAGGTGCAGCAAGATGTCCCGGCTACCCGACCCGCCTTCCCGGATAATCAGCGGGTAATTGGTCAGGTCGGCCCAGGTCACCCGCGTCAATTGGGCCAGCGGCGACGCGGCCCCCACGATACCCACGAAGGGTTCGTGGCGAATCACCTGGTAGTCGAAGGCGTGCTTTTCAAAGTTTCCTTCAATTAACGCAAAGTCGCTGGTTCCCGTTTGGAGGGCCCGTAACGCCGCTTGTGTGTTCGTAATCTGACAGTTGATTTGGCGATAGTGCCCTTCCCGTTGCAGCACGCGCACCAACTGGGGCGCTAAGAATTCACTGATGGACAGGGTGGTGCTAAAGGTCAGTTGTCGTTGCTGCCCCGGTTGGCGTAAGTCGTTAAGTAACTTGGTCGACTGGGCCTGGGTCCGCTGGATGAACGCGGCCAGCTGTTGACCGGCCGGCGTGATGGTCAGATACGGCCGCTGGTAATGGACCAACGGCACCCCGACTTCGGTTTCTAAGCTCTTGATTTGTTGGGAAACGGCCGGCTGGGTGATAAACAATTCCTCGGCCGTGCGAGTATAGGATTTCGTGGCGACCAGGACCTGAAAGGTTTGATAGCGTTGATCGAGCATATGAAAGCACCTCATCATTAGCTAGATTTATGGAAACATCAGAAATAACAATTTTATCTTATGATACCACTCCGGTATACTCAATTTATCGATTTGAGAGGAGAAAATTGCTGATGTTAGAAATTCGAACGACCTTAGCGTCCCGACCATTCTGGGGGGCCGCCGTGCTCACGTTGATCTGTGCCGTGGCTGGTAGCGAACTGGCCCAACTACCCTACCTCAACCTAGTGGGGGCCCTGGTCATCGCCCTACTCTTGGGGATGGCGTGTCAGGTTCGGCCCCAATTGGTGGCCCCGAACCTGGCCGGAGTCGGCTTCATTTCCAATAAGTTCTTGCGTTTAGGCATTATTTTATTAGGCTTCAAATTGAACTTAATTCAACTGGCCAGCGCCGGGGTCAAGACCATCACCTTGGCCGCCGTCGTGGTCACCGGGATGATCTTACTGACCTACAACCTGAGCCGGAAGATGGGGGTCGAAAAAGACCTGGCCATCTTGACGGCCACCGGGACCAGCATCTGTGGGGCCGCCGCCGTCATGGGCGTGTCGCCGCAGATCAAGGTGCCCGCCGAAAAGGCCGAACAACAACGGGAAAACGAAGTCCTGGCCGTGGCCATCGTGGCCATCTTGGGGACCGTCTTTACCTTGATTGAAATCGGCTTAAAGCCCCTCTTGCACCTGACCGCCGTTCAATTCGGGGTCATGACCGGGGGCTCACTACATGAAATCGCCCACGCGGTCGCCGCCGGGAGCGCTGGTGGTCCGGTCAGTCTGGACACCGCCATCATCACCAAGTTATCCCGGGTGCTCCTGTTAGCCCCGGCCGCCGTGATCATCGGTCTGTGGTACCAAAAGACGACGCCGCAAGCCAACACGGACGCCAATGCTAAGCTACCGATTCCTTGGTTCATGGCCGGCTTCATCCTGACCAGTGTCATCGGTACCTTTATTCCCTTGGGGGACGCTGTCGTCGCTGGACTGGTCAAGTTGGCCTACATCTTCTTGGGGATGGCCATGGCCGCCCTGGGGATGAGCGTGAACTTCAAGGTCATCGCCCACCGCGGTAGTCGCCCATTCTTAGCCGCCACCTTAGCTTCCGTAGTCTTAATGACCTGCGTCACGATTGCCAGCAAGCTGTTCTTCTAATAACCACGTTTTGAAAAGCGCGACCCGCCCACTGCGGATCGCGCTTTTTTTGATTACCTTAACTGATGCAACTGTTTCTTCTGGTCTTTGGTAAACAGGTAAACGGCTAACAGGCCCAACCCGACCGTGACCAGCCACGACCGTGGGGCTAAGGCCAATTGGACCACGCCCGACCAGCCGGTGGCGAGCCAGCTGACTAGGAACTGACCCACCCAGAAAAACACTAACAAGCGGCTCGTTTGGCCCGCCACGCGCCACCTTAACGCCCGTAATCGCTGGGCGTAATGAGCAGTGTCGACCTCTTCGACGGCTAATTTTAGCCGATTGATGGCCCGGCTCAACCACCATTCGACCAGCAAGATCAACAGCAGATTACTGCCGATCAGTCCCCCTAAAACCAACGTCGTTGAAAACCGCAACGTGGCAAGTAACGCCACCAGGTTCGACAGTAACAAGTACCCCCATAAAACCTGAAAGGTGCGGTTGCCTAGCCGATTGAGTTCGGCCACCCGATACTCGTCTAACACGCCGTGAATGTGGTAAAAATGCTGCAATGCCCATAGATAACCCTGAGTCATAACCTGCTCCTCCCGTCGATTGTTATTTACACTGGTCGCCCGTACCGCTCACTCGACAATCTTCAAGTGTAACCGCCAAACCACGTACATCCAGACGCCAAAGAATACGCCCCCACTTAAACCGGTGCCGTAGAAACCGGGTGAGGTGAAGGTCGCCACTAGGCTGGTCCCGTCAAACCACCAATCCAGTAAGCTTTGCGTCAGCAACGTGATTCCGAAAAAGTAGAGGCCCGCGCCCAAGGCCCGCCAGCGCAACCGCTTTACCCGCTGGGGCAACTCGGCCGCCGTAATCTCGACGTCATCCAATTTAAGTTTCCGTAAGACCCCGATCAGCACGCCAATCACGATGGCCACGACCACTAAATTGGCAAAGATGGCGACGGTCAGAACCTGCTCGGCGGGCACCTTCACCAAGGCAACCATGAGGGCCAAATCGCCCAATAGTAGGTACCCCATGAGCCACAGAAACATCACGTTGCCTAAATGATTGATCTTTTGTAATTTGTACTCGTCCAACACGCCGTCGATGCCGTAAAAACGCTTGACCAGCCGGACATATAAACTCGGTTTCCCCATACGTCATTCCTCCCAGAATAAACTGTTTAAATCCGTCCCCAGGGCTTTAGCGATGCCTAGGCACAATTTGAGTGACGGATTATACTTCCCATTTTCGATCAAATTAATGGTTTGTCGCGCGACCCCCACGGTCTGCGCAAGCTTCAACTGCGACAATCCCCGTTGTTGTCGATAGTCTTTAACGTGGTTCATGGCCCGCCACCTTTCGAAATGTCACTTATAATTGACACCTTTAGTTTACCCGTGGCTCCAACCCGTGTCAACTATATATGACACCGACTTGCAAAAAAAAGAGCCACCCAGGGCAGCTCAATCCGTAATCGTTAAGTGGGTCCGCCAGGTCTGATAGGCGTCGATTGCGACTAATCCCGCGACCACGACACTGAGCCCTAGCGTCGCCCGCCAGTCCCCGACCGGTAACATGGTTCCCCAGAGCACCAGAGCCAGACCCCCGCCTAACCCCAAAGCCCGGCGCCGTAATCGCCGCACCCGGGCCGGGTAATCGCGCCGGGTCGTTCGCAATTCCCGAAAGCCCAGTTGATGAGTAAGGTGCCGAAGCCAAAGACATAGCCCACTGATCACTAGCCACACGACCACTAGCGTCCAGCTACTAATCTCTCGCGACCCCGCCGTCAGTCCTAGGGTGCTCAGCCCTAATGCCCCTAAGAGTAGGACCAGAACATTACTGGTCGCCCGATTAAACTGGGCGACCTTCGTGGGGTCAAAGTGTTCGTCCTCGACCCCGTTAAAATACCTGATCAAAATCATCGTTAAATTAAGCTGACGCATTAAAACTCCCCATTTGCTTAGATTTAAGGTTCCCTGTCCACTAACCAGGATAACAATCGACGTAATTGGTGTCTAGATTTACTGTTGATTAACCATTAGACCGCCCAGTACCCCTAACACCACCAGTAACAATGCATAACTGCCCGCAACGACCCACCGCTCACGGTGGCGTAAACGTTGTTGCCACAAGGTCGCGACGTCCTGACCGGCGAAGTAGCCCAGGATTTCTCGATAGTGTTGCCGGTCACTGCGATGGGCGCGGCCGTCCAAATGCCACACTAACCCCATCACACCCAGCCAGAGACTTAGTGGCACCCCGAGCACCCACGGCCAGTGACGCCACACTAACAAGACCGGAACCCATGAGAACCCAAAAAACAGACTCAACGCGAGTAATAGATCCGTGTCCCGGTGGGGATTTTTGCCGTGCAGCTCCTGCCGCATCCGGCCGAGATCCGCCTGTACCAACCGGCGGACCGGGACGTTGAGGATCCGACTCAAGCCTAATATGGCTTGTAGACTGGGATAGTGAATCCCCGCTTCCCAAGTCGCCACCAAGGTCGGTGGGACCCGTAATTTTTCCGCCAGTTGGGCCACCGAATAACCCCGAAACTGACGAATCTGTGTGAGTTGTCGTGGTAATTCCATGAGACCTCCCCTGAACCATTAACCGTCAACGCTTTAGTCCAGGATACCAAGTCTTTCACATTTCTCCAACCAAAAACAGCTCCGATTATCCAGGCTTACGACGGCTTAACCACTCGCGGAATTGGTGACTAAGCCGTTAGTCGGTTGAATGGATCATCACCTTTTGTTAGCGGTTTCATAAAGATTGATAATTTGTTATAATAAATTATCAGATTGAGAATTGAGAGGTGTCCCATGACTAAAAAGCTCGCCGCCGTCTTGGCCGGTACCGGGGCCATTTTCTTCGGCATTAGCGGTATACTCTCCAGCATCTTGTTTGCCCGCATCGCCGTTTCGCCGGGCTGGCTGGTATCCGCCCGCATGTTTTTCTCCGGCTTGCTCCTACTCGCCTACCTGCTGGTGACCAAGCAACCCATCTTTAAAATCTGGCGATCGTGGCGCTCGGCCGGCCTGGTCATCGCTTTCGGGGTCCTGGGCGTGTGCTTTGCCCAATCGACCTTCCTGCTGTCGCTCTACTACGGCAACGCGGCGGTGGCCACGATTCTCCAATCGCTAGGCCCCGCCATCCTGATTCTCCTGGTCGCGCTGGCCACCCGACGCCTGCCCCGGTGGCTCGACATTGGCGCAGTCCTGCTCTCGTTGGTGGGCATCCTATTGTTGGTGACCGGGGGTAAACTCACATCCCTAGTGGTGCCCACGCCGGCCTTCGTCTGGGGGGTGGCGTCGGCTTTCGGTATCGTCGCCTACACACTGATCCCCTGCCCGCTGCTGAAACACAACCATTCCCTGGTGGTCACCGGTTGGGGCCTGTTCATCGGTGGGGTTGCCGCCAACTTTTTGACGCCCCTCACCACCATCCCCGCCGGTTTCGACGGTCTGGACTTTCTCCTGGTCGCGGGCATCGTGGTGGTAGGCACCCTACTGGCCTACGCCTTTTACGTGGAAAGTTTAAACGCCCTGGACCCGGCCGTCGTCAGCATGTTGGGGACCCTCGAACCCTTGACCGCCACTGTCTTATCCGTACTGTGCCTGAACGTGTCCTTTTGCCCGGTCCAATTCGTGGGTATCGTGCTCACCATTGTCGCTATTCTCCTCATCAATCTTCCCCAGTCCGTCCCCAATTTGCATTGACAGTTCTCCCTAACCAGTTTAATGTCTTAATTAATCGGATTAGGGGGTATTCAGCATGCTTAACACATTAGCAACCTTTTACTTGTTTGACAGCCTTTACTACGTTGCCGTTTTCTTGGTCCAAATCGCCATCATCGTCGGCCTAGTCGTACTGGTTCGCAAACTATTTAAACGCAAATAAATTTTTCGCCAAAAAGCGCCCAGGAGAAAATCCTGAGCGCTTTAATAGCTAGTTGACTAACCGTTAACGAAGGCCTTCCGGTCCCACGATAGCGTTGGCGTACAGCCACCGGCAAAACGTTTCCGCGTCGGCGTTCCGGTAGAAGTCGTGACGGACCCGTCGGAAAGCCGCCTGTTGGTCATCCGCCACTAACAACAGGCCCGCACCCCGTTTTGCCAACACCTGATTGCCGACGAGTAGGGCCGTTTCCAAATTGCCATCGCTAAACAGTTGCTTGTGCAACACGTAGGCCACCGCTTGCAGCGCCCGGTCGGTGTAGTCACTGTGATCAAGCCGTAAATCCAACAAATCCTTTTGGACGGCGGCTTGTTCGGGTAGCGGTAGTTTGACCGTCTGGTCGCCCCGGGTCACCACGGGCATCTTCCGCAGTTCCCCGCCGCCTAGCCCGACGCCGGCGGTCACCAGGTCGTTGATGTGGCTAAACGTCAAAAGCTCAAACCCCTCCGGCGAGCCGGTAATGAAGGCCACGGCCGTTCGTAGGTTCAAGAGGCGCTGTACCGTGGCGTCGTTGAGCTTACGATTGGTCACCGTGCCCTTCAGGAAGGCGTTGATTTGGTTAAACGGCGTCTCGGAATCCGTTAACCGCAAGAGTGACGTCACCAAACTCACTTGGTTTCGAATCAATAACTGCTGCTGATCAAACTGGCTGATATGATAATGCCCCTGCGGGTAACTGGCTTTTGCATCCATGAACCAGACCGTCCTTTCCGTTCGCGATTAACTGACCTGAACCCAAGACCCTTTCTTGTGAGTTCTTATTATTTCTATTATATCTTAAGAACCTTACCCGGACGCTAAAACAGCCTATAACCGACGAAATTCTGACGGTTACAAGCTGTTTTTTAACGTTATTGGTTGAGAAAATGCGTGAGTCGCAATGGCCGTTAACCCCTGAATAGAATTGGAATTGGGGGCGTTTCGCTGCTAGACTAGCGCCATCTGCGGCCTCCAAAACGTGCTTATCAGGGGCAACAGGTTCCGCTTAACCCCATTTTAGCAATTAGCCAAGCCCGGGCTTTCGCCCTTAGATTGGCGCCACCTGCAGCCGCCGAAACGTGCTTACAAGGAACAACCGGCTCCGCTTAACCCCATAACGGAAATTTGACGGGGTCAGGCTTTCCCCCTTAGACTAGCGCCATCTGCGGCCTCCGAAACGTGCTTATCAGGGGCAACGGGTTCCGCTTAACCCCATTTTAGCAATTAGCCAAGCCCGGGCTAATCACTAAAATGACGTTAATGCTCGCCCGCTGACCGCCCCTGAACGCACTCTGCTACATCTTCATTCCCATCTTATCATACGAACTCATCCCCGCGAGATGGAGGTCCTTGACGTCGATGCCCCGTTCCTTCGCGAACGCGTTCATCAGCGTATCCATATCCATCAGCTTGTACGTCTTCGGGTGGGCTGGATCATAAGCCTCAATCTGCGCCATCATCCCACCATCTTCGTGTTCAATGATGTGGCAGTGGTACATGAAGACCCCGGGCTTTTCAAACCGTACCTTGATGCGGACCGTTTCACCCGGATTGACCCCGACCGTGTCCTTATAGCCCCGTTCGTTCGGGTACGGCGCCTTGCCGTTGCGGGAGACCACCAAGAATTGCGTGCCGTGCATGTGGAACGGGTGAACCATCCCACTATCGGTCTTGTTATTGTTCTTGATGTCCCAAAGCTCAACGTTACCGACCTGTTGTCGCGCATCAATCCGTTGCATGTTGAACTTCTTCCCGTCGATCATCACGTATTCGTCCATGCCGTCCATGACGACCTTCCGGACGGGCGTGTTTGGCGTCACTTCCGGGTCGGGAATGTCGACCAGGTGGTCCGGCAACGTCACGTCTTCGCGTTGGTAGTCGTGAATCCGGAACTTGACCAGCGGGGTGTCGTCGGAGTACAACGTGACCGTTTCGCCCGGCTTGACGCTGCCGAAGTCCACGATGATTTCGGCCCGTTCGGCACAGGTCAACATCAGGTGGGTGAATTTAACGGGTTCGGGCATCACGCCACCATCGGACGCCACCTGGGTAAACGGTAAGTCGTTGCTAAAATGCAACCGCCATTCCCGCCGGTTCGCGCCGTCCAGAATCCGGAGCCGTAACCGTTGCGTGGTCACGTCAAAGTACGGGTTGATGGTCCCGTTGATCATCGCCGTGGGACCCTGAACGCCATCGGGATCGTAATCTTGATTATAATCCCACTGGTTATCTTCGTGGAACCGCCGATCCTGTAAAACCAACGGAATGTCATCGACCCCGTAGTTCCGTGGGAACGGCAACTTTGCTTCTTGGTCGTCGGTGACCAGTACCATGCCGGCCAGACCGTGCCAAACCTGTTCGGCCGTCGATGGGCACGGGTGGGCGTGGAGCCACAGCGTCGCGGCGGGTTGGTCGACCGTGAAGTCGATGTGCTTGGTCTCTCCCGGATAAACGGGAGCGTGGCACCCACCATCGGTGTACGGGCCCGGTACGTTTAACCCGTGCCAGTGGAACGTGGTGAGTTCCTTTAAACTGTTCTTCAAATCAATATGCATGGTCTTCCCCTTGGCAAATACCAGGGTCTGACTCAAAAGGGTCGTGTTGTACCCCCAAGTCTTGGTCTTCTTACCGGGCAACAATTGCGTTTCGCCGGCTTGGGCCTCGACCGTGTAATAAGTATCCGTCGCCGTTTCCTTATCGGGTTTTAACAACGGTGGAATCCGTAACGCCATCTCGGGTGCATCGGCGACCTCCAGCGGCACGTAGCCCCCATCGTGGGTGTTGTACGCTGGTTCGTCAAAGAAATAATCGGTATAAATTGGTTTAGTCATGTGGTTCTAGACGCCCCTTCCTCAGATCTATTGACTCGTGTTCCTCCTTTATGATAACGCAATTTCGAAACGGCGGTGTAAACGTTTTTTTATGCGAGCGGTTTCCCCGCCAATCAAAAAAGTCCGACAATGTAGTCGGACTTTCCGTCAAGCTTAATTTAGAAATGACGCCGAATAACGGTTACGGCCGTTACCGCGGCTAACAGGCTCAGACCCGCAACAGCGGCGAGACTGGCTTGGTCGTTGGTTTGCGGCAATTTCGCGTTCCGTCGTACCGTTTTAGCCTTGGTTTGCGTTGCCACGACCGGCTTAGCGTGATTGGCTGTCGTGGTTGGCTTAGCTACAGCCTTCTTGGTCGCGGCTTTTTTGGTCGTTGTGGCCTTAGTTGGCTGCTTGGTTGCGGCCTCCTTAGCGGCTTCTTCCTTTTCACGAGCCGCTTCCTCGGCCGGCGTCTCGGTCCCGGTATCGACGTCATCGACCCCGGTACCCGTTCCAGGATCAACAATATCGATGTCCCCGTTTTCGTCGATGTCTCCATCGCCGTCTTTGTCCTCGTTACCGTCCTTATCTTCGTTGCCGACGTTGTTACCGTTCCCGGAGCCGGAATTACTGCTGGACGTGGAAACTTTCCCGTTGGCCTGTTCGGAGTTTGGCGTGCCCGACGTACCGCCACCCCAAGTCATGGTCGCCTGGTTGGTGAAGACGTAGCCGTCGTGGATCACGGACGGGTCATCGACCTTGGTGTAGTAGTCGATGGCGTACATCTGGTCGACGGTATCCTTGAATTTCAGGGTAAATCCATCGCTGGTGTAGTCCACGGTATACTGGTCCGCACTTAACGCTGGGGTTTCCCGCTTGTAAGACGTGTCGGTGACCCAGTAAGCTGGGGAGACCGTAACGTCGTGAATCATGGTCTGGTTGGCCCCAATGGTGTCTTCCACCTTCAGATTCTTCATCTTAAGGCCCCGCCGGTTAACCAAGACCGTCCAGCGTACGGTATCGTTATCCTGGATTTCACCCTTCTTGGAGAGGTTGGCCAGGTTTTCGACGATGTTGATCTTGTCGGGATGGTTGTTCGGGAAGTTCACGTCCTGTTCCCCGTACTTAGTTCCCGCATATTTGGTGGCAATCTTCAGGTCCAAGACCTTATTGTCGAGGTTCTCCACCTTGTCGTTCAGGGTCACTTCAATGCTGTCGCCCCCCTTAGTCACGCTCCCGGTCCCAATCACGGTCTTGCCGTCGGGCCCCGTCACGTCGAAGGTGTCGGTCTTAGACGATTTTAAATTGTCAGGCAACGGGATCGTAATCTTGTCGCCACTATGTAAAGCGATGTTGCCAAATTCTAAGTGATATTCCACGTTGATGGTGTCTGCCATTTTGAAGTCCGGACCGTTGATAACCTTGGCGGACGTGACGTACGGGCTACCGTCGATTGTCGCCGCCTGGGCCAGTGGTGCGCGCCCACACAGGGTCAGTACCAGTAAACCCATCAAAGCGATTAGCCATTTGATGATGCGATGGTTGTTTCGCAAAAAATCCCCTCCTAAAAATTGTTCTTAGGGTTAAGTATACGCGCGCAAGTACCTCCATTTCAATAGCAACCCGCAAACCCGTGCCAAATCGTGTCCGATCAACAAAAAACCGTCGATTGGCTTAACAATCGGCGGTCAAAGCTTCTATTCCGTTAGCAAATTCGCGTGCCCAGGGTCTGCATTTCCTTCTTTAAATCCAAGTCGGATTTCTCTGCGGCCGTGTAGGAGATGAGTCCGACTGCGCTATCCAAGATCCCGCTGTCGTCCTTTAAGACTAACTGGTTGTGGACCCGGTCGAGATTCAGGCCGTTGCCCAGGTAAATCGCGTCGTTTTGGTTCGTCCGCATCTGGTAGCCGGCGTTGTTCTCCATCATTAATTGATAATCGGGATCTTCGGCCGTTAACGCGACCAGCTGGAACTTATTGCCGATGGCACACGACCCACCAATGGTCGAGTACTTGTTCGACCCGTCGTCAGTCACCAGTAATAAAATACTGCCGGCCGTGACGTGGGCTGCCAAATAGTCCTTCGCTGCGTCTTTAATCTTGATGTCCATGTGAAGTCCCTCTTTCTCTGTGCTGACAATTAAATTGTGTACAATTATTTTATACACCGCTTGACCGCATTTGTAAACTCATTAGCTCACAGAAAAAGGGAGAGTGTGCCCAGAGGCGATTTGCTGACGAGCATGAATGTCGTCAGACAGGCAATCCTGAACTTGGATTGTTTGCCTGACGGGATTCAGCGGAATCAGCAGCCTTTGGGTGCACGTTTCGACACCGCCCATTTGGAGAGACAAAGGAGGCCGCGACTTTTGTCACGGCCTCCTTCCGGTCAGTCCTGGTACGCCCGTTGAATCAGGGCGATGACTTCTGCTTCCGATAAATTTAATTTTTTAGCCTCGCTGGTAAAACGACTCACGTACCGGTCGTAGAACTGGGCACGCCGCTTCTCACGGATCATCTCCGCGGCGTTGGCCGTCACGAACATCCCCACCCCCCGGCGTTTCTCAATCATCCCCGCCGCGACCAACTGGTTGATCCCTTTCAGGACGGTTGCCGGATTGATGTGAAATTCTTTGGAGACTTCCGTGGTGGAAGGCACCTGTTCGCCCGCCTGATAGACCCCCGTGAAGATTGCTTCTTCAACCTGTTCGGCCACTTGTAAATAGATGGGTTCTGGACTATCAAAATTAAATCTCATGTTTTATCTCACATTCTTCTTGAACTCGTCTTAATCCCGCGCTACGTCGCGTGGCATGACCAAGTTAAGGTATAACCCCAAGGTAATCACGTAATAAATGACGTACAGCCCGATGAAGATGGCAAAGGTGGTCCCGATTCCCAGATAAGGACTCATGGGTTTGCCCATCAACGGCTTAAACATCTGTAACCCGAACAAGACATCGATTACTCCCATGATACCAGGAATTGCGAATAAAATCCCGATTTCTTTTGCCAGACTACCGCGCATCAAGCCCCGCCGGACTCCGACCTTATTGAGCATCGCGTAACGCCGTAAATCACCGGGGGCGCCGGACAGAATTTTAAACATTAAGCAGGACGCCAGCATGGCTAGAAAGGCAATCCCTAAGAAGTAGCCGATAAATTCCAACCCACCGAAGATTCCGTTCATCATTTCAAACGATTGGTAAGTCCCAATGGTTAACTGAGACGCCGTCTGGGGAAACCGACGTTGTTCGCTGTGGTCAAGTTGTTTCAACACCGTCAGGTCATCGGCCATGTGCTTCACCCGCACCGTGGTGACCCGGTAAGTCGCCCCCTTAAGTTGCTTAAAGGCCGTCGCACTCACGATTTTCGGCGCCGCAAAATCACCTAACTTGTTAGGATTCAACATGATGAAGTCGAGTTGCGTGGCCCCGCTGGTCTTGAACTTGGCCAGGGGTTCCGTGTAGAAGTGTGGCCGACCGTTAGCGCTACTCTGCATGCTCTTGATCAGTTGGAACGGTTGGGCCTTTAATTCGGCCGCGTTGTAGTAGGTGGTCTTGCCCTGAACCTTCTGGGTGTAGGTGGCCTGGTGCGCCACGTGGAGTTGCTTGATCAGACGCTTTTGGTGCGCGTTGGCGTCGTGGACGGCCACCGTGTAGGCCCCCAGTGAATCGGCGGTCATCGGCATTTGCCGGTGGTAGCCGGACCCCACGGTGATGGCGCCCAAGGCCATCGCAAACAGCAACGACACGATGGTCAGCATCCGGGTGTAGTCGTGTACCCGGAAATTCAATTGGCCTAATAAGAAACCGTTGAGCCGCTTTTTAGCCCAGGTCGTCCGCCGTAAGCCCCGAATCACGGCTAGCACGGCCGCGTGGAACAAGAGGTAGGTCCCTAACGTGATGGTGACCAACGCCAGCGGAATCGCCGTCATTTGTAGCTGCTCGATGGCGGCCAGCGCCCAGTACCCCACCGCGAGTAATCCGATACCGATGAGGCCCAAAATGAACTGACGGAACGGCCGGCTCTTGGGTTGGTTGGCCTGTTGGTCGGCGTGTAAAAGTTGTTGGACCGTGGTCCGCATCAACCGCGTCAGGTTAAACAACGACGCCAGGATGAACAGGCCGATGTAGAGGACCGCCGTAAACAGAACGGCCGGCAGATAAAAGGACGTCAGGTGGGCCAGGTGCAACCCCAGTTGGTCCAAGAGAAAGCCGACCAACAACTTGCTGACCACGATCCCCAGCACGATGCCGATGGCCGTGGCGATGGTCCCCAAAATCAAGGTTTCTAAGAAGACCAGCTGACCGACCCGGCGGCGTTTAGCCCCCAGCATCATGAACAACCCGTAATCGTGCTGTCGCATGCTCAGTAAGAATGAGTTGGCGTACATAATGTAGACAATGGTAATTAACGCCAATAGAACCGCCCCGAAGCCAAAAACCACGCTTGCGGATTTGACCACGGCATTGGCCTTGATGAAGGCCTGGTTGGTCGCGAGGTTGGCGAACATGTAGAAGATGGCCGCCGACATGGTCAGCCCGGCCAGTAAGACCAGGTAATCGCGGCGCCGGTTCTTCACCCCGGCTAAAGCTAATTTCGTTAACATCTGTTGCGTTCCCCCTATTCGCTAAACGTCCCCAGTTCGGTCAGGACTTGTTGGTAAAAGTCCTTGCGGTCCAGCTCCCCCCGCTTGAGTTCGGAGCCAATCTGCCCGTCCTTGATAAACAAGATGCGTTGGCAGAAGCTGGCGGAGAACGGATCGTGAGTCACCAGTAACACGGACATGTGCTGGTCGCGGTTGATCGTGGTCAGTAAGTCCAATAACTCGCGCGCACTGGTCGAATCCAGCGCCCCGGTGGGTTCGTCCCCCATCAAGATCGACGGTTGGTGTACGATGGCCCGCGCGGCGGCGACCCGTTGCTTCTGACCCCCGGAAAGTTGCGCCGGGTACTTCTTTAAGAGGTCCGTAATCGATAAGGTCGCGGCCACGGCTTGAATCGCCTGGTCCATGACTTTCGACGGCGTGCCTTGTAAGGCTAACGGCAGGCCGATGTTTTCCTCGGCGGTCAGGCTTTCCAGCAGGTTAAAGTCCTGGAAGATGAACCCGACTTCTTGGGCCCGAAAGTCCGAAAGTTGGTTGCCCCGCATCTTGGTGACGTCGTGACCGTTGACAATCACGTCCCCCTTGGTGGGCGTGTCCAGCGTGGACAACATGTTCAGTAAAGTGGTCTTCCCCGAGCCCGACGCCCCCATGATGCCGACAAATTCCCCCTCGGCTACCGAGAAGTTCAAGCCCTTTAAGGCGGTGTATGGCCGTTCACCGGCCTTACCGTAGGTTTTTTCTAAATGATGCACGTCAACGACTGTCTTCGTCATGTTGATTTTCCCCGTTTGTTAGTTCATTGGTTAGTTACTTGTGTAATTAACTATACTGCTGAAATTTGAAAAGTCAATAAGTAATTTTAGCTAACGGCGGTGGTCGGGGGCGATTACTAGGGTCCCGGCCTCGTTGGGTGTAAACTTGATTTGTATTGAATGAACCAGGAAAGGAAGGATTTTTAGCATGAAACAACTTAACTTGGGTGGTACCGATTGGCAAGCCTCCGCCGTCGCCCTGGGCATCATGCGGATGGCCGATCTTTCAGTCGCGGACGCCGCTAAGGCCCTGGAAGCCGCTCACGACGCGGGCATCACCTACATCGACTCCGCGGACATTTACGGGGACGGTGCGTCAGAGAAGAAGTTCAAGGAAGCCTTGGCTGCCTCGAACTTGTCTCGCGACGACTTTTACATTCAATCTAAAGGGGGCATCGTCTTAGACCCCGCCCGCAGTCACGACGGCTTGGTCTTCGGGAAGCGTTACGACTTCTCCAAGCAACACCTCTTGGACGCCGTGGATGGCATTCTCTCCCGGATGGGCGTGGACTATCTAGATGCGTTCTTGCTGCACCGGCCGGACCCATTGATGGAACCTGAAGAAGTGGCGGACGCCTTCAACACGCTCCAACGTGAAGGTAAAGTACGGCACTTTGGGGTTTCCAACTTCAACGTTCAACAATACCTGCTGGTCCAAGACGCGGTCGACCAGAAGTTGATGTTCAACCAACTGCAATTTGGGCCCGCCCATACCGGCATGATCGACGCCGGCATGCACGTCAACATGGAAGACAAGTGGGCCGTCGATCACGACGGGGGCATGCTGGAATTTGCCCGGCGCCATCACGTCACCATTCAGGCTTGGTCTCCGTTCCAATACGGTCTCTTCGCTGGAATGATCATCAACGATCCGAAATATCAAAAGTTAAACGACGAACTGCAGAAGTTGGCCGATAAGTACGGCGTTTCCAAGAACGGCATCGTGATTGCCTGGATCTTGCGGCACCCGGCTAACATTCAGGTCCTGTTGGGGACCATGAATCCCGCTCATATCGCCGACAGCGCGGCCGGTGCGGACGTCACGTTGACCAAGCAAGAATGGTACAACGTCTACTTCGCAGCGGGCAACACGTTACCTTAATTACCGTTGTTTGGGTTTCCCCATCTGGGGTAGCCCAACTGGCTAAAACCAAACGGATACGTTAAAATTCATTAATCTAAAAATTCGACCAGCTGAACGGCTGATCGAATTTTTTTATAGTTATTTAAAGCTTGGCCATGCTAAAATTCGCATAAGGAGATGATTATTCCTAGGCAAACCGATTCTTGGTGTGACTAATCTAAGAAAAAGTCGCTTTTTGCACTGATTTTTTAGCGATGAAGGCGTACGCAATACGCTCAATAACAAAGTCAGATATTGTAGAGGAGCTTGACGATGTCATTCAAAAAGGTATTGCCTCTGATGAGCGGCCTATTGATTATTAGTGTGGGGTTAGGTGCTTGTGGACAAGCAACCACCAAAACAAAACACAAGACCAGTACGGCGGCCCAAGTGGCAAAAGCGACCAAACAGACCGTCACCAAGGCAGACGTGACCAACGCCAAAAAGTTGTTAATCAATCACAAAAAATGGCGCTACAACGCGACTAATAAAGTGTACTATCAAGTCGGCATCAAATATGGCACGAAGACCACAAGTAGCACGTACGAATCGATGGGCATTTTTATTCCAGCTAAGTACGTCAAAGCCAAGACTAGCGGTCATCAAACTTACACGATTACGTTCAACCGCAAAGCCAAGGTCAAAGGCTACACAGCCAAAACTGCACCAATCGTCATGCCGGTCAATACCCCCGGTTACGCGGCCCAAGCAGCACCAACGGGTTACGATAGTAGTGCCAACAAGTATACTAAGGCCGGCTTTATCTATGTTGCCGCCGGGTGTCGCGGCTTGAATCAGTCTGATAAATCTAATGGCTCATCGCCCTGGGGGGTAACCGACTTAAAAGCAGCCGTCCGCACCCTCCGTTTAAATCGCCAGAACATTGCGGGGAATACGAATCGGATCTTTACGTTCGGCCACAGCGGTGGTGGTGCGCAAAGTGCTTTGATGGGGGCCACGGGTGATAGTAAAAAATACACCACTTACCTAAAAGCCATCGGTGCCCCGTTAGCAACGACCACCGGCAACGCAACTAGTGACGCGGTGGCCGGTGCGATGGCGTGGTGCCCCATTACCAGTCTAGACACGGCTAACGAAGCTTATGAGTGGAATATGGGCCAATATTCCAACTCCGGAACGCGCAAACAAGGGACGTGGACCAAAGCGTTGTCAAATGATATGGCAACGAGTTACGCGCAATACATTAATAAATTAGGTTTAAAAGATGCTAGCGGTCAGACACTAACCCTCAAGAAATCGGCTAATGGCATCTACACCTCGGGAAGCTACGCAACGTATTTGAAAAAAGAAGTCGAACAATCACTGAATAACTTTTTGAAAGATACCACCTTCCCGTATAAAGCAACCAGTAATGAAGGGCCAAGTAGCGCGGCCACGCAAACTTCAGGAAAGAAACCTAGTGGCAGTAAACCAACCGGCGCCACCAAGAGTGGGAGCAAGCCTTCCGGGAGTGCCCCGACTGGTGGAACGACCTCTAGTGGCAAAACTTACAAAACGGTCACGGCATATATTAAGTCGTTAAACAAAAATGGCAAGTGGATCACGTATAATGCCAAGAAAAACACCGCCACGATCACCAGTATGAAGGCGTTCGTCAAGCACTGTAAGACGGCTTCAAAGGACGTTGGCGCATTTGACGGTTTGACACGGCAACAAACGGAAAACAAACTATTTGCGACCAGCGGAAGCAGTGCTAATCACTTTGACTCAACGATTAGTAACTTATTAACGACCAATCAAGCTAAGTACGCCAAGTTAAAAAATTATAAAACCAGTTACGCGAAGGCTTATCGCGCAGACTTAAAGAAGACTGATGCGCAAGGCAGTTCAATGCAAACGCGACTGAATTTGTATAATCCACTGTACTACCTGACTAATTATTACGCTGGGTATAACACGAGTAAAGTTGCCAAGTATTGGCGAATTCGGACCGGTATTAACCAAAGTGACACTGCGTTAACCGTCGAAACGAATCTGGCCTTGACGTTACAACAAAATCAACAGGTTAAGAGCGTTGATTTTGCGACCGTTTGGGGACAGGGACACACGGAAGCGGAGCGTACAGGCAATAACGAAACGAACTTTATTAAGTGGGTCAATCAAAGTTTAAACTAATTGGGGTCTAGAAACGGTAGCTTGACCGTCACAACCCCTAACCGCATTTAATTAAAAAAGAATCTTCAATTGACTAAGTCAGCCGGTTGAAGATTCTTTTTTATTGATTCCGTTCTTAGCGTTGCCTACACAATTTCTCAGTGGTGATTATTTTCGCTTACACCCCAAAACCGGCGTCCCCCTGAACTGCGAGGCGCCGGTTAGTTTAGTTTGAATTTAGACGGTCGCTCCCGTCATTTTGGAGTCGCGATAAACCGTACTCCCCACCAGTTCACCGGGTGCGGGGACTGGTGCGTGACCAACGGCGTAACGGTCAACGCCACCCCATGCGGCAAACGATAACGGGTCATTGGCAAGGTCGTCACGTGGCGAACCACCACAGGCCAGTGCGAACCGGCAGTCTGGAACCGCCAGACCTGATGCGGTAACGTTAGCCGTTGAATATTCTGTGGCCGGCCCCGGTAGACCCACTGTTTGTTGGCCGTGACGTACCGGCCGTTGGTCAGCTGGTAGCGGGTGGTCTGCCCGTGGCGGACTAAGCGTTTGACCGCCAAGTGCTGGCCCTGCCGGTAATGTAAGTGCCGGCCGGCAAGTTTGGCCGTGTGGTACCCGTTGATGCCGCGGGCGTTGATCACCGTAATCACGTGGGTCCGTTTGTGGTGCTGGTAGTAGGTCGGCTTAACGTACGCGGACCGCGTCGTGATATACCCCACTAACCCGTACGTTGGTGAGTAGCGGTTGATGTCGCGCACCTTGTACCGCAACGTGCCGTGGGCGGAGTGGGTCCGCCCCAGCACCTCAAACATCGGCTGGTGGGTCCGGGCCCGTTGCGCGTACCAGGTCAACCGAGTGTGCCGACTAAAGTTGGGCGAGCGGTACAGGCCCAACTTCTTCACGCCGGTGACCCGGAACCGTTTGAACCGAGGGTGCTTAGTCGTAAAGTGGTGGGCTTGATGGCCCCCGGTGTGGACCAGCTGACTCCCCTGACCCGCAACGATTTGGGGACTCAGCGGCGTCGGTTGTGGCCGGGAGGTGCCTAACGGCGATGTTGGGGCCGCATTCCCGGCACCTGGGGCCGGCACGACCGGTAGCGGTTGGTTGTGCGCCGCAGCGAGGCTTTGGCTGGCGAGTGCCGACTGGGTCTGCTGTGACGCTAAGCTGAGACTGGTATCGGCTTGCGACGTTGCGACACTTTCGCTAGTCTGCACCGATTGTACCCGTTGTGACGCGAGACTCAGGCTGGTGGCGGACCGAGAAGCCACCACGCTCTGACTGGTCTGCGCCGACTGAATCTGTTGCGACGTGGTGCTCAAACTCGTGGCGGCCGTAGAAGTGGCCTGGGCCACGCTTGCCAAAGCGTGGGCTTGTTGGCCCATGCTGTGGGTTGCCGTGGCCAACGAGGCTGCTAAGCTCATGGCGGCGCGGGAACGGTCCGCTAAACTCCGCTCGGCTTCAGCCACACTGACTTGGGCCAGTGAATGTTGCGACTGGCTGTTGGTCAGCAGGTCACTGGTGGCCCCGGCCGCCTGCGTCAACAGACTGGTGACCTGGCTTTGTTCCCCTGGCGTCGCGGCTTGGTGATCTTGGGTTAAGCTCAGGGAGGCCGTTGACGCCGCGCTGAGTTGACTGATGGTGGTCGCCAACGAACTCAACAGGCTTTGGGCGCCGGACTGTAACTGACTGGCCGCCGACGTTAATTGCGTCACGACCGATTGCGATTGGCTGGTCAACGAAGCCTGAACCCGACTGCGGGACGCCACGACGCTGGCCGCCTGTTCGGCGGATTGCCGGGTGGCCGAGGCCGCACTCAAACTAGTCTGGGCCGACTGCGCGAGTTGGCTGGTCACGGTAGACAGGTGGGCGCTCAGGCTAGCGGCCACCGAGGTCCACGTACTATGCGCCGATGGTGCCGAGGCGGTGTGGTCGACCATTTGCGAAGCTTGAACACTCTGACTCGCCAAGGCCGACAGTGAGTGCTGGGACTGGACCACCGCGGTACTGCGCAGTTGGCTATCCTGAAGTTGTAAGCTATCTTGTACCGAGGTCGTCACGGATTGCCGTTGAGACGCCGCGGACGCTTGGGACTTTAGCTGACTATCAATCTGGATTTGCTGGCTTAATTGGCTGGCGACTTGGACCGACAACGACAGGCTCGCGCTGGTCGACGCCGCTTGGCTGGCCAGGACGACCAAGCTAGTGCTGGTCAGACTCCGCCGCTGAGTCAACGACTGGAGCGCCTGACTGACCGCATGGATCGCCCGTTGTGCGCTGGTGAGCGCGGAAGTCTGGGCTTGCCACCGAGCCGACTGGTCGCTAGCACTAGTCGCGGCTTGGGAAAGTAACGAAACATTAGCCTGCAACGCCTGCGAGGTCAGGCTTTGGCTGGCCGAGGCCAACGAAATCTGCGCCCAATCCTGGTCGAGACTGACGCTGGTCTTCGCGACCGACAACAGGCTGAGACTGGTCAAGACGCTGTTCAACGCCAATGATGATTTGATTTCAACGGGTTGCTGGGCTAAGACGCCCTGCTGGAAATGGTCGCCCGCCGTGACCTGGGCCGTCATGGAGGTCGCCGACCGTTGAAAGTCTTGTGCGGCGGCCGCACTCGCCTGCGCCTGCGCGGTGACCGTGGCTTGGTCGGTACGACTCTGTTGGGCCACGGCTAGTTGGGCCTGGGCCAACGCTAAACTGGTTTGGGCCTGCTGATCCGTCAATAATAGGCTGGTCGCGCCGTCTAGCACCGACGTGGCGACCAAACTCTCCCGTTGGGCCGTCACCAGACTCTGCGTGGCCGCATCCGTTTGGCTCTGAGCACTAAGGCTGGTTTGGGCGGAACCCAGTGCGCTGAGTTCCGCCGCCGGAACCTGGGCCTGCTGGGCGAGACTTTGCTGAACCTGCGTCCAAGCGGAGACTTGACTCTGGCCAAACGCGGACTGTTCGCTCAAACTCACGTCCACGAGGGAACGCTGACTGGCGGCTTGGGCCAACGACTGGTGAGTCGTCGCCGTAAGCTGGGTGGTCAAACTCGTGACTGATGGTTGGGCGGCGGTCTCCTGCTCCCCTTGCGCCGCAACCTGTTCGGCCTGGTGCTGAGCCGTAGTCAGCAACCCGTTCTGGTGGGTCACCAGTGCCTGGGACTGGTGGCGCCAATCCTGATAACTGGTCGATTGTCCGGCCACTTGTTGCGACACGTCGGCCGACACACTGGCCGTGGCCTGGGACATGACGGCTGAAACGCTCTGGTTA
Source organism: Levilactobacillus zymae DSM 19395 (assembly GCF_001434115.1). Lineage (GTDB taxonomy): Bacteria > Bacillota > Bacilli > Lactobacillales > Lactobacillaceae > Levilactobacillus > Levilactobacillus zymae. The sequence goes on from NZ_AZDW01000039.1 coordinate 30,241, forward strand.
GCGGACTTCAAGCTGGCAGCCATCGAGGTCAAGGTGTGGGCCATGGTGGTACTCTCCGCTTGTTGCGCGTGCCAGTCAGTGAAGGCGCGTTGCTCACTTTGCGATTGCTCGCTAGCGCTGGTCTCGTAGAGTGACGTGAGGGCTTGCCCCGCCGCGTTAACGCTTGATTGTTCGGCTTGATCGATTAGGGTCAGAGACAGGACCGACTCGGCGTTGGATAGGCTGAGGCTGGTGGCCGAGAGGGAGTCCAGGCTCAAGCTGACGGCCGCGCTGGTCAACGACGCTTGGCCCGCTGAATCGGTAGCCGGCTGGGCTTGGCTAGTTTTCTGCCAAGCGGTGACCGCCTGCCCTAGCGACTGTTGTGCCGTTTGAAAATCGTGCTGCCGGGCGTTAATTTGCTGGGTCATCGATTGCTGACTGGCGACTAACTGGTGACGTTGTGAACTCACGGACTGGCTGACTTGGGCCAATGACGTTCGCGCATCATCAGTCGTCGCCAGAACAGACAAGCTCCGCAGGCTATCGGCCGTGCTGGCATCCCCCTGGCTGGTCGATTGGTCCGCCAACTGCGATAATTCCGCGACATTCTGCTCACTCAGCTGGCTCAGACTCGTGGCCGCCGAATTGGCCGCAGTCACCTGCACCGCGGGGGCCTGGGGATTAGCCGTTAAACTAGCCTGAATCACCGACCAGGTCGACTGTTGGGTCCATTCCACCAGGGAAGCCGCGCTCAAACTCGTGTGGATCAACGACCACTGGGCGCTGGTTTGGGCCTGAGACTGCTGCCCCGCGGTCGCTAGAGCCAGTGATAAACTGGCTTCTTGTTTCAAGTGTTGGGGTTGGGTCCATTGGGCCTGATCCGTTTGACTGCGCTGAGCCAGGTCGTTGCTGGTCGTGACCAATTCTGTTTGCCGGTGAGCGGCGGCTTGTTGCTTTTGCGTCTGTTGTAAGGCGCTTTGACTTTGCATGGATTCAATCTGACTCACGCTGGCGAGGGCCCGCGACGTCAACTCACTCGCCACGGTCGAAACACTGGCGAGGGCACTTTGCACCCGCTGACTGAGCTGAGCCGTGGCCTGACTTTGGGCCAGTACGCTGGTCTGGGCCGTCTGCCCCGCGTCACGGTCTCGCTGGGCCGCGGAACTGACCATTGACGTGCTAGCGTTAGCCAACGAGATCAACGACGTCAGCGCCGGCCCCCATTGCGATTGTTGGTCCAAACTCGTTTGAATCAGCGACGTTTGCGAGATGAGGACCTGGGCCGCTTGGCTGGTCAGGGAAACGGAATTGGCAATCTCATGTTGCCCCGCCTGCACTAGGGCCAGCGACTGGTCGGCGGTGGGCGTCGTCTCGGCTTGGCTATCCCGCGTGTAGGCGGCTTGTTGACTGGCCAACGATTCGGCGCCCGCGCTAAGCGACTGGGACGCCTGGGCGATCACCCGCGATTGTGAGGCGGCCGACTGGCTTAGCCGTTGCGACAAACTCCCCACGGTGGAACCCAGGCGACTGTTGCTGGCTTGTTGGCTGGCTAAGTCGGAGGCAGCTGACTGACTATCCCGCGCGGCTTGGCTCAACGCTTGCGAATAAGTCGACTGTTGAGCCGTCCACTGCGAGTTTCGCTGATCAGCGGCCGTACTGAGGCTTGCCTGAGCCGACGTAAACGCTGATTTCTGGGCCGTGGTCAGGTCGGGCCGGGTCAGACTTTGGGAAATGTCGGCAATCTCTCGCGACCCAAAGTTGTCAGCCGCACTCAGACTGGTCTGGACAACCAGACTCTGCTGGCTGGCCTGCTGCGTCACCCGATTGCTCAGCGACTGACGTTTAGCCGTGGCCTGACTCTGGGAACGACTGGCCTGGCTGTAGGCCTGCGAGGCCGTCGACAGCTGGGACTGGAGACTTTGGAAATGTGCGTTCAACTGACTGATTTGGCTATCTGCCGACTGCGATGCACTGACTAACGACGCCTGACTCTGCGCAATCACGCTCAGCGATGCCTGCGATTGGGAAGTCAGACTTTGCGACTGGTCCGCCGAGAAAACGCTGGCGATGTTAGATTCGACTTGCCGCATACTGGTCAATGACTGCTGATTGGCCACCGATTGTTGGGCAACGCTGGCCTCGGCCCGGGACAATTCGGAGGCGAAACTGACCGCTGAAGCACTGCGCTCGCTGACGCTGGCGACGACTTGCGATTGACTGGCGGTAATCAACGAGGCCTGCGACAACGACCCGGTAACGCTCAACGACTGGTCCAAGGAAGTTTGCTGCTGGAGGTGGTCACTCGTATGCGCATGCGCCACCAACGCGTCGCTGACCGAAGCGGTCTTCTTACTCAACTCAGCCAGCGATTGTTCAATCTTATTCTCAATATCTTTATTTGGCTTCACCATCTGTGCAAGATTGGCCGACGCGTCCGACGCAATCGTTAATTGGCTCGCCACGGCTTGCGACTGATCAATCAGACTCTTTTGCAAATCGGCTAACGAGCTCAGTTGACTCTGGTGAGACGACGCGACTTGGGACTGACTCGCGATCAGGCTAGCTCCGGAACCAACCTGTGAGGCGATCTTTGACGCCACCTGACTGGTTTGGCGACTCTGCGATGTTTCGTTGTCGATAGCCTGACTTCGGGACTGGCTAGCCGCCGCGACCTGACTCTGTTCGGCTGACTGGGATTGACTGAGTTGGTGATTAATTTCGGACTGACTCGCGGACAGAGACGCTGATTGTTGGCTCAGACTAGCCACTCCCTGGGAAGCTAGTGAGGCCTCATTAGACGACACGTGCAGCGCCTGGCTCAATGACTGGACCACCTTGTGAGTCTGGTTCTCCGTGGCCGCTATGTTGCGCGAATCGCTGGCCACGTTGCGTGAATCCAGCGCGCTGTTAGCCGAGGCCAGTTGGTCCACTAAGCTGTTAGTCGAATTTTCTAACGAGGTGACGATCGACTGGTCAGATGCGGACTGGGTCGTGAGGCTTTGCTCCTGACTGGCGACGGAGGTCAACTGACTGTTGGCCGAAGCCGTCGCATCACTGGCCGAAGATTCACTGTCGGTCACCAGGCTAAACGACTGACTTTGAGTCGTCAATGAGTCCATTGTTGCGGTCGAGGTCTCCTGCGAGATCACATTAACCATAGTCGTTGCCGTGACCTTTTGTTGACTGGTGGGGTCGGTAAGGGTCAGGTTTACGGACTGGGAACCCATCGTCGCCCAATCATGCGGGTCCATTGTAATCTGACGATGATCAATTGCATTTTTCTGGTCATCGGTGGCCGAAACGACCAGCTCGTCGATAGTTGGTGCCTGCCCCTGGACAACCGTGGCTGGTTTGAGCACCAGGTGAGGTAAAAAACGACCGTTTTGCGCCTGTTGTAGATTAAAGGTTCCTGTCACCTTGGCTAAGTCGTCTTCTGTAGGAAGCTTGTCACCATTTTGAAGTGTGGCTGTTGAGGACGTGAGTTGGTCGATAACGTACGCAATCCCGTCTTGGTTTAAGTGGTACTTATACGAACCAACATGAGTGGCATTCTTATCTACCGTGAGGTACTGTTTAGCAATCCCCAGGGTCTTCGATTTTCCGTCCGCCCAACTCACCGTCAGGGCCGTATCCGTTAATTGGTCGCTCGCTGGCTGCCGGTTATAGGTCCCGTACTGGGTACCGAGTTGCGATAACTGGGCGTTTTTACTCAGGGTATAGGTAAACGTCACTTGGGGAATACCGTCGGACGTCACCGTTTGCTGACCCGCAACCCAACCGGCAATCGACGGGGCCTTGATGTTCACGTCCCGCCCAGCCAACGTATAGTACACGGAACCATACGTTGGGTCCGTTGTTGCGGTAACACCGAGACTGGCGTATAGCTTGGCTTGCACATCCTTGAAGCGCTTATCAGCTGATTGAAAGACCAGATGGATCGGTTGGAGTTGGGACTGGTAACCCTTGCTGAAAATTTGGCCGGATTGCACATCGTTGGGATCGACGGTTGGAACCGGTTCTCCACCCCATTTAGGAGAAACATAATTTAAATATTTATTAGCCGTTCCATCATTTTTAAAACTGCCTTCATCCATTTTGGCTTGGTCAACCGACTGCATTAAACCGTTAGCTAATTTACCATAATGTTCTTTTGCAAATGTCTTACCAGCGGCTAAAGCATTCTTGGCAGCCGTTAGCTCATCTTCGTAAATATTTTTATAATTACGAATTAGCATTGACCCAAAAAGGCTATCCTTCACAGCAAAGTTGTCAAGGTCCATTCCCATATTAAATATCCCTGGGACATCAGCGTTAAAGCTCTCAGTTAATTCCTTATTGGTCTTATCGCTGATTGGTTTATCATCTTTATTTTGTAACACCTGCTGATCAGCCAATTGCATGGCCAAATATGCCACGTTTTTATTCCGTAGGTATTTATAAATCAGACTGTAATTGTTTAAATCAAATTTATTGCCATCTGCCGGATTTACAAAACGATATTGCGACTGTTTCTTCAAAATCTCATCGTCAGACAAGGCTGGGGCTTGCTGATAATCCGCAATTACTGCCTGAATGGCTTGATATTCACTATTATAAATCTTTGTAATCACTTGCCGTACGCCGATTCCATTGCGATTATAAGACTTCGCCGAACCAAAAGAATGCGTAACATTATCAACTAGTATTTGCTTCTTTTCATTATCTGATAACGGAGCATTGTCTGGATCAGGAGTCTTGATTAGCGAAGCATTAACTTCATCGATAATTCCTGCAACCGTGGTCTGAGGAGCATTTCTCTGAGCATCTATCCCCGCTTGCTTAACAACTAACGTAATCAGTTTTCTATACCAAGCATATCCCGCCGCTTGTGCCACCTGTGACAACGGAACTTTGCCAGTCCCATCGTCCAAAATCGATTGCGGATTACTTTCCGAATATCCTGGGGTTCCAGAATAAGGAGACCTCACCCTAGTCGCCGGTCTTCCATTAAATGCATCCGTTAACGCTTTAGAGGCCCCAATTGACCAATTTCGTTCAATCGCATTTTGAGCATTCATCCGAATGCCTTCATAAACATTTTGGATGATTGACGTTCCTAAAACATCATATAGTCCGATATCTTGAAGCATTTTTGTAACATTGACGTTTAAATTTACGGCATCCTTCAACAGATTCGGTGCATAGTCCCCATCCTTAATATGCCCACCAATAGCCCGCACATCTGACAAGGCTTGATGCGCAACTCCGTTAATAATAACTGGCGCCACAATGGACGTATAAAAGTTAATCGCATTGACTGCACTGTCCACATCGGGATTAGCTACATTATGGGGATTTCCCTCGTACTTTAAAATGTTACCCGCATAGTTATTTGTCGTGAAAATTCTTTTAAGCCATGTTAGGAATGTAGTACCAGCTGCACCCGCTTGTCCTAAAAGTCCAGAATTACCTGCTAACTGAGTCCCATCATAATGTCCATAGTTAATTAACCCATCAGCTACACTGGTATCTTTCGATTGAGCTTTGGCCTTAATTCCGGTAACCCAATCGCTGATTCCTTCGGCAAAACTGCGGAGATAGTCTGCATAGCCCAAATTAAAGTCATGGTAAATTAGATTATTGGCTGCTGATTTTCCAATTACGCCGTTGTACCACACCGGTGTCCCATACGGGTCATTATATTGAAAATCCTTTTTCTGATAGAACAGATCCATTAAGTCAGCCATTTTTTTGATGTTTTTCGTAATCGTCTCTGAGACCCCTTGAATCGACGGGTCCATCAAAATATGTAGGATGCCCAGTCCCCCGGTTGACGTGAAGTGCGCCACGATATTGCTAATTTGGCTACTAGCTTCAGTTTGGCCTTTGTTGTAAGACGCTACATCAACTTTAGCGCTTGGATCCGGCACATACTTCTCAAACGAAAAGGCATAAGCCTGGGGCGCTACCGGAACCTTCCGCGCGGCCTCACTAAACGTCGTAGAATTAGCGGTCGCCTGGGAGTCCACCACCGACTGGTCACTCGTACTTAGACTGGTCGCAGTCACCGCGTTACTCTGGTCGGTTTCCTCCGCTGCCATTAATTCCACTGACTCACTGGTGCTTGTCGACGTAGCACTCACTGCACTACCACTCACGTGACTTTGACTTACCGCCACACTAGACGTGGTTCCACTCGCACTCGTTGTTGTTTCGGCGCTGGGCACCTCACTGGCGCTTTGCGACGTGGCTGGGATGGTCATTGACGTCTGGGTCGCCGTCACGTCCTCTGGTGCGACCTGCTGCCCCGCCCCCGGCGTCAACGTTTGGGCCTTCGCCGTCGTTGCTGTGAGCGCACTGCCCCCCAGCAGCCCACTCAGGATTGAAATCCCCGCTATCAGCCATCGTCTTCCTGCTTTATACATCTTAAAATGCGTCTTACAGTTATTCTGAAAGAGCGCCGATTGCTTCTTTGGATTTAATCCTTTCATGTGAGTCTCCCCTTTTTTAACCACCTTACTAGTGTTGATAATACCATGTTCTCCCCTGAATAGTCCGCCTGGTGTTGTATAATTAGTTCAATAAACCCCGGTATAACAGCATTTATAATCAAAACGTCAACGGACCATTCCGATTCTCAGTCTGATATAAAACGGATAATCACTAAAATTAATTTATAAATATTGGCAGCCAACGCATTTATGGTCACTTTCCCGACCATTTTTAATTATTCTCTTGGCCTATGAACCACTTCTTCACCCACTAAATTATTTTTAAAATCCCCCTTGTCTTTTTCGGATTTGGTGTTATGATGAAGTTGTTCTTAAGGGCGAGTGATTACTCGCTCGATAAAAAGAAGGGAGATCTTATGATGTTCACGACTAGTTTTTGGATTCTTGCCATTTGGTTGATTGTTAACGGGATTTGGACTTGCTTTGCGACGCATAATCAATCTCTCATGAAGTGGTTCGCTTGGATCAACGTCATCGCCATCGTCTGGGGCTTCTGGGCCTTCTACGGTGCCGCCAGTGTCACCGCACTGTCCGGCTGGTTCATGACGGTCAACTGGGTCAACGTCATCCTCGCGATTTGCCAGTTCTACCTGGGTTATCGCAAGAGTGGCCACATCGCTCAGCAACACTAGCCTCACCCCCTCACGCTAAAACGGGTAACGCCTGACAAGACGTTACCCGTTTTGCTTATTTTCAGCTAGAATAGACCTAAGATCTAGTTAGGAGCGACTCACCATGCCCAATAAAAAAATCCTCGCCGAGTTTCCCGCGGCGGTCAACGCCACCAAGGACCTCACTCAAAAACAAAAAGACGTCTTAATCACCAGTATCCAGCTCTTCGCCAAACAGGGATACGCCAACACCAGCACGCACCAAATCGCCGTGGCGGCCCACCAATCCGAAGGGACCATGTTCAAGCACTTCAAGTCCAAGGCCAACATCCTACGCATCGCGTTGGACCCCATCATCCACCAAATCATCCCCGACATCTTGGACGAACTGAAACAAGAGACCCTGCAACAGCCCATGACCAACCTGCACGACTTTCTGGAATTCTTCGTCCGTAACCGGATGGCCTTCGCCGCCGAAAACCAGGACGCCATCAAGGTCTTTCTCAGCGAGCTCCTCTATAATGAAGACTTGCGCGCCGAATTCTTGACCAACGCCCCGGCCAGCTTCGTCAACACCTTTAAAACGGTGATTGCCGACTTCCAACGCCGCGGCTTAATGGTTGACTGGCCCTTCCCCATCGTTTTTCGGCACATCATGTCCGTGCTGGGCGGTTACGTGATGGACCGCTACATCCTCTTTCCCGACCACGACTGGGACGACGACCAGCAGGCCCACTACCTGGTACTGGCCCTCGAAAGGGTCCTCAGTGCCTAGGTACGTGCTATACTAAGACTTAACCATCAAAGGAGGGGTTCCCATGCCCGAAAAAACCTACCATATCGGCGTTGAAGCCACCATCGACGTTATCGGTGGCAAGTGGAAGCCAGTCATCTTATGCCATTTACGCCACCAGACCATGCGGACCGGTGAGCTGTCCCGGGCGATCCCCCAGATTTCCCAGAAAATGCTGACCCAGCAACTCCGCGAACTGGAACACGACGGCATCATCACCCGGCAAGTCTTCAAACAAGTGCCACCCAAGGTCGAATACGCCCTGTCCCCCTACGGCGAAACGCTGGTGCAAATTCTGCACGAACTTTGCTTGTGGGGCGAAGACAACGTTGAACGCCGACAGGCTAACGGCGAAGATGTCCAGATTTTAGACCGAGAAAATGTTCCGAATTAATTAATCGTTTATCAAATGATTAATTATTTTTGGCCGCCGGCACCTTATCAGTTGACTATCCCCCAACCCTTTTGTACGCTAAATCTAACTAAGAAAACTGGAGGGATTTAACATGTCAATCGATCCACGCCGTGCTCAAGATGTCTGGAAAGATGCCGGGGAACACGTTCAATTCACCGTTTTAAAGTTCAACCGTCAAGACCCACAACACGAACGCGAAGTCTTCCAAGAATTCGCCGACCGTTCCCAGGCCATCGTGCGTTCTTTGAAGATTCGTGACGCCAAGCCGGAGACCGGCTCACAACTCAAGGTCTCCATCGGGATCAGTAGCACCGCTTGGGATTACCTGTTCCCGGACGCCCCAAAGCCAGCCGAACTGGAAACTTTCACCACCTTGAAGGGACCGAAGTACGAGATGCCCGCTTCCGAAGGCGACCTGTTCTTGCACATTCGGGCCAGTGACAACGCCGTGGTCTACGAAGCCCAAACCCAATTCCGGCGCGTGCTGGAAGACGTGACCACCGTGGTCGATGAAACCCAAGGCTTCCGTTACTTTGAAGGTCGGGCCATCATCGGCTTCATCGACGGGACCGAAGCACCAGCCATCGAAGACGCCGCGGACTACGCGTTAGTCGGCGACGAAGACCCGACTTTTGAAAACGGGTCCTACGCCTTCGCACAGAAATGGCAACACGACATGCCCGTCTGGAACCACCTCAAGACCGAAGACCAAGAAAAGGCCGTGGGACGGGAAAAGTTCAGCGACTACGAACTCGACGACGCCGATAAATTCAAGAACGCCCATAACGTGGCGTCTAAATTTACCGAAAACGGTGTCGAACAAAAGATTGTGCGGATGAACGTGCCTTATTCCACCCCTGCTGGTGGGAACACCGGGACCTACTTCATCGGGTACGCCCGGCACTGGAAGGTCACTAAGGGTATGCTGACCAACATGGTCGAAAAGGGCGACTACCTGTTGTCCTTCTCCAAGCTGTTATCCGGCCAAGCCTTCTTCGTGCCATCCCGCGACTTACTCGCCAAGATGGCCGAAGACGAATTCCACTAAACACTACCGGTAAATTTAAACTGAACCCAAAATAACGTGCACCGCTGGAATGAGCAGTGCACGTTATTTTTATCGTCTTAATAATTAGTTGACTAACCTTACGAAAGGGAGCTGCGATTGACCGTGACCGTAGTCCGCTTAATCGTGGCGGTCGTGCGGACGGTCGACTTAACGGGTTGGGCCCGGCTGGCCGCAATCAACGTGGCTTCGGCGGGAATCCGCCCCTTTTGTTGCATGGACGCCACTTGATGGTAATCAATTGGCTTCGCGATTTCTCCCTTGGGAACGTTCGCGTTGGGTAACTCGGAAGCGGCTCTTCCCGGATCAATCAAGTCGTCCACCGCAGCCAGGGTCGCCGCGAGCCAGACGCCTTTCAACTTATGAGATTTCGAGTGTTCACCACGCAAAGTCGCTTGTTGCTCTGGGGTTAATCCGTTCATTTAATACCGCCTCCATTGATTGACCGAACCATTTTTCACCCTTAGTCTAGCACATTCACTATGATTAAAATTATATTAGACGCAATTAATTACTGCCCAAAATAATCCATTTGGATATGAAAAAGGTCACCCAGTTCACACTGAGTGGCCAATTTTTATCACCTGATTATTGTAAACGTTCTCCCGCTAATAAATGCTGCTGACTAGCGTTGACGTCGTGGTGGTTCGCCGTCACGTACCCCCCGGAGACTCGATAACGTAGTGTACCATTGTTACTATAATTCCATCCAAGAACTTTGATCGTTTGGTGCCGGGCGTAGTGTCGAGCTGTGGACGACTGGAAGTTCACGTCGCGATATAGGTTGGCGCCGTAGGTCACGGTCAGTCGGCGCGGGTACTTCAACCGACCGGCGTACACGAACTGTTTATTGGTCGTGATGTACCGTCCGTTGGTCAGCTGATATCGCGTCGTCAGATGGTGCGTGACGATCCGCTTGATTTTCAGCTGTTGCCCCTGCCGGTAATGGGCCACCTTACCTGTCAACTTCGCCGTCCGGTAGCTATTGATTCCCCGCGGATTAATCACCGTAATGGTCTTGATGCGGTCCACTTGGGTGTGGTAGGTCCGTTTCACGAAGGCGTGGCGGGCCGTGATGTAGCCGGTCATGCCGTAGGTCTTCGAGTGATGGTTGACGTCGCGCACGTGATAGCGTAATACGCCATATTTCGAGGTGGCAACGCCGATAACCACGAATTGGGGTTGCCGCGACCGCGGTTGCTTAGCGTACCAGGTCAAGCGGTTCGCCGCCGTAAAGGTCGGTTTCCGGTACAGCCCGAGCTTCTTTGCCGCGGAAACGCTAAACCGTTTGAAGTGGGTCGGCCGGGCTAAGGCGCTCCCCTCCGATAACGAAGCGGTCGAGGTCACCGTTGGCCGGGGTGTCTGGTTCTGGCTTTGACTCGCTTCCGCCGAACGACTATCCTCACTTTGCGCAACCGACTGACTCAACGCCTGGGAAATGGCGGCACTCCGACTCCGCGATTGCGACTGGCTCTGTTGCCGGGACCGGCTCTGGCTTGCCACCGCCGCGGCACTCGCGCTGCGCGATTGTGAGGTCGAAGCTCTCTGCGAGTTCTCGAGACTTGTGGCTAAGGACTCACTAGCGGATTGCGAAAGGCTTCGAGATGTGGATTGTGACTGTAGTGCCGCACTTTCTGCCGAAGCAATGCTGCGTGACGTTGATTCGGATTGCAATGCCGCACTTTCCGCCGAAGCAATACTACGCGACGTTGACTCTGATTGCGAGGCTGCACTTTCCACCGAAGCAATACTGCGTGACGTTGATTCGGACTGCGAGGCCGTACTTTCCGCCGAAGCAATGCTGCGTGATGTCGATTCGGATTGCAATGCCGCACTTTCTGCCGAAGCAATGCTGCGTGACGTTGATTCGGACTGCGACGCCGCACTTTCCATTGAAGCAATGCTACGCGACGTTGATTCGGACTGCGACGCCGCACTTTCCGCTGAAGCGATGCTGCGCGATGTCGATTCGGATTGCAATGCCGCACTTTCTGCCGAAGCGATGCTGCGTGATGCCGATTGTGATTCTGACGTTGAAAGTGAGGCCTCTTGCGACTTCAAAATCGATGTTGACGTTGAAGCTTCTTGGGACTTAAGTGTCGACAACGACTTTGCCACCGATAACGAAACTGCACTCGCGCTGGCCTCCGCCACGGAAACCGACGCCGCGGCACTCGCCAACGAAGCCTTGCGGGCCGACAAACTAGTCGCACTCGCCGACTCGTCATTGGCCAAACTCTCAACCGAATCGGAGGCCTGTTGTTCGCTAGTCACGGACAGCGAGGTCAGCGAAAGCGACGCGACGGATGCCGCCAACGAAATGCCGCTTAAACTGGTTAGAGCAGACGTATATTGGGACTGCGCCGTGCTCAAACTTGGTTTGTCCCCGTTGAGACTATCTAGCGCCGCCGACTGTGCCTGATTGAGCGTACTTAAGGACGTCAATGAGGCCTCGACCGTGCTTAACGATTGACTGGCGTTGGCCAAACTCTCAACCGACGCAACGACTGCCGAGTTTACCGTCGAAGCGCTGGCTGATTGCTGAGCCAAACTAGTCAGCGATTCAGAATTCGACTGCGACTGTCCTGCCAATTCGACCGACCGACTATCAGCCGCGGAGCCTCGTTGACTCGCCACGGTCGATAACGACGCAACCTCCCGACTCTGTTTAAGACTCGCCGACTGGATGGCCTTTGAATCTAACGTGACCGACCACTGGCTCTGGTCCTGGCTAATTCGTTGCGACAAACTGGTTTCGGACTCGGAAACACTAGCTTCTTCCCGACTAGCTTCATTCGCACTCTTTGCTAAATCGACGGCCGATTGCGACGCTGCCGAGATCACTTGATTGATTGAAGCAACACTAACTTCATTGGCGCTGACCGAGGCCACGCTAGCTGCCCACTGGCTATCCTGTTGTGATTTTTGCGTCGAGGCCGATGCTACCTGTGATTTCAATGTCGAAAGTGAGGCCACTTGCGATTTCAAAGTTGACGTCGAGGCCGAAGCTTCTTGCGACTTCAACGTAGAAAGCGAGGCTTTTTGTGATTCCAATGTCGACGTTGACGCCGACGCTTCTTGTGACCTAAGTGTCGACAATGACTTTTCCACTGATAGCGAAAATTCACTCGCGCTGGCCTCCGCCATGGAAACCGATGCCGCGGCACTCGTCAACGAATCCTTACGAGCTGACAAACTAGTCGCACTAAGCGACACGGCGTTAGCCAAACTCAAGACCGAATTGGAAGCTTGTTGCTCGCTAGTCACGGACAACGAAGTCAGCGAGAGCGACGCGACGGATGCCGCCAATGAAACGCCGCTCAAACTAGTTAAGACCGACGCATATTGGGACTGCGCCGTGCTCAAACTGTGCTTGTCCCCATCCAGACTATCTAATGCCTCCGACTGTGCTTGATTGAGCGTACTCAAGGACGTCAACGAATCCTCTATAGATTGCAAAATCTGACTACCACTAGCCAAACTCTCCGCCGAAGCCACAACTTCCGAGCTTACCGTCGAAGCACTGGCCGATTGTTGAGCCAAACTCGTCAGCGATTCAGAATTCGACTGCGACTGTCCTGCCAATTCGATTGACCGGCTATCAGCCGCGGAACCACGTTGGCTTGCCACGGTTGATAACGACGCAATCTCCTGACTCTGTTTAAGACTCGCCGATTGAACCGCACCTGAATCTAACGAAACCGACCACTGACTCTGGTCCTGGCTGATTCGTTGCGACAAACTGGTTTCGGACTCGGAAACACTAGCTTCTTCCCGGCTAGTTTCATTAACACTCTTCGCCAAATCGACGGCCGATTG
>NZ_AZDW01000039.1:43484-96277 GCF_001434115.1 Levilactobacillus zymae DSM 19395
GCTATCTTGTTGTGATTTGAGCGTTGACGCCAAAGCCTCTTGTGATTTCAACGTGGAAAGCGAGGCCTGTTGTGATTCCAACGTCGACGTTGACGCCGATGCTTCTTGTGACCTAAGTGTCGACAACGACTTTTCCACCGACAACGAAGCCGCACTCGCGCTGGCCTCCGCCACGGAAACCGACGCCGCGGCACTCGCTAACGAAGCCTTGCGGGCCGACAAGCTAGTGGTACTCAACGACTCATCGTTAGCCAAACTCAAGACTGAATTGGAGGCCTGTTGCTCGCTCACTACAGATAACGAAGTTAACGAAATTGATGCCACGGATTCCGCCAATGAAACACCACTCAAACTAGTTAAGACCGACGCATATTGGGACTGCGCCGTGCTCAAACTTGGCTTATCCTCGGCGAGGCTATCCAACGCCGCCGACTGTGCCTGATTGAGCGTACTCAGGGACGTCAAAAAGTGTTCGACCGCACTTAATGATTGGCTGACACTCGCCAAACTCCCCGCCGAAGCGACAACTTCCGAATTTACCGTTGACGCGCTGGCCGATTGTTGAGCCAGACTAGTCAGTGATTGAGAATTTGATTGTGACTGCCCCGCCAACTCGGCCGACCGACTATTAGCCGCGGAGACGCGTTGACTTGCCATTAACGATAACGATGCAATCTCCTGACTCTGTTTAAGACTCGCCGATTGAACCGCACCTGAATCTAACGAAACCGACCACTGACTCTGGTCCTGACTGATTCGTTGCGCCAAACTGGTTTCGGACGCGGAGACGCTAGCTTCTTCCCGGCTAGTTTCATTAACACTCTTCGCCAAATCGACGGCCGATTGCGATGCCGCCGAAATCACTTGATTAACCGAAGCGACACTAACTTCATTGGCGCTGACCGAGGCCACGCTGGCCGCCCACTGACTGTCGGCTAACGACTGCTGGTATTGAGACGTTGAGACGCTCGCCGCACTCGCACTGGTCTCGGCCGCCGTCACGGAAGCGACCGCGTTAGCCAAAGATGCTGCCCGGGTGGCTAAACTATTCGCCCCGGTGGACACTTCGGCGGCTAAGTTCTGAACCGACTGTGACGCTTGCTGTTCGCTGACCAACGATAGGGAGACCACGGATAACGAGGTGGCCGCGGCCGCCAAGGATTGCGCACTCAAACTCGCCAGCCCGGATTGATACGCGGACGTGGCGCTGGTCAGGCTGGCCGTTCGCAACTCGGACTGGCTCTGGAGACTGGCCAGCGACAGGGTCTGGGCCCCCGTTAGCGTTGTCGAGCTCAAGTTTAGGCTCTCGAGACTCGCCGAAGTTGCCGAAAATTCGTGAGTGACCGCCTGTGAGGTGTTTTCAAACACAGAAACGGACTTGAGTGCGGCCGAAGCCTCGCTGGTTAATTGGGTCGATTGTGACGCTAGACTGGCCGTCGAATCGGCGTAAACGGTCGACAACGACGTCTTTTGCGACGCTACCAGATTCGACAACCGCTCCGCCATAATCTCCGAAATAGACGCCGAATGCCCCGCCAGACTCTGGTCCACACTAACCGAAGCCACCGATTGCGGATCTAGGGACACGGACCATTGGCTTTGGTCTTGACTGATGCGTTGACTGAGGCTCGCTTCGGCCGTACTCAACGCAGCGGCTTGGTGTTTAGCCTGATTGAAACTAGTCTGAACACTGGCTAATTGAGCCGTCGCAACGGAATTGACCTGGTCAGCCGAGACCACCCGCGAGCTCAACGAGGCCGCACTGTCCGCCGCCAACAGGTCACTCATGCTGGCTTCGCTCGCTGAAATCATAGATAGTTGATTGGTGACTTGGCGTGAATCCCCGGATAGACTGGCTTCCAATGCGGAAACGGCGGATTCACGGCTGCCCTCCGATTGCGACCAAGCGCTAAGGCTAGCCACCGACTGAGACGTCAGTTGGGCCTGATAAGTCGCCATCAGGGATTCGGAAGCCGCTGAGATTGCGATCAACAAGTTAGCGTTCGCGATGGTGGCTGCTGAGAGTTTCCCCACCAGTTGCGACATCACAGAAAGCTGTGAATTCCCCGTGGCCGTGGTCGATTGCTCATCTTCCGTATTACTGCTGGTGGGGTCAGCTAAGGCACTCGCCGATGCGGATAGTTCGGCCGACACTTCTGCTAACTGGTTCTGCTCACTGACGGTCGACATTGACGTGGCACTAACACTCATGAGCGACATCGATAGGTCCTGATTGACTGAGTCGCTGGTGGAAGAATTGGCCGCACTTTGGACGGAAGCCACGGATTCCTGCTTCTCCCGCGTTGAGGCCGAGATAGCCGCGGAATCCTTCGCCAGTTGTGATTGCGACGCCGAAACGGAAGCCGATGTCGACTGTGAAATCTCCCGGGCCGACTGGCTCATTTGCGAGCGCTTTTGGTCCGTTGATTGTGAAACCGACGCATCGCTTAAGCTACTCTCCGCGGAAGACACCGCCGATTTTTGCTGGTCGGTCGCCGAAGCGTTGGCCTGGACACTCGCTTTCGCAGTCGAGATAGTCTGTAGCAGGCTTGACTGCTGAATGGCAGCCGTTGATGCCTTAGCGGTCGAGTAGGCCTGATACTCACTGGTATCGTCCGTCTGCCGCTGACTAACGCTCGCGGCCGTCTGGGCTCCCTTCGTGGCACTCGCTTGGTCGTCTATTGATCGTTGCGCCGTACTCCCCGAGGCGACCGACCCCTGTGAAATCGCGGTCGAGACCGACGCCGTTTCACTGGTGGTGGCTGTTGATTCCGACGTGGCCGGAATCGTCCCCTTGGTCTGCGTCGCCGCCACCTCATCAGCGTCGACCGTCCTCGCGACCCCCGCCGAGTTACTGTTGGCCGAGGCCGACATGGTCGTGGTCAGGCCCATCCCCAACAGGCCCCCGATTGCTGAAATCGCGGCGACCAACCATTTAGTCCCCGCCTTGTAAAGTTTAAAATGTGTTTTCTGGTTGCTCCGACGCAACTCAGACTGGCGTTTCGGCGTCAATCCCTTCATCCTCAACCACCCCTATCCAGATGTCCTAAAAAAACAGATTCTATTCACCTTTCAGTTTAGCACATAGTATGTCTATAAAATTATTTAAATAACGATTAATTTCCCATCAAAACAGTTTTTGCAAACACGAAAATAGGCACCCCCATTTACCAAAGGGTGTCTATTTTTAGGGTTGCGACTTAATCGCCTATTCCGTTGGTTTAGCGGCCTCCCGTTGCCGTTGGCGGGTCCAAATCTGGGTAATCAGGTCCGCCAGTGTAATCTGGGCCATCTGGGTCTCCGCCGCGTGCTGCACCTGCTGGTAGGCCTCGCGGAGGGTCTCTTGAATGTTGCCCCCCACGATGCACAACGGGTTGGTCTTGTCGTCGACGTGCAGGAGGTTGCCGTCATCCGTCACGGCCTGGTATACATCTAACAGGGTGATGTCCTTGGTCGCCCGGGTCAAACGTGGCTGGGCGGTTCCCTGTTGGGTGGTCAACAGGTCGGCACGACGCAGGGCTACCATCAACCGGCGGACTAATGCCGGGTTGGATTCCACGCTCGCCGCGATGGCCGTACTGGCCAGGCTTTGATCGTGATAGATGTCGATGTAGGCCAGGATGTGGACCGCATCGCTTAGTTTATGAGAATAACGCACCGTCACTCACTCCTTTAACGCGGCCGTCAAGAAATCGGGGAGACTCTGGGCCGGCCGTCCCATGATTTTGCGGTAGTCGTCGGTCACCGTGGCCAACAACCCCTGGGCACCCCCGGCGTACATGGACGCCAGCATGTGACCCTCGTTGCCCTGGTTATAGAGCGTGGCAAATTGGCTGAGGGTCACCGGCGCGTAACCGATGGCCTGACCGCTTACGGCACTGAGGACCCGGGCCAACGCCGGCATGGTGTATGACCGTTCCTGGGTCAGCGTGTAGGTGGTTTGGCGCCACAGTGCCGGGGTCACCGCGACCTTGGCGAACGCCGCGGCGCTTTCCTCCAGGCTAATGAAGCTCAGCGAGGCATCCCCCATGGGATAAATCACGTTGTGCCGTTCGATGAGTTCGGGCAGGTACGGCACCAGCGGATCGGCGTACAGCGCGTTACGCAGAATCGTGTACGACAGATTCGTTTGGGCCAAGCGCCGCGGCACGTAGCCGTAAAAGGCGGACAACGCAAACGGATTATCCGCTTGGTCGGCGATAAAGCCCATCACAATTAGATGGCCCACGTTAGCCCGTTCCACGGCCGTCAAGACGTGTTCGAACTCGGTCACCCGACTAAAGCTATCGTGGCTCTTGCTGGGGATGTAAATCGCCACGTCGGCATCCTGTAACACCGCCTGGACGGTGGCTGGTCGTTGGTAATCTAAGGCCTTGACCGTCATCCCCTGCGCGGCAAACTCGGCGGCCTTCGCCGGGGTGTGGACCCCCAGGACGACTTCTTGAGGATCTACTAACTTCACGAGGTGGCGGACCACCGTTTGGCCTAAATGGCCCGTTGCTCCCGTAATCACGTAACGCATCGGCAAAACTTCCCTTCGTTAATTCTTAATTGTTACTCGTATTGTTACATCATTTGGGAAATCTGTCAATTTTCTGGCCTGGTAATCGCCAATATAATCGACGTTTTTTAAGATTAACCATCGATTAGTGCAACTATGAGCATTTTTAATTTTCTTCTTAGACCCGCCTTAGCGCATTCTTAGGACGATATGGTTCAATGGAAGTGAATAAATAAGGGAGTGATTTCTATGGGTCAACAACTTGCAAATCAGGTCATGCTTATCACGGGAGCCGGGTCAACTATCGGGCGACAAACCGCCCAACTGCTCGCTCAAGCCGGCGCCAGAATCGTGGCCGCCGACCGACCGGGCTTGGCACTCACCAACACGGTCAGTGACTTGACGGCCGCCGGGTTCACCGCTATCGCGATCCCCACGCCAGCCAGTTCCACCCCAGCCGCCACGGCAGAAGCCTTGATCACCACCGCCACCCGGCATTTCGGTCGACTGGACGGCGTCATCACTCACGCGGGGACGATGAGCCAGTTGATTGCCCCAGAAACCTGCGGCGATAAGTTGTGGGATCAGGTCACCGCGACCACGACGGCGAACCTGACGGCCATCAGTCAAGCGGTCATGCCGTACTTCACTCAACAGCATCACGGTATCCTCGTCAACGTAGCCACGGTGGGCAAGCTGGCCGGTGCTCAGGCGGAAACGGCCTACGCGGCGGCTAAGCGCGCCACGACGACCCTGACCAAACGCCTGGCCGCACACGCCACTACTGGCATTCGCATCAACGCCATCACGCCGGGCAACATCCAGGCCGACATCGTTGAACCCTTACGCGTTCGGCAAGCCCAAATCGCCGGGGGCTTAAAGGTCATCACCCGCACCAGCGACGAAATCGCGCAAACCGCCCGTTTCTTAGCTTCGGCACAGGCCGACGACGTCAACGGCGTCATCGTGTCCGTGGACCGGGGCTGGACGTTCTAAAACTCAATCATTAACCACTAGTGGGACCCGAGCCTTAACTTCACTCGCGTCCCACTTTTTATTTCTATGACGTTAGCCGGTATTTCGCCTACAGGTCCACGCCGCCATCGACCGCCAGGACTTGGCCCGTTACGTAGGCGTTTTGCATCAGGTACAGGTAGGCCGACGCCACCTCACCGACCGTGGCGACCCGCTGGAGCGGTACCCCCGCGCTAAACGCCGTTTCCTGTTCCTTTTCCTGTTGGGCGTTTAGGTTGCGCCACAAGCCCGTCGGCGTCCAGGTCGGTGCGACCGCGTTGACCCGGTAAGTCGGGGCCATTTCCACGGCCAGTCCCGCTACCAGGGTATTGATAGCCTGGTTACCCACGATAGCGCCCGACGCATCATAGGGGTGACCACCTGCCCCGGACGTCAAAGTCAGGCTCCCGTGGTCGTTTAAATGCGTCGCAACCACCTGGGCCAACTGCAGGTTGGTGAAGAACTTGTCCTCAATGGCCTGGCGAATGGCGGCGACCGAATTGTCCAAAAAACCGCCACCCATGGCACCCCCTAAGAACGATAGGACGTGGTCAAAGGCCGGTTGGGCCGCAAAGAAGTCGCGCAACGCCTGGGGGTCCTGCGCGTTCAACGCCGTGCCCTGAACCGCGGGACCGGCCGCGGCCAACCGCGTCAAAGCTGCCTGAACTCGCTCGGGTCGGTGCCCGATCAGGTGGACCTGCGCCCCGGCCGCCAACGCCTGCTGCGCGACCTCGAAACCGAAGCCGGAAGTTCCCCCGACGATCAAAACGCGTTGCTGTGAAAGTGTCATAAAAATTGCCTCCTAGTTATGATTAACGCCTATTTTAGACTAAAAACGGCCTTCCAACTAAGGAAAGTCGTTCTTTTCTAAAGCGCTTTCATTTCGAGTTTACCACAGGCCGATCACTTTCATCCATAAACTCCCGATGCCACCCCAAACCACGAGGTAGAACAGGCCCAAGACGAAGTCCATCCGCCACCAGTCGCGCTGGGTCACGTACCCCGGGCCGAACATGATCGATGACGGCCCGTTGGCATAGTGGGTGGTCGAACTGAAGATGGCGCCGTCAAAGCCTAAGAGCAAGGCAGCCAACATCGGCGGCGCCCCGGCGGAAATGGCGACCCCCAGGAAGGCCCCGTACATCGCCGACACGTGCGCCGTGGCCCCCGCGAACAGGTAGTGCGCGTAGAAGTAGACTAGCAACAAGACCAATAACACGATACTCCAATGAACGCCGTGCAGGCTGTGACCGATACTTTGCGATAGCCAGGGAATAAAGCCCAGACTATTGAGTTTGCCGGCCATCAAAATCAGAATCGAGAACCACAACAGCGTGTTCCAGGCCCCAGTCTCGTGGAGGATGTCCTGGAGCGACAAGACCCCGGTGAACAGCAACAACGATACGGCCAGAAAGGCGACCAGCGTGGCGTCCAACCCGATAAAGCTCGAGAGCATCCACAGGACTAACGCCAAGAGGAAGATGGCCCCCATCAGCTTCTCGGGCAACGACAATTTACCCATCTTGGCCAGCTCACCGTCGGCCCAAGCCCGTGCATTGGGCGTATCCTTGACCTCCGGCGGGTACATCTTGTAAATCAGGTACGGCACGCAGACCAGACAAATCAGGCCCGGCACACTACCGGCCAAGAACCACCCCATCCAGGTAATCTGCACGTGCATCGACTTGGCCAACGCCACGGCAATCAGGTTGGGCGCCATCGCGGTCATGAACAGCCCACTGGTGGCGATGTTGCCGTGAAAGGCCGAGTAGATCAGAAACGACCCGACCTTGCGTTCCGTGCCATCCTTGGGCGTCGACCCGTACGCACCGGCCAGCGATTCGATGATGGGGAAGACGATACCCCCCGCCCGCGCGGTGTTACTGGGCGTCGCCGGGGACGTGACCAGGTCCACGCCAATCAACGAATAGGCCAGGCCCAGCGTTTTCTTCCCAAAAAGGCGCACGAAGATTAGAGCGACCCGCCGCCCCAATCCCGTGTTGACGAAGCCGCGCGACAGGAAGTAGGCCATGGCAATCATCCAGACCGTGCTGTCGCCGAAGCCGTCGATTGCATCGTCGACCGGAATCACGCCCAGCAATGCCGCCAGTGTCAACATGATGATGGCGACGCCCCCGATGGGTAACGGTTGGGTGATACAGCCAATAATCGTGGCGACGAAGATGGCCAGCATGTGCCAGGCAATCAGGGAGAGTCCGACCGGCCGTAACGGTGCCGTGAACCAGATCAAGAGGCCAATCACCACCGGCCAAAGCATCTTTTTGTAATGAACCCGATGTAACGTCATCTGCAAAACCTCCGTTTAAGTTGTGACTCAGTGAACAAGTTAGTCCAGCAAAAAGCACCTCAGCGCAGAACCCCAATTGGCCCTGGTCTGAGGTGCTCTTTCGTGGGTGCCATCCGGGCTGGCCCTTGGGACTGGGGTGTGGGGCACCTCATCGCCGGTTCGCGTTGGCGACGTTTCCGTCCCCGTCAAGCGGCTAGTTTTCCGGATAGCACGTTACTTGATAAATTTAACTTGGGCGTCGATCTTCTTGATCTCGGCTTCCTTGCGTTTGTTAAATTCAATCTTGTTCTTTTCAAACAGATTGTCACCGTTGGTATCGATGGAAACAATCAGTGGTCCAAAGTCCTTCACTTGGCAAGACCATAGGGTTTCGGGCATCCCCAGGTCTTTCCACTGCGCGTCCACGATCTTCTCGACGTGCAGGGCCGCGTAGACCGCGTTGCCAGCCGGGTAGACCAGGTGTAAGGCCTTGTACTTCTTGCAGGCCGCCTGGGTACCGGGCCCCATGCCGCCCTTACCGATGATCAACTTGACGTTGGTCTCCTTGACGAAGTCCTCTTCGAATTTCTCCATCCGCATACTGGTCGTCGGCCCGACCGCGACCATTTCGTAGGTGCCGTCGTCGTTGGCCTTGATGATTGGCCCGGCGTGCAGGATGGCCTTCCGGGAAACGTCGATTGGCAACGGCCGGTGTTCTTCGACCAACCGCCGGTGCGCCACGTCACGACAGGTGGTCATCGACCCGTTCAGATAAACAATGTCCCCGATGCGAATGTCCTTGATATCCTCATCGGCGATCGGTGTGGTTAAATGCCAGGTTTTCATTAGAGTTCAACCCCCTCGTTCAGTGGTAAATCGTAGTTCAAATCGCTATCGAAGTTGATTTTGCCGCGCCGGTGAGACCAGCAACCGGTCGAGACGCCGACCCCGATGGCGGATGGGTGCCGGGCCGTGTTGATCACGTTGACACCCATCACGGAAGCCTTCCCGCCAAAGCCTTGCGGGCCTAAGCCGATATGGTTGATGCCGTCTTCTAACAGGTGTTCGAGCTTGGCAGCGTTCTTGTTCGGGCTGACACTGTCCACGCGCCGCATCAAGGCCAGCTTCGAGTTCAAGGCCGCCGTTTCCGCGGAGGTCCCCACGCCGACGCCGACCAACAATGGTGGGCAGGCGTTGATGCCGTAGCTGGTCATCCGGTCCATCACGAACCGAACGACCCCTTCGTACCCTTCACCAGGCATCAGAACTTTGGCTTCGCCGGGTAACGTACAGCCCCCGCCGGCCATGTAGACGTACATTTCGATGTCGGCGCTGTCGTCAACGATCTGCATGAAGACGGACGGAATCCCGTCCCCGATGTTCATGCCGGTGTTGAATTCGTCGAAGGTCTGGACCGCGTTATGCCGTAACGGTGCTTGCTTGGTGGCCCGGTAAACCGCGTCCTTCAAGATGGCGTTGAGTTCGCTCAAGAGCGGGAATTTAGCCCCACATTTGATGAAGAACTGTAAGGCCCCCGTGTCTTGGCAACTTGGCCGCTTCAACTTCCCCGCCAACATCTGATTTTCCATCATGGTGTCGTAGATTAGGCGTTGTAACGGATCGACTTCGATTTTAGATAATTCGACTAATTTTTTGGTGACGTCATCGGGCAAGCGGTGACTCACAACGGTGATGTAATCGGCCAAGATGTCGCGCATCTTCTGGCCCTTGGGTGATAGCACCGGTTCGGTGTAATCATATGTCATGGTATCCATAAGTTTCGCCCTCCTTATTTACAAGTCCTAGCTTACCCGGAAACCGCTGCCAAAACTAACCGTTAAGTACGGTCCTGGTTCGGTGACCGGTGCCCCGCTAAAATCACAAGAATCGTCCAGTTGATTTTTGGGCATAAAAAAAGGGACCCGACTTAGCCAGCTAAAATGCTGGTAAATCAAGGTTCCTTAAGTTAACCGTTAACCAGTTACCCGCAAATGACCGGTGACGCCATCACAAAAATCGGGTAACTGAATTCTAATGATTGAGCACACTTTTTAATTGGTCGACCTTCGCCTTTAAGTCCTGATAGTCGCGCTCGTGTAACCGGTAAACACAAGACTCACACGGGCTGACCAGGTTGCCACGTTGGGCGGTCGCCACCTGCGTCAACCGGTCGTGCACCTCTCGCGACTGGGCGGGCGTCAACGCCCGTTTGAAGTGGTCGTTTTGACCCCGTACCGTAGGCGACAACTGTTGCCGGTAGGTCGAGGGCGTCTGGCCAAAGTGCTTCTTGAACATCAGGTTGAACGACTTGATCTCCTTGAACCCGTTGGCCAGCGCGATGTCCCCGATTTTATCGGTGGTCTCGCTGAGGTCCAACACGGCGTGCTGTAAGCGGCAGCGTACCAGGTACTCGTAGAAGTTGATGCCCAATTCTTCCTTAAAAATCCGCGACAAATACGACGGTGAATAGTTGCCAATCTGCGCGGCAGTTTCCAGCGTCACGTCCTGAGCGTAGGCGTTGTTCAAATACGTCATCACGTTTTCGATCGACCCCTGCCGGCGTTGGGGCAGGTGCCGGGTCGGTGCCGCGGCGTTAAAGAAGCCCCGCCACAAAAGGGCCGTGACTTGGTAGATTAACGCGTTACGTTCAAACGCACTGGTCGTCTGTTGGGGCGCCAAGGCCAATTGGGCCAAGGCTTGGCGCAACGGCGCATAGTTCACGTTGAGTTTTAAAGCGGCGCTGTTCAGTTCGAACTGGCCGTGGCTCAGATCGAGGCCCTGGCGGGTGAAGAACGCCGGGTCGAGGTGGAGCCGCAGCGCAATGCAGTTGCTAGCCAACGCAAAGGTGGCGTGGCCGCAATTCGAATTGATGGCCAGTAGGTCGTTTTGGTGCAGGACGTGCCGGGTCCCATCGACGTTGACCTCGACATCCCCCGCCAACAACCAGAATATTTCGATTTGGTGGTGCCAATTGTAATGATAGCTCCCGACCGTGTACACCAACAGGTCGTAGTCCACCTGGACGTGATCCAGGTACTGTTCGTGCGGGGCCAGAGGGGCTGGGGCTAGGTTTTCCATTTCAGTCACTTCTTTGGTCTTCTCTCCATGTCGTGGCTTCATTCTACCATAAATTCATGACGGGTCACGGTACCAAAAAAGGCGACGAACATCGTGCTCGTCGCCTTTCATGATGCTTTCGGGCTAAACCGCTTAGTTTTGACGCTTCCGCCGAACTAACCAGCCACCTAACAGGCTACCCGCTAAGGACAACCCGAGTAGTTGGGCCCAGCTACTGTGGGCTTCACCGGTTTGTGGTAACCCGGTGCCCACGCCGGTACTCCGGCCCATGGCAACCAAGAGTTGTTGTTCAACGGCCTCCAATTGAGCGACCAACGTGGTGTCGTGTGCCGCCTTAGCTTCGGCAATGGCCGTTTCCAGCTTTTCCAACGTGACTTCCCGTTGGGCTTCGGTGGTATCGGCCGCAATCTCTTCTTCAAACTCTTCCACGATCTCATCGTCTTGGTGATGGTGCGCGTACGAGTTTTCTTCCTCAACGTCGGGTTCTTCGGTTACCGGCGTTTCGGGTTCGGGAGATTCTGGTTCTGGAGATTCCGTTCCGGGCGTCTCCGGTTCTGGTGTCTCTGGTTCTGGAGATTCTGGTTCGGGTTCTGGCTCCGGTTCTGGTGTTTCCGGTTCGGGATTTTCAGGTTCTGGTTCCGGCTCTGGTTCGGGCGTTTCCGGTTCTGGGGCTTCTGGTTCGGGTTCTGGCTCCGGTTCCGGCGTTTCGGGTTCAGGTTCTGGTTCGGGCTCTGGTTTAGGATTCTTGTTATCTTGCAGGTCCCACCGGTGAGTTTCGGCATTTACAATCACTTTATCGGCGATGATGTTCCCGTCAATATTAGATTTAGCGATTATTGTAGCAGATGGGGCTAACATGCTCCCCTGGAACCGCCGTTCCACGTGAATGGTCCCGGTGTACTGTTGGTCGGTAGCCGAACGGTCGACAAAGTTCCAGAGTAAATGGTTATCCCCGAAGTCTTCGGTTTCGTGATTATTCCGGTCGGTCCCGTCACTATAGATGACCTTAATCTCTGAATTGATAGTGTAGTCGGGATCACTCCCCGTATCCACGTTAATGATCACGGTGTTCCCGTCGGCGTCTGGCGATAAACCCTTAATGGTCAGTGGCGTATTGCCTTGAAGTACTTCCGGCGATAAGTTAAGCACGATACGCCCGTTTTCGTCCGGTGTCATATCCGTAACGTCGATGACCCGGTTGTTCTGATCATCGAAGTCCGCCGCCGTGTAGTCCCGCACGCTGTCGGCCGCCGCAAAGTTCACATTCTTATTCCGAAGCTTTTCGAATTCCTTATCGAAGTCTATGTAGGTCTGGCCGTTCTGGTCCTGGTACACTTCGGAAGCAACCAAATGATCTATATCGATACCGTTAACTTTTGGTCGATTAGGGTTACTTACATCAACGGTAATGCCCTCACCAAAAATCACTTTATTTTCCCGCGTGTCCCCCGCAGAAACAAAGGAACTGTTGGCAATTTTCGTAATATTTTGAATGTAAGAAATATCCTTATCTAGTAGTTCTTCAATGATGTTGGTCCCAAAGTTAACGTTCCCTGTCAGATTCTGTACGGCTACGTTCCCGTTAGTATGGGCGTTCAATTCCGCATCCCGAGCAAAGATGTGAAAGGCCGATGAGATCCCTAACAAATTATCATCTTCAAGCGTTGGGTAGTCGTCATAAACGCTGCCTCCGGATGGAACGGTCGACTTAGCCGCACGGGAGACGTTTTGGGCAGTTTGCGCAAACTGTTTTGCTTGTTGGTTTGACTGGTTTGGTTGCGTTGAATTCGAGTTCGCATCCGTCTTTTGGTCGGGCTGGGATGCCTGATTCTGCTGCGACTGCGACGAATCCGTTACAGCTGACGAATCGGTTGTATCGGTTAGCTTAGTCGATTCGACAACCGCGTTCGTATTAGCATTGTCTTTACCATTTTCGGTGTCGCCTGACGTCGTCATTTTAGTCGCTCCCGACGTTTGGGTCGTGGTGCCCTCAGTGGTGTCCGACTTTGCGCCGTCATTAGCGGTCGATGACGTAGACGTATTTTGGCTGGAAGTCGACGAGTTACTCCCCATGGCGACCTGTGACGTTGCGGATTGGTCACTAGAATTGTTGGCCTGACTGTCCGCGTGAGCCACCGTTGTGCCGCCACCTAAGGCCAACACCACGGCACAAGCGAAGACCCACTTGCGACCATCTTTATACATCTTAAAATGCGTTCGTTTAGTTTCCATACTAAGCTATCCCTACCTTCCTCAAGTTAATCCTCCTCCATTTTGGGCCTAGTTTCGGCAACAATCAATATAAATAATAAAATTATTTTAAATAAAAAATTATAACCAATTGATTAATTAGCAGCTAAGACAGTTTTTGAAATTTGTCAACACCAAAAAGGGCCAATTATCCCAAATTGGCCCTCAAATTTACAATTTATTTTTGCCGCGAGCGGCGACTAAACCAAGTCAACCCCACCGTAGCCAGGAGCGCGGCCCCCAACCAAGCGCCGAGGCGCCCGCGTTGCTCGTTGGTCTGCGGCAGATCTCCATCAATCGTGGTTGTACCCTGCGTCGGAAAAACGGTTGGCGTCAGGTCGTTTTCAAACGAACTGGTGCCCCCCGTCGAACCGCCGGGTTGATTCGAATCCAAACCGCCTTCAAACGGGCCGGCCGGACCAATCGTCCCCGGACCACCCGTGACATCGTCGTCCTGCTCGTCGGTTACGGGCGCTGTGGGCTGGTCGGAACCCGAATCAGTATGCGAACTAGAACCAGAACCGGTGGAAGAACTGGAACTGGAACTGGAGCTAGAACTCGAGCTAGTGTCTGAACTAGAACTGGAACTAGAACTGGAACCAGAACTCGAGTCGCTTCCCGAGTCGGTCCCTAAACCAGGATTAGTCGGTGGCGTGGGCGTGCTTGGCGTTGAACTCGAACTAGAACTGGAATTGGAGCTGGAACTCGAACTGGAATCCGAGTTAGAACTTGAGTTTGAACTGGAACTCGAGCTGGAACTCGAACTGGAATCCGGGTTAGAACTTGAGTTTGAACTGGAACTCGAGTTGGAACTTGAATTTGAGCTGGAGTCCGAACTGGAATTCGAATCGGTGCTGGAACTGGAGTCCGTGCTAGAACTGGAATTGGAGCTAGAATCTGAGCTGGCGTCCGAACTTGAGTCAGAACTCGAATCGGTGCTGGAACTACTAGAAGAACTAGAATTTCCTCCGTTGTCGCCCCCGTCCGAACCGTTGCCACTACCACCGTCACCTTCGATTGGCGTATAAATCATGGTGATGGTGTGGGCTTGGTCGCCAAACGTCCCCTTCTCGTCGCCTTCCGCCTTAGTCCATTCGTACCCCGGAATATCCAACCGTTCGGCCTCGTACGGGGCACCGGTGTCGCCGTTCAAGGTCACGTCCGGCGCAATTTCTTCACCGGTGGTCGAGACGTATTTCACCGTGATGGGTTTGCCGGCCTCGCGGTCCTTGGTATACACGTAGGTCACCGTCTGGGCCTGGTCGCCGAGTTTCCCTTGCGGCTCACCCTTGATCTCTTTAAACGTGTACCCCGGCAGCGTCAAACGTTCCGTGGTGTAATCGTCCCCCACGTTCCCGTTCAAGACGATGTCGTCTCGCAGACTCTTGCCGTTTTCATCCTGATACTTGACCGTGACCGCCTGGGCCTTGACCGGGTCCTTGGTGTACACGTAAGTCACCGTCTGGGCTTGGTCGCTAAATTCGCCCTGCGCGGCGCCCTTAACTTCCTTAATGGTGTGGCCGGGAAGTTCCAGTTGTTCCGTGATGTAATGATCCCCCACGACCCCTTCAAGCACGATGTCATCGTGCAGGGATTTTCCGTCCTGGTCCTGGTACTTGACCGTCACCGGCTTGGCTTCGGCCGCCAATTTATAGGGTTGGGCGACCTTGAAGATGCCGTCCTTATCCTTCCCTAACAGGTAAAACTTATCCGGTAACGGCGTCACGTTTTGACCGGGCAACTCGGTCGGGCCGGGTTCCTGGTCCACAATATCGGTAAACTTCAAGCCCCCCTGACCGTCCGGGGTTCCCGTTCCCCCGTTAAAGTAGTACGACCGAAAAATCTTATCATCGGGCGTCCAATCCGATAACCGGGCGTAACTACTGGGCGCCTCCAATTCGACCGGCGTACTGGATTTAAACTTCAACGCCACTTTCAGGTGAGCCGAACGGGACTTGGCGCTAATGTTGACGGTCGGCCGTTCGATGAACTGATCGGTGTAGGTAAATTGCTCGTACTGGCTAATTGGCAACATCGAAAAGTCTTCGATGTAGTTCCAGCCCAATGACATCTGGGTAACGTTCTTGAGCCCCGCCAACGGGGAAACGTCCTTCAACCGGTTATATTGCAGGTTCAGCACTTTTAAGCTCTGCAAATCCTTTAACGGCGTGACGTCCACGATGTCGGCGTTCAGCCGGACCGGGTGATAGTTCAAGTCGCCGCCCAAGGTCAACCGTTCCAGGTTCGTCGCGTACTGCAGGCCCTCCAGTGAATATTCCGTTTTCCCGTCAATGTAAACGTGCTGGGTATCGTGTAAACTCTTCAAGAGTTGCATGTCGTCCTTGGTGATCTCACTGACGCTCTGCCACTCCTTATTCGGATTGTCGTCCTTTAAATCCTTCAGCACGGTCTCTTGCAGCCGCTTGTTTGGCATCCAACTATCGATAGATTCGTCGGCTTTAGGCTTGGACTTGGTCGTAGTAGTTGCCGCCCGGTCCGTCGTGGTCGTGGTGCCGGCCACCGCCGTCAGCGGGCCCCCAGTTAAGCAGACCGCGGTCAAGCTCACGACCGTCAGGCTTTGGGACCACCAGCGCGTGGTCGACCGTTTCGTTACGTGTGTCATGTTGACTCCCCCTGTATCTGAATGCGTTTGATTTTGTCATAATTTGCGAATAGCTCTAATAAAAGATAGCTAATACTCTAGCATTCAGGCTCCACCAGCGTCCATGCTTTCCCCGCCAAATTCTCACTAAATTCTGCATATTAAAAAAGTGGGCAACCGCTGATTAGGGGCTATTTCCCAGAAGAATCAACGTTATGCCCACTTTTAATTTAGTTGTATATTCCGTAAATTTATGCAATTCGCGGGGATTATGATGGCAATTATGAAAACGATACCTTCAGAAATTGGGGTTGTTCGGACCCACCAAGTTGTTTGCCCACCCTGCCTAATTTTTCACAGCTTAACGTCAGCTTAAAATATGACGGCCCCGCATCAAAGCGTAACCGCAATGATATTTGACCGCAACTCGGCTGTAAAACCGCTGGACTATCTTAGAGAGTGTACTCAACCAAAACACTAAACTTTTACATACGAGGGATGGATAATTTTGAAAATCAAACAGCTCAGTCTAACGGTGGCCGCCGCTGCGGCATTCTTACCCGTCTGGGGCCTCACCACCACGGCTTCGGCCAACACCACGAACACCATTAACAGCACCAGCAGCATGCCCGATACCCAGTACGTTCGCAAGAGCGCGACCGGCTGGACCTACAACCTGGGGGGCACGGCCAGCAACATGACCTTCGGCAAAAAGACCCACTACCTAAAAAATTACCCTAACACCACCTGGCACGCCACACAGAAACGGTACATCACCAAGAAAAACGGCGTGAAGTACCTCTACTATTACGTGACTAACGGCAAGAAGACCGCATCCGGTTGGATCTGGCACGGCTACCTTCAAAAGAAGAGCTACAGCCACACCACCTCGACCACTTCCACCAAAGGGACCGGGACTTACGCATCGGTCTTGAAAGCCGCCCAAGCCCAACTGGGGAAGCCTTACGTTTACGGTGGTAACGGCCCAAGCTCCTTTGACTGTTCCGGCTTTACCAAGTACGTCTTCAAACAAGCCATCGGCCAAACGTTGCCCCGGACGGCCCAAGCCCAATACAACGCTTACGACCACGTTAGCGCCAGCAACGCCAAACCCGGCGACTTGATTTTCTTTGGGACCAGCACCAGTAACATCACCCACTGTGGCATCTACCTGGGGAACCACAAGATGATCGACGCGCAACTCCGCGGCGTCGTCACCGAAGCTACCAACGTTTCCTGGTGGCACACAGTCGGTTACGCTCGGCCCGCCACATTAAGTTAATCGGATTCACAAAAAGGCGGTCACCCGCAATAGGTGACCGCTTTTTCGTTCTATTCTATGCTGGTGAAACGTTCAGAGACTTCTTGGTCCCGTTTAAAATCTTGAAGAAATTAGCCAATTCCTTCTTCCGGTATGAGGCCGGCACAAATTCCCGAATGGTTTCCAGATCGAAACCGGTGGCTAACTTGTTGCGGTCCACCACGATTGGATTCTTTAAGATGCCGGGATTGGTCTGTAATAATTCGACCAATTCGTTCATCCCCATGTCTTGGACCGAATTCGGTAAGGCCTTGTAGGCTTTAGAACGGGTTGAAATCAAGTCGTCCGTGCCGTCTTCCGTTAACGATAACATGTACAGGATTTCATCCCGGGTTAAAGGTTGTTTTTTAATGTCCCGTGCCGTAAAGATGGCATCGTGATTTGCTAGCCACTTCATTGCTTTCGTGACAGCGGTTGTTTTAGCGTGAAAGTACATTTTAATCATAGAATCGCCCTCCAATGATGTGCTTGTCGATGAGGTACCTGAGATTTTAGCACTCTTCTGTTTGAGTGCTAATTTATGTTAATAATTGTACACCACAATCGGCAATGATGAAACCCATTAGTCTTAACTTACTGACCTTTTAACCTTTTCTCAATTTTTAATTGAAAAAATCGGGTTTCTCAAGGCTATACCCCCACTTTAGCAGGCGAATCAGAGGACTTTTTGCCGGAAACGTGAAGTTTTCTTGAAGATGCGCTCAATTGAAAGCCAGTCCGCCAATGACTTGCCTCACCCCTTCGTTTCCGCCGTGGTGACAAAACCTAGTATACCGGTAAAACCCCGGTTTAAAATTGATCAATATCAAGTTGGGACCAAAGAATCAAATCTTGAGGAGAACGCCGTTAAAATCAAAGTCAAAAAAATCCAATTCGTAAATGAATTGGATCCTCATAATAGTCCTCATCAACACCGATTGACAAGAAGCCATTTTTTCAATTAAGGCCCCCACACATGTGGGGAATACAAAGTATACGTTGCCGGCTAGCCGGTGGTCGGAGGAATCACCCCCACACATGTGGGGAATACTTGGTGAAGTTCCGGGAGAACCGGAAGTTGCCAGAATCACCCCCACACATGTGGGGAATACTTTAGCGTGGTTAATGGGAAGCTTTGCATTTGGGAATCACCCCCACACATGTGGGGAATACGACAATGAAGCGGGTCTATAATCAGCGAATCCGGAATCACCCCCACACATGTGGGGAATACGCTATCATGAGAGAAGTAATTATTCAAAAGTCGGAATCACCCCCACACATGTGGGGAATACAGATTTCCTTGCCATTCTGATCAGTGGCAAAGAGAATCACCCCCACACATGTGGGGAATACCGTGACCGCTGCGGCGAGCTGCGTGATTCGGTAGAATCACCCCCACACATGTGGGGAATACCGAGAAGGTACTCCGCAATTGCTCACCGTGGCGAGAATCACCCCCACACATGTGGGGAATACCAAACCCTTTACCGTGGTGTACTGGTCTTGGAGGAATCACCCCCACACATGTGGGGAATACACACCCCGTGGCTGACTGCCGTGTAGTCCCCGGGAATCACCCCCACACATGTGGGGAATACGCGCTTTACCAAAATTCATAATGTTTCCTCCTAGAATCACCCCCACACATGTGGGGAATACCCTTGGCCGCCGGAACTCTTACGCCGGAATTTAGAATCACCCCCACACATGTGGGGAATACAATGCAAAAAGGCCCTGCCCGTCATATCAACGGGAATCACCCCCACACATGTGGGGAATACCTTCTATCAATCCTAATAAAGAGAGGTTAATTAGAATCACCCCCACACATGTGGGGAATACGTTGGACTGGCACACGCGCTTCACAGCATTCTGGAATCACCCCCACACATGTGGGGAATACAGTGATTGAAATATCACCTAAAGTGATGTATTAGAATCACCCCCACACATGTGGGGAATACGTTCAATAGTTACCTTGGCGTTCGGCGGGGTGAGAATCACCCCCACACATGTGGGGAATACCTTTCGCACCAAATTCACCCATAATTGCTTCTGGAATCACCCCCACACATGTGGGGAATACGATTTCGGGGCGCGATGCCATCAACATTTCGAAGAATCACCCCCACACATGTGGGGAATACGGTGAGAAAATTCAATCTAGTGGGTATAAGCCGGAATCACCCCCACACATGTGGGGAATACTCCAAGTCGATTTACAAAAATCATGACAGAAAGGAATCACCCCCACACATGTGGGGAATACACATTTCGCATATCGAGGATTTCGTCATCATTAGAATCACCCCCACACATGTGGGGAATACATGCCATACAGCCGATTGCGCGAAACCACATCAGAATCACCCCCACACATGTGGGGAATACGCCGCCAATGCGACTTATTCATGTCCCGATAAAGAATCACCCCCACACATGTGGGGAATACACTTTGATAGAAGGTGAAACGATTGCTAATTCGGAATCACCCCCACACATGTGGGGAATACTTCAATTCTACTAGCTGCTTTTTGACGCCTTCAGAATCACCCCCACACATGTGGGGAATACATGAAGGACATGGCGGACGTCAAAGCCAATAAAGAATCACCCCCACACATGTGGGGAATACCAGATACTGGCAAACCGATGTATACGACTCATGGAATCACCCCCACACATGTGGGGAATACTACCAAGCGACTTTACCAAGACTACTACCAGCGGAATCACCCCCACACATGTGGGGAATACACCGAGGTGGGTGGCTCTTTTTTTGTACAGTTAGAATCACCCCCACACATGTGGGGAATACGAATCCTTGTCGTTCGCCCACTTAGGGGTTTGAGAATCACCCCCACACATGTGGGGAATACATTATCTTCAAAGGCTTAAAGATGAGCATCTTAGAATCACCCCCACACATGTGGGGAATACTTCAGCGTCACTAACGCACAGCCAACTGACCTAGAATCACCCCCACACATGTGGGGAATACGGGCTGACCAGGACGTGTTGCATGAGTTGTTTAGAATCACCCCCACACATGTGGGGAATACAGGGAGAGGCCTTAATCAAGGCCATTGAAACGGGAATCACCCCCACACATGTGGGGAATACCCCAACAAGTAATCTACAGAAACGCCAAGAGCAGAATCACCCCCACACATGTGGGGAATACAAAATACGTGGATCTAGCCACCAATTCAGCACGGAATCACCCCCACACATGTGGGGAATACCGAGAACCAACACGGGGCCAAACCAGCGAAATAGAATCACCCCCACACATGTGGGGAATACACTAAACAAATCCCGGCATCAAGCCATTTGAAAACGAACTAGTTACGTATTTTCATTAACTTGCTTTTAATATATATGATTCCGGTACTTATTTTATCAATAGTTGTTAACGATTTCAATAAATCCATCTACAGCATAATCTCGGTTTAAGTCGCATTAATTTTGACCATCAAGCGCCCAGCCACTTAGCCTATTTTTTAATCCTAATCACCACGACAAAAAGGTGTCGCTGGCTCAACACCAACGACACCTAATCATGATTTAGAGTCGCAGTTTATAGCGGCTCAATCGCTTTATATTAGCTATTCAAATCAAACGCACTGGCCCGCGTCCACAGTCCGTTTTCCATCTGGTAATAAACCGTCTGGTGACCGTTGGAATCGATCCGGTAGGCCCGGTGGGTGATGGTTACCCGCCGGTCACTGATGTCGGCCGTGGTGCCCTTTTGCTTGGCTAAGGCCGAATCGTTAAAGACGTTGTTGTAAACCGGGTAGATCTTCATCAAGGTTAATTCCTTACTGTATTCGCTGATGGTAATCTTATCGAATTGTAAGGCACCCTTACGGATCCAGTACTTCGTGGTGGCGTTCTTGGACAACCGAATCCGGTACCACTGACCGCTGTCGGCCGTTGCCCGCATATCCAGGTAAACCCGCTTGTTCTTCAACTTCTTCCAGTCATACTTCATGATGTTCCAGTTTTTGTGACCGCGAATGTGGTTGTATAACGAATAAGTCTTGTAGTTACTCTTCAACTGCGCGTGTTGCGTGCTCAGCCCACTCACGTAAGTTTCCTTCTTGTTGGTCTGCGGCCGTTTCTTGAGCTTTTGACCCTTCTTGTTCGGCTTGACCGTCGTTTGCGTGATGGTTGGCGTGGCAACCGTCGTGGCTACCGGCTTAGCAACCTTGATCTTGTTGTTGCTAATCTGGATACCATTTCCGCTCCCCGTCAGTGGGAAGTTACTTTGGACGAACGGCACACCCTTCTTTTGCGTCGTGACGTTGTTGTTCTTGATCGTCACATCAGTCATCGGGTTATCCGTGGTCCCGCTATCCAAGTAAACGTACTGTTTAGTTGGGTTAACGTTGGTGAAGGTGTTGTTGGTGATGTTCAGGTTCGACATCTGGTAGTTAGGTTGCGAGTTGTACAGGTAAATGTAGTTTCCGGAACCCAGCACGTGTTGGTTGATAAATTTGTTCCCCGTGATGTAGAGGTCCGAGACACACTTAAAGTGAATCGTGGCGACCCCGTCATCGAGTAACGGCTTGGGATCAACCACCGTGTTATTGGTAAAGTAGACGTTGTGGATGATTCCGGCTTGGCCCTTGTTGTAAACCGCGTGTTCCCCGATTGGGTTTGGCGCGTAGGATTGGACCTGGCCCGACTTCCGCGAAACCGGCAGGAATTGGTTATGATCCACCGTCACGTTATAGGATGGCAGATTATCGTACTGGTCGCCAGCCAGCTTGTAGGACATGGCCTTCTTGTTCGAATAGTCGACCTGAATGGCTTCCTTGTAGTCCATCGATCCGTTGAACCCGGTAAAGACCGAGTTCTTGACGGTAACGTCGTGGCTCCCATCAATATCGATGTAGTGTCCGGTTGGTGATTCGGCGTTATCGAAGACACAGTTGTTGAACGTTACGTCTTGGGCGTGATGAATACTTTGCACGAAGACACTTTGACCGGCCGCCGTGTTGTCCCCCTGGAACGTGGCACCGTTCCAAGTAACGTTGGAAATTCCGCCATCATAACCGGCTTGCGGACTCGGGTAGGCAATGTTCAACCGTTGCCCGTTGGTAATCCGGAACACCGCCCCCTTGTCAAAGTTAAACGTGATATTACTGTGCAGCACCACGTGACCCGCGTTAAAGACGTAGGTCCCCTTCGGTACGTGCACCGTCACGCCGTCGCTATTGTTAAACTTATCGATCATCGCTTGAAATGCATCATTGTTAACGGTCTTAGCGTCACCGGTCATGCCTTGGTGAACTGCGTTAATTGTCGTTGCCGCGTGCGCAACGACCGTCGTTGACGGTGTGAGATTGGCACCACCAGCGGTAAATCCCAGCAGCGTTACCCCCAATGTAACGGCTGCAAGCAGATATTGCTTACCCCTCAATTTCAAAAAAGCCCCTCCATTCATTTCCAAAAATCTTTCAACACTTTCATTATAACTAAGACAAGAAAGCGTTGGGTCAACTTAACCCAATTGTTACACGATTGAAAGATTTTGGCGAAGGAGAGGCCTTTAATCAATTGTTGTCTATTAAGTTAACTAGTTTAATCGTCCGACTACATCATCTTGGAAATGTCGTCGTGCAGTTGGTTCAAGCGATCGACCACTTGGCCGCGAACTTGCGTGTAAACCTTGACGCCTTCCGGGGTCAGCTTCAGGTTGTGTTGCCGCCGGTCAACCTTGGAGGCAATACTTTCGATCAGGCCCGCCCGCAGTAACCGCGAGATTTGGCCCGAAATCATGGATTTAGACACCCCGATTTGGTTGGCAAATTTCGTTGGCGTGAAGTCGTCCCGTTGATCCGTGATGGCGTGCAACAAGTTGAATTGTTCCAAAGAAATCGTAATTTCGTCAGTTTTGATGGTCGTTACCGGCCGCATAATTTTTTGTAATTGGGAAAACCATTCTAAAGATTGACTCAGCTCGTTCGTTTGCGTCATAGATACTATTCTTCCTTTCAAATATGTTGTTTCAGCTCTTAAGATGTTACTATTGTGACCCACTAATCATTCATTATAACCGTTATTTTCAGCATTTATGTTACCGTTTGATTAATAGTTTATAGCATTGCGAATGGAAACACTAGTCATTCGTCCGAATTTAACGGGGATTTAACGATTTCTGCGTCGTTGAAATCTGTCTGTAAACTTCGTATGATGAAACTAGTAAATTCTAACCAACTAAGGAGTCCCCTATGACAAAAATCAAAATGATTGCAACGGACGTCGATGGCACCTTCTTGAACCAGCAACGACAATACGATCACGACCGGTTTGCTCAGCAACTACAACGGTTGCAGGCCGCGGATATTCGCTTTGTCGTCGCCAGTGGCAACCACCTGGGGCACTTACACCAGGTCTTCGCCCCGACGCCCGCCGTCCAGACCTTCGTGGCGGAAAACGGGAGCCTGATTGTGGATCACGGTCAGACACTGTTTCAAACCACGATTCCCCTCCCCGTGGTCCGCGAAGTCGTCGCCGCGATTTTAGCCGACGACACCATCCGGCCCCAAGTTTTACGCCTGTCGGGGCAACATGGCACCTACATCAACCGCGCCGATCACTCGAACGACCCGGCCTCGCAAGCTTACTACTTCAACAACGTGGTCTTGGTCGACGACCTGACCGCCGTGGACGACACCATCTACAAGATCAACGGGGAGTGGCCCAACCAGACGATTCAGTCCCTCGCGGCGAAACTCAACGCGAAGTTCCCGCACCAGATTCACGCGGCCGCCAGTGGCTTCGGGAGTATCGACATCATCGCGCCCCACATGAACAAGGCCATCGGTGTCACTCAGCTCGCCCAAGCCTGGAACATCGCCCCCAGCGAAATTGCCGCCTTTGGGGACAACGATAACGACTTGGAAATGTTACGCCACGTGGGTTTCGGGGTGGCGATGTGCAACGGGACGGACACCGTCAAACAGGTCGCTAACCTGATTACCCCCACGGATAACGACCACGACGGCGTGCTCAACGTCATCGACGCCATTCTAGACCAAAAGGTTTAAAATTAGCTAAACCCACCGGACGATTAACCAACTTGGTTAATCGTCCTTTTTAACCCAAAGGAGTTGCGCAATCAACTGCCACATTTTTAACGCGGAGTGTAAGCGCCCGTGGCCTAAGCCCGGAATCGGGTGTTCGGTATAGTGAATCGGGCTTTGCGCGACCACTTCCCGGAGCGCCGTGGCCTGCCAGACGGGGACTTGCCCGTCCGTGGCGTGTCCCGCCAAGCGACCGTACACGTTATGGATTTCGGCGCCCGCGTTGGCCCACAAATTCTGCCGTAACGTGAGGAGGCGTTGGTAAGCGGGGTCCGGTTGGTCGGTCTGACTTTCATCGACCGGCGTCCCCAGCAAAATTAGCCGGCGCAAGCGGGGCAGCGACGGGTCGGCCCCATCCTGGACCAAGCTTTGGACCATCGCACTGCCGCCCCAGGAATGGGCGACCGCGTTGTAGCTGGTCACCCCGTAGCGACGGTGCAACGCGCGCAGAATCTGCGTGACCCAGCGCGTTTGTTGGCGATAGTCTAACGTGAGGTTACGGTCAAAGAGCACTTGGATCGTCGGATTGTCCGCTTGGCCGGTCCAAGTTCCCCGAAAATGCAGGTGATTCCGGTAATCAACGCGCACCGTGAGTACCTTGGCGGCGTACCCCTGACGGGCAAACCATCGCAGCATCCCGTTATAGGTCCACGCGTTACCGCCCCATCCCGGAATAAATACGGTTGGCGTTGGGGTAGCTTGACTGTCGGGCCGAGCCGCTTTAGGCAGCGGACGCCCGGTACGCCGACTGAGCCAGTGATAGCCTAACCAGCCACCTCCCAGGACTACCGGTAACCAACGCCATTTATTTTCCATACCGTACCCCTCCTAAACTAATCCATTATGCCAGTTTTTTAGATTGTGCACAAGGTAAATTTCGTTATTTGAATATTTATGCTGCGAAAAGTCTGGTCGTCAATAATTTATCTGTATAAATTTATAATCAATCAAAATCCTATTATATCAAGAACTAGGATTCGTTCAACCCCGCTTAAGTGCCGAAATAGGGCCGAAAACAATTTGACAATTATCCGGACAAAAAATAAAATAGATATTATAATGAAAACGCTTTATTGAACTAATTATAAAAGAATCGAGGAACGGCTTATGCAAACGACAGCAACGAAATGGGACACTTACCAAAACCAACCCGTCACCCAATACGAAATTGAAAATGACAATGGTGTTAAATTAGGTGTTTTAAGCTGGGGGGCTACGCTTCACAAGCTCATGGTCCCTGGTAACCATGGTGAACATAACATGGTGTTATCTTACCATAAAATGACTAATTATCTCGACAATCCGTTCTACGTTTGCATGGGCATCGGCCGGACCGGTGGCCGGATTACCCGGGGCACCGTGACCGTTGACGGGCAGACCTACCACCTGGCCACCAACGAAGGGAAAAACACCCTGCACGGTGGCCCTAACGGCTTTAACACCGTCAACTGGGACGGGACCATCGACGATAGTAACCCGGATATCGCCAAAATCATCCTGACCCACACGTTCAAGAGCACCGACGACTCCTACCCCGGTGATTTGACCGCTAAGATCATCTGGACGCTGGACAACCACGACCAAGTCACGTTGACCTTCGAAGGGACCGCAACGGCTACGACCTTGTTCAACCCAACGTCTCACCTGTACTTCAACTTGAGTGACGACCCATTGATCGTTGGCGAAACGCTCCAGGTCAACAGTCACGAACACCTCGACTTAAACGACGAGAAGTTACCAACCGGGAAGATGATTCCAGTGGCCGACACGCCATACGACTTCTCCAAGGGCCAAAACTTAGGTGAAGCCATCGACGCCTTACAAGGCATCCCCGAAAAAGGCTTTGACGACGTCTTCCACTTGGACCCAGCCGCAGACGGCACCATCGCCAAATTGAGCGATCCGAAGTCCAAGCGCTCCGTCACCATGAAGTCCGACCGGAACGCCTTAGTGGTCTTCACGGCCAACTCCTTCGACAAATCGTTGAAGTTAACCACCGGTGACGGCCAACCTTACATGGGGGTCGCCCTCGAACCTCAAAAT
Source organism: Levilactobacillus zymae DSM 19395 (assembly GCF_001434115.1). GTDB lineage: Bacteria > Bacillota > Bacilli > Lactobacillales > Lactobacillaceae > Levilactobacillus > Levilactobacillus zymae. The sequence goes on from NZ_AZDW01000039.1 coordinate 69,657, forward strand.
CTGCCGGATTCCATGAATCACGATGGGTTTGGGGACATCACCTTGCCCGCCGGCAAGACCCAGACCTACCACGTGTCCTACGATTTAACTTACTAAAGTCCCCTCTTGCGACGCCACCGCTTTTTGGTGGCGTTTTATAATGGCGTAAAAGTTGACAGAAAATACCCCCCATGGTAATCTGGTAAAGCGTAATAATTATCATTTATTTGAAAGGAGCTTTACGCATGGCAAAAAAGTCTAAGATTGCAAAGGAAAAGAAAATCGAGGCCACGGTCGCCAAATACGCGACTAAGCGTGCGGAATTGAAGGCAGCGGGCGATTACGCCGGACTGGCCCTCTTACCCCGGGATGCTTCCCCAGTGCGGATGCACCACCGCGATCATTTAGATGGTCGGCCTCACGCCTACATGCGGAAATTCGGGTTATCCCGGTTAAACTTCCGCGACTTAGCGCACAAGGGCCAAATCCCTGGCGTCAAGAAGGCTAGCTGGTAATGACCCCAGCTAGCTGATTCACAATTGACGCGTCTCGCCGGTATCTCACCCAGACGCGTCGATTCGGTGATGGACCGTTGCCCGGTGTTGTCGCGCGGTCATCACCCGGGGAGTCTCTCCCCCACCTAACCCAAACCTAACCTGGTCTCGTCCTTGTGGCGGGACCTTTTTCGTTTGACAGGCTCCCCCGCCTTTCGTAGACTGGACACTAGACTATTTTCTCAAAGGAGATTCCCTATGCCAGTTGAATCCATTGGGTGGGAATTTGACGTCTTACAAGCCAACTCGTTTGACGATAACTACCCCCGCCTCGAAGCCGTTTTCGTGGGCATCACCCCCGCGGTAGCTTACGATGCGCAAAACCAACCTAAATTTAAACGCAACATCGAACGGCGCTTACGCGACCTCGAAAAACAATTACGGCGCGACCACCAAGCGGACCTCTCCGCGCTGGGTAGTGCCGATTTAGCCCACAACGCGACCATTATTCAAAATTTAGTGGCGGACTACCACACCCAGATTACCCAACAAATCTTGATTGCCGGGCAACTCGAGCTCGAAAGTCTGACCCTCGCCGGCGAATGGCCCCTCTTCTGGAACCAAACGTCGACGCTGGTCCAACAAAAAGACCACGAACGCGAACCCATGCCGTTCAGCGAGCCAACGCCGGCCCCGGATTCCGGCCCAACGACTGACAACGCGGACGACACAGACGACTCGGGTACGGACAATCCGTATACGCCCGTTTAACCACAAAAAATCGACTGACCCCCTCACTGGAGAGTCAGTCGATTTTTTTAATTAATGTCTATTCAACCACCGTGTCTGGCTGTAACGAAACCGTCTTGCCTGCCACGTCGATGTCCAGTGGGTCGCCACTCAATAACTTGAAGTGTGCGCCAGCTTGGTCGACGATGACTTCGATCAGGCGGCCCCGGAAGACCTGCCGGAAGGAGAAGCTGTTCCACTTCTTCGGTAAGAATGGCGCGTAGTGCAACTGACCGTTGCGAACCCGCATGCCGGCAAAGCCTTGAACCACGGCAATCCAACCACCCGTCATGGCCGTAATGTGCAGTCCGTCGGTCGTGTCATTGTTGTAGTTGTCCAGGTCCAACCGGGCCGTGCGTTCGTAAAGCTCTACGGCCTTGTCTTCGTAGTGTAAGTCCGCCGCTAAGACCGAGTGAATGGCCGGTGAAAGACTGGATTCGTGCACCGTCAGGGGTTCGTAGAAGTCAAAGTTAGCCTTCTTCTGTTCCGGCGTGTAGTCGTCGATGAAGTCCCAGATTCCTTGTAAGACGTCCCCTTGCTTGATGTACGGTGAACGCAGGATCTTGTCCCAAGACCAGTGTTGGTTGATTGGGCGTTGGTCGGCAGGAATGGCGCTGACCGGTTCGATATCTTTGTCCAAGAACCCGTCGTGTTGGACGAAGATGTTCAAGTCCTTGTCGTATGGCAGGTACATCCGGTCCACGATATCTTGCCAGTGGGCCTTTTCATCGTCAGATACGTCGAGGCGTTTTGCCACGTCGGCGTCCACCTTACCCAGGATTTCCAACGTGTACTTCAACGTCCATTGTGCCAGCATGTTGGTGTCCCAGTTGTTGTCGACGTTGTTTTCGTACTCGTCGGCCCCGGTGACCCCGTGGATCATGTACTGGTTATTACGCTTGCTGAAGTGGACCCGGTCGGCCCAGAAACGGGAAATCTCAGTTAAGACCTTGGCCCCTTGATGCAGGACATAGGAGTCGTCACCGGTGTAACGGGTGTAGTTGTAAATCGCAAACGCGATGTCCCCGTTACGGTGAATTTCTTCAAACGTGATTTCCCATTCGTTGTGGCATTCGATCCCGTCAAAGGTCACCATTGGGAACAACGCACCCTTTAAGCCCTGTTCCTTGGCGTTGATGTAAGCACCCGGTAATTGATTGTAGCGGTACATCAACAGGTTGCGGGTGACCTTAGGATCCGTGATTCCCAGGTAGACTGGGAAGGCAAAGGCTTCGGTGTCCCAGTAAGTGGCGCCACCGTACTTTTCACCGGTAAAGCCTTTCGGGCCAATGTTCAAGCGTGAATCTTCACCGTAGTAGGTCGAGAACAACTGGAACAGGTTAAACCGAATCCCCTGTTGCGATTCGTCGTCGCCGATGATTTCAACGTCGGACTTTTCCCACCGTTGAGCCCAGACTTGGGTGTGGGCGGCCAATAAGTCGGCGTAGCTTTCCTTAGCGACCTGATCACTCAGTTGGTGCATAGCCGTGGTGAGGTCAGCTTGGGTCTTGTAGTCACGCGACGTGACCACGATGACCCGCTTTTCTAAGGTCGTCGCCGTTTGGGGTGCCAACGTGCCTTGGTAGGCCGTGGCCACTTCCTTGTCGTTCGGTTGGTCGATGGCCACGTTGTCTAAGTCGCTGACCATCCGCATTTCCATACCAGAGGTAAATTGGGGCGTGCCAAACGGGTTCGGCGTGGTCTTAGCAATCACACTCCCGCGGTCGGCTTGTTGGTCCGTCGCCAGGACGTCCCAGAACCGTTCGTCGTAGTTAGCTTCTTCGTTCATCACGTCGGCGTCGATGGCGGGCAGTAACTTCACGTCCACGTTCGTTGCGCTTAAGTTCTTGACCGTGACTTTTTGAACGGAGAGTTCCTTTTGGGCCACACTCAAGAAGCGTTCGAAGGTCAAGGCGACCTTGACGTCCCCGCGCTTCAGCGTGAACGACCGGGTCAAAACGGCCGTGTGTAAGTCGAGGTCCAGGGTAAAGTCACTGATCTGGTCCTTGGCTAAGTCGACGCGTTGACCGTTGATTTCAATCGGTAATTTGATGAAGTTGACGGCGTTGACCACCTTCCCGAAGTACTTCGGGTAACCGTTCTTCCACCAGCCGACCCGGGTCTTATCGGGGTACCAGACCCCACCCAAGTAAATGCCTTGCAGTGAATCGCCGCTGTAACCTTCTTCAAAGTCACCGCGCATGCCCATGTAGCCGTTCCCTAAGCTGGTCATGGATTCTTGGAGCCGCTTATCTTTAGGGTCAAAGGTGTGGGTCACGACGTTCCAAGGTTGCACATCGAAGATACGTTTCATCGTTGAAAACTCCCTTTCTATGGATAGTTCCGTCAATCGTTGTTCAAAATTTTATGCGGATTTGAATGACTAATCCACAACGACCCAAATATCAGCGTTGTGGATTAGCGAGTTAACGTTTAAATGATTAAGCCTTGTAAGTTTCCTTGATGGTGAAGACGGATAATGCCCCGATCGCCATGATGATACCGGCTAACAAGAACATGTTGGCTTGGGCACCACCCAATAATGGGAACAGTGCGAAGCTGGCCAGTGAAGCTACGATTTGTGGTAAGCAAATCGAGCCGTTGAACAAGCCTAAGTAAGTCCCCATGTGGGCTCCAGATAAGGCGTTGGTGACCATGGTCAGTGGGTACGTGTTCATCGCAGCCCAAGCAATTCCGACTAAGATGAAGGAAACGATCAAAGCGTATTGGTTGTGGATGAAGAACACGGAGATAAACCCAACGGCCCCTAAGCCTAAACTACCGGCGTAGCCCAACTTGTGGACGCTGTTTGGCAACTTAGCTAAGACGTAGGACCAAACCACGGCGGCAATGGATTGCACGGCGGCTAAGACCCCGTACCAGTTCCCGGCAGCTTGGTAGCCAGCGGAAGCGGCGTTGGTGGTGTTCCAAACGTTGGAGGCAATGGCCCCAGCGGAGTAAGTCCAGAGGTACTGGAAGGCGACCCAGCAGAAGAATTGAACTAAGGTAACGGTCCAGAAGACCTTCGGTGCGGACTTCAGTAACGTCCACCAGTTCCCACCGGTCGTGTTATCTTCCTTACTGATACCATGGTACTTGGCGTACGTTTCGGGATCGTATTCGTGAACCCGGAAGATGGTGAACAGACTCGTGATGACCAATAAGATGGCGCCGACGTAGAAGGCAACCTTCACGGTGTCGGGCACGACCCCTTTAACGGCCACGTTCTTCAAGCCGAAGTAGGCGAACAAGAACGGTAAGATGGCGGCTAAAACGGCCCCGGTGTTCGATAAGAAACTTTGAATCCCGTAAGCATAACTCTTCTGATCATCATTGACCATGTCCCCGACCATCATCTTGAACGGTTGCATCGCAATGTTCGATGACAAGTCCAGGAAGGCCACGGTGATGGCCCCGAAAAGTAACGCGGCGAGTGACGCGTACCCGAAGCCCATACTACCGGAGTTCGGTAACAGACACATGACGATGACCGCCACGATGGTTCCTAATGCTAAGTAAGGCAACCGCCGGCCACCTAATCTCGGTGCCCAGGTTCTATCGGAATAATAACCGACGATGGGTTGGACGATCAACCCAGCCAGTGGTGGTAAAATGAAGAACCACCCTAAACTGTTGGGGTCGGCCCCAATGGTTTGGAAAATCCGACTCATTTGCGAACTTTGTAACGTAAAGGCCGTTTGAACCCCCAGGAAACCAAAGTTAATCATCCAAATGGTGCTGGCTGATAAGTTTGGTAACCCCGTTTTGGGATTATCGACCGTGGTCGTATCTTTAGAGACAACATCTGCCATGACACAAAACCTCCTTAAACCAACTTTAACCTTAAATAATTGCTAAAACGTTGTGCCGTATCAAGCGCAACCGATTACATAAGTTATTATGGCACCGCTTTCATTTTAATGCAACCGTTTGCGCAAACTTTTTTATTAAAACTTTGGACCATTCCAATTGTTAATTGGGTGGGCTGACAATTAAAACCACCAGTCCGGTAGGCGTGAGCCAAAATCGAGCTGGTGGTTTTCTAGGATTAAATTTTTTTAGGCTTAACCTTGACGGGGGACACAGTATGCAACAATGGTTCAAACCAATTTTGGGGGTTAGGCAGTATCATCAGCTGCTCGTTACCGCAGCAGACTTACTGGAGCAACGGGTTCCGCACCCTACCGCCACACTTGCCGAAACGTGCTTTCAGGGACAGCCCACTCCGCTTAACCCCGCTAGGTACTGGCCACCGAATCGGGCTTTCAGGGGGCAACGGGTTCCGCGCCCCACTGCCACACTTGCCGAAACGTGCTTTCAGGGACAGCCCACTCCGCTTAACCCCGCTAGGATAAAAATCCAAGACCGGGATTTTCACCCTAGCGACGTTAATGCTCGTGGGCTAACCGTCCCTGACGCACTCTAATTTATAGCATACGGAATCCGGATCTGTCCCGGCGTTGGGGTGTCGATCGGTTCTCGGTCACTGAACAATAACTTCGCGGCCGCCGAGCCCATCTTTTCTGGGAATAAATCGACCGAATGTAAATCCGCGTCCGTTAGCCCCTCCGGTAACGAATGGTTAAAACTCACCACGGGGAACTTGCTGACCCCGTATTTCTCGCGGAATAACCGGTAAAATTCGATACCGTTAAAGTCGTCGGTCGCCATGATGCCGTCGATTTCCGGATGCTGGTCGATAAACGCCCGCACCCGGGTCGCATCCCCCAGCTTGCAGACCAACGGCTCGACGTTGAAGCGCGCCGCCACGCGGTCGTAACCCTCTTGTCGCTGCTGCTCGTAGGCCCAGTGGTGCCCCGACTCGACAAAGACTGGATGCTTGACGTGCAATTGGTCGAACAGGAAGGTCGCCCCGCCAATCCCGGCCTGCAAATTGTCGTTGTCGACAAAGAAGTCGTTGTGGTGTTGGTCGGGTTGCCCGATCGTGACGAACCGCAAGTGCTGTTGCCGCAGATAATCGGCAATCGGGTCATCTTGGTGCGCGTAAAACAGGATGAACCGTTTGATTTTCCCCTGAGCGACCATCGATTTCACGTTCGCCAGCAATTCTTCGGCCGTGGAACTGATGGCGACCGATAGCACGTAGTGGCGCTGGACCAATTGGGCGTTGATTCCCCGTAACAGATCAATATAGAAGGGATTTTCGGACAGGACCCGTTCCGTGTTGGGGAAGACGACCCCCACCGCGTTGGCTTCGCCCGCCGTTAAATTTTTAGCGTTGTAATTAGGTAAATAGCCCTCAGCGGCGGCCAATTTTTGAATCCGATCCCGGGTCGCCTGACTGATTCGTGGATTGTTATTTAGCGCGCGTGACGCGGTCGAGACTGAGACCCCGGCCTTAGCGGCAATATCACGGATAGTTAACATGTGTGTGCTCCTTATACCTGTACCAATTTCGTTTAGACTTAATGAACAAAGCTTACCATATTAAAATATTTCTGCAAACTGTTCTCGACCAAAAAAGGCTCAGCTGTTAATGGCTGAGCCTGGGGTTACTTTTTCGTTTCGTGGTGCCCGTTTTTCGGCGGGTTCACCGGTAACGTGGTCACAAATTGGCTGCCCTTGGGGTGGTTGTCCCGAACCGCGATGGTGCCGTGATGCAGGTCCACGATCCAGTGGGCGATAGACAGTCCCAACCCGTTGCCCCCAGTCTGACGCGAACGGGAGGTGTCGACCCGGTAGAACCGGTCGAAAATGCGGGCGCGGTCTCTGCCCGTCACCCCGATGCCTTGGTCGGCCACGATCAGTTGCCACTTGCGGCCCAGCGGTTGAGCCGTCACGGTAATGGTACTGCCCTGCGGCGAATACTTGAGGGCGTTATCGATCAGGATATTCATCAATTGGTGAATCAGGTCCTGGTCCAGCACGGCCTTAAAGGCGGGCACCGGTGCCAAGACTAACTGTTTCCCCTGACTGGCCGCGATTTCGGTGTAGGGTTCCACCGTGTGCTGCAAGAAAGCGGCGACCGCGGTCGCTTCGAAGTTCGTTTGGATGGTGTTGGAATCCGAACGCGCCAACGCTAATAGGTCGTGAGTCAGCTTCTGCAGGCGCTGACTTTCGCTATTGGCAATCGCGATGTTGGCCGCCTGGTCGATGATCTTATCGTTAGGCTTGGTCAGCAGAAATTCGAGCTTGTTTTGGATGATGGTCAGTGGCGTCCGTAATTCGTGCGCGGCGTTGCCCACGAATTCGGTCTGCCGACCCCACGACTTTAAAATCGGCCGCATGGTCAGCCGCGACATCCAGACGCTCATCAGAATCGACAACAGCCAGAAAATTCCCATGGTGATCAACATGACCCGGGTAAAGTTGCGCATGGCTGCCTTTTGGGGGTCGATGTTCTCCATGATCAACAGGTACTTGCCCGCCACCGATTTATCGTTGGTGGTCTTAGGTGCCTTAATCAATAGGGTTCGGAAATTATACTTGCCGTTGACCTTAATGGTCTTGAGTTGCCCCACTTGCGAACGGTGTAACTTAATGTTCTTCAGCGTGTCGTACCGCGACCCCAGCTGCAGTTTATTGGTAATCTTGCCCTTTTGATCATACACCAGCGTGGTGGTCATGAACGGGTGTTGGTTCTGGACGTTTCCCTGAAACTTAGTTTTGCGCTGAAACGGCTTCGGCGGGCCTTGCAGGCGGGCCGACTCTTCAACACGCAACGCCTGGTCGGTACTGGTCAGCATGGCCCGACTGAACAGGACGAAGACGATTACCCCTAAGAGGATAAAGATCAACGAAAAACCGATCAAATTACTGAGAAATAACCGCCGACGTTGCGCGCGGTTAACTTTATTGCTCATCGGGGGCCTCCACAATGTACCCGGCGTTACGAATGGTCCGCACGGACAGGTCGCTACCCGCGCGCTTCAATTCCTTACGGAGATTACTCATATAGACTTCCACCACGGACAGGCTGGTCTCGGAATCGAAGCCCCAGAGACGGTTAAAAATCTGTTCCTTGGTGATGATGGTTCCCGGATTGGCCGCCAAATAGGCCAGTAAATCAAACTCCCGCCCCTTCAGCGTCAACGGGCCACCGTTAAAGGTCGCTAAATGCTTGCTGGTGTTGATTTCCAGTTGGCCTAACCGAATAACATCACTGCTGTTCAAATGGCCGGTACGCTTCAATAACGCCTTCATCCGGGCCAGGAGTTCCTCGCGGTGGAACGGCTTGGTCACGTAATCGTCGGCCCCGTCGTTGAATCCGCGCAGCTTATCGGCAATCGTGTCCTTGGCCGTCAGAATCAAGACCGGGGTCGACACCCCCTGGCTCCGGATGTGCATTAGGAGATCCAACCCGCTTTCTCCCGGCAACATCAGATCCAAAATGATGGCATCAAAGACGCCTTGGCTGGCTAGAAATTCTCCCTGCTCACCGTCATAGGCCACCGTCGGTTCACAAATCGGCTTGATCAATTCGACGATGTCCGCGGCTAATTCCCGTTCATCTTCCACGACTAATACTTGGGCTGTTGCACTCACCAGACATTCCTCCTTTAATAATTCAACAATTAGGTGTTGGGTTAAGGGTTGCCTTAATAGGCTTATCTATGCGCCTCCGGGCCAGTCAGAAACGGGCTGGAACGGGGTGGGCACGGCTTCAAGCCCCCAAAACCGGGTCTTGAAGACCGACCTTTGTCTAGGCCGGCAAGAAACACCGGCCAACACTAGCCCATTTCCCCCCTGAGCCCATTTCTGACTGGCCCTCCAGCTTACACTGGTCATCATAGCAACTTTAATGTTTTTTAGGCAATCACCAAATCATGTTTAGCAATTCATACCATCGTTATTTCAAACTACCATTGTATATCCCGGAAACATCAACTCTAACCCAACGTATAAATATTTCCTTTATATTGACTTTTTTCGCGACTAGCGGCGTTAGCGTTGCGCGCTTCCCCGGTTTGGGGGCATTTCTCACGCTAATTGCCCGGGACCCGCTTCGATTCAATGCACCGAACGGTTCCCGTCAGCGGTCATTTCTGCGTTCCTTCCCCGGCGCCATGGCGGTTGTGCGACACTAGGTTTACGTTTCCGCTAGTTTAATCGCTGAACCGGCTAGTCATTTAAAATTATAGTCTATCTGATTAAGAATAACGGCACCTTAAGTTAATTTTGTTGTCAAAGCGCTAAGTTTCCGTGAAGATTCGGACATTGTTCAGCCCCCTACCCAAAAAGAGGGGTAAACTTTGTGCAACGTTAGTGACGTGTTATCCTAGATAGTAAACAGACAACGACCTGTGGAACCCGTTGCATTTACTCTGATTCGTCACGTAATGACCGTTGCGTCGTGAGGGCGACCAACACTTACCTGCTTTTTGAGCGCAACTAGGCCACGAGTTTAGAATTTAACGCCTATTATTTGCTAACTACGGAGGGGTTGTAATGAAACAGCATCGAGATACCCTTACGGCGCTGAGAGTCAGCCGCTGGGTATATGGGGGAGCTTTTTTGATTCCGTTCGCCATCATGGTCTTGGTCTTTTGGCACCTCAAGATCACGCCGTTTGGCCAGCGCAATCTGTTATTCAGCGACATGGGCGCCCAGTACGTGCCCATCTTGGAATACCTGCGCACAACCATTTTGAGCGGCCACTTCCACCTGTTCTCCCTGTCTCTAGGGACCGGTAGTGGCCTGATACCACTATTGACGTACTACGTGATTAGTCCGTTCAACTTATTAATCTTTTTGTTTCCAGCCGCGAAAATCACCACGGCTTTGACCTGGATCATCATCTTAAAAATCAGTACGATTGGCTTTTCCATGGCCGTCTTCCTGCGCCACGCATTTCTCAAGACGGGTTGGTCGCTGTTACTCTTCTCGACGGCCTTTAGCCTGTGTGGCTTCGTCACCATGTACTTCTATGACATGATGTGGCTGGACGCCCTAATTTGGTTGCCCATCGTGGCGTTGGGGCTGCACCGACTGGTCCACCATCACCACTTCGGCCTGTACACGGTCAGTTTGACCATCACCATCCTGTCGAACTATTATATGGGCTACATGACCTGCCTGTTCTCGGTCTTGTACTTCGTGTACCTAATCATCGAACATCAAACGACGCCCACGCCGTTCAAGACGGTCTGGCAAATGCATTGGCCGGCCATTCGCCAATTTATGATTGGGTCCGTGCTAGCCGGTGGGATGACTACAATCGTTTTACTGCCCACCGCTCTGGGAATGTTATTGACGGGCAAGAACAGCGTCATCACCCAAAACTACGCCCTGTCGCCGCTCTTTGGGCCGGAAGTCTTAGCGCAATTTGGCCCGGCCGGCAGCACCTACAGCGGACACCTGTACCACACGCCATCGGTCTTCATGGGGACGCTAATGTTCCTGCTACTGATCGTCTACTTCGTGTCGCCACGTATCCTGGCGGTGGAGAAGAAACGAACGATGTGGTTGTTACTGGCCATGGGACTCGGCCTACTGATCACGGTACTCAACACCGCTTGGCACATGTTCCAACAACCCGCCGGTTTCCCGTTTCGTAACGTCTACTTCTTCACGTTTCTGGCGATCGTCACGGCCTACCGGGCCTGGCAGACCCATCCCGCCCAGACCATGAACGACCCGCAAAAGGTCCTGGCGTTGGTCTGGGGCGCGGGGTTACTGACCATCGGGTTCGTGGCCGTCAAGATTTTACCCAAGCTTTACTATAAAATGGAACCCACCTATAACAATTCGTTGTACTTCCATAGTCAACCGGCCTTCCACCTGCTCTGGCTAGCGTTGGGCCTGCTGCTCCTCAACACCATGTTGCTGTTCATTAGTGAATGGCGGCCCGTGCGAATCGGCCTGATGGCGGTGATCATCTTTGCCGAATTAGGCGGAAGCTTCCTGGTCGGCACCCGGGGCATCGGCTTCGGGTCCCAGACCGCCTTCACCAAGGCTTACCGGGCCGATACCGGCTTGCTTAAACAGGTCGGCGCTACGAAGCCCAAACCCAATTTACACCGGGTCGAATTCTTGCATTCGACCATTAGCGAGGCCTATAAAGGCGCTTATAACCACTACAATGATCCCCTACTGTTTAACTACAACGGGATCAGCTCCTACTCGTCAACGCTGGAGGAACAGGCGCGGGTCTTCCAACACGATTTGGGCTACCTGAGTCCTAACGTGCGGCGAATCAGCCCGCAAGGCTACACCCACGTCACGGATACCCTGCTGGGCGTCAAATACCGGCTCAATTCCTACAAAACGCCGCCAATCACGCCGCTGACCACTTACGCGGGCTTCGGGTTCGCCGTGCCGGAACGGTTGGGCCGGGTCCAGCTTTACGACCAAGACGCCTTAAACAACCAGCGGAAGGTCCTGGATGCTTTGGGCGCACCGGCCAATACCCTGGCGGCCGCTTCGATCCTCAACACCACCCAACGGCGGGCCACCAAAGCCGATGCCGCTAGCATCCCCGATGGGACTAAGGCAAAGCCGGCCGGCGACTACTACTTGCAGACCATCACCCTGCGCGTCAACGCCACGGGCCTGCTCCACGGGTATTCACCAGCCGATAACATCGTGTACTCCAGCCTGAAGGTCAACGGTCAGAAGGCTAAGCCCCTGACCAACGCCGACGGGTATCGGTATATCATGAACTTCGGGCAACGCACCAAGGGCACCGTGCTGAAGATCAGTTACGTCACCGATGACCCGCGGGCCCCACAACAAAACCAGTTTGCGTCGCTCAACCAAGCCGTTTACCGAAAATTCACTAAAAAATTGGCCCAACAACGCTTCAAGTTAGGCCCAACCAGCGGCGTCTCCTGGATCTCCGGGACCGTCACGGGGACTGCTAAACGCCAATTACTTTACGTTCCGATTCCGATGACGCCCGGTTGGACGGCCAAGGTCAACGGCAAACCGGTGAAGATTCAATCCGCGATGCACGCCAAATCCCTGGTACCGGTCATCAAAAACTATCCGGGCATGATTGGGATTCCGCTTCAACGGGGTGAAAACAAGGTCACCCTGACGTACCAGACGCCTGGTTTGAAACTGGGGGCGCTGATCAGTCTGGCTAGTCTGGCCCTCTTCTTCGTTCTTTGGTTCATGTCGGAATGGCTGCGGCCATTGGAAGCCCGGCACGCCAAGCCTAAAGATTGATGGGACCCGGCGCTTCTGGGCTGCACATTAACGGTTCAAAATTTACTGATTAACTAGCAAATCCAATAAAAAAAGCCTCACCCGCAACGTTGTTTCCAACGTGACGGGTGAGGTTTTTTAAGGTCGCCCCAGCGGGTAAAACAGGCCGATAGCCACCCACATCAGGCCAATCATGACCCCCAGCGGGTCACTCAACAGACCCGCGAAGAGCCGTAAGCAGCCATCCCCAACCAGCAAGGCGATGCCGACCCAGAAGGGCCAATTCCGGTAAAATTTATGGTTAAAACTCACTCGCATAACGCGTTCCCCTACTTCCCCTTTCGGCCAACGCCCCACGATTCCGCCACTGGTGCGGGTGAGTCGTCGGCCACTAGTTCCCCGCTTAATGGTCAACATCATTGACAGGCTTATTCTACCACTTCTGCCCGCCAGACTGGTGGCTCACGACACGGCCACCCCAACTTTTCGCGGCCAACGAAAAAAGGCCCCGCGCACTGGCGAGACCCCGGTCAATTCCTAATCGTTTAATGGCCGGACCTTCGAGCGATCCTTTTGGCCCTTGGTAACTTGGTTCATGGTCAACCGTAACAGGAACGGGGCGACCAACGTGGCCAGGATGATGGCCGCCACGATGGCCGAATAGCGGACCGGTGACATCAGCTTGGCCTGGTACCCGATCTGGGCAATGATCAACGCCATTTCGCCCCGCGAGACCATTCCGGCCCCGACCGCCGTGGAACTGAGCCACGAAAAACCGGCCAACTTGGCGCCCCCACCGGCCCCGACCAGCTTGGAGACCACGGCCACGACCGTCAGGACCAGGATAAAGCCGAGTTGCTTCCCCAGCCCGTTAAAGTCCATGTTCAAGCCGATGCTGACGAAGAAGACGGGGATAAACACCGCGTAGCCCACCGGTTCGATGTGCCGGTCGACCGTCGATTTCACGGACGTTTGGGAGATGGCGATTCCGGCGAAGAAGGCCCCCACCACGTCGCTTAGACCCACCAATTCGGCCACGTAGGCCATCCCAAAACACAGGATGATGGCCATCAGGGTCTCGCCCATCGGAATCATCAGGCGTTTACCCATCTTGGCCATGTACGGTGCCAGCCACTTGACCACGAAGTAGATGGCCGCGAAGTACACGACCTGCATCAGCGTGGTCACCAGCAAGTTACCGGAGGTGTGCCCGCCGACCGCGGTGCCGGTGGTCGAGACCAACACACTCAAGATGATTACGGCCAACACGTCGTCGACCACGGCGGCCCCCAAAATGGTGGTCCCCTCCCGGCTATTCAGCGCGTTCATTTCCTTTAAAACTTCCACCGAGATGGACACCGACGTAGCCGCAAAAATTACGCCCAGAAAAAGGCTTTCCGTCAACGGTAAATGGTACAATTCCGCGACCCAAAACGTTCCCAAGACCGGGACGATGACGCCTAAAATGGCAACGAACACACTGGGCTTCAGATAGCGTTTCAACAGCTGCAGGTCACTTTCCAGTCCCGCGATAAACATCAAGACGATGACCCCGATTTCGGCGAAGCCCTCTAAGTTGTGCGTCAGGTGTAACCAGCCCAACATGGCCGGCCCCAAGACGATGCCCACTAATAATTGGCCAATCACTGCTGGAATCCCAATGCGCGTACTAAAGTGTCCGACAATGGTGGTTGCCAGTAAAATCAAGGTTAAATTTCCTAATAGTTCCATATTGGCCCTCCTTTTGGACACAAAAAAAGCGTCCACTTCTCCCGTGGTCGCCCAACCCAAGGCTAACCCCATTCTTGAAAAGCAGTCGCTTCAACCCGTTTATAATATTCTAGTAAGTATATCTGGTTTACTGGGTGAACGCAACCCCCGCGACTCCGCTAAGAAAATTAGCCGTGCGAACTAAATCTTAACTACCGATTAACGACCAATCGTGTTAAACTAATAACGATTAACGAGATTGTGAGGTGACGCGGATGAAGTGGCTCGAAGCGAATATTGTCGTCATTATTTGGTCTGTCATTTTCGGTGAAGTGATCGGGTACGTGGGTCAATCATTGGAACAGATGCCTTATAAGCCTATGCAATTAGGCGTGACGATGGCCATCGTTGCCCTTATCGCGGTCAATGGGATCGCGTTACTGGCACGTAGCGATAAGAAGTCTGCGAAGAACTAGAGCAATTCGCCGCTGCTCAACTTTAGGGTTGAGGAACTCCGGATAACTAAAAACGACCGCAAAGCCCGCCGGTTTTGCGGTCGTTTTGTGTTGACCCGAGCTTTACAGTCGCCCGCTTCGAATCGGCTCGTTGCTGACGGCGCCAGTCCGGTAGCGTTTAAACCAGGCTGACCCGAATTATTCCTATAAAAATACGTTTCACGGAAGGAAGTTTCTTTGTGCAACTTGGTCAATTAACCGCTCAAATTATCCTGATGTTTGGCCTGATGCTGATTGGGGTGCTGATCAACAAGTGTCACTTCATGCACGCCCAAACCGCCAACGACCTGACCAACATCTTACTCTACGTGGTCTCCCCTTGCCTGATTATCGGGGCCTTCGAACAGCCCTTTTCGGGATCGCGGATGCACCAATTTCTCCTAGCCGCCGCGGGCACCTTCATCTGGTACGTCGTGGTCACCCTGCTGGCCTGGTTGATCTTTGGCCACCTCAGTGACCCCAACCTGCGACGCATCACCCAGTACGGCAGCATCTATTCCAACGCCGGCTTCATGGGGATTCCCCTCATCAGTGCCTTATTCGGCAGTACCGGGGTCTTCTACGCCGTGGTCGCCCTCGCCGGTTTCAACCTGTTCAGTTGGACGCTGGGCGTGCGTTTATTTCACGCGCCGGCCGACCACCAGTACCGCCAAGTCCTGTTAAATCCCAACATCATCGCCATCGTGGTCGGCCTGTTACTCTTTGTCAGCGGCTGGCACCTGCCCGGGACGCTGAACCATATCGTGACGGCGGTCGGGTCGGTCAACACCCCGTTGTCGATGATCGTGATTGGCAATAGCCTGGCCCAGATTACTCTCAGCCGCCAGATGCTCAATCCCTGGTTAGGCTTAACGTTACTGTTGCGCAACCTGATTTTTCCGTTGGTGGGCGCCGGCATTCTGACGCTACTTGGCGTTAGTGGCATTGCCTACACCACCACGTTGATCATGATTGCCTGCCCGGTCGCCGGCATCGTGGTCCTCTTCACCCTACAGATTCACGCCGACGCCGCGCCGGCCATCGCCGTGATGAGTCTCTCGACGATTCTCAGCCTCCTGACCATCCCCCTGGTGGTCGCACTGGGTGGACACTAATGATTAACGTCAATTCCCCCGCTACCCTAAGAGGTGGCGGGGGAATTTTGTGATCTAGCGGCGTAAAAGCTCGGTCAGACTAAACGCGATATTTTCAGTGTTTTGCTGAATCGCCGTTACAATCTGGTGCTGAGCTAACGCGGTGACTAACCGCTGTAACCGCCGTTCTAACTCCGGCCCACACCCCGCCTGCACCAGCCAGGTCCCCAGCGTGAGATAGATTGACCGGAAGTTAAGAATCATCAGGGGATATACCGAATTTTGTGAGAGTGCCGCCAGTTCGTGATAGAATTCAAACGTTTTTAGGGCCTTAGCGGTCGGCGTCTCCGCCAGTTGAATCTGGGCAAACCGACGTTCCAGCGCCCGAAACGACGTGACTGGCGCACACTGGCGCAACATGTCGTTTTCGATCAGTTGGCGGACGCGGAAAATGGATTTTAACATGGCGGGATGGTAGTTGCCCCCGTCAAAGTTGATGATGACGTTCAAGGTCTCCAGGTTCCCGTTGCGTTCATAGTCGGCCACAAAATTACCCTGTCGCGGTCGAACTTCGATAAACCCTAGGCGCATCAACTCCTGTAATCCCCGGTTCACGACCGAACGACTGACCTGTAAAGTGGTCGCTAGGTCCCGCTCGCTGGGTAATTTTTCATGAACGGCGAGTTGGCCGGTCAAAATCAGCCGTTCGACTTGCTGCACCAGCTGCTCCGTCTCCGTGACCGCTTGAATGGCTTCAAATTTCATCGTGTCGTCTCCTTTAGCGTGGACTCTGGTTGAACCAGAGTCCACGACCCAATTAGTCGGTTAAGTCGAGTATACACGTTGTGAATGCGTTTACAAAGTTGGCCTTAGCCGAAATAATGAAGGTGTTCCGCAAATGCTATTACCGTTTAAGGAGGTCATCTTTTGAAAACAGACTACGATGTCATCGTGATTGGTGCCGGTAACGGTGGGCTGGCCGCGGCCGTCACCGCTGCTAAGCTCAACCACAAAGTACTATTGGTCGAACGCCACAACTTGCCGGGCGGTGCCGCAACGAGTTTTACCAGGGGCCGATTTGAATTTGAACCGTCCCTCCACGAACTCGCGGGTTACGGTCCTCAAGACAATCCCGGCAATATTCGCCAATTCTTTGACTGGGCCGGCATCGACGTTCAATTTCACGCCGTGCCCGACGCCTACCGCATGATCAATACCGGCAAAGATAAGCTAGATATCCGCATGCCGACCGGAATTCAGAATTTCATGACCACGCTAATTCAAGCCGTTCCGGGCAGCCAGGCTAGTGTGCAAGCATTTTTCAAAATCGCTATTGAAAATGCTCAGGTATTCGCTCAACTTTCGGCCCACCCCGAGGCCCTTGACCCGGCCACGTTAGCCACCCAGCATCCCCTGTTCGCCAAGTACGGCCACCAGCCCTACCAACGGGTGCTCCAGGCCCTCGACATGCCAGCCAAGGCCCAAGAGATCTTGCTCGCCTACTGGTGCTACATCGGAATTCCTAGTGACGAGTTCGAGTTCGCCTACTTCGCTTCCATGCTGGTCTCATACGTCACCTATTCCGCCTACATTCCCCAAAACCGGTCCCACGAAATTTCCAGTGCTCTGGTCCAAGCGTTGCAGGCTAACGGCGGAACGGCCTGGTTCAATACCGAGGTCACGCAACTCTTGACCGCCGAAGGGGCCGTTGTCGGCGTTCAAATCGGCGACCGAAAGCTCTACGCCCACGAGGTGATTGCCGACCTCTTACCGGATACCGTCTACAGTCACCTGCTGCCCGCCGAAATGGTGCCGACCACGGAACTCAAAAAAGCCAACGCTCGTGAGCTCGGGACCAGTGGTTTTCTGGTCTATCTTGGCCTGAACCGCTCCGCGACCGAACTAGGCATCCACGATTACAGTACCTTCATCGCCCGCGATTGGGATACGCGACACCAGTTCGCCGGGATGCACCAATTGCACGGCAACGATTTCATGATCATGAACTGCCTCAACGTTGCTAACCCGACTTGTTCCCCCGCCGGAACTTCCATTCTATACGCCACGCAACTCTTCTTTGGCGATAGTTGGGACCAGGTCCGCCCCCAAGACTATCCGCACTTGAAGACCCAGTTGGCACGGGATGTCATTACCCGCTACGAACAGGCGACCGGCGTGCACATCCAGGACAGCATTGAAGAAATCGAAGTCGCCACGCCCGTGACCTTTGCGCGCTACCTCCGCGCTCCGGAAGGCGATATTTACGGTTATTACGGTCAGCCCTGGGATCAAATGGTCGCCCGGTCACTAACGGCGGCCCAAGAAGACGAACCCCTGCCCCACCTGCATTTCTGTGGCGGCGCGGGCCACATGCTTGACGGCTACAGTTCCGCCTACGCTTCCGGCCAGTTTGCGGCGCGTCAAGCCAGTCACAATCTACAAAAGGAGGTCCTTTAAATGGCTCAAGATACGTTAGAACAACTACTCATCGACCGACAACGCCACATCGCTGCTGGCGCCACCACCCCACTACCGACCCAGTATCCGGTCAATCAACTGGCGGCGGCCCTGCATCCGGAAACCCAATACTTAAAAATCACCAAGGTCGTCACCCACGACGCCACCGCGCGTAGCTTTTACCTGGCACCCGACCCCACCAAGGGGACTCAGCACCTCGCCTATTTTCAGGCCGGTCAATACCTCTCGGTGCGCATCACCATTGACGGCAGCGTCGTGACCCGGCCCTACGCCATTCGTTCCGCCCCGCAATCGGCCCTCAACGACGAATACATCCTGACGATCAAACGCGTTCCGCAGGGCTTCGTGACGCCCTACATCTTCAACCATTGGCGGGTCGGGACCACCGTTACCGCCTCGGCACCCATGGGCACCCTGACCATTAATCCGCTCCGCGATCAATCCCATATCGTCGCGATTGCCGGCGGAAGTGGCATCACGCCATTTTACGCCATGGCCAGCGCCATTCTGGACGGGACCGAAGACGCCGATTTGACCATCCTCTACGGGAGTCGGGACCATCACCACATCTTATTGGGCGACGAACTCAACGCGATTAGCACCCAGACGGACCGGGTCCACCTGGTCAACGTTTTAAGTGACGAAGACTATCCCGGTTACGAAACGGGCTTCATTACCGCCGACGTGATTCGCCGTCACCTGCCTGCGGGGCCCGTTTCAGTCTTCATTTGTGGACCCGATGCCCTGTACCAATTCGCTCAAAAAGAACTCACGGCGTTCAACCTGCCTGCCGGGCGGATTCGCCACGAACTCAGCGGTAATTACGGCGACCCGCGGCAGGCCCCCGACTACCCTGACTCCCCCGCCAACGCGTCGGTTCAGACCTTCCGCCTCACCGTCAGTGTTCGGGGCCAAACGCAAACCATCCCCGCTCGTGCCGATGAATCCGTCTTAACGGCCATGGAACGGGCGGGCATTCACGCCCCTTCGGCTTGTCGGAGCGGCGAATGTGGCGTCTGCCGGGCGCGCGTGGTCAGTGGCCAACTGTTCGTCCCTAACCAAGATGATCACCGACGGCTGGCCGACAAAACCTACGGGTACGTGCATACCTGTCTGGCCTTTCCACTTAGTGACTGCGAACTCGATGTTCCGGTCCACGCCCTCGCCAATCAGTTTGGCTAGGTTAGTGTTTCAAAAAGAAGCTGTCGAAAATGACTATCGACAGCTTCTTTTTACTAACTTATTTTAAATGGTTTTAGGCCCTTCCGGCCGCTCGTTATTGCGAATCTGATTCTTGATGGCGTTCATGTCGTGGTCCAACTCGTGAACCAGCTTAGCCTTCTCCAGTAACTCTTGTTTGAGTTCCGCTTGGTGGGAAATCTGCTTTTTATAGTTTAATTCGTGTTCGAGTGACGCCCAGAAATTCATGGCAATCGTGCGAATTTGGACCTCCACTTTGACCTGAATCGTCCCCGCCGCCAGAAAGACCGGCACCGCTAAAATCAGGTGCAGGCTGCGGTAACCGTTGGGTTTGGGGTGGGTAATGTAATCCTTACGCCGCAAAATTCGGATATCCGGCTGACAAGCTAACCGCTGCTCCATGGCCTGGATATCGTCTTCGAAACGCACGATGATCCGAATTCCGGCGATGTCGTGCATGTCGTTGGGCAGGGTATTCAAATTAAAGTCGAAGTGCTTACGTTGGACCTTTTCCAGGATACTTTCGGGCGACTTGATCCGCGATTGCAGGCTATCGACCAGGCTATGGCCGTTTTGAATCTGGTATTCCTGGTCGAGGTAGCGAATCTTGGTGCGCATCACCTGAATGGCGCTCCGGTAG
Organism: Levilactobacillus zymae DSM 19395; assembly: GCF_001434115.1. Lineage (GTDB taxonomy): Bacteria > Bacillota > Bacilli > Lactobacillales > Lactobacillaceae > Levilactobacillus > Levilactobacillus zymae. Next base: position 89,644 of record NZ_AZDW01000039.1, read on the forward strand.
TTCAACATCAGTTGCCGAAATTGATCGATGGCCTGTAACGACGTGGGGTCGTTGACGAAGGCCGCGGGTAAATTTTCTTTGGGTGTTTCCTCAGTCATGACTTAATCTCCTAAGCCCGTTGCCGCCAATGGCGAATTTCGGGAACCAGCCACCACAGCAACAGAAAGTTTAATAGTAAGGTTAGCGCGGTAAAGGTAAAGACGCCGCTGTAATTGAACCAGTTGGCAATCACCCCACCCAGCAGGGAACCCAGCATGCTCCCCAGGGCCTGAAACGACTGATTCCAACTAAAGACGGTTCCCGTCAGCTCCTGCGGCGAGTTCTTGGTCAACATGGTCTGCACCACCGGGAACAGTGCCCCGTCGGAAATCCCGATCATGAACCGAAAGACCCCCAGCAACCAAACGCTGGTAATGAACCCCTGCGGAAAGTACATCAAGACCGCGAACACGTACCCGAAGATCAGCACGCGCTGGGTCCCCCGCCGGTCGCCGTATTCCCCCAACTTCGGGGCGGAGAGCAGCGTCGAAATCCCGGGTAACGCCGCGATGATCCCGGCGACCACGGTCACCGGTCCGGCGTCGTGCATCAACTGCCGCACATACAGACTGATAATCGGGGTAATCGAATTATTCCCCATCTGGATAATCATGGTCGACGTCAGCAGGACCAGGATCAACGTCGGGTTCTTAAAGGACTTTAGCACAGGACCGCGTTGGGCTTGCTGGTCGCGGGTGACGGGTTGGAAATGCTCGTGGACCATCGTGGCACTCAGGGTGAACACGATCAGTAACAGAATCCCGGTCAGCACGAAGGTCCAGCGAATCGTAAAGACCTGGGCGAGAATCCCACCTAGAACCGGGCCAATCAAGTTACCACTGACGTACCCCGTGGTCAGGACCCCCAGCGCTCGGCCACTCTGTTTGCGCGGCGTTTCCGCGGCGACCAGCGCACTGGCGTTGGGGATGTACCCGGCAAAGAGGCCCTGCAAGAATCGCAGCCCAATCAGTTGCCAGACGTTGGTGACGAACCCCATGGCGCCAATCACCACGGCCATCCCCAGCGACGACCGCAGCAGCATGAGTTTGCGCCCTTTACGGTCCGCTAACCGCCCCCAGACGGGTGAGATGAGGGCAATCACTAAGAAGGTGACCGCGTACGTCACCCCGCTGTACATGGTCAGCTGGCCCTTGGTAAAGGTCCCCAAATCATCCACGTACAACGACAAAAACGGCATAATTTCACTGAAGCCCATGCCGGCAATAAAAGTTCCCAACCACAATACGGCCAGGTTGCGTCGCCAGGCTTCCTGTTGATGCATTCCCACGAGCGTCCTCGTCCTCCTTCTCTATCCTACAAGGCCGCCGCCTGACTTGTAAACTAATTTAACAGGTCTGTGAGCGGTCGTTTCATAAAATCACTAATAATGATTAGTGTAGCATAGTCCCCAATCCACCGGTCAAAAAAAGGGCCTCCGACCAGCGTCGCAGACCCGTTGTTCCTAATTATTTTCCGTAGACCCCAATCACCAGCGCGATAATCAAAATGATGAGCACCGTGGTGGTAATGGCCACGTAGAGGTGATCCTTTTCCTTATAAAAGGCGTAGATCGACACGATCACCCGTAAGACCGGCGTCAAAATCAGACAATAGACGCCCAGCATCATGATGGCAAAGGGTTTCAGTTGCCAGGTGCCCAGTAGAATGGCCCCCATGTGTAACGGCATCGTGGACCCCGGGTAACCGGAGTGTCCGGTCGCCAAAAACATGACTAACCCGATGGCCATGACTACCGCCGAGAAGATCACCCCGACCTGTAAGATCCGGCCAATAATCGTTTCAACTTGCGCCATTTCCCGCGCCGTCGTTGGTTTATCTGCCATTAGAAGTGAACCCCCAATCCCTTAAACACCATCTGACCGCCAATGTAGAGCAGAATCGGAATAAACGCGATACGAATCCACCGCGACGGCAGAATCTGCATGATTCGCGATCCCACCACGGCCCCGACTAGAATTCCCAACGCCATCGGCACCGCAATGGTGGGTAAAATCGACCCGTTGAAGAAGTAGACCGTGGCACTGGCCGCCGCGGTGACCCCCATCATCAGGTTCGACGTTGAACTCGACGGCTTTAACGGCATCTTCATGAAGGTATCCATCGCCATGACCTTAAAGGCCCCGGACCCAATACCCAACAGGCCACTGGCGACACCGGCCCCGAACATCACGGAGAACCCGGCCGGGACGTTTTCGACCTGATAGTCGACATCCTTCATTTCGGCCTTGTCATAGTACGAGCCGTTTAATTTAAGCTTGGTCGCGATTTTATCCGGTTCGACCCGCTGTAAGACTTCCTGACCGCGTCGGAGCTTGCGGTACATGTTCCAACTTGAAAATACCAGCAGGCAACCAAACAATAAATACAGGTACTTGGGGTCCAACACGCCGGTCAGTAGCGCCCCGACGATGGCCCCGATGGTGGTCGCAATTTCCAAGAACATGGCCACCCGTAAGTTCAGGACATTGTCGCGCAGATACGCAATGGTCGAGCCCGAACTGGTCGCAATAACGGCGATGATGCTGGCCCCGATGGCGTATTTGATATTTAACCCCATTCCCAGGGTAAGGATGGGGGTGATGATCATCCCGCCACCGATTCCCAGAATCGCCCCGGCAATCCCGGCGAAAATTCCGACCCCTAACATGATTAAGGCAGTTTGTCCCATGAGTTGATCCTCCTCGATTCGTTTCTTAACAACTTTGATTATCAACTTTTCCGGAGTTGGGGGCAAGCCGGACTACTCGCACTAAGGCGGTCAACTTGTTTAAGTTACACAAAGTAAAGCGTTGATTTTATCGCATCGGTTAGTGTCAAATGCACTGCATGTGAATTAAAGATTAAACTATTACTTTTCGTTCAAGCCATTGCCGTCCCCCCGTTTTCCGTTCAAGAATCCCACCAGGTTCCCCAAGTAACCGATTCCACCTCAAAACGGCATTGCCATACTTAAAAAATATGGCAATGCCGTTTAATTTGTATTTAGCATATAGAATTCAACTAGGGCCTGTCTTAAAACTCAATCACCGATTTAACCGACCACCCATTACCCTTTGCCGAAAAGAACCCAGTTTAGTTATTGTTATAACTCATGTGAGCTGGAGGACCCGTCAGAAATGGGCTCAGGGGGGAAATGGGCTAGTGTTGGCCGGTGTTCTTTGCCGGCTCGAACCTCAGACACAGGTCGGTCTTCAAGACCTGCCCTGTAGGCTTGAAGCCGTGCCCACCCAAAACCCGTTTCCGCCCATTTCTGACTGGCCCGGAGGCACTGAATACTCTAAATTAGTCTTTTAAGACAGACTCTAGGCCAGACGCCCTAGTAACTGTCGATAAACCGTTGGAGCAGCGGACTAGGCGTCACCTGTTCCGGCCAGACCAATTTCAGCGTCGTGCGCCAAGGGCGGTACCGAATCGGCCGAATGCTGGTTTGGACCCCACTCCCCTGGTCCGCCACGGACTGGGGCACGATGGCCACGCCCATTTGCGCGTCGGCCCACTGGACCGCGGTCCGCGCGTCGTCACAGGTGCACGCGATAAACGGCGCGATACCCTTCTGCTGAAACGTCGTCTGAAACAGGTTCTCGAACCGGCGGTAGATGATCAGGGGTACCGTCGCCAGGTCTTCGACTTGGATGGTCGCCCCCGCAAAATGATCGTACTTGTGTGGCACCACGGCCACCATGGCCTCGGACTTCAATTCCTTACTGGCCAAGTGCGGACCGGTAAAGGGCGTGCGCACAATGGCCACGTCGATCAACTGCTTTTCCAAGCGGTCGATCAGGCCGTAGGTGTTGTCCTCAAATAACCGAATCTGCACCTTGGGATAGTGGCGCGTGAGGGTCCGTAACTTCGCGTTCGGCGTGGCGCCAATCGACGACGAGATCACGCCGACCGATAGGACCCCCGCCAGTCCCTGTCCCAACGAGCGTACCTGGCTGTCCGCACGGTTCCGCAGGTCGATCAGTTGTTGCGCATAGTCGCGTAACAATTGACCGGCCGGCGTCAGACTGGTGCCGCTAGACGTGCGGTGCAGGAGTTGGACCCCCAGGTCGGCCTCCAATTGTTTGAGTTGGTAACTTAAGGGCGGCTGGGCCATGTGGAGCTGTTGGGCGGCCGCCGTGATTTGCCCCGCGTTCGCCACGGCTAAAAAGTATTCGAGTTGCCGAAAATTCACGAAATGACCTCCTTACTGTAGACCAGCGTCACGGGCATCAGCGGCCTGGCTGACCCGCCGACGCTTCTTGGTCGGAGATTTTTCGGGGACGTTTTCTTGCAGGAGATACTGCCGAATCAACAGAACAATCTGCTTATTTTGTGGCAGATCCGAGTGGGTGGTATCGTCCCCCGTCACGGTGATCTGGGTGTAGTGCGCCACGTGATGCTGGAACACGTACTTCCCCTGGTTGACACTGTTGGCGGGCACGGTCCCGTCGCTGGAATAGTTTTCGGTCCCGGCCACCGAGTACACCGTCAGCTTCTTGGGGAGCTTGCTGCGCCCGGCAATCAGTTCCTTTAACATGTCGGTGCGCGTGGTGGTGCTATCGGATTCCATGTTGTAGGGCGTGGCGATGGTCATCAACCGGTCGATCGTCACGTTGGGCGTTTGGGCGAAGTATTTTTCCAGGAAGAGACTTAAAATCAGGCCCCCGTTGGAATGTCCCAGCGCCGAGAAATGGTTGAAGTGGTAGGTCTTGACCAGCGCTTTAAACGCCACGTTCAACCACTGCGCCTGCTTATTAATGTTCGAATAACCGTCGTGATTATTTTCAAAAGCAATCACGATAAACGGTTGGTTGTCCCCTCGCCGAATACTCCCGGTGTAGGACAACTGACCGTTGGTAGCGACCTTGACCTTCAACACGCTGTGCGCGGTCTTGGTTTCCTCACGCAGCTGGGTAATCAGGGTATCGAAACGGTCCTGACTGGCACTAGACCCCGGCACCATGATGGTGGGATCTAGCGGTGTCCGATAATTCGTTTTATAGTGGGCGACCCGTTGGTGCAGCCACAGCACGCTGGGAATGAAGATGGCTAAAACCAAGACGATGGCCAGGCCCCCGAGGGTTAGTTTACGCCGCATCGTCGGTCGCCTCCTGATCGGTTTGATTTAAGAGTTTGACGAACGGCAAATAGATCAGCACGGAAACCGTCAAACACACCAGACTCAAGATTAACGCGCGCCAATCGCCGCCGGTCCCCAGGTAGGCCATCAACGGCCCCGGCGTGGTTCGCGGCATCGGGTAGGCCATCGGCGGCACCAGTTTCCAGGTAATGGCGCACCAGGCCAGCATGATGTTCACGGCCGGCGCCACCAGAAACGGAATCAACAAAATGGGATTATAGAGTACCGGTAACCCCAGCAGTGTTGCGTTATTGAGGTTTACCAAGTTCGGTAAAAACGTCTGCGTGGCGATACGCCGGTAATGGACCTGTCGCGACCCCAGCCAAATGGCGATGATCAACGCCAGGGTCATGCCGGCACCCCCGAAGTTGGCGTAGGCGTCGCCCAAAGTATGCAGGGTCACCGGATACGGCGCGTGCCAGACGGAGCCGTGTTGCACCGCGGCCGCCAGGTTCTGCAGCGAGCGCACCGAATTGTTCCCGGCTAAGCCCACCGGCCCAATCAGGCCCAACCACCACATCAGGTTGTTAAAGGTGGTCACGGCCAGAATCATGATGCCGTAATGCCCTGGATTGGTGATCAGGGCGTTGGTCCCTAGATAGACTAGGCCGTTCAGCCCACCTTCCGATAGCCAGCTCAGGCCGTAGCCAATCATGACGTTGATGACCAGCACGACCACTAGCGCCCACGCCACCCGACCGGTCAGGGTCAGGCGTTCGAACCAACGCCATCTGGTAGTTTTCGCCAACAACTTGCTGACGAACCAGCCAACGCTCAGTCCCACGATGATGGCCAGGAAGATGCCTTGGGGGCCCAAATTATTCTCCATGAATTGGGCGCCCTGTTCCCCGGCTCGTTTGGTCTGGTCAAGCGCCTCGTAATTGACGTTCAACGTCAAAAAGGCCAACGCACTCACTAACCCCACGGCTAGCCCACTGCGTTTATAGGTCAAGGCCAGAAAGTATCCGGTCGCAAACGCCACGATCACCGCGACCACGTTGTTGACCACTAGGCCCATGACCTGAAAGGCCCCCTGCCACAGGTCGAGCCCGGGGAGCCATTTACCAATGTGATAGATTTGAAAGAAAAAGCCGTTGGTCGTTAAGCAACTTTGCCCAATGGCACTGATTAAAGTCATCACTAAAATAAACGGGTACGTCACCCGCAAGGCTTGCTTAATCACCCGCATCGCCCGCCAGTGACCGACTCGTTGGTTAAAACGCCAGAGTGCTTGCATCGAATTCCCCCTACTTCCGTCTTCAAATTCATTATACGTGCTTGACCGCCAGCTAGGGATTAAACGCCTCATAAATTTATTTATACTTTAAGGAATCTAGCTCTAGTTAGACTCGTCGTCCGGTACTCAGGGGCTCAACGCTGGGCCTTATGGCAAACTAAAAAGAGTTTGGGACATAAGTCCCTAAATTCCAGTAGTTAAAAATTGGTCCTAGA
>NZ_AZDW01000040.1 GCF_001434115.1 Levilactobacillus zymae DSM 19395
TTTTTGAAAAACATGAAAACTGACGACTTTTTTGGAAGGTATGAATAATTCAGGTAGCATGATTAACAGGTTGCGTGAAACGGCTGGCCCTAAACGTAACAAAAATGTAACTTTTTATAAAGGGGCCAATTCAAGACCAATTGGAGAGCGACCAAACCGTGAAACCGTCACCTTTCTTGCGTGAACAGGAAAGTGAAATCGCCGGGGTAGCCTAGACCAAAAAATCACGGATTCAACGGGCAAAAATCTCCCGGCGAAAAATGACGGGTGGGCGGCTCCGTTTCTTCTATAACAATTAACCACGACCAGTCGGCGCCTCCCGCCGGGTAGATTACCCGATAAAGTAAACGTGAGGGGCTAAACCCACGGATTAGTTGTTGACGTGGTAAAATAGAACTGGAAAGTTAATGCATAGGAGGGCGATTAGAATGATGCAACAGGTTCCAACTTTACCACTCGTTGAACGATTAAGTGCTGGTAAAAAGGTGACGTTGACCACCAGTGATCAAGAACGGGTGACGATTCAACCGGAAATTCGTGCGGGTCAACTGACGGGAAATTACCTGAGCAGCGTTCTACCGGATGTTCGGTACGACGATCCGCGAATTATCCTGAAGGAGACGTTGACCGAACTAGAAGATGTTCGCCACGTCACGATTAACAACATTGACTAATCAATCATGAAGACAGCCCCTGATCGTCCGTGGTCGGGGGCTGTTCGCTAACTTGGGGGAGTGAGCAACATTGAAAATTGATTTTGCGATGTTAACGGTAAAAGATACGCGTAAATTACGTTTGATGTCGTTTATTACGGATCACCATGGCCAATTTAACCTGGTCGATTTTGCGACCAACATGCAGGGCAGCTATTCGCAAGCCTACCACATCCTATTGAATTTGCGGACGGACTTGCAGCACCTGGCGCCCAATACGAAGTTAACCAAGGACAGTCTGACCACGCCCATCACGGTCGACGTTTATCGGCACTGGCTCTACGCCCGCAGCATTCCGTATCAAGCGGTGCTGGCGACGTTGAGTGCCGAACCGCAACAGGTGCGAACGCTCTGTGAACGGTACGGGATCAGTACGTCGACATTTAACCGGCGGATGCGGCCGATGCGGCAACAGTTAGCGCAGTACCACTTGGAGTTGACCACCAATCCGCTCCGGTTGAACGGCGACGAGACCTTGGTCCAGCTGCTGTACTTTACCTTGTTTAGTACCACGCTGACCACGCTGAACGAACTGCCCGAATTACCGGCGGACTACCAGTCGTTGTACGAAGCGATTTGCGCGACCTACGCCGACGATACCCTGTACCAGAACTCTAAGGGACTGGCGCAACACCGCAATCTGCTGATTACCTTGGCGCTGTTGCGGTTGTCGCAGGGGCACCGTTATTCGGCGTTGCGGTTCCCGCTGGTGCACCTGACCGACTTACGGCCACTAGCGGTCAAATTCCAGCAACAATTGAACGATACGCCGCGGGCGGCCTTGACCGAACTGGCCACGCTGGACTACTTGTTGACCAGTTCGCCGTATTTCGTGCGGGCCTTGCAACCGCGCAACATGCAGCGGTTGTATTCCGGGTTACGTCAGAAGGTGCCGACCTATCAGTTGGCGCCGAGCGTTGCGTCGTTGAGCGACTTTGCCACGGGGCAGGATTGGTTTGCCAACTGGCTCTTTTCGCTGGGGCAATTCATGTTGCTTTTCCGGGTCGATCCGCTCTTGCGACCAGAAGTGACGGCGCTGTACCGGACCACGCCAACGTCGACGGCTGCCGCGACGGACATCGCCAACAACCTGGCCCAACTCTATCCGGACCAGGTCACGGCCAGCGATTTACGGTTGGTCCAGAAGTATTTGAGTAAATACACCAACGGGTTGAACCTGACCGCCGCGCGGGTCCAAATCCTGGTCTCCTACGATATGTTGGGGGTCACCACGGATATCTTTAACCGCTTATTAGGCGGTATCGTGCATTTGAGTCTGCTGACCAGTCAGGTCGTGATCGATGAGCAGAAGCGGGGCAACTACATCGTGGTCTACGGGACCGATCCCCAGGCCGTGCGGTTCGCCCAAGCCCATCAGCTCGAAGCCTTTCACTGGATTAAGGAATTGAAGTACGGTGAAAATCTGGACCGCTTGATTCGAACGTTACGACACCACGAACTGTCGATCTTTGCGCTGGACTTCCAGAATCCGTGAGTCACGGGAAGGATTCTGAAAATGAAGCGGCCAATAAATTTTATTATTAAAATTGTTATTTTTACGGAAGCGTGCGGGATTAGGATTCCCGGACGCTTTTTATATGGTCTATTTAGGGGGTAATTTAAATCTTGTGAAATCCCGCGCCAAATCTGGGTTTACAAAGCTTTTTGGCTCCGTATAATGGTGACTACCATCAGATAGGGGAGTGGAAAACATGACAGATAACGTTTCAAAGACCGCGGCAGACAAGTCAGGGGGACTGCTGGGGTCCGCCAACGGGCCGTCATTGGAAGAAATCAACGGGACCGTGACGATTCCGAAAGAAAAGGGCTTTTTCAAAAACCTGATTGCCTTTTCGGGGCCGGGTGCCCTGGTTGCCGTGGGGTATATGGATCCCGGTAACTGGGTGACGTCCATCGGGGGTGGGGCCCAATACGGGTACCTTCTGATGTCCGTGATCTTGATTTCCAGTTTGATTGCGATGTTGCTGCAATACATGGCGGCTAAACTGGGAATCGTGACGCAACAGGATTTGGCCCAGGCCACCCGGTCGTACACCACTAAACGCGTGGGGTTCGTCCTGTGGGTGGTCACCGAATTGGCTATTATGGCGACGGATATCGCCGAAGTCATCGGGGGCGCAATCGCCCTCCAATTACTGTTCGGCATCCCGCTGATCATCGGCGTTTCGTTGACCGTTTTTGACGTCTTACTTCTATTATTATTGACTAAACTCGGCTTTCGGAAAATTGAGGCCATCGTGATCTGCCTGATTACGGTGATTTTGGTGGTCTTCGCTTACGAAGTCATCATCGCCCAACCCAACATGGGCCAGGCTGTGGCTAACTTTGTGCCGCAAGCACAGATTTTACATCCGGGTCAATTGACCATGGCGCTGGGGATCGTGGGGGCGACGGTCATGCCGCATAATCTCTACTTGCATTCGTCCATCGCACAGACGCGGAAATTCAACCGCGACGACCCGGCCGAAATGCGTCGGGCGGTCAAGTTCACCACCTGGGATTCCAACATTCAGTTGATGGGAGCCTTCGTGATCAACTGCCTGCTGTTACTGTTGGGGGCGGCGTTGTTCTTCGGGAAGGACGTTGACAAGTTAGGGACGTTCGGTAACCTCTACGCGGCCTTACAGGATAATCACCTGGCGGGGGCCGTGGCGTCACCGCTCCTGTCGACGCTGTTTGCGGTGGCCCTGTTGGCCTCGGGGCAGAACTCGACGATTACGGGAACGTTGACCGGTCAAGTGATCATGGAAGGATTCATTAACCTGAAGGTGCCCATCTGGGTCCGGCGGTTGGTCACGCGGCTCTTGTCGGTGGCCCCGGTCGTGATTTGTACCATTCTTTACGGGGGAAGCGAAGCGGCATTGGACCGGTTACTGGTGAATTCGCAAGTTTTCCTGTCGATTGCGTTGCCGTTTTCGATGATTCCGTTGACCATTTTCACCTCGTCGAAAAAAATCATGGGGCCAGAGTACGTCAATAAACCCTGGGTCACCTGGTTGGCCTGGTTGAGCACGGGGGTCCTGACGATTTTAAACATTCAAATCGTGTGGGCGAGTTTAAAGCTGTTCTTCTAGAAGCTGGTGATAAACACCAACGTGTAGTTCTGGCCGTCAAGCCAAGTCCGCATCTTGGGACCAATAGTTGACATTTAGCCGTGAGGCCAGTATCATCAAGAACATAAGCAATGAAACAGTTCAGTAGTGGCCTGAGCAACGGTGCAGAGAGCCGACGGGAGTGCGAGTCGGAACGTCTGAGGACATGAATTACCCTGTGGAGCGGCTGACGAGTTCAGCGGGTCATTCCGTTAACGATGACGAGCGGTTGTCATGCGACAACAACTTGGGTGGTAACGCGGATTTTGAATTCGTCCCTGATGGTCTTACTGACCGTTGGGGACTTTTTTAGTATATAGGAGGAAAACAGATGTCGATTATTGATGAATTAAAATGGCGGGGTGCCATTAACCAACAAACGGACGAAGCCGGTCTGGCCGACTTAGTCAACGAAAAGGCCGTGGGGCTGTACGCCGGAATCGACCCAACCGGGGATTCGATGCACATCGGTCACTTGATTCCGTTTATGATTCTCAAACGGTTCCAGTTAGCCGGTCACCGGCCATACATCGTGATTGGGGGCGCGACCGGGTCAATTGGGGACCCATCCGGCAAGAAAGCCGAACGGAAGTTGCAGACCATGGACCAAGTGCGGCACAACCAAGACTGCTTGACGGCGCAGATGGAACACCTTTTTGGCCAAGACGGTAGCTTTAAGATCGTGAACAACTACGACTGGTTGTCCAAGTTGTCCCTGCTGGACTTCTTGCGGGACTTCGGGAAGTTGTTTAACGTCAACACCATGTTGAACAAGGAAATCGTGGCCTCCCGTTTGGAAGTCGGCATTTCCTACACCGAATTCACGTACCAAATTCTCCAATCGATCGATTTCCTTCATTTATACAAACACGAAGACGTTCAACTCCAAATTGGGGGCGCCGACCAGTGGGGGAACATCACGTCCGGGATTGACCTGATCCACCGGCAGGAGGGTTCCGACGCCAAGGTTTACGGCTTGACGATTCCACTATTATTGAAGGCGGACGGCACTAAGTTTGGGAAGTCCGAAGGCGGCAACGTCTGGTTAGACCCCGAAAAGACCTCGCCTTACGAATTCTACCAATTCTGGATCAACACGGATGATCGGGATGTGGTGAAGTTCTTGAAGTACTTTACCTTTTTGAGCCAAGACGAGATTCAACACCTGGCCGATGCCGTGGCGGCGCACCCCGAGAAGCGGGAAGCCCAGACGCGTTTGGCCGAAGAAGTGACTGAATTCGTTCACGGTCACCAAGCCGTAGTCGAAGCGCAACACATTACCAAGGCCCTGTTCTCCGGGGATGTCGCGGATCTGACGGCTAGTGAAATCGAACAAGGTTTCAAGAATATGCCATCCGTGACGGTAACGGCCGATAAGCAAGGCCTGGTCGAATGGTTAGTGGATACGACCAAGATTGAAGCTTCCCGGCGTCAAGCCAGAGAAGACATCACCAACGGCGCGATTCGGATTAATGGCGAAAAGGTGACGGATCCCGCCGCCGAAATCGATCCAACCAGTGCGTTTGATGGTAAGTTTGTCATTGTTCGCCGGGGGAAGAAGCGGTACTTCTTAGCTCGCGTTCAGTAAATTGAGGATAATTTTAGCCCACGGGAGACCGCGGGCTTTTTTATGGCCAAAATAAAGCCGAACAGTCTGTCGCCAAAAAACAGGAAACACACGGCCGTCAAGTAACTATTGTTGGGTGATGGGTCTATAAGATATGCCTTTGAAAAAAGGTTAGAAAGTTTTGACGATTTTAGTTGACGGTCGGGGGCTGGGTTGGTATAGTTATAGACGTTGTCACGAGCGAGTTACTAACTAGACCAATTTGAAAGATTGAAATTAGTTGTTGACGAGCTGTTAACAAAATGTTATTCTGATTAAGTTGTCGCTTAGCGATGACGACTCAACCGGAAACGTTGTTAAATCAAACTTCTGGTTGACATCATCTTAACAAGATGTTATGATGATTAAGCTGTTCGGATGACGAATAGCTTGGTAGACCTTTGAAAACTGAACATTGTTTCGACAAACCAAATATGTGTAGG
>NZ_AZDW01000041.1 GCF_001434115.1 Levilactobacillus zymae DSM 19395
TTGAAAAACATGAAAACTGACGACTTTTTTGGAAGGTATGAATAATTCAGGATTTATTTACCAGGCACGTAGTCGGGGTCGATGACCAAGACTGGCTTGATGGTCTTCCCGCTACCGGAATCGGCGTTGGCTTCGTTGATTTGGTCGAAGCGGTAGAACTTTTCGGTCTTGTCGAAGTCAAACATGCCGGCGCGGTAGAAGCGAATCAACCGTGGAATATCAATTTGTGGAACGGAGTCACCCATGTTGACCCCAACGACTTTCCGGTCGCTGACACATAAGTCGTTCCAGGTGTCCAAATCGATGTGGTGTGGCGTTACGGCGATCGTCGCCGTGGTCCCACCTTGAGCTAAGGCTTGAATGGAGTCCTCCATGACCTGCTTGACCCCGGTGGTGTCCACGGCCCAGTCGACCCCGTGGCCGTCCGTCAACTTCTTGATGGCTTCAACGGCGTTTTCGGTCTTACTGTTGATGGTGTCCGTGGCGCCCAGTTCCTTCGCTAAGGCTAACCGTGAATCCACAACGTCGACGGCGATAACCGTGGTGCATCCGGAGATCTTGCCGGCCATCATGGCGGCTAACCCGACGGCCCCGGTCCCGAAGACGGCGATGGTGTCACCCGGCTTTGGCTTCAAGGTATTCAACACGGTCCCGGATCCGGTCACGTAGCCACAGCCCAGCGGCCCTAATTTCCGCAAATCCAAGTCCTTCGGCACCTTAACGGCGTTCCGTTCCCGCACCACCGTGGTCGTGGTGAAGGAAGATTGGTCGAACATATCGGCAACGTCATGGCCGTTTTCGGTGAAGTGCGCACTGCCATCGGGCCGAACCCCGGAAAGGTTATTGGCCGCGTAGTTCAGGCATTGCGTTGGCATCCCCTTCAAGCAGTTCGTACAGTTCCCACAACCGTAGAAGGACAGGATAACGTGATCGCCAGGCTTGAAGTCCTTGACTTCGGGACCGACCTTTTCAACGATCCCGGAACCTTCGTGCCCTAAAATGATCGGGTACCCAATCTCGGCATCGCCCTTCCGTAAGGCCTCGTCGGAGTGACAAATCCCGGTGGCAACCATGTGGACTTGTAAGTCGTCCGCCTGCATCGGTGCTAATTCAACGTCATCTTTAATTTCGAAGGAACCGCCCTTCTTATCAACAACTGCCGCTTTGATTCGCATAATATCATCCTTTCTAAACCATGATTCAGCAACTTGATCAACGTGATTAGTGCTACGCAATCCGGGGGACATCGTCTGGCCCCACAGTCATGAAGGAGACCAATCGCGATGGTGATTAACCAGAGATTGTGAATAACTAATCATTTGCTCTACAAGTTCGTTATAGTCCTTTTTCGACCGTAAATAAAGGGTTTTCATAATATTTTTAAATATTAATTATGCTCAGTTTTGCAGGATTGTTTATTAATTTGTTTGTAAATTCACATTATTAATCGACTGATTACTCGCCAGAAATGCCGCTGGCGCGCGGCATAAATCGTTATACTTGCACGCGATTAATCGGGCCCGATTTTTCAGGGGTTCAGCCGTTTAAAGGGGACCTTAATCCGGACGACAAAAAAGCCCGAACCATGAACTGATTCGGACTACTTCCTCACGTTTAACCTATTTTTGGACCATAAACGAATGATCCGGGATGCGAATCAACGTAAAGCGGTTGGCCAACCGGCCGGCGTGTAAGCCGATACCGTTGACGAAACTCTTCTTATAAGTGGTCTCAATCACACCGACCCAGGCCTTCTGGTGCCGTTGGTCGTAGCGCGCGACCCGTTGCTTATCCCAATGGTAAGCCGAAGCCGGCAAGTTAATGGGATTCTTCCCCGCAGACACCGTGGCCACCGTACTGTCGACCTGGTACTTCTCCCCTTCAGTCAGGTAAGTATACTGCTGAATGGGCTTTTTGCCGCTATTGTTGGTGACCGCCACGTAATAGGAAGAACCGTTACCCGTTCCCGTATTCAAGACCAGCGGTTCGTAGCGCGTGGTCTGGGAGACCCGGTTTCCGAGTTGATTGACGTTTTGGAAAAAGGTGGTGTAGCTCATGCCACCGAAAAAGAGGAGCCAAGCCACCAGTTCCACCATGGAGATGGTGAAGTTCCGCCAGGAAAAGCTGCGGCCCTCCTTCACGATTAAATGAATTCGCCGCACCCGCATATCGTGCGTCATCCAAATGAGGGTGATCAAGACTAAGAGCCACAAGACCATCCCTACTAAGTTCCAAGTTGATTTCATGACAACTGTTCGTTCCCTTCTCAAACCTTACTCAGTTTAATGTCACGTTTTTTCCATTACCCCCTAGCTTACGAGATTGCCGCCCCGAATACAAGCGCATTTCGTGATAAATTCCGTTATACTAAAGCTAAGACTCATCTACTTAAGGAGGGATTCTGTATGTGCACTAGTCTGACCTACACCAACGGCGCCGGGCACCACTTCTTTGCCCGGACCATGGATTTTCCCACCACCACGCCCTGGCGGCCCATCTTCTTGCCCCGCGACTACCGCTGGCTCACGGCGTTAAACACGCACCGGACCACCTGCTACGCGCTCCTCGGCGGTGGCCGGATAGCCGCGGACCGGCCCGCTTACCTGATGGCCGACGGGGTCAACGAACGGGGGTTGACCTGCGCCGAACTCTACCTGCCTGGCGCGGTCACCTACGCCGCCGAACCGTTAGCCGGCAAAATCAACCTAACGCCGCAAGACTTCATCAACTGGGCGTTGGGCGAACACGCCACCTTAGCCGAGGTCGTCGCCGACCTGCCCCAAGTTCGGTTAGTGAGTCGGCGGTGGGGCAGCGACCGTTACGTCTACCCCTTCCACTGGATTCTCAGCGACCGCACCGGCCAGACGCTGGTGATCGAACCCACCGAACTGGCCCTTCACGCCGAGATCGATGCTAGCGGGATTCTGACCAACACCCCCGTCTTAGCGACCCACCTACATAACCTCAACCAATTTCTTCGGGTCCCCGGCGACACCTTTCAGCCGGCGACCATCACCGCCGCACGCGATTATCTCACCAGTGGCGCGCCACTACCGACCGGTCCGGTGCCGACCAACCGGTTTATCCGCACGGCCATTACGCGGTGGGGCACGCCCACGCTGCCCACGAACTCGGCGACCCAACGGGCCATTTTCACCTGGTTAGCGGCGGTTAGCCTCCCGTACCAGCCCGAACGACGGCACGAACGCAACCATAATTACACCCATTACCGGTCATTGATCGATCTTGAGGCCAAAAGTTATACGTTTATCCCCCGGATCACTCATCGTTTGCAACAAATCCGATTAACGCCCCAAATGGCGGCCAGTCGGCATTTCCCGCACGTCTTCCCCGCTAATTAAGTTCCAATTTTACAAAATCTCTATCCACCTTTAACCCGATTGATATGCCGTTGAAACATTTCTGTAATGACTCCCTGATAGTATTAAACACATCGATTACGAAATGACCTACAAAAAAATGATTTAATAATATTAAGGAGTTTGTTTATTTTTATGAAGAAGACGTTCGCAAAAATTGTATTGTCCCTCGTGGCCACGGTAGCCTTTGCTTTCACTGGCGCCCAACTGAGCCAACCAACGCAAGCCCAAGCGGCAACCAAGATGTCCTACAGCAAGATCCAAAAGGTCGCTAAGGCCCAATTAGGTAAGCCTTACGGTTGGGGCTCCACTGGTCCTTCCCGCTTCGACTGCTCTGGGTTCACCAGCTACGTGTACAAGCACGCCGCTAAGAAAGTGATCCCCCGGACCGCCCAAGCACAATACAACAAGTACAAGCACGTTTCTTACAAGAACATCAAGAAGGGTGACCTGGTCTTCTTCGGTGGGAGCAAGCGTTCCATCTCCCACGTCGGCTTATACGTCGGTAACGGTAAGATGATCGATTCCCAAAACCGTGGTGTGGTGACCGAAGCCGTTCACGCCCCATGGTGGCACGCTGTTGGTTACGCCCGCGTGGGTAACGTGGTCGTCGACTAACCCCCTTCTTCTTAAATCATAAAATTAAACCTGACCCTTCCCACCATCGGCGTGCGGAAGGGTTTTTGTTTGTCTACTAGAACTGTCTTAAAAGACCAATTTGGAGGTTGCAGCGCTTCCGTTCCAGTCAGAAATGGGCTGGAACGGAGTGGGCACGGCTTCAAGCCCACAGTTCAGGTCTTGAAGACCGACCTTTGTCTAGGCTGGCAGAAAACGCCAGCCAACACAAATTTCACTCCTGAGCCCATTTCCGACTGGCCCTCCAGCTCATACGAGTTATAACAGTAATTAAACTGAATTCTTTTCAACAAAGGGTAATGGATGACCATTTAAATCAGTGATTGAATTTTAAAACAGGTCCTAGTCAAAAGTGCCCCGTTCTAACGATTATCGTCGTCAGAACGGGGCACGCTTCATATTCACTTACCAAAGAAACTCCCAATGATGGCCACGATGGCGATCAACACCCACCAATACCGGGCCAGAAAGTCCCAACCATTCAGGTGTTCCCCCCGCCGTGGCTGGGGTTGGGTCATGTCCATCGGGTCCGGCTGCTCCCCCAATACCAGTTGGTCCAGGCTGACGTTCAGCCGTGCGGCCAACCGGACCGCCATCGCCAAATCAGGAGTCGCTTCTCCCTGCTCCCAGGCGGTCACCGCCTGGGCTGAGACACCTAACTGGGCCGCTAACTGCTCCTGGCCCAAATGACGTTCTTGTCGTATCCGCGCCAATTGTTGGCTAAACTGCATCGTCATGGTCATCCCCGCCTTTCTACTTCTATTCTATCGTTAATGGCCGAAAAACACCCCAATACTGCCCAGAATCGGGATAATGGGCCACCAATACCGAGCCAGAAATTCCCAACCGGTCATGTGGGGGCGAAAAGCGTTGCGATCCCCAATCAGTCAATAAAAGCGGCGTCCAGCATCGAGATGATGCCGGGCGCCGCTTTGGGCTTAACCTCAGACTTATTTGGCCACGGATGGGTGGGCCGTAAACCACTCGTCCATGTCTAAGATGCGTTGAATTTTCAGACTCGGTAAACCGGCGCGGGAAACCCCGTGGAAGCTTTGCGGGTACCGCACGAAGTCCGCGTCCACGCCGGTCTGCTTGACCGCCGTGAAGTATTCCTCGGATTGGCTGATGGGGCAACGCATGTCCCATTCACCGTGCAATAACCGAATCGGGGTCGTGACCTGTGGCGCGTAGGCTAGTGGTGACTGCTTCCAATAAGAAGCTACCCCGCCCTCGGCGAAAAGGTCTTGGCCCAGTTCCCGCGGGTTGAAGTAAAAGCCGATATCACTGGTCCCGTACAGACTGATCCAGTTGGTCACGGGCCGTTGGGCGACCGCGCCGGCAAAACGGTGCGTGTGGCCAATGGTCCAAAGCGTCATGAAGCCCCCGTAGGACCCGCCGGCGATGTATTGCCGGTCGGCGTCTAACTCGGGAAACTTGGCCAACGCCGCGTCTAACCCGCTCATCACGTCCGTATAGTCGCCTTCACCGTAGTGTTCATTGACCGCGTTTTCGAAGTCCTGCCCGTAGCTGGTCGACCCCCGTGGGTTCACGAAGACCACGCCGTAACCTAAGTTGGCGTGCACCTGGAACTCGTAGAAGAAGGTCTCCCCGTAGTTCGCGTGCGGACCCCCGTGGACGTACAACAGGACCGGCGTCTTGGGTGCCTTAGTCTGGGCGGGCAGATACCAGCCTTCTAAAGCTTGCCCGTCGGCTGCCTGGTAGTCGAAATGTTGCGGTTGCGCGTAATGGTGACTCTGTTCGTAGGCCGCGTTAGGATTGTACACGGCGCGGACCTGGTGATCGCTGACCGTGACCGTTTGGAGTTCCGCCGGCCGGGTCTGCGCGGAGACCGCTAAGACCACGTGATCGCCATCGACCACGTCAAAATCGACGATTTCGTGAGCAGCGTCGTTGATTAATTCAATGCCAGTCGCCGTGCCCACGTATAACTGACTATGGGCGTGGTAGGCCGCCGTGAAGACTACCCGTTGGTTATCCAACCAGCGGACCAGCTTACCACCGGGTTGTTGGGTCCAGTCGGCCGCAAATTCGGAGGTGCAGTCCGCCGCTAAATCGGGCGTCAAATCGGTCAATTTTCCAGTTTTCAGGTCGGCGAAGTAGAGGTCGGCCACGGTTTGGGAATCGAACCGGCCGTCACTACCAACTAAGGCGACGGTTTGGCCGTCGGGCGCGATGGCGGCGTCGGCAAACCGGCCCTGAGCCAGACTGGCCGTCAGATCCGTGGTTTCACCGGTCGCCACGTCATAGCAATAGGCGCCGTGCGCGAAGTCGCGGTCGTTAGCCGGTTGGTCGTCCTGCAAGAACGTGACCAACTGACCATCGGTACTGACCGAGGTCAACGCGAAGTCGTACGGTCGCTGGAAGACCTCTTCCACGGTCCCGCTAGCCGGTAAGTAGCGGCGTAAGCGGTAGGTCACGTGCAGCGGTAACCACCCGTACCCGTCCGCCTTATTGATCAGGCGTTCGACGTGCCGGGGCTTAGGAAACGCTTCGGGACTGGGTAACTTGGGCCGTTCCGTGGTTTCGGTGGTTTTGAAATAAACGCTTTGGCCGTCCGCCGCCGCAATCACGGTGTTCACGGCTTCGCCCGGTGTCGCAATCACGGCCGGCTCGCCACCCGCGACGGGTACCTGATAGAGTTGCGCGGGCGTGGCTCCCACCTTGGCCGCGTAGAAAACGGTCGTGGCGGTCACGGCCGGTTGAACGTTAAGCTCACCGGTGGTCGCCACCACGCGTTGATGGCCGGCGTCATCCACGCTATTGATCTGCGCGCGATAACTATCGGTTGCCTGATCCATGTGATTTTCCACAAAATAATACCGCCCGTTTGCCGCTAACGGCTGCGAGAGCGCCTTTAATCGGAATAAATCTCGTGCACTAACCCCTGTTGCTGTCATCCGCATCGCTTCCCTTTTCTCATTGTTTTCTCACAAAGTGATTAGTCCTATCCTAGCCTTTCACTTCTGGCCTGTCAATTCTAAAATGATTAGCCCCCCATTTGTGGTAGGAACCTGCTAAACTAGACTTGTCTCATCCGGCGGGGCACTGGTTACGCGCCAACGCCGCACTATTGTTTAGAAGGAGTGTTTGTTTTATGAAAATTGCAATTGCCGGTGCCGGCGCCATGGGCAGCCGGTTCGGCGTCAAGCTCCAACAGGCGGGCAACGCCGTCACGTTGATCGACAACTGGGCCGCCCACGTTCAGGCGATTCAGGCGAACGGGCTGGTGGTGACCAAGGACGGCCACGACACGGTCGTTCCCATGACTGCAGCGTTACCCCAAGACGTCCACAGCACCTTCGACCTGGTCATCCTCTTCACCAAGGCCATGCAGATGGACCACATGCTCCAGGAATTAAAGGCCCAACTTAGCAACCAACCGGCCGTTCTGGTCTTAGCCAACGGTATCGGCAACGTCGAAACCATCGAACGTTACGTGCCGCAGCAAAACATCGTGGCCGGGACCACGGTCTGGTCTTCCAGCCTCACCGGCCCGGGCCACATCACGGTCACCGGTACCGGGAGCATCTCGCTGCAAGCCATCGCTCCCGACCAGTTCCACGACTTAGACCGCATCGTCGACACGTTGAACGGCGCCGGGTTAAAGGCCAGTCCGGCCCCCGACGTCTTGGCCGCCATCTGGAAAAAGGCCGGTTTAAACAGCGTGCTAAACACCTACTGCACCCTCTTCGACTGCAACATCGCCGAATTTGGCGCGTTACCCAACTGGCGGGAATTGACCGCCGGCGTCTTGGATGAATTCCAGGCCGTGGCGGCCGCCGCCAACGTGGCCTTCGACGCCCAGGCCGATACCGACCTGATTGCCGCACAGTTTGCCCCGGACAAGAACGGGGACCATTACCCGTCGATGCACCAGGACATGGCCAACCGCCGGCCCACGGAAATCGATTTTCTCAACGGGTACGTGGCTCAGTTGGGACAAAAGTTACGGGTTCCCGCGCCCAACAACGCGCTATTGACGCAATTGATCCATAGCCAAGAAGCCCTCCACGGCATCGCCTAAAGTCATCTTCAAAAAGCGAACACCACGGAACGTGGTTTTGATACCATATATAGATTTTTAGTTGAATTTTATCTATATGTAGTTGTAATTTGCGATTTTTCATCGTACCATAGACCTATACTTATTTTTAACCGCCAATCGAAATTCTGACCTTAGTTGGCGGCTAAACCTTAGGAGGGTCGCCATCATGGACGTTATTCGCCGATCACAAACTAATATGTACCCCCAGAGTCTTACCGTGGAACGACCCACTGGTGCCCACGCTGCGTTTGATTCCACCCGGATTCACCGCGACCTGACCGCGCTCACGAACGACCCCACCGTCGTTCACCGGGTCGAAAGCCTCATTGTGGCCCAGCTAGCGGGCTTTGACGTGGTGGCCACGGAGACCATCGAGGCCACCGTGGTCAAGACACTCACCCAATTGGGCTACCCGCAAATGGCCCTGCAATATCAACGTTAACCTAACAAAACGAGAGTGCGACAGAAGGCGGTTAGCTGGTGAGCATTAACATCGTAAGTCAGATAATCCTGAACTTGGATTATCTGACTTACGGGGTTAAGCGGAACCAGCTGCCTTTTGGCGCACGTTTCAACACCAGATATTCGAAGATGCCAAAGAGGCCGTGACTTTTGTCGCGGCCTCGTTTCATTTTAAGCCAACAAAAAACCCGGCATTGGGGCTTGTGCAGCCACGCGATGCCGGGTATCTTTAGACGTTTAACCTAAGCACTAAAAATCGATCAGCACTCCCCCGAGAACTGACCGACTTCGATTAGGAACTCAATTGAGATTCCAAATGATGTAATTCAGCCGTCCGTACCTCACGAGGTAAGAAACGCCGAATTTCTTCTTCGTTGTAACCTACTTCCAACCGCTTATCATCAAAGATAATTGGCCGTTTGATGAGGTCAGGGTATTTAACCACAAGATCAACTAATTGACTAACTGACAGACTATCGAGGTCGACGTGGAGTTGCTTGAAAATGTTCGACCGCGTCGAGATAATATCTTCACTGCCATTCTCGGTAAGCCGTAAAATCTGCTTGACCTCGGCAGCGTTCAATGGCTTGGACTTGATGTTGCGTTCTTGAAACGCAATGTCGTGTTCCTTCAGCCATGCGCGTGCTTTCCGACTGGATGCACTACTTGGTGCAATATACAAATTAATCATATCTCAGCACTTCCTTATCGTTGGATTGAGTAACGATAGAAAACAACAACTGACTCACTTGGGTTCTCTCCCAACAATTCATTGAACTATCTAGTAGAACCAATTTATATGTTACCACAATTGAATGAATAATCACCCCTTTCTGGAAAGTTTCTGAACAAATAGTCACATTACTTTCAGGGTTAGTTGGTTCACCCAACAATTCCTTTGTTCACAATCGTTTTTGTGATTTATCCGGACAATTCGCGTCAAGTTCGCTTTTATCGGCATCACAAGCCTAAAATCCGCTTAAAACGGACCTTACCATTTTTTAACTAGATGCGAGTGAGCGCCCGCAGAATCAAAAAAAGTTCATTTTTGAATATTTATCGATTTAAAATGAATATTTAGTCATCGAGAATCGCGATTAAAAGCGTTTTCTCGCCACACATTCCCCGAAATGTGGCTAAAAATTCGTCTCGTGGACCACCGCGTAGCAGGCCAAACTACGGGCTAAATCCTCAAAGTAGGGTAAAATTAAAAGCATCAAGATCCGGCCGGTGGGCGCGATTGCGGACTTCCTATTGTAGTCGTTTAACCCAGTCCTGCAACCCCTAATTTTACGGACTCGGCGGCCGGACGATTCCTTAAGCTGGAGGCGTTCATTTTGGAGATTTTTTATGCCGTCGTGCTGTTGATCGTGGCCACGATTGCGGCGAATTTAGTCTACCCCTACTTTCCCGTAATTCCGCAAGCCTTCTATCAAATCTTTGCCGGCGCGCTACTTTCGTTTGTGCCCTTGTTTCACCATTTCGTGCTTGAGCCCGAAATGTTCATGCTCATCATCATTGCGCCGCTGATGTTTCACGACGGTCAAAACGCCGACACGCACGCGCTGCGCAAGCACATCCCCTCGGTCCTGTCCATGGCCGTGATTCTGGCCGTGCTCACGGTCATCCTGATGGGCTACGTCAGCCACGCCGTGATTGCGAGCCTACCGTTAGCCTTGGCCTTCGCCCTGGCCGCCATCGTGACGCCGACCGATGCCGTGGCGGTCTCGTCGATCACCACCAACATGGCGGTCCCCGAGAAGGTCATGGGCATGCTGGAACGCGAATCGTTGTTCAACGACGCTTCCGGATTAGTGGCCTTTAACCTGGCGTTAACCGCCTTTATCACCGGCGAATTCTCCGTTCAAGACGGGGTGGAACACTTCTTCGTGGTCTTTCTCGGTGGGCTACTGATTGGGGCCATTTTAGGGGTCCTGTTCATCTGGGGGCGCATCTACCTGGTCCAAACCGGGATGGATTCAACCAGTGTCATCGTGCCCTACGATATCCTGACGCCCTTCATTATCTACCTGGCCGCCGAACACTTCGAGTTATCCGGTATCCTGGCCGTGGTCGCCGCGGGGTTACTGCGCAGTGCCGCCAGCAAGCAGATCCGGCTGTCGAGTACCCAGTTACAGCTGGTCTCCCGGTCGACTTGGCGGATCCTGACCAGTATCTTAAACGGCTTCGTGTTCGTGCTCTTAGGAGTCTCGTTGCCGACGGTCTGGCACAACATCCAGGCCGAACACACCACGGCGCTTCCCAGCTACCTGCTGTTAGCGGTCATCCTCTACCTGGTGATGTTCGCTTTACGCTACCTCTGGATTCGTTTCGACTGGGCCCTGATTCACTCCGCCCCTAAGGACCAACGGCACCACGCGTTGGTCGGCGCCCTCTCGGGAATCCACGGAACCATTACGTTAGCCATGGCCTTCTCCTTGCCCCTGACGCTGCACGGTCAGGCCTTCCCGTTCCGAAACACCATGATCTTTATTGCCGCCGTGGTCATCATTTTGAGCCTGTTGATTCCTGCCATCGTGTTGCCCCTGATTCTGCCGAGTCGTGAGCAAGAGATCGATCCGGAACAGGCTAAGCGCGAACGACAAAATCTCATCGCCTACGCGACCCAGCAGCTGACCTTAGAACACCCCGAGTCGCCGGACGAGACCCAGGCCGTGGTGGAAATCCTGAATAGCCAATACGGCGACCACCGGCCCGACCGCAAGTTGGTCAAGGACCTGATGATTCAGACCAACCAGGCCGAAGTCACCCGTATCCAACAGCTAGTCGACGAGAATCAACTGGCGCCCGCCTACGCCAACCGGTACGTCCGGGGCCTCCTGTGGAAGACCCGCGCGAACAGTCGGCTCTCTTTCGCCGGCTTCGGCATGTGGTTTAAGTACGTCAATCACCGTCTGACCCACCGCTTACGCCACCGCCGCAACCGTAATCATCACGACCGGCGCCGGCAGCAACCCGGCTTCCCGACCGACGCTCAGGTCGCCGCGTTAAAGACGCAACGCGAACAGGTCCACGCCAACCTGCGTACGGTCTTTACCTCGATGGAAACGCAGGGGTATCACGCCGTTATCGAGACGCTGACCGCCCTGGCCACGCCCGATAATCAGGCCGAGATCAACGCCGTTCGGTCCTCCTACAACACCCGGCACCGGCGGTTCACCCAACGAGATACCAGTGATCTCCAAAACGAATTGTTCATTCAGGCCTTCCAATACGAATACAACTACGTCCGGCAACAACGCCTCAACCACACGATTCCTTCCGCACTGGCCGATGACTTGTATCAACAGATTTCGACCGACCAGATGTTATACATGCAAGAGATTACGGGCGATTAATTCCGCAGCGTCACATTTTCTTCACAATTAGGGGGTATAGTGGAAACATAACTTACGAATTGAAGATGAATAAGTTACGAAATTTTACTCCTCCAAAGTAATTGTACCCCGGATGGTTTGGGCTCACGTCTAAACGTCCGTGTACACGTAATTTACGTTTCAGTCAAAAGCGGTGAGTCCCATCCTGGTTGGTGGGGCACACCGCTTTTGGTCGTTTACGGGGGCGTTGGGTCCCCCGCTAAACCTTCTAGTATGAGAAAGTTCTCATAATTTTGAGAAAATGAGACCAAAAATTTACAGTTTCAGCAAACTAGCTTATAATTTCTTTAACACGTTCCACACTTAGCGTTTTCTTGCCAGCAGCTGGCGGCTTACAAAACGCCAGTTAGACGTAATCGGAGGGTGACTTTTATGAAGCTGACAATTCTATCAACCAGCGATACACACGGGTACGTTTTTCCCACGAACTACGTGAAGAAAGGCAGTAAGCAGGGCTTCGGCCTCGCCCGGGCGGCAACGGTGGTCGCACGCGAACAAGCCGCGGCTGAAGGGCCGGTGGTGACCATTGAAAACGGCGACTTCCTAGAGGGATCACCCCTAGCCTACTACGTCGCCCGGGTCCAACCCGACCGCGATCCCGCCCCGCTCATGAACATCTACAATCAAGTTGATTACGATTGCGGCATCCTGGGAAATCACGAATTCAATTACGGGCAGGAATACCTGCAGACGGCAATTCGCGATGCCAAACGTCAGATCCTCTGCGCCAACATCTTGGACCGTAACGGCGACCCCGAATACGGCAAGCCCTACACCATCATTGAAAAGGCCGGTATCAAGATTGGCGTGCTGGGGTTGACTACGCAAGCCGTCTATAAATGGGAAAAAGCCACCAACATTAGTGGCCTCCAATTCGAATCGGCCTTCATCGCCGCCAAGAAATACGTCCCAATCATCCGCAAACAAGCCGACATCGTGGTGGTCTGTTACCACGGCGGCTTCGAACGCGACCTGGCGACCGGCGAACCCAACGACATCCACGTGGGCGAAAACGAAGCCTACCACATGTTGGCCGAGATTCCCGGCATCGACGCCATGGTCACCGGCCACCAACACCGCCAAATCGCGACCGAACTCTTCGACATCCCCACGACCCAACCGGGGTTCCGGGGACAGGCCGTGGGCAAGATCACCCTCGACCTCAAACGCGACGCGACCGGGAAAGTCACGGTGATCAACCACGACTCCGAACTGGTCTCGGCCGCTAACGCTCCGCTGGATGCCAAGGTGATCAACGCCGCGGCCACGCTGAATTCGCGCGTGGGCCACTGGCTGGACCAACCCTTAGGCCACATCAACGGCGACATGACCTTTCACGACCCGTTCAAGGCGCGGATGCACGAAACCCCCTACATTGAATTCATCCAACAAGTCCAAATGGCGACCATGGGCGCCGACATTTCCGCCACGGCATTATTTAGTGACGAGGCGTTGGGCTTCGAAAATCCGATTACCATGCGCAACATCATGACCAACTACGTTTACCCCAACGGGTTGTCCCTGTTAAACATCACGGGGGCCGACCTCAAGGGGGCCTTAGAGGTCACGGCGCGTTACTTCACCGTCCTCGACGGTAAGATCACCGTCAACCCGGCGTTTGTTCACCCCAAACACCGGCAGTACAATTATGACATGTACGAAGGCGTGAATTACACGCTCAACATCGCCCAGCCGATGGGGCACCGGGTCGAAAACTTGACCTACCACGGCCAGCCGGTCACCCCGGATCAACCCCTGCGAATCGTGCTTAACCAATACCGTGCCGTGGGTGGTGGCCATTACGGCATGTACGAGGCCAGCAAGATCATCGCGGAGAGTCAAAGTCCCATGAGCGAACTGATTGCCGACTACCTGCAAGAACACCCGACCGTTGACGCCACCACCAACGATAACTTCAAGGTGGTCAACGAGCCACACGACCTGACCGATTAACCTGAAAAAGCGTTCGCTGCAACACCTAACCTGGTCGTTAGGTCTCGCAGCGAACGCCTTTTTAATGCTTACTTTTAACTTTTAGGATTCGGCATTGCCGGCATACGTGTAGTAGGTCTGCTTGCCGAGTTTGTAGACGTGATAGTAATCCGCATAGCTCTGATGCTTAGGTGTTTGTAACTTGGTCTTCTTCAGGTTGGTGACCGTCAGGCGATACTGGTATTTCCCGTGGGTCGCTACCCGCTTGGTCGGGAGTCCCTTCACGGCCTTTTTGGTGTAGTAATACCGGTGGGTGCCCTTCTGGGTAAACTTGGTGATTTTCGCACTGGCCTGCGGGCGGTACTCCGTCCGTTGCCGGGAATGCTTGACCGTGCCAAAGGATTCTAGGTAGCCGTCGGTCGTGACGGTCACCCACGGTCCGGTCCAGATACTGGTCTTCATCGACCGGGTAAAGGCGGGCATCTCACCCTTGGCTTCCAGCATGTACTTGGGTCGCGTGGTCGCCGTCAGGTACCGGCCGACGTTATTCAACGCCGTGTACTTACCGACACCGCCCGCGTGGACCTTCTTTGGCCAGCCATTTTTGACCTTTAACTGGTAGTTGACCGTTAACAAATCAAAACTCGCCTCTAAACGCGTCTTAGCGGGATCCGTTAACCCCGGAAACGGCCCGGACACCTGCCCCTTGACCACGGTCCCCTGCGGAATCGTGACCCGCTGACTGGAACCGTACAGCTGAATCCGAAAGGTCTGGTTGGCCCGGTAATAGGTGTGGTCGGACTGTGAATCGGCCGCCGCACTAACGGTCGCAACCAGTCCTAATCCCACGGCACCCAGCAATAATAAACTTGATTTTAAGCCATGCACGCGCATAATCGTTCTCCTCCAAACATCCCTGATGGGGTCAAGTATACCACGGTTAGTCTGAATCACCCACCGGCGATAAAAAAAGTGGTACGCCTGCCAACCGGCAACCGCACCACCCTCGGCGACCTACGAAGCATTGGCCGCTTTTTTCTTTTTCTTCTTCTTTTTCTTTTCGTCGCCGACGTATTCGACCGCCGTGAGCTTCCGAATCGTGGTGACCTTGATCTTCCCGGGATAGGTGAGTTCGGCTTCGACGCGCTTGGCCACTTCCTGGGTCAGATTGGCCGCCGCCTGGTCGTTGAGCGTTTGCGGGTTCACGATGATCCGCAATTCCCGACCGGCTTGAATCGCGTAGCTTTCCGTGACGCCGTCCTGGTCGTTGGCAATCTTTTCTAGTGACCGCAGCCGGTTAATGTAATCTTCCACGGACTCACTCCGCGCCCCCGGCCGGGCCCCGGAAATCGCATCGGCCGCCGCGACCAGGTCAGAAATTGGCGAGGTTTTCTCCACGTCACCGTGGTGCGCGGCAATCGCGTTGATGACTACCGGATCTTCTTGGTACTTCTCGGCAAACTCAACCCCGATTTCCACGTGGGTGCCCTCGACTTCGTGGTCGATGGCCTTCCCCAGGTCATGCAAAAGCCCGGCCCGTCGTGCTAAGCGGGTGTTGTACCCTAAGCGCGCGGCCATGGCTCCGGTCATCTGCGCCACTTCGATCGAGTGTTGCAGGACGTTTTGGCCGTAGCTGGTCCGGTACTTGAGGCGGCCAATCAGCTTCATCAAGTCGGGATGCATCCACCCCACGTGCAAGAGGCTGACGGCCTGTTCCCCGGTCTCCCAGAGGCTGTGGTTGACGTCGCGTTGGGCGTTTTCCACCTGCGTTTCGATCTGGTTAGCCGAGATGCGCCGACTGGCTACCAGGTTGGTGATGGCGACTCTGGCGACCTCCCGCCGAATCGGGTCGTGCGTGCTGATAAATAACGTGGTGTTGTCGTCCGGTACGAAGATCAGGTCCGTCCCGGTCAGCGTCTCGAGTAACCGAATGTGCTGGCCGTCGCGACCGATGATCTTGCTACGGACTTCGCCGTTGGGTACCGTGACCGTGTGTTCCAGGTGTTCCTTAGGCAGGTCTTGCGGCCCCGATTGGGTGGCGGGTAAGACCACGTCTTTGGCCCAGCGCTCGGCGTTGGCCTCGGCGTTGTCGTTTTGCGCCTTGATCTCGATGTCCCGGTCGCGCTTCAACTCGATCTCCGCTTGCCGGAGCACCTCATCTTGCGCGGCCTGGGTATCCATCCCCGCGCGTTGGGCTAACGTGGTCGTGCGCGTCTCCCGCAGCTCCGCGGCTTGGTCCCGCAAATCGTGAATGGCGTGGCGCTGTTGCTGGTTGACCTGGCTGCGTTGGTCGAGCATCGTGGTCTGTTCATCCAACCGGACGGCCATCTGGTCTAACAATTGTTCGCGTTGCTGGCGGCGCTGTTCTCGCACCGCAATATCACTTTGTTGTTCGGTCAATTCGTCCTTGACGGATTGCTGATAGGCTAAGGTTTCTCGTTGGTTTTTCGCTTGTAACTTTGCGACTTTCGCCTTGGTTTTCGCCGTGGCTTCAGCGACAATGTCACGCGCCTGTTCCTGCACCGCGAGGAGTTCCTGGTGGTGTTGGTGTTGACGCACGAGATAACCCAGTACCAGCCCAATCAATAACAGACCGATTATCAATCCAGTTATTAACAATTTAACTTACTCCTTAATTTGACTCCCGAGAAACGCTCCCGGGTGGGTTGGTCAGGTTTCTCGTTAATTATACGCCATTTTCAAGGACAACCCAACTCTTCAATTTGCCGGCGGTGTCATGGCGACCGGTAAGAACAACCAGGCCAGTAACCCCGCCTTAAGCCCACTGGCCACCCACAACACGGTCGGTGCGGCCCACTGCGCTAAGGCCGCACCAATCCCACAGCCTAATAAAAAGGTGCCGATGGTCCAGGCGAACTGGCGCTGGCGGTGCCGGGCTACCGGATCACGTTGCACCCAGGCCTGGTAGGTCGCTGTCGCCAAATTCTTGGTGTTGCCGGTCATGATGCCGTTATTGATGGCGATGCCGCCCACCTCACGAAACACCGTGAGTTCGTAACCGGCCACGACCCCCAGCAAAAAGATCAACCAGGCGGTCGGTAACGTGGTCTGTAAGCCCGCCAACGCCAAGTACACGCTCACGTCAACGGCCATCAGCCAGCGCATTTGGCGCCGAGCGTTGCCCCGACTCAGGTGGTCACTTAACCCCTGCGCCCCGAAGCAACCCAGAAAATACCCGATCAAAACGGGAACGTTGACCCAGGCGGCCGCCCAGCCGGACTGGACGAACTTGACCATCAGGACCACTAAGTTTCCCGTCTGTGCGCTGACAAAGACGGCCCCGTGATTCAGGAAAGTGTCGGCATCGATCATCCCCATCACCAGCGTGGCGCCAAGCGTCAGGATGGTCTGGGTCAACGGCCGAAATGTGGCGGTCTGCGGCATGGTGGGGCCTCCTTTCTAGTGGAAGTACTGCGTAAGGAAGTGTTTCACGGTCGACTGGTACAACTGCGGATCGTGCGACAACGCCGCGGCGTGCTTGGCACCGGGGACCACTAACAATTGTTTGGGCCCGGCGTCGGCGTGATAGACCTGGTAGACCATCTTGGTCGGCACGAAGGTGTCCGCCCCCCCGTGAATGAACAGCATCGGTTTATGATTCTTCTTGACCGCGCTCACCGCGTCGGCGTCCTTAAAACTAAAGCCGGCCCGTAACCGGGTGACCGCGCTAGTCATGGGCACCAGCGGCCAGTACGGTAGGTTGTACATCTGGCGGGCCTGGTAGCGAATCTCATCGTCGGCCGTGGTGTAGCCGCAGTCTTCAATGTAGGCTTTCAGTTGCGTGGGCGTCTTCAGGCCGCTAGCAATCATGGTCGTGGCCCCGCCCATCGAGACCCCGAAGAGCACGATTTGCGACTGCTTACCTTGGCGGGCAATCACCTGATTGATCCACTTGAGGTAGTCGCGACTTTCGAAATAGCCGTAGCTCATGGCCTTGCCGCCACTTACGCCCTGGGCCCGGTCGTCGGGAACCAGCACGTTATAACCTAATTGGTGGAACATGCCGGCGTACCCGCCCATCTGTTCCTTGCTGGACGCGAAACCGTGGACCAGAACCACGGTCTGCTTGGTGGCGCGGGCCGCCGGGATGTAGTTGGCGACGAGCTTAAAGTTGGCGTCCGCCGCCGTTTCGGTCCAACGGTACTTCTTAGCCGTCTGGTACCAGTGCTTTTGCGCGTACAACGGATCGTTGGTGGTCAGGGCCTTGGGCGCTCCGATGAAACTCTTTTTACCCCGGGCGACCGTCATGTTGTAGAAGTAAAAACTGGCCCCCACCAGTGCCACGACGATCACACCCACAAAAACTCCGCCGGCAATCAGCCAGCGCTTTAAAACCTTATTCAACTGTATTTCCCCCTTAATTTTGCCTAGAGATAGTATACAGGGGTTCTATCCCTCAGCGCAATCGTTAAGAAGTTTGCTATAATATAGCCAACTTCTGTGGCGGGGTGCCAGATGCACGCCGCACCACACACCTTAAAGGGGGATACGCCCATGACTTATTCGTTAAATTGGGATCTCGATTCACTCTTCACCGGCGGGATTCACTCCGCCCAGCTAAAAGCGAAACTCAAACAAATCAAGACCGACACCGCCGCATTAGGCGACCTGCTCGACCGGTGGGACGCCACCAGTGACGCGCCCAAATTTCAACAGTTCATCAAGCTCATCACCCAGCTACAGGCCATCGAAGCCGGTCTCGCCCAGGCGAACCTGTTCGTCAGTGCGATTGGGTCCGCCGACATCGCCAACCCCGACGTTGCGCCCACCGAAGACCGCCTGCGTAACCTGGAAACTCAGATTCAGACCGTCAGCGACAAACTCAAAAAGGTCCTGGTCCAGGTTCCCGACGCGCAATTTGCCGCAATACTCAACCTGCCGGCCCTGCAACCCATCGCCTTTAACCTGACCGAGATGCGCGACGCCGGTAAGGAACTCCTCGACGACAAGACCGAAAACCTGATTAATCAGCTCAACCTCGACGGTAAGGCCGCCTGGAGTTCGCATTACGATTCGCTGGTCGCCACGGTTACCGTCCCCTTCCACGACGCTAACGGTGACCCGGTGACCCTATCGGCCGGCCAAGCCGACAACAATCTGTTGGGCAACGCCGACCCGCAGTACCGCGCCGACCTCTTACCCGCCTGGGAACAGGCCTGGACGGACAAGGAACAACTCTTTGCCGACACGCTGAACCACTTGGCCGGTTTCCGTCTCACGGAATACCAGGCCCACGGCGTCAGCGACTTCTTGCGTGCCCCGTTAAAGGATAACCGGTTAAGCGCGGCGACCCTCAAGACCATCTGGCAGGTAGTCGACGATAACAAACAATTCCTGCTCGATTATCTGGATCGCAAGGCGGCCCTGTTAGGCAAGAAACACGCCGGTTGGCAGGACGTCGAGGCCCCGTTAAACCTTCCGGGCAGTCAACTCCACCACTTCACCTACGACGAAGCCGCGGCCTTTATCATCAAGCACTACGGCGAGTTCTCGCCGAAGATGGCCGCCCTGGCCCAAAAGGCCTTCGCCAACCACTGGATTGAAGCCGAAGACCGCGCGGGTAAGGCTCCCGGTGGCTGGATGGAAAGCGCGCCCGAAACCAACGAATCTCGGATCTTCATGACCTTCACCGGCTCCCCCAACGACGTGTCCACGCTAGCTCACGAACTAGGCCACGCCTTTCACTCCAGCGTGATGGGCGACCTGCCCTACCTGCGTCAGGGGTACGCCATGAACGTGGCCGAGACCGCCTCGACCTTTGGCGAATTGATTGTGGCCGACGCCAACGTTAAGGCCGCCACCAGCGACGCCGAGAAAATTACGTTACTGAACGCCAAGATGGATAACCCGGTCGCCATGTTCTTGAACATCCGGGCCCGTTTCTTATTCGAGACCCGGTTCTACCAACTCCGGCGCCAAAAATTAGTCACCCCCGCCGAACTAAACGAGCTGATGCTCAACGCCCAAAAGGAAGCCTTCGGTCACGACCTGTCGACCTACTCGCCCCACCTCTGGGCCAGCAAGTTGCATTTCTACATCGACGACCTGTCCTTCTACAACTTCCCGTACGTCTTCGGTTACCTCTTCAGCCTGGGCATCTACGCCAAGGCCCAACAGACCGATAACTTCGAGGACCAATACATCGCCCTGTTACGTGACACGGCCAACATGTCCAGCGAATCCCTGGCTCAAAAACACCTGGGCGTCGACCTGACCCAACCGGACTTCTGGTTAGCCGGCGTGGATTTGATCAAAAAAGACGTGGCCGAGTTCATGCGCCTGACCGATCCGCTAGTTCACCCGACCCCTCGTCCTTAAACCCAACGCTTCGTGGTATAATGGATTTAGATATTATGGCGTGTATTAGTTGGGATAAAACTGCTCGCCTCCAGGCTAGAAATTGGTACATGATATTTCTACGAGTGGTCGTAGCTTTCATTAAAATGTCGACTAACTATTTATTGGCAACTTAACTAATCGCACATCATCAGATATTAGAACTTATACCATCATAAAGAAGTGGGTGAGCAGATGTTTCCGGAACGACTTCGGGCTTTGCGCCGGGGGCAACACATTACCCTCGAACAACTGGCAGAGGCTTTGAACCAGCAACTTTCAACGGATGACGACGAACATAAGAATACCGCTTCCCAGATTGGCAATTGGGAACGCGGCGTGCGGACACCCTCGTTCGTTGAAGTCCGCAAATTAGCAGAATATTTCGACGTGACCATGGATTACTTAGCGGGCAAGACGGAACGCGACGCCTACGATTTAAGTCGCCTGTTTCTCTCCGGCAAACAACTCAGCTTCAACCGCGAAGTCTTGAGTGGCCAAGACCGTTACGAAATCTACCAACTGATTGACGGCTACTTGCACGGTAAGGAGAACCGCTTTACCAACACCACGCCCAACCAGCAAGAGGAATTGGACCTGCACCTCGACGATCACTAAGGTCAAAGTCGGCTGTTGTCAGCCGACTTTTTGTTTGGCGCCCTGCCCGTTTGGGGTGGTACTAGGGTTACTTCCGCCAAGCGCCATTCATTTTTTGTCAAAATCGTCATGGCACCCCATTTAATTTTACCTAGGAGGCTATCCCTTGAATCCCCGTAAACTCAAAAAACTAAAAAAGACTTTCCGCCACCAACCGTTACCCCAGCAGCGCACGGCCTACATGGACCGGATGAACGGCTACTACAAGCAGTTCAACGATTACCCGGCCATCAAGTTGCTCATTAGCAACGTTTTACTGGCCGACCGCATGTTAGCCGTCGGCGACCTACCACAACAGTTGCCCCTGCTTCAATTGCCGGATAACAGTGAAGACCTGATTTACCAAAAACTCAACCAGCTTTACCCGGCCGGCGACAAGACCGGCGACAAAATCTGGAACGACCTAATCGATGCACTGCCGCACCTGGATCACGACCTGCGCTCCTTCCGCGACTACCTGGAAGACCATTACGGCATGTGGGCCTACACCCCGCGGCCGTTCATCAGCGACCTCGCCGACTTTGTGGGCGACCGGGCCGTCCTCGAAGTCATGGCCGGTAACGGCTACATCTCCAAGGGCCTCCGCGACGCGCACAAGACCGTCTACGCCACGGATAGCCAGGCCTGGACCGCCGAAAACGAAACCGGCCGGCACCCCGTAACGACCATCGAGGCCTTGAGTGCCGTGGACGCCTTTCAGAAATACCACGATCA
Organism: Levilactobacillus zymae DSM 19395; assembly: GCF_001434115.1. Lineage (GTDB taxonomy): Bacteria > Bacillota > Bacilli > Lactobacillales > Lactobacillaceae > Levilactobacillus > Levilactobacillus zymae. The sequence goes on from NZ_AZDW01000041.1 coordinate 21,603, forward strand.
GGTCGGCGTGGTGGTGATGTCCTGGTCCCCGGACGGCCTACCGTTGGATTGGGAACTCCTGCAAGCCATTCGCCAGTCCCACGCCACGGTGGACTTCGTGGTCCTCGGTGAACCGCACGGGGCCACCGGATCGACCAAGTTCTGGGACAACGCCGAATTTATCGAAAACGCCGCATCCCGCCAGCTGAACCGCCACTACACCGCTATCGATCTGATTAAAGACCATGTTTATCTGGTGAAATAGCCAAGCTATTTACGACTTTAAGCCAAGAAAAATCATTTAAGCTGTCAGCATAAATTCAAGGTATTTAAATTCCCTTTGTATGACATATGGTATACAATTATGATTACAAGGAGGGATTATCGATGCAAAATACTGATACCGATCGCGTTAACTCGCGAATCGACTCGACCATAAAGCTCAAAGCCCAAGCTGAACTTAAGAAAAACGGCTTAACTATCTCGGAATACATTCGGATTATTTTAACCGGCGTGGCTGAACACGGCCTACCAGAAAACTTCGCGATGCCTTCTACAGACGTCAACCAGGCCATCTTAGAAATGGTGGACGCTAAGGCCCAGCATCAATCGCTTCCCGGTGGGGACAGTAAAGCAGCTTTTGAACGGACACTCAAATGATGTCGCATCGAATTGAACGAACCGCTCTGTTTCACAAACAATTTAAAAAGGTTCAGAAGGATCCCCGGTGGCGTCCAATCTTTGAGGGAATTGCCCCTTTGGAAAATAACACCTTATCTGCTTGGGATTATGTCCTAGTTTGCTTTTTTGAACGTCGCCCCATCCCGGAATATTTCTATCCACACGAACTCAAAATTTCCAACAAACTCAAACAACAAATCAAAAAACGGCTTGGTATCCATCAGAATATGACTATCAAAATCCTTGAGTTGCATTTTGATGGCCACAATGGCGATCATTTATTGGTCTATCATGACACACCAGCAATAACCACAATGATTGCTATCGGTACCCACCATACAATTTTCGACCAACTATAGTTCATGTTAAAAAGACCGTTCCAGCCCACTAATTTAGTGGACCGAAACGGTCTTTTACTATCCGAAACCCCGTGGGCCTCTAACACAATTCAGAATAATAGCTAATCCAATTCCGTGGTCACCGAGCGCTGGGTCGGCAAGTTCCCCCGCCAGATCCAACCGTCGGCATCGTTCCGATCGCTGGGCACCCGGTAAATCGGCGTCACACGTTGCGAACGCCTCGCCGGATAACACGTTACCGCCGTCGCGATTCGGTCCTGACCGTAATGCACGCGTAACTGCTTGACCGCGAGACGGTTGTCCGCCACTAACACGTGCGAGTGCCTCGCCGTCGTCGAACTAATGGCCGCGGCATACATCCCCGATAAACTTAAACCTAATAACATCCCCGCTTTGAAAAATTTATGCATAAGTCTAAATTCCCCTCTATATTATCAGCCGACGTCGCGGGCCCCGATTCCCGCCGTGCCGGTCACACTAAATACACCACATTACTCTCCCTAATTTCAGTCTAGCACAAAATCAATTACCCGATGAGATAACTTTTCATTTCCTGGTTTAGTCGTCATTAGCAACCCATGTGCCAACCTGAACCCAACCAGAGAAAGCTGCAAACACCCCCGATGAGAACCACCAACGCCACCAGATACACCCCCGTCAGCGCGGTGACCAGCGGCCGATTCGTAGTGGCTGCGGGTTGCCGACTCGCCACGGCCGTGGTCCGCACCACCAGTGTGACCAGCAGACTCACGACGCCTAAAACCACTAATAAGTATGCCCACATCATGTTAATCACCTTTCCTTACGATTATCAGTTACCAGACATTTTCCGCCGGCTTAGTGGGCCACTCGAGTCCGGCCCGCTTAGTCGGTCGCAATAAAATAAGCGCCGTGACCACGTAAACACCCGCTACCGCGAGGCTCACCGGCAACGATGCCGTGGGCCGACTCTCCTCGGCGAGACCGGTCATGGCCATCACCGTGAAGTCGTTGACGAAGTGGCAGACGATCGGCCACAGCAATCCCCGCGTGCGCAGATAAACGGCGGACAACAACATCGCTAGGGCCCACGCGTTGCCCATCTGGAGCAACGTGACGTTTAACGGCTGGTGGACCCAGTTGACCAGGTGAAACAGGCCAAAGATCAGGCTGGCACCCATTACCGCACTCAGTAAGTGCCGCGGTAACAAGCGCATGACCAGCGCCAAGACCAGGCCGCGAAAGAAGTATTCCTCATAACTGGCCGCGCATAACGCTAACAAGAAGGCCAGCGTCACCGGCATCACGAAGGGCTGGAGTTGAACCCGGGTGAAGGCTAACAGCTTCAACCCCGTCAGCGCGATGACCACCAGTGGCACCGCGTTAATGGTCACCTGTTGGCGCAGGGGTAAGGCCGACCGCAGAAAGATCGGGACCCGTAGCCATTCGGCGTTTAGCCCCAGCATGAGGACCAACAGGATGCCGTCTTGCAAGATGATATCGGTGGGATCGGACAGTTGGCGCAGATGGCCAATCGTCCCCAACCCCAGCATCACCACTAATGACAGGGCACAGAGTCCACCTAAGCGTAAGATTGCTTTGATGTGCATGCCGTTACCGCCCCCTCAATAAGCCCATTATAGGCGGGCTTTAGCGGGACCGATTTAAACCCTTACTGGTTGGGTCAACCAACCGGTCAAACAATTTAACGGTTTTAAATTGAATTGGTGGGTCAATCACCACGCCCCTATACAAAACGACCGGCGCCCCCATTATCCGGAGCGCCGGTCGTTTGCGTATTTATTGTTAATTTTCCAACGCCGCAAAGTTGGCTTGCACCTTAGGCAGCTGCTGGCGCCGTAAGAGGTACAGCGCCACGCCACAGTACAGGACGACCATCGCCCCGACCGCGATGACGCTGCCCACCGGCCGGGCTTCTTCGGACAGGCCCCCGATCAGGATGGCCACGAAGTCGTTAAAGAAGTGAATCAGAATCGGCCAGACCAGACTCCGCGTGCGCAGATAACTGGCCGCGAACAACACGCCCAACGCAAAGGCGTTTAGGATCTGCACCAGTGTTGGTTCCAGCCCCTGGTGGGTCAGGTTGACCAGGTGCGTGGCGCCGAACAGCAGGCTGCTCAACGCGACCGCTGCCCAGATTCGCCGTAGCGTGGTCAGGTGAAAGAGCCGCAAGCACAGCCCCAAAATCAACCCGCGAAACAGGTATTCCTCACAACACCCCACGAGTAGTGAAATTACCAAGGTCAATCCCACGCCTAGCGCCGGTTGGCCCACCGTCAAACTGCCGACTAACGCGACGGCGAGCAACACCATCCAGATGATGGGAAGCGTATTGATTTTCAGCTGATCGCGTAACGGCGGTGTCGGCCGCAAGTAGACCGGCACGTGAAACCACCAGCGATTCAGTGCCAGCAACGCGACCAATAACACGCCGTCCTGGAGAAGTAACCGGCCCGTGGGACTCCAACCCAGGCTCCGCCCCAGAAACACCACGCCGAACATGATGCCTAAAACCAAAACCACTAATTCTAAAATCTGGATGCCTTGTCGTTGTAACTTCACGCCTAAATCCTCCTTTGCGCTCGTTTAGCGCAATCCACGGTTCTCTAAAGGTTAAGCATAGCACTTTGCCGCTCCAACGAATAGTCACACCAAAAAGGCCCCCGAAAGGTTCTTCGGCGGGCCGGAACTGGTCTTACTCACTTACGTTAAGTGACCCCTGCATCCCCACGATTACGCAGGTCGCAATCAACGCGATGAACGCGCTGACAATCACGGTATAAATCACTTGAACCGACGCGGCCCCCTTCGTCCGGGTCGCTCCCGTAGTTCCCCGAACGTGAAACGCCACGGCCAATTCCACCACGAAAAAGATCAACGGTAAATTGCGAATTAACATTTTCTCAGCTCCCCCAAGCTTATTTACCCCCATTATGCCAAGTTTTGCGGGGAAATAGGTCGCGGGGCGGTTGGTTAAGCCAACTCCACTTATAACAGCCCGAAATTACCAAATCTTTACTAGTTTTGCCCATTGAATTTAGCATGTGAGCCGACGCGCACCTAATTGGTCAACGAAACTTCGTTTGAAATCCCATTTTTTCAAGCGTATGATTTTTAAGGCAATTAAAATACTATTTTTCTGTTCCGCCAAGTCACGCCAGCTGACGAGCGACTGTTCAGATAAGGAGTGACTTTTGGTGAATGATTTATTTGAAAAAGCCCCGATTCCGAAGGCCTACCTGCAATTAGCCCTGCCCGTGGTGTTGGGGATGGTCGCCAGCATGATCTACAACCTGGCAGACACGTTTTTCGTGGCTCAAACCGGTAACGCCGACCTGGTTGCCGGTATTGCCCTGGGCAGTCCCCTGTTCTCGTTCATGCTAGCCATTGGGGACATCTTCGGCCTCGGCGGCAGTGCCGTGATTTCGCGGGTCCTCGGGAAACACGACTACCAACAAAGTGCCCGGATCAGTAGCTTTTGCTTTTACGCCGCCATCGCTTTGAGCCTGGTTCTGACCGTCCTGCTACTGGTTTTTGAGGCACCCATCTTGACCCTCCTCGGGGCCACTAACGCCACGCGGCCCTACATTGCCGACTTCTACCGGGTGTTGGTCCTGGGGTCCACCTTCATCATCGTGTCGTTAGTCCCCGGTAACATTATTCGCACGGAGGGCTTGGCGCAACTGTCGATGATCGCCACCGTTAGTGGGACGATTCTCACGATCATCCTCGACCCGCTGTTTCTCTTCGGCTTCCACTGGGGCGCTGCGGGCGTGGCATTCACCAACGTGTTGGGCTTTGCCGTGAATACCGGGCTGCTGGTGATTTTCATGCGCCGGGCCAAATCGTTATCGTTAGCACCCAACCAAGCCCACATTTCACGTCCCACGTTTAAGGCGGTCGTGGCCGTGGGCATCCCGGCGTCCCTGACCAACCTGACTCAGAGTTTCGGCTTAATGCTGCTCAATAGTTACCTCGCCGCGTACGGGGCCCAAGCCGTGGCGGCCATGGGCATCGTCCAAAAAATCTACATGGTCGTGATGATGGTGATGATTGGGTTTGCGTTCGGGGCCCAGCCCTTGATCGGCTATAATTACGGTGCGAAAAATTGGCCCCGGCTACGCGCAACGCTCCGGTTCGACCTCAAAATCGAAGGTGGCTACGCCCTGGTCTGCGCCATTCTGTTAATCATCTTCGCGCCCCAGTTAATTGCCTTGTTCATGAATCAGCCCACCATTGTGGCCATGGGCACGGTGATGTTGCGCGCCATCCTGATCACCACGCCGTTAGTGGGCTTCATCCTGGTGTTCACGACCGTCTTCCAATCGGTCGGTAACGGCACCAGTGCCCTGATTATGGCCCTCGCCCGGCAAGCGGTCTTACTGGGCCTAGCCATCGTGATTCTGGCGCACTTCTTCGGGTTAACTGGGATCATCTGGGCCCAACCCGTGGCCGACGTCTTAACCTGCCTGATTGGTAGCTGGCTTTACCGCCGGGCCTTTCGGGACGTTCCCTTGCGCGCCTAACTTGACCGTTAGACAAAAAAAACGAGCCGAGAAGTAAACTTCTCGGCTCGTTTTTGGCAGCCGTTAGGGCGAACCCTAACAGGATTTATTTTGGAATCCACATTCCCGCAAAATCAGACACATCACAATACGGTGATCAAAAGTGCCCTGCCGCTCAAAATTCACCTAGCCGCTTGCGCGGACGTGATTGGCAAGCCAATCGCGCGTGATTTCTCGACTCATCGCATAGAGATACTCTACCATATCTCCACTCGCGATGCAAGGCCCAAACAAAAACGCCCAGGCAGTCTCCCGGACGCTCAGCGTTACTTCTTAGTGGTGGTTTTCTTCGCCGTGGTCTTGCGCGTGGTCGTTTTGCGCTTGGTCGCCGGCTTGCGTGCGGCCGAAGTCTTCGCCTTAGTGGCGGGTTGCTTCAGGTCGGCCTTGGGTTGATCCGTGGCGGCCGCGGCTTCCTTGGCGTTTTCGGCGGCCGTCTGCAACTTCTCGATTTGCAACTTTAACCAGTCGTGTAGGCTGGCATCCGCCGTGTCCGCCTGGGCCACGTAGGTGTCGGCCGGAGCCAACGCGTCGATCCGTAAGCCCGACACGTTAATGTCCGGCGTTTCGATCACGGCATTGACGTTCAGCGGCGCCGTTTCGGCCACGTCCATAATCTTCGCAATGGTCTTGGTATCCTGCAGCGGCAGGTTGATCACGCTAAGTTCCAACCGCACCGAAATATCGGTCCCGTTGACCGTGGTTTCGGCCTGGGCCAAGTGATTCTGGCCAATCTGCTCGCGGATAAAGGCGGCTAACGGGGCCACCGCCTTGTCCGGGTCGGCATAAAAAGCCTTTTGGGGCGTCTTCGAGGTGAAATGTTCCACCTCATCGTTCTCGACAGCATCAATAAAATCTTGAATCTTGCGTTCCATTTCTACTCACCTCGTCCTATTCGCCAAATCGTCTGCGGTCACGGGCGTCGCGTTCGGCTTTCCGTAAGCGCAATGCCAGGACTAACCAGTAGGCGTTGGCCACCAGCATCCCAATGCTAAAGGCGGACATCACCAACCGAATGGTCAAGCTGGCGTGACTGGTCCCCCACATCACGAACACCATGCCCAGCAGACCCAAAGAATACAACACAATCACGAGTCCCAGCAAGTAAAATGATGGTTTCCAGTTTAAAATGGCTAACACAATCGGCACGGCGTACAGGACCAGTGCCAGCAGTGACGTCCGACCGAAGTCGTTGGCGACGCTCCCAATTTTAACGAAGGGTTGGTTCATCAAAAAGTTGATCACCAGAAAACCCACCAGCGAAATAATGGCCCACGAAATAACGTTGCGATCTCTCATTTAAAAAACTCCTTATAATAGTCGGGAAACTAAAAAACGCGGCCAACCGACCGCGTTTAGTCAATTTGATTCTATTCTAACGTATTCCGCAGGGAAAATCAGTAAAATCTCCGAATCCGTTTTCAACTAGTCGACTAACAGGTCCAAGATGGCGTTCACGTCAATTCCGTTGAAGTACTTCTGCGTATCTACGGCGTTCAACACGGCCCCGACATGTTCGCGGTCGTAACGCACCCCTTCCAGCTTATCCGCCAGTTCGGTCACGTCACTTGGCCCGAAGAAGTCCCCGTAGAACTTGATGTTCTTGATCTTACCACCTTCGACCAATAACCGTGCGTCGATGGTGCCGGCCGTGAAGTGTTGCCGCTTCTTGACCGTGAATTCTGGGGAGTTGCCGTAAACCCAATCCCAGTTGCTGTAGTATTGGTTGAAAATCTCGTCAATGGCGGCTTGTTCGTCGTCGTTGATTTGAACTTCCTTGTCCTTGATGGCATCGAGGTTATCAACGTGGAAGAGTTCCTTCAGCAAGGTGTCCCGGAATTCTGGCACGGTCAGGTTCTGGTATTCCGGTGCCAGGTATGGCTTGAGGTTCGTGACCCGAGAACGCACGGACTTGATCCCCTTGGACTTCATCTTGTCGGCTGGGACGTTCAGGGCGTGGGCAATCACGTCTTGGTCCACGTCGAGCATTAAGGTCCCGTGGGAGAAAGTTTTACCGCTGTGCGAATACATCGCGTTGCCGGAGAACTTCTTGCCGTCAACTAAGATATCGTTCCGGCCGGACACTTCGGCACTGGTGGCACCCATGTCATGCAAGGCGTCGACGACCGGTTGAACGAAGGACTTGAAGTCCCCGAATTCTTCACTGTCGCTATCCACCACGAAGCTAAAGCACAGGTTCCCTAAGTCTTGGTAGACCGCGCCCCCACCGGATAACCGCCGAGTTACGGTGATATTGTTTTCTTCAACGTACTTTTGGTTGATTTCTTCCAAAGTGTTTTGGTTACGGCCCACAATGATGCAGGGACCTTCGTAGTAGAACAAAACTAATGGTTCATCGAATTGCTTGTTGTTCATTAAGTATTGTTCGGTGGCTAAGTTCCGCCGAATATCGTGTGACTTCATCGCATACCAGTACATAACCCAAAAACCCCTTTCAAATTAACCAACCGCGCACCCGGCGACCAAACCGGGGACACTGGTTACTTAAAATCATAGCACGGATTGAAAACGATTACAATTGTGCTTTCAATTATAAATTTTATTGTGAAAGATTACGCAAAATTGTTCTCACAGTGACTGGTTTTTAACCGTACGGGGGCCCGTAAAATTTTGAAAGTTATCGAAATATCACGATCCGAGATAACGAAATTTATGTGACCCACCGCTGGTCAACCCCGAGCCGCACAACACCCCGTGGGCACGCAAAAAGGGCGCCCACCATGGGGGTGCCCTTTTCGGCCGGGATGTTTTTCCTGGCTGGTGATACTTAATGGTGGCCGTAACCGCCATCCCTTTTATACCTACATTATAAGCGCTTTCATTAAGAAAGGGGTCAATTTTGCTCAGTTAGGCCTGGGGATGATCCTGACCCACCAGATTGCGGAAGAAGCCGTGATTGTGTAAATCCTGCTTCAGATCCGTCATGGTGAATCGGTGATAAAACCGCCGATAGTCCTCATCGGCTAAGGTGAATAAATCGGTCAGCGTCTGTGAGATATTTGCCGAAATATCGGTGCTGTCGCTGGCCTTGGCGCCTTTAGAATCCCCCGTAATAAAGCGCGCGTAACTAATCGTTGGTGGAATCGTCAAATCGTATAATTCACCCACGTTGATGTCACTCAGATCACGAATCAGTTGGTACCCCCCATTTTTACCGACCGACCCTTCGATGTAACCCTGTTTATGCAACACCGATAAGATGTTACGGATCATCACCGCGTTCAGTTGTAAGGACGTTGCCAATTCCCGGCTAGCAATCTTACGGGGACGATTCTCGTCCAGGTAAAGCAAGCTGTGAACGGCAACGGAAAAGTCTAGTCTCATGGTTCCGCCATCACTTTCCAAAATTCTGTAATCTTATTTCTATAATAACACACTCCGTTAACGAATCTTTGATGATTTTGTGAGTTCGTGGCGAATTCTCCGAGTTTGACGCGGCCTGTATAATTTTTAGATTGCTGTATATCATTCGCTGGTTGATTTAATTCGTGGTTGATAAGTTCTTGGATTGTCTATTAAGTAGTGTCCTGCTTACCTGTTGCACTTCAATTGCAAATTCATTGCACGAAAATTCCTCTTCACCAAAATAGTGGGTAGTCACTGGTCAACCGTTTAAAAATTAAAAAGCACCGTCATCCTCCCCGAATGACGGTGCCTGATTCCTACATTTTAAAATATTTCCGCCGCGCGTAAGCGTCCCACAGTGCCATCACCAGTAAGACGATTCCGCTTAGACCGAGGCACAGGTGCCACTCCCACATGACGCCGCCGAACGAGTCTCGCCACAAGTTATAGAAATTCAATAATAAGATCATGGCTAACCAAAATTTCACGGACCTTAGCATGTTCATTTCCCCCGTTTCTAAACCCGGGCTTCCACCCAGTGACGCATCAGATACACGTTAACGCCACTCATCACGACCGTCCAGAAGACGGGTACCGCTAAACTGATCCAATCTTGCGCCGTGTCGGACACGTGCCCCACGATACGCGTTTGCACGTCCAGCCCCCAACTCACGGCCATGATTCCCGCGTAAACCAGCAGGATGGCAAGCCCGATTTTGACCAGTTTTTGCTGGAAGTTCGGTAAAAAGGCACTAATCGTCGTTACGATGAACTGGACCAGAATAACGGCCGCCCACACCCATAGCGTCACCAGGACCACCATCGCGGCAAGATAACCCAGCGCCAAATATAAGCTGGCATCCCGATAGCTACTAGCACCACTATTGCTGAGGATAAAATTCCGGACTTGGTCCCGTTCGTGCTGATCCAACCACGGCCAGTTAAACCCAATCACCGTGAGACTTAATCCGACGACCAGCACGTAGACGTCGGCCATGAACGAACTGACTAAACTCGCCAGATAGAGTTGCCACTCACGTACCGGCATTAACCGGTACGTCACGCTCACCAATTCTCGGCTACCACGCCGAGCCAAGTCAATTAAGGTCACGAGACCCCAGACTCCCGCAAAGGCTAAGAACGTGCCGGGAACATCCATCTCCGTAACCCCGTCCAGCCAGACTTGCACCCCTAGACTGACCACCACGGTAATCAAATACAATCCGACTAACAGATTAGCTCGATGTAATTTGGGCCGCCAAAGGACCCGTAAACTCTCCTGAAACGTGGCCATGGCCAACGCCTCCCCTAAAAATTTAGTACTTGGCTTCCACCCAATGCTTTAACAAGTAAACGTTGAGGGTTCCCAATACGATTGCCGCCAACACCACCGCAACGAAGCTATACGCCATGATGGGAACCAGCTGTTCCGTCAAGCCGTTAAACAGCGTGTGTTGCAGTTCAAACAGCCAGACCATCACGCGAATAATCAGCACGATCAGCAGAATGGCGAGCACCAGCTTAATCAGCCACTGTGCCACGTTAGGCAAGAAGGCACTAATCGTGGTCACCACAAAGTGAATCGTACTAATGAGCATCCAGGCCAGAACGCCCACCAGAAAGAACAGCACCACGATGTAGGTCGCGATACCCCCGAGTTGTAGCGGCGAGTAGTCACTGTGGGCGCCGCGAAATAACTCGGCCAGTAGCTGATGCACATTGCCACCGTGAAACCCTAGATAACTCACCAACATGATGGCCGACCGCACCACCAAGAAATACAGCGCCCCAACCGCTGTCGCGGTCAACTCGGCTAGATAAAAGCTGGTGTTGGTCGCTGGCATTTGCCGATAGGTCGCACTGGTATGGTCTTTTTCCATCTGCCACGCCAGCCAGACAAAGACCAGCAGCCCGAATCCCGAGCCACTACCGACCGCTGCGTTCGCCAGACTCATCCCGTTTAAGCCGTCATGAAATCCCTGCAGGACCAGCGAAATCACCATCACCAACAGATACAAGCCTAAAATCGCGTTCATATCATGAAACTTGGGCCGCCACAGGGCCCGAAACATGGCTTTAAATCCCGTCACGTGTGTCACTCCCCTTCCCCTAATACCGGGCTTCGACCCACCGCCGAAGCAGATAAATGTTCACCCAGATTTCAACGGCCGCCCAAATCACGGCAATGACCAACAGATAAATCAGACTCGTTTGTAAAGCTTGATGCGCCATAAATTGCGTCTGCAAGGCGCCCAGCCATTTATTCAGGAGGGTCAATAAGCCAATCACCACGACGGCGATGATCACCTTGACCACCCGGTTACGACCGTTGGGCAGAAAGGCACTCGCGACGTTAACCAGAAAATGAATCAGGGTAATGGAGACCCAACCGGTAATCGTTAAGGCCACCAGGAGCAGGCCCACCAAGATCGCCCAATGCCACTCGTCTGCGCCCATGTGCCGCGCCGTTTCGTGGATCATCTGTCCCAGGCCGCTGTTCCGGTGTTCAAAAATTAGTCCGAGGCCCAAAATCCCTAGGCGAATTGCTGCCAGATAGGCAAAGGCAACGACGGTCGTGGCCAATCCGGCCAGGTAAACCGTCGCGTTAGTCGCGGGAAACAGCCGGTAGGTGTCGCTCACGTAATCGCATTCCGTCTGCACCGTTAGCCAGATGAAGGCCACCAAGCCCCAGCCAAAGCCGACGCCACTAGCACTGGTAAAGTCCAGGTTAGCCCAACCATCACTCCACAGCTGACCACCCAAGGTCACCACCAGAAGCAGCAGATAAATCACCAATAAGATGTTGACGATGCGAAATTTCGACCGCCACATGCTGCGAAAGGTCTCACTAAAGCTCGTCATCGTGAATATCCCCTCCGTACACGCTTTCGTAGAAGTCTTCGACCCCGATGCCGAACTGACTACGAATCTCCTCGCTACTCTTGTGCGTGCAAACCGTGTGGTCCTTGATGATCACCACTTCGTCAAGTAACGCCGCGATTTCGGTGACGTAGTGGTCACTGATCACCATGGTGGCGTCGTCGGCCTTCCACTTGATAATGCTACTGATGATGCGTTTACGACTCATACTGTCGATCCCATTAAAGGGTTCGTCCAGCAAGTAAACGGCCGCTTGGCGCGCTAAGGTCAGCGCGATGATGAACTTTTCGCGGGTCCCGCGGGACAACTTATTCAATTCCAAGTCGTCGTCAATCTGTAAGAACGTTACCAAATCTATGTATTTCTGGGCGGAAAAATCCGGGTAGACCGTCGCGTAAACGTCCCGAATCTGACTGAGCTTACTCCCCGGCCGAAACCCCTGTAAGGCTTCGGTGAAGCTGATCAGGCCGCGACGTTGGGTCCCGTCGGTCTTTTGGTTGATGGCGATGGTCCCCTTGGCACCCTTGGCCACGTCAGCCATCAGCCGCATCAGGGTGGTTTTCCCGGCACCGTTTTCCCCTAACAGGCCGACCACCTTCCCCGTGGCAATCTGTAACCTGAATTATTCATACCTTCCAAAAAAGTCGTCAGTTTTCATGTTTTTCAAAA
>NZ_AZDW01000042.1 GCF_001434115.1 Levilactobacillus zymae DSM 19395
TAGCTTACAAGTGCCAGTGGTATGGTAAGCAGCTCATTGTGGTGAACCCCAACTATACTAGTCAGCAATGCGCTAGCTGTGGGTATCAAAGTGGTCAGAAACCGCTCGAAATTCGCGAATGGACTTGTCCAAAGTGTGGGACACACCACGATCGTGATATCAATGCGGCCGTTAATATCTTACATAGAGGGCTAAAAACGGCCCAATAAAGTCTATCAGGCTAGGGACTAGCCTTGGTAAAAGAGTTGAGTTCTGTGAGTTAGGTACTCGGCATACCGACATAACGGCCTAAACACTCCTCAATGTTCCCAGAAGCTCGGTCGTTTACGGCCGAGTAGTTCACT
>NZ_AZDW01000043.1 GCF_001434115.1 Levilactobacillus zymae DSM 19395
TTCTTGTCTTCATTGAGTTGATCATAATAACGATTCATATCAGTTAGCTCACGGTAAATGGGGTCTTGCTTATAAGCTAAAAGATACGGCTCTAACTGTTCTGTGAACTCGGTGATGGCTAACCGGCGTGCATCGCGTTCATCGTTCTTTCTCAGCCGTGAACCGGTGGTGATACGATTCTTAGCCGCCAATGGATTTAAAATGTGATAGTTCAATCCATCTTGCTGAAGAAAATATTCTAGTCGTCGTGAATAGACACCAGTAGCTTCAAAAACAATTTCGGGGTTCCCACCGAACTGAAGCACGACGTGTTTCAGTTCATTAAATCCCAGTGCGTCCAAAGAAATAGCTAATTCTTTGACCACTACTAAGTCTGTCGCCACCGCAATATTAGCTTTGTTTTTGCTGACATCAATCCCAATAATTGTTCGCATAATCATATACCTATCCTTCTGAAGTCTTCACGTATATTTTAGTAATCTCGTTTTCAAAACACGGCTTCAAGAGCCTAAATACTTTGATCAAATTGACTAA
>NZ_AZDW01000007.1 GCF_001434115.1 Levilactobacillus zymae DSM 19395
TCGAGAATTTCCTTCCTGTTTTCTTATAGAATTCGAGTTATGTCCCAAACTCTTTTTTAAGCTTGGGCGGAAGTTCTTAAGGTCCGTTAGCAATTGCGTTTCTCGTGGTTATCCGCTCTATAATTAAGACTAAAAATGAAACATGGGGGATATGACTATGTCGCATACTATTTTAATCGTTGAGGATGAGGAGGCCGTGATTACCTACCTGACTAGTGAATTACAGTTCGAGGGGTACACGGTGTTAAACGCGACGGACGGTCCCGCGGCGTTGGCGACTTACGAGAGTCACCGGGGGCAATTAGACTTGATTTTACTGGATTGGATGTTGCCTGGATTAGACGGACTAGAGGTCCTACGCCGGATTCGTAAACGTGATGATCTGCCAGTGATCATGATGACCGCGCGCGACTACGTGGGGGACAAGGTCGCTGGCCTGGATACCGGGGCCGACGATTACATCACGAAGCCGTTTGATATCGAGGAACTCTTGGCCCGTATTCGGGTCATCTTACGGCATCAGCGGGGACAACAGCGACAACCGCAACAGTTACGGGTGGCCGACCTGACGCTCGATACCGCGGCCCGGCAGGTGTTACGCCACAACGGCATCATTCAATTGACCCAGCGTGAATATGACTTGTTGCTCTGCTTGATGCAACACGCCGGCCAAACGCTGACGCGCGATGAGTTGCTCGACACGGTGTGGGGCGTGGACTTTGACGGTCAGCCCAATATCGTCGACGTTTACATTCGCTATCTGCGCCACAAGGTCGACCTGGTCACGCCGCACCTGATTCACACGGTCCGCGGGGTGGGCTACGTGCTGTCCGCCGACTACCGGTAGGGGGTGGGGAGATGCGTAAACGATTGACCACCGCGCAGGAGATTCAACGGCGCTTCTTGATCATGTTGGTGGCCCTGACCCTCTTGATGGGGCTGGGTGTCGTGGGAATAGTCGGTTATCGACTGGTCAAGCAACAGGAGCGGACGTCTAACCAGGTGGTCGCCAGCCTGAAGCGGTCCATGACCGACCGGGAGCCCGATTGGCAGTCCTGGGATTGGCACCTCTGGCGACAAAATAGCGCCATTGACACCCGCCGGACCTACGTATTGGCTAGCCGCCAGGGCAAGACGACCAAGCACTACTATTCACCCAATACCCGGGCCTTTTTGCGGGCCCGGCACTACGACATTCCGTTTTTCGAAGCCCTGACCTACACGCCGGGCTACGGGATCACCTATTACCGGTCGGGGTCGCGGGCCCACGTGGTCTTTGAGACCTGGGTCAGCCTAGAACCAATCACCAGTCTGCTATGGTCCGTCATTGGGATGGTCGCGGCCGTGGCGCTGCTGATTCTCATGGTGGGCTGGGCCTACGTGCGGGTGACCGCCCGCAGTATCACCCGGCCCCTGGCTAGCCTCAGTGACGCCGCTCGCCAGCAGGCGCAAAGTCCGCAGACCAAAGTGGCCTTACCGGTCCCGGACCAGCCCTTAGAGGTCCACCAACTGGCCCAAAGCATCAACGCTCTGCTGGGGGCCATCAACCAGCACACCCAACAGGAGCGCGAATTCATTGCCAACGCCGCCCACGAATTACGAACGCCGATTACCGCGATTCGGGGGCACGTCCGGCTGGTCCAACGCCGCGGGGAGGCCCATCCCGAAATCGTTCCGCGGTCGTTAGGGTTTATCGACGACGAATCGGCTAAAATGCAAAGCCTGGTCAATAGTCTGTTGACCTTGTCGCGCGCCGACCGGGGGAGGTTGCCGCTGACCAAGCTGGATTTGGTGGAGCAGGTCCGGGCGACGTTGACGGAGAAGCGGGCGGTCCTTACTCAACCACTGGACTATCAGGGACCCGCCACGGTGCGGGTCACCGGGAATTCAGCCAGCGTCCAACAAATGATCAGTGCGTTGCTGGATAATGCCGGGAAGTACGCGCCCGCGACCACGCCGATTACCGTGCGGCTCGTGGTCGGGACCTCCGTGACGTTGGCCGTGGAGGACCACGGTCCCGGCATTGCGGCCGCGGATAAGCCTAAGATTTTTGAACGGTTCTACCGGGCCGACGCGGCCCACAACCACCAGGTCGCCGGGACCGGGTTGGGGCTGGCCATCGTGGCCCAGTTAGCCAGTCTCAACCACGTGACGGTCACGGTCGAGGACAATCAACCCACGGGGAGCCGCTTTATCCTGAACTTTCCGGACAGTGATTCTGAAAAATTCTCAGATTAATCTCTTTTTCCATGAGTAGTTAAGGATGGGGTAAGCGACTATGCTAGTAACTGTTCTAAAACACAGTTGTTTTTAGGGGACGGCGAGGCAGATGCTAGGAAGTCTACAGTTAGGCATTTTACTGGTGACGAGTGTGATCAGTTGGTTAGTTAGATAGGGGGCAGGCGCGATGGCGCGGCGACGAGTGACTGAAGAGTTGGCGTTAAGCTGTTTTGGTTTATTGGGGATTTTGGCGTTACTGGCTAAATTTCGATTCGCCTTGCTGACGACCGGCGACCAATGGGGATTGGCCGTCGCCACGGCGCACCTGGCGCCCGGGGGGACCAAGTGGTTTCACGCCATTTCAACGCTGGGTAGTCCGGTCATCACCGGGGCACTAATCATGGGGATTGCCGCCTACGTGTGGTGGCGCGGTTACCGGCACCTCGCCCGGTTTTGGGGCAGCGTCTTGCTGAGTGGGGATGCGGTGGCCTGGCTGATTAAACAGCTGGTGGCGCGACCTCGGCCCACGCTGCCAGTGCTACCGGCTAGTGGGTACAGTTTTCCTAGCGGGCACGTCTTTAACGCTATGCTATTGGCTCTGGTGGTGTGGCAGCTCTTGCAGCACCAACTTGCCACGGGACGGCTGCGTGTGAGTTTACAGGGATTAGTGGGCTTGGGGGTCCTACTGATCCTAATTGCGCGGGTGGTTCTACGGGCCCATTATCCCAGCGATACGGTCGCCAGTTTGTTATTGGCCACCAGCTGGTGGGTACAGTGGCGAGTTTGGTGGCCGTTTTTTGTTTGGGGGCACCACTGGTATTTCAGCCGATTTGGTCAACGGAGTAGGGAACGTTAAACACGAATCACAGCGACGGGCACCGCTTAGCCCGTTACTGGCAAACAGAAAACGCGTCATCTGGTAAAGGGAAATACCAGATGACGCGTTTTTAGTGTGTGGGTCTTACGCAATCGGTACTCATTTCAACCTAAAAAAATAACGTCCCCCGTAAGGACGACGTTATTTTTAAGTGAGCCGGTTACTTCTTCAGATTTTCTTCGATGTAAGCCTTGACGTCAGCGTCAGACTTCGCATCGATCTTCTGCATCGAAGCTTCAGTTTCATCGGTGTTGTGACCATTGGCTTCCATGAAGTGATCCCAAAGGGCGTCACGAACAGGAATTGAGTCCTTGGACCAGTCAAAAACTTCGTCCATCTTTTCATCCAATAAAGCGGTCTTAAATACAACAGCCATAACCATTACCTCCAATTAAAAATTGGGTCAGTGTAGCTCAGTTGACTGGCATGGGTACCACCGGCTTCAATTCTCATCATAGTTCATTTTGCCAAAAATGGGAACTAATTTATCTAGATTTTCCGGTGCTTGGTCAGGCGACTTGTAAATCTAAAATCCAGTTGTCCGCCTGGTGCTTAGGACTGATGGCACTAGGATCGGCGACGAGGGCTTCGTTGACCTGGGTCACGGTGCCGGCGTAGGGCGTCTTGAAATTCTCGACCGCCTTATCGCTTTCGACCTCCAAGATATCGTCGTTGGCCAGCAGCTCGTCGTCGACCATGACGGGCAGGTCGGCAAAGCTAATGTCCCCAATCTGAGTGAGGGCGTCGCTGGCCAGGCCTAAGCGGTAGTGGCCGTTTCCGCGCTGTTCGATCCAGACCCCGTCTTGAACGGTCACGGGTGGGGTCGCGGGGGTGTGGCGCTGCTGCCACCAAGTTTTGAGTCGTTGCCAGAAGGATGGCGTTGAGTTAGTCATGATAGTCTTCCTCTCAATTGTGAATTTAGCTCTAGTATACGGATTTATGGAACCGCTGACAACCATCGACGTTCCGCTATCTTCGGGAGTTGTTGGGGACCGGGGCTTATGCTAAACTTAACTTAAATTTGCCGCTTGCCTTGTGAAAAAGGCACGAAGGGAGTTCCCAACTATGTTTTTGATCGATACGACGCGTCAGGGCCAAGTGGTCACCGACGCCATCGTGAACCAATCCATTGATAACTATCTGGTCAACGATTTGAAATTACCGGGACACGGGCTGATGATGTACGTCAACCAGCCGGCGGTCATCGTGGGGATTAACCAGACGGTGACGGCCGAGGTCGACTTTCAGTACCTGGCCGACCAGCACGTTCAACTGGTCCGGCGCACGTCCGGGGGCGGCGCCGTGTACCACGACGAGCGCAACCTGATTTTTGAACACATCGTCAACGGTGACCCGCAAGACGGCTCGAAATTTGGCGACTACACGGTCTTTGCCGACCCGATTTTACGGGCCCTAAAGGCCATGGGCGTCGCGGATCTGGGGATTAGCCAGAAGAGTGCGCTAACGGTGGCCGGCAAGAAGTTTTCGGGGATGACCATGTTTAAGAACGGCGACGGTTACGCGGCCGGGGGGACCATCATGTACGACCTGAACGTCGACGCGGCCCACGCGGCCTTGCTGCCGGCGGGAGATCGGCCCCACCGCGGCGTGGCCTCGAACCGGGTTCCGATTACGAACCTGCGCCAATACCTGGCACCGGAATACCAGAACTTAGACATTCAGGCTTTCCGGGAGGCGCTGTTGTGCCACGTCTTTAACGTCGATCAGGTGACACAAATCGAGACCTACCACCTGACCGACCACGATTGGGCGGTCATCGACCAGCGACTGGCCGAGAAGTACCGGACGGACGCGTGGAATTACGGCGCCAATCCCGGGTTTCGGCAGTATCAACGGTTGACCGTACCCGCCGGTGACCTGCACGTTAATTTCACCAGTCAACGGGGTGTTTTGCGTCGCGTGGCCCTCTTTGGGACGGTCGCCCCGGCCGCTCAGTTGGCCCAGGTCGCTGAACAATTAGTCGGGGTTGCCACTACGGCTGCGGCGTTAACGCCTATCTTGACCCAACCGACCGTCACGGCGGTATTGGGGTCCGCGACCGTGGCGCCGTTAATTGACGCCCTCACGAAGGAGGCTTAAGCGTGGCGAAAGCAAAGTACGCAGTCAATCAATACCTGGGCGTGCCGGTGGAAGCCGACGCCTCGGGACATTACCAGATCAAACGGGAGCCGGACGGCGATTTCAAGCTTCATTCCTGGCGCACCGGTCGTCACAGCAAGGGCAAGTATCGTGGCGCCGGTCAGATCTTTTTGACCGAGAACAATCTAAAGGTAGCGATCGTCGCTGCCTACCCGGTGGCCTATAAGGACCGCCACGGGTACACGCCTATGCAACGACTGACCAGCGAATTCATTGACGATGCCGTGTTGCGCGTGGCCCAGGAGCGGTTGCCTCAAGCTAAATAAGCTAACCCAAACGAGTCCCCCTTAGAACCAGACTATCAGGTTCTAGGGGGACTCGTTTTAGCGTTACTTGACGAAATAGGCTTCCTTAAAGTTCGATTGGGTCCCCACGGTGTTGAATTGGACGCCGTTGAGATGGGGATTGACGAGATAAGTGCTGGCGGGCTGAAACAGTGGCGTGACACCCTGGTGCTGCATCAAGATGCCATCGGCTTTCAGCAACGTCTTCCACCGCCGAGCGTTAAAGGCGGGCGCATTACTAGCCTGGGCCACTAGGTCGTCGTAGTCGAAGTTACGCCAGTGGCCGGTATTGGCGGTGCTGGTGGAGGTGTATAGCGACAGCATGGACAACGGGTCGGCGTACTGCGCGCGTTGCGTAGCGAGGTTGAGGTCGCCGGCTAGTGGCGCCGACCGATCATCGTCGAATTTCCAGTCCCGAGCCTTGAGTTTGATGGTTAGGCCGGGGAGGGTTTTGGTCAGTTGGTGCTGTAACTTTTTGGCCAGACTTTGACTGTTGAGGGCCTCGTGGTAGCTCAACGTGAGGGTGACCTTAGTCAACCCCACTTGGCTCAGGGCGTGACGCCATTCGCGTTGGGCTAATTGTGGTTGGTATTTCAGCGTTTTTTGGTTAGGCTGGCTGGCCGCAAAGTCGGCGGTGCCCCGAACCCCCCGGCTGAGACCGGCCGGGACGATGCCCTGAGCGGGAAGCGAGGCGTTACCGTAGGTGTCCTGACCCAGCGCTTGACGGTTGATGGCGTGAGAAATGGCCAGGTGCGCCTGCCGTTGGGCTAATAATTGATTGTGAACGGCGTTAGGGCCGTCACGCCGATAACTGATCAGAATCATGCGCGAATAGGGCCGCGCGGTATAGGAATTCTTGTATTCGTAAGCTTTGACGCTCTTCTTGGTCAAGAGGCGGACCTCGTCGAGCTTGCCCGCCCGGTAGTCGCGCCAGGCCTGGGCCTGACTGCGATACACGTTGACGTTGATGCGCGTCAAATACACGTGTTTGCGGTCCCAGTAGTGGGGATTGGGGACCATGTGCCAGTGATGCTGAGTGTCGCCGTGACTGCTGACCATGAAGGGTCCTGCGTAGACCTGGTATTCCGGTTTGGTGGCGTACTTTTTCCCAAACTTTTTGGCGATCCGTTGGTTCTGCGGGCCAAACAGGGGGTAGGCTAGGCGTTGCGGCAATTCGGCCATGGGGTGGTCGAGGTGGACGATGAGCTTGAAACGGCCCTGGGCTTGGACGCCCAGTTGGCTTGCGGGCAGTTGACCAGCGAGAATTTGTTTGGCGTGCCGGATGCCCCGAAAGAGGTCGGCATCGGGCGCCTTGGTTCGTGGATCGAGGGCCCGGCGCCAGGCGTACACGAAGTTCTGCGCAGTGATCAGGTCACCGTTGCTCCAGTAAGAATCCTTCCATAGTGTAAAGGTGTAGGTGGTTTTAGCGGCGTTGACCTTGACGCGTTGAGCCAGGGCCAGCTGGGCCTGACCGTCGCGGTTAGTCTGATACAGGCCTTCGATGGTGTTGTTCAGGCGGCCAAATTGGGCCATTTTGTCGGTGTCCAGGGTGGTCAGTGGCGTGCCGGTCGCCAGATTTAGCGTCTGATGTTTGGCCATGACGCCCTTGCTATCACTGGTGGAATTGACCGTGGTGATGCGCGTACAGCCGGCCAGCCCGCCGACCAGGATGATTAAAAATGGGATAATCCAGTGTTTCACTCTTGTCCCCTCCGATATGTAGACAGCTTCCTGTTTGATGATAGGGGAGCGGGATAGTGGCGTCAAGCCCCAGTTAAGGGCCGTGACTTGTGATGGGCCGGGGAATTCGCTAAAATTAAGAAAATAGTCATTCTGGAGGGATGCTCATGGAAAAATGGTCAACCACAACGATCGCCGATTTTCGGCGGACGTTACTCGCCTGGTACGATCAGGCGGGCCGCGATTTACCCTGGCGGCATGACCAGGACCCCTATCACGTCTGGGTCAGTGAGATCATGCTCCAGCAGACCCAAGTCAATACGGTGATCCCGTACTACCAACGCTTTATGGCGGCCTTTCCCACGGTCGAGGCGTTAGCCCAAGCCGCCGAACCGGACCTGTTGAAGGCGTGGCAGGGGCTGGGCTATTATTCTCGGGCCCGTAACCTACAACGGGCGGCGCAACAGTTAGTCACCGACTATCACGGCCAGTGGCCCCGGACTGCGGCGGCTTTGCAGGATCTCGTGGGGATCGGGCCATACACGGCCTGCGCGATTGCCAGTATTGCCTTTAAAGAGGTGGTTCCGGCCGTCGACGGTAACGCGTTTCGGGTCTTTGCCCGGCTACTTTTGATCGACGCGGATATCGCCCAGCCCAAGACCCGCCAGATTTTCTTTAAGGCGATTCAACCCATCGTGGACCCGCAACGACCGGGGGACTTCAACCAAGCCATCATGGACCTGGGGTCGAGCTACATGACGGCTAAGAATCCCGACCCGGAACATTCGCCCGTTCGGCAATTTGACGCCTCGTACCGGGAGAACCGGGTGCTCGACTTTCCGGTGAAGACCAAGAAACCGCGACCCAAAGTAGTGCCGTATTACGGCCTACTGGTCCAATCACCGGCCGGCGAATTAGTGGTTCAACGCACCAGCCAACAGATGCTCACCGGATATTGGACCTATCCGCTGGTCACCAAGGCCGATTTGCAGCCGGACCAGGAGCCCGAACCCACGACGTTAGCGGCCGATATCGCGGCGTTAGAGCAACGCTGGGCCCAAGACTACCACTTGCCGGTGACCTTTCAACCGTTGGGCGGCCAGGCCGTCAGTCAGACCTACACCCACCAACGCTGGCAGGTGAAACTGCTGGTCGCCACGGTGCCAACCGCCTTGGATTTGACCTACTTTCCGGGGCAGTGGGTGCCCCACGAGCAGGTGAAGGCGTTACCGTTGCCGAAGGTGCAAGAAAAAATGATGCAGCGCTGGGCGAAAATGCGTTCAGCCGTCAATAAATAGGGGGAGTTTACTTATGCCAACCATTTTTACGATTTTAAAATTCGTTTCCGTCAATCACCAACCCATGGCCAGTTCGCAAGTCATCATTACGGACACCGCGGGTAAGCCCAACGGGTTACTGAGTGACCTGGTCCACGATTTGATCAACGATGCGTTGCTGTTTGTGAACCTAGCGGACCTGGACACCCCGGATGAGCTGATTGCTAAGCTCCACGAACACACGCCCCTGCCCAACGACGTGCTCGACGAATACGGAAAAATTTTGACCGAGCCCTGCTTCGGCTTGAACATCGCGCCCCAAAAGGACACGGTGGAAATCGTGGTGCACCGGTAGGGGGGATCACGATGAGTGAGTTGATTGAGACCATGCCCGGAGCCAATACCGCGCCCCCGTTATTATTGCTGCAGGGAACGGGCGGCACCAACCAAGAAATCCTCGAGTTTGGCCGCCGGTTAGCGCCCCAAAGTCCGCTACTGACGATTGCGGGACGTCAGGGAACCGGGGCCCAGCGGCAATACTACACCCAAACGGCCAGTTCGCCGGCCCGACCGGAGCAGGTCGATCGTGAAGCCCGGTGGGTGGCCGAACAGGCCCGACGCTTATGCCGCGAAAACCATTGGGATGCCACGCAATTGGTGACGGTGGGGTATTCCAACGGCGCGGCGCTAGGGGCCTACGGGGTGCGCGCGGGGCTGTTCCCCGGCCGGTTCGCCCTGTTATTTCACCCGCTATGGTTAGACGTGGCCCAACCCGTTAGCGACCAGCGCCGCGACGTTTGGTTGTCGGCGGGGCAGCGCGACCCCTTAGTCAGTGTGGCGACCGTTCAAAAAATTGCCACGGCCTGCGACAATCTACAAATGACCACCACGGTCGAGGTGACCGGGGGAACCCACAATTTAACGCCCCAAGAAGTAATGGCGGCGTACCAGTGGTTAGCGGAACGTTTAGCCTGATTATCATCAATTTCAGCAAATATTTAGGATTTCTCATTTGCTATTCTGAGCAATACCTGTTATCCTATGGTTAATGTATTTATGGTTCGGAAGTTTTAAAGGCTCGACGTTCTTTAAGAATGGCTCCTTTTTACCCCAGCTTTCAAATGCAAATATTATTGCGCTATGCGCACGGAGGTTTCATTCTTATGGAACAAGGTACTGTTAAATGGTTCAACGCTGATAAAGGTTACGGCTTCATCACTTTGGAAAACGGCTCTGACGTTTTCGTTCACTTCTCTGCTATCAACAGTGAAGGCTTCAAGACTCTTGAAGAAGGCCAACACGTATCCCTTGACGTAGAACAAGGCGATCGTGGCCCACAAGCTGCTAACGTTACGGTTGTTGACTAATTTACATTAGCCTATAGCCAAAAAGGTCACCATCTTCGGATGGTGGCCTTTTTTCGTGATATTTTTAAAATTAGAAAATAATGAGTCTGGACGAAAGCCGTTAAAATGCGGTATTATCAGTACTTGATTGACGTAATACGCTTAATAATGTTGAAATCGAATTGACAATTATGAGAACTTCTCTTAGAATTTGACTAATTACTGAATTCAAGGGAGTCTTGTTCATGACAAAAACTTTTTTACACGCCCAGCTCTTTAACGGCGTTGACGACCACTTACAGCCCGATACTTACCTGACCGTGGATGACCACGGCGTCATTACGGCCCTCGGCACGGGGGTCCCAGCAACCGTGGCGGGGGAAACGATTGATTTACAGGGCAAGGTCGTGATTCCCGGCCTGATGAACGTGCATACCCACATCATGAGTGGGCCGGCGGATCAACCGGGTGACCACTTGTCCGAAACGGAAGTGACTTACCGGGCGTTAAAGAATTTGAAGGCGTTATTGCACGACGGCGTGACCTACATCCGGGACTGTGGGTGTGCGTTTGGCGTGGACATCAAGCTGTCACGCCTGCAAAAGGCCGGCGAACTGGGAGGGACCGAAATTGACGGCTCCGGCCGGCCGATTTCCATTATCGGTGGTCACGGGGACGAACCCCAGGGACTTAACGGTGAAAGCAACCTGGGCCACCTGGTGAACTCTGCCAGTGACGTGCGTCGGGCCGTCCGGGAAAACTTCAAGCTGGGGGCCGGCAACATCAAGGTCATGGCGACCGGGGGCGTGATGTCCGCTGACGACGAGGTCGACGACACGGAACTGACCGAAGAAGAAATTCGCGTGGCCGTCCAAGAAGCCCATAGTAAGCACATGACGGTGGCCTCACACGCCCAAGGCAACCGGGGAATTCAGTTATCGCTTGAAGCCGGGGTGGATTCCATCGAACACGGCATCTACATCGACGCCGACCAGATTCAGTTAATGAAGGATCAGGGAACCTACCTGGTGCCGACGCTTAGTCCCTGCGACAAGATCGACCGTTACGGCAAAGGCATCGTGCCGGATTACGTCTACCGCAAGAACGCCGGCGTCAAGGAAATCTTTTACAAGAACATGCGCATCGCCCTGAATTCGGGCATTAATTACGCCGTGGGGACCGATGCCGGGACGCCGTTCAACGGCTTCACCACCGGGACCACGGACGAAATCGTTTTGATGACGGAAATGGGGCTTACGCCGTACCAGGCCTTATTGGGGGCGACCCAAAACGCCGCAAAGCTCATGCAGATCGATGACCGTTACGGCACGTTAGCGGTGGGCAAAGTGGCGGACTTGGTGGTCCTAGACGCCGATCCGTTAACTGACATCCACGCGGTCCAACAGCCTGATAAACAAGTTTATAAAAAAGGTGTTCTGGCCGAAGACTAGAACGGTGACGCGTTCCCGGAGTTGGGGAACGCGTTTTTTGTCGCCCGCCCCCTAATTAAAAAACGTCACCCTGACGGAGATCTACCCCGTCAGGGTGGCGCTTTCGATTAGAGGGAGTTGTGTCGGTGACTGACACTGCCAATCAGAACGATTGCCGGTGCCAGCAACAAGGTGAGACTGACTCGCCCCAGTGCCGGTAGGAACCGAACTTGGTGCGGGTCGTAGTCTTCTAAGGGCATTAAGGGGAGACCTGCGGCGTAGATGGCGGCGCGAGGTCTCGGCGCGGTGGGCGGCGCTACCGGGTGCCGGGCGAGTAGCCGAGTGGTTAACCGGTGAACGTGGCGGTCCGCCAGTGGAAACAGCCCATAGCACAGGAGGCAGTACCACGACAGCGGTGACCAGTTCCAGACGAAGTGGCCGACGACAAACTGGCAATTCAATAATAGAAGCACGCCGGCTAGCGGTAACGCTTTCAAATACGACTGCATGACAGCGGATAGCGATTGAGTTTTAACTGATCTCATAAAAGTCGCCCTCCTAGATTGATTTACCCTGATCATAGGCGTTTACGGTCAGTGTGAGTGGTTAGATTCCTACAAGGTGACCGGTTGGTGCGGCCACTATGGTAACGGTCACTGATTGATGATTGGGCGCAAAGAAAAACTCGCCACTGGAGTCAGTCGCGAGTTTGGGTAAATATTGGGGTTAGCGGTCCGTTCTGGCCCGTAAGGCGTAGAGAATCGTGATGGTATCGACGGCTTCCTGGAACAGGGCCCCGATGATGGCGGGGATGACCCCGAAACTGGCGATCAGCATCAGTCCCGTACAAATGGCAATCCCAATCAGGACCGACTGTCGGGCGATTCGCATGGTATCCCGTGAGATCTGAACGGCGGTGCTGACCCGGGTCAGGTCGTCCTTTAAGACCACCGCATCGGCGGATTCACTGGCCGCCGTCGCCCCGTGGGCGCCCATGGCGATTCCCACGTCGGCCGTGACGAGCGATGGTGCATCGTTGACCCCGTCGCCAACCATGGCCACGGGTCGCTGGTCGGCGGGAAGCTGGCGTAACACGCTGATCTTATCGGCGGGCAAACACTCCGCGTGCACCTGGTCGATACCGACTTCGCGGGCAATCTGATGGGCGATAGTCGGCTGGTCTCCGGAAATCATGAGGAGGTTGGTGATGCCGAGGTGGTGGAGCGTGGTCATGGTCGTGGCCGCTTCCGGCCGGACCCGGTCGGTGAAGGTCACACAGCCCACGTATTGGTCGTTGACTGCCACGTAAACGGCGGTTTGTTGGACCTTCTGAATGGTCGCGGTGGTCACGTAACTGGCCTTGCCGGCGCGGACCGTTTGACCGTCTACCGTGGCTTGCACCCCGGCCGCCGTGGTCTCCGTGACGTCGGTAGCGGCTAAGAGCGCCTGTTGATTGGCGGTGAGGAGGGAACGGGCCAGCACGTGGTTGGAATGCTGCTCCACGCTGGCGGCCAGCTGCAAGAGCCGTTCGCTAGTGATGCCAGCCTGGGGAAGGACGCTCGCCACGACCAGGTGGCCCTGGGTGATGGTCCCCGTTTTATCGAAGGCGAAGCTCTTGACCTGGGCCAACTTTTCTAGCGTGGTCCCGGTCTTAACGATGATTCCGTTACGGCTAGCCCGGCTCATCCCGGAGACCAAGGCGATGGGCGCGGCGAGAATCAACGGGCACGGTGAAGCCACCACCAAGACCTCGGCAACGCGGACGGGGTCGCCCGACAGCCACCAGGCTAGTCCGGCGATCACGTAGGCGCCCAGGGTAAACGGCACGGCGTAACGGTCGGCCATCCGAACGAAGTGCGCCGGTTGGTTTTCGGCCTGTTTGACCAACCGAACGATGTTTTGGTATTGACTGTTGGCTGCGGTCTGGTCGGCGCGGATGTGAATGGCCTGATCGCCGTTGATGGCCCCGGACATCACGGTGTCGCGGGGGCCCTTGTCAATGGGGCGCGACTCACCGGTCAACGAGGACTCGTCGACCGTCGTGGTGCCCTGCAGGACCGTCCCGTCGACGGGGATGGCCTCGCCGGGCTTGACCAGCAGTTCCTGGCCCACGGTGACGGCGTCGATGTGGATATCGGTCAGGGTATCGGCCGTGACCAGGTGGGCGTCTTGGGGCGAGTTGGCCAGGAGACTTTGCAGCTCGGTGTTGGCACGGTTAGCGGCGAAGTCTTCCAGCGCGTCGCCCCCGGTCAGCATCAGTAAAACGATCAAGGCGGCCCAGTATTCCCCCACAGCTAGGGTGGCGATGACCGCCGTGATGGCTAAAAGGTCGACCCCAAATTTACCGGATTTTAAAGTCTTGACCATGTCGATGAACATCAATAGGGCAATCAAGCTCCCGGCAACGATCAAAATCCCGGCCGACCACTGGGCCTGGTGCAGGATGAACTGGGCAATTAATGCTGCGACCCCGGCCAGCAAGACCCCCCAGAGCCGTTTATAATTAGCGAGTTTCATCTATCTCTCCTCCTAATCCTGGACCGCATTTGAGGACAACTGATACAGCCCATAAAGTATTTGCTCTTAGTATAACAAACTTTTTGCTAGGCGTATTCTACCAAGTTGGCGAGGCTGCATGGTACACTTTAGGGAGACAACGATTGAGAAGGAGCTCGATAGAATGGCGACGAAACAGGAAACCGATCAGCGGATCTTGACCGCTTTTTCGGAATTAGTGCTCAAGTACGGCTATCACGGGACCACAACGCGGAAGATTGCGGAACGGGCCGGCGTTAATGAAAGCACGGTCTTTCGCCACTTTAAGGATAAGCATCATTTGTTGGACCGGTTGATTGACCTGTACATCGACGACATTGACCACCTTAACGAGACGTTTCAGATCGACGGGGATATTGAAACGGACCTCCAACGGGTCGCAGAACTTTATGCGACCTTCATTCAACGCCATCAGGCCGTGTCATTGCTGGGGGTCAAGGAAGGGAACCAGTTCCCCGAAATTCGGCAGGCGGTCAAGAAGTTACCGTTACAATTTGCCGTGTCCTTGACCAACACTTTTAACCAAATGGTCGAAAGCGGCGAAATCAGCGCGCAGGTCAACGTGCCCCAAGAGGTCAGTAACTTTATCCTGATCAACTTCGGGAATGCCGTGTTTAACGACGTTTATTCGTATGGCGAACTCGGAATTCCCTTGGACCGATTTATGCAGGAAAATATTAAGACCTTTGCCCAACATTTAAAGTAGGCGCATCAAAAAAGCGTTCGGGAAACTTCCCGAACGCTTGAGATGACAATCGATTAAACTGATTAACGATGTCGCAAGAGAGATTCGAACCCTCGACCTACGGTTTAGAAGACCGTTGCTCTATCCAGCTGAGCTATTGCGACAAAATCACTCACAGTCATTTATTATAGAGAAGCCGGCGCGCCGTGTCAATCGCGAGTCGCCGGGCAAGCGGGGGGACAGATCACATTCAGGTAGGGGGGCCAAGACCATGACAATTGTGCATATCGTGGCGGAAATCGGGGTGTTCTTCGCCGCAATCAGTCTGATTTACTATTTCTTTCAAATCACCCAAGCTCAGGGCGACCGGCGGAAGAATTTACGCTACGTGGGAATTGCGGCCGTAGTGTTACTGATTGCTTACCCGGTCTCGAACCTGTCCGGAAAAAAGGACGTTAGCCCAACTAACCAGATTTCCAACCAGGTCAAGAAGGTCAAACGTCACCACCAAGACCGGCAACGCGAGTCGTCGCGGTCCTCGGATTCAACTTCAGAATCTCGTCACTCAACGCGCTAATTCTCAAGAAATTTTAATTTTTAGTGATTGGGCCTTGCAATCTTTCTGTAACATTACGATAATGTAATTGTAACCTAATGTTGACGGGGGGAATTTCTGATGATGGCTGTTTTGATCATTTTGTTGATTATCTTGTTCGCTGCGGGAGGGCAATTGTACCTCAATAATTTAGCGGCCTTTCGGAAGAAGAGTAAGCATCTGGCCGGCCACGACCGCTTCTCAGATAATTCCAAGCAACGATTAAGTTAAAACAACGAGTTTGGGACATAACTCGAATTCTATAAGAAAACAGGAAGGAAATTCTCGATT
>NZ_AZDW01000044.1 GCF_001434115.1 Levilactobacillus zymae DSM 19395
ACTTGAATCATGTGTTTGATGGGGATTTTGGAGTTTCTGGTGAATAATTCAGGATATTTCATCTTTGTATTTTAAACGGGGGATGGTCGCCAATATTCAATTCTTCATTTACCCATTCATCCGGGACTATCCGGTCTTACGCGACTACTACCGGGTGATTAATTTTCAATTCTTGTTAGGCGATTTGGAGACCTACACCCGCAACGGGGGCACCCAGTTTCCCCAGTTCTTTCACCGCCTGTACGCCGCCTACTTTGGCCTATTAGCGACGCATTTTCGGATCGGGAGCCTTCCCAGCCAAAAGCGGTTAGGGGAGATCAGTGGGCCCATCGAGTTTTCGGACCTCTTTCACTCGGGACAGGGCCGCCACCTGGTCCACGACGAACTGGGCGTGACGTTGAATTCGCAAGCGGTCCTGGATACCTTCTTGGCCCAACCATTACCGGATGATGCCGCACCCAAGTCACGGTGGTGGCGGAAAAAAACGCCCGCACCCGCGCAACCGGTGGTGACGGAGACCGCGACTAAGCGGCTCTTACACCTCTTACGGCAACCCAATGATCAGCTGGTCGGGAAGATGACGGCGACCGAATACCAAGAACTTCAGACCTTTGCGGCCAACCCAGATTTTTCGCCGCACCCCTGGTTACGCCAAATTACCCCGGAGCTTAAGGAACAGGCCACCGATTACGTGGAATCCGTAGCTTACCGGTTACCCGGTCTGACCACCGAACAGGAACAAGTCCTGTGGCAGGAGTGCGAACAAAGCGGTAACGCCAGTCGCGTGTTGCTTAATTTCTGGTTTGCTCACGAAATAGCCCCGCAGGACAGTGCGCCGTATCTGATGAGCAGTGCCCGGACGGATAACCGCTTTAGCGTGCTGATGGTCGCTCGGTTATTACGGGCGGGCATATTATCGCCGGCGGACCAGGCCGAAGCGTTGCGCATCACCAATTTCTTCGGCAGCTTTCACGTCCGGCACCACCAGATGAACGCCGAAATCGCGGGGTACATCCTAGCGCGTTATTTGTATTTTGTGGAGCAGGGCCAACCGGTCGAAAAAAGTACGGTGGTCCAAGCCAAGTACGTCTTTGACCGGTTCTTCCCGACCGGGTTTGCCGCCTTCGAACGGTTAGTCGGGCAACGACCGGCAGAACTTGCCGCGCTGTTTGATGCCGAAATTGACCGGTTACGTGCGGCGAAGCAGGGTAACGCCCGGCAACGGGTCTTAGAAATGGCCTTAGAGGTTACCCATGAGCCGAAATACTGGCCGCAGTTGGAAAAGCGATTTAAGGGCAAGTACCCACGCTACGAACAGGCTTACCGCTATTCGGTCGCTCAGGGACTGTTGGTACCAGCGACCGCCACGTTGCCGTAAACGGGTGAGACGGCGCGTTCCCCGGAGCTAAGCGATTGATTAATTTGAGATAGACGCGCATGATGGGGACTATTCGAATTGAAAGTTGGTGTCCCCGTTGTTTCAAGATATTGCCCCACACCGTTTAGATAATCAGTTTCACGGGCCACGCACACCGCGACCCGACGACTTCGTGGTGGTCTACCACGACCAACACGTGCTTTTAGACCAAGCGCAAACGTTGCCGCGGTGGACCGCGGTCACCCAGACCTGGGCGGTAACGCCCGCCCAAGCTACGTACCTGTTGACGATCGACCAGACAGCTATCTTTTTGGTCACTGCCCCGGTCAGCGAGACGGCCCGGTACCGGTACGCTCCGGTCGCGGCGTTACGGCGGTTGACGCCCCAGTGGTTGGGCTTTGCTGCGGCGACGGCGGCTCAATTGGGCTGGTGGTACGCCACCCATCGGTTCTGCAGTCACTGTGGTCACGCGTACGTGCCAGACACCGTCGAACGGGCCTTGACCTGTCCGCAGTGTGGCCAGAAGATCTATCCCACGATTGCCCCGGCAATCATTGTGGCGGTCACGCACGGTGATCAGCTTCTGTTGACCAAGTTTTTGACCGGTTACGATAAATACACCCTGATTTCCGGGTACGCCGAAATCGGGGAGACCCTCGAAGAAACGGTTCGCCGGGAGGTTCACGAAGAAGTCGGACTGAGCGTGCACCATATTCGTTACCGGGGCAGTCAGCCCTGGGCGGCTTCCCACGCACTACTGGTGGGCTTCGTGGCGGAGTTAGACCAGAGTGTCCCCATCACGTTAGAGACCGACGAACTGTCCCAGGCCAAGTGGTTCCGCCGCGACGAATTGCCCCACGACGACACCACGTTGAGCTTGTCGTGGAGTATGATCGAAGCCTTCCGCCGGGGCGACCTGTAACGACAGACTAACCAGTAGCGAAAAGAGATGCCCCCCAGGCGAAAGTACCTGGAGGACATCTCTTTTTCTACGTCTTGTCAATGGAAATGTTGTTAAATCAACGATTCATGATAAG
>NZ_AZDW01000045.1 GCF_001434115.1 Levilactobacillus zymae DSM 19395
AAGGCGATTCATCACGTTCTTAAAAGAACGTGTCTTCTCGCCCAAATATTAATAAACTTATTCCGGAACTTAAAAACCCACCTGCGTTCAAGTGGGCCTCAGTGATTATTTTTCAACAACTGAATCGCCTGCAGGTTCTCCACTAAGATTACCTGACCGTCTAACAGCGTTAACTGTGTCTCGTTGGCGGCTTTTAGCCGCACCCGAATGGTCCGACTTTCCCCGGTCTCCGGGGCAAACACCGTTAAGTCGACCCGCGGTTTGGTGGCGATGACCGCGCAAACGGCCCGTAAATTCCGCCGACACTTGGCCGTCGCCTCAAATGGGAGGTCCGCGCGCTGACGGAGGGCCTGGGCGCTAGCCGCCAACAAGTCGTCATACCCCGTGAGCGCCGCAAACGGGGCAAACTGGGCCGCCCGGTCGCCCTGTGGCATGGCCGGGTGACGAGACGACACGTGGTGCGGTAGATCCATGATATCGGTGTAGGCGCTGGTGTCGTTAAAAAGTTGTTCGGCAATCTGCCGTTTGGTCTCACGACTCATGCGCGGTGCCCCCCAATCTCGTGATTGCGTTTCTTAAACGTGGCGCCGTCCAGCAGGTCGGTCGCGCGCATGATGGCGTCCCGGCCGAACCGGTCCTGCACTTGCAGGATTGATTCCTGCACCTTGCGTTCGTTGCGCCGCGCCCGCCGTTCCTGGGGCGTGGGGCCCGTGACCTGACCGAACAGATCCAATTGCTGGCTGTATTCGGTGGCCTGCGCCTCGGCCTCGGCGATCACGTGATTCACGCTGACCGTGACTTTACGAATCAGGTAGTGCGGGTTGACCTTGCGCCGATAGATGGCCGACACCGCGCGTTTTAAATCCGTGGTCAGCGACGTGGGCACTTGGAAGTCGTAGCTACCGTGGGCCGGCTTGGGCGTTGGCCGCCCGTAGTAATCGTGAGTGGTCGCAGTCGCTTGCCCGGACAAACTCTTCCTATCGTAAGCAATGTGCAACACCACCTGGTCGCACACCAGCCGTTGACGAACCAGGTCTAGGGCCAGCCCGTCAATCATTTCGCGGGCGACCAGCTCGCCGTGGGTAAAGTCGTAGGGCGTGGGCAGGACCTGCCCCGAGCCGAGGCTGTGCGCGGCCGGACGATAACTCTTAATATCGTGCAGGGTCGTGGATTCGTAGCCCCAGGCGTGGTCGATGATCAGCTCGGCCACCACGCCAAATTCGCGGTACAGCGTTTCTTCGTTTTGAGCGTCCGTGGGCTGCCCCAGTGAACAGCGAGCAATGTCGCCCATGGTATGCAGACCCAATTTTTCCAGCCGTTTGGCGTACCCCCGCCCGATACGCCAAAAATCGGTTAACGGTTGGTGCGCCCAGAGGTACTTGCGGTAACTATGTTCGTTCAATTTGGCGATGCGCACCCCGTCTTGGTCGGCAGGAATCTTCTTGCCCACGATGTCCATGGCCACCTTGGCCAGATAGAGATTGGTGCCGATACCCGCCGTCGCGGTGATACCGGTCTGGTGTTGAACGTCCTGGATGATTTTTTTGGCCAATCCGTGCGCCGAAATCCGGTACAACTTTAGGTAGTCGGTCACGTCCATCAAGACCTCGTCGATTGAATAGACGTGAATCTGCTCGGCCGCCACGTACTTTAAGTAGATCTGATAGATTTGGTTACTGACCTGCAGGTAGTACGCCATCCGCGGCTTGGCTACCCGGTAGGTCAGCTTCAGGTTGGGGTTGCGCAACAGCTGGTCCTTGTAATCAGACTCACCGTGTAACCGGTGATGAACGGCCAGGTAGCGCTCGCGATTCAGGTCGGCCACCCGTTGTTCCACCTCAAACAACCGGGGGCGCCCGGACAAGCCGAAACTTTTAAGGGCCGGCGACACCGCTAGGCAAATGGTCTTGTTAGTTCGGCTGGGGTCCGCGACCACCAGGTTCACGTTCAACGGGTCCCAACCGCGAGCCGCGCACTCCGCCGACGCGTAAAACGACTTCAAATCGATGGCGAGATACACCCGTTTTGGATCCACGACACGCCCCTCCTTCACCAATGTGTGACCTTATTATAGCGAATTTTCGTTAGGGGAACAAGTGTTCAACAGCAAAATTAAAGTTATGGAACTTTTACGCGACTGATGAGTCGTCCTCACGAGTCTGAACCGTTACGTGTGGTAAGTTTAAGGCAACTAGGTTTGCGTGAGGAGGACTTTTTATGACTAAAGTTTTAATCGTTTTAACCAATACCACCCGCTACCACGGGACGACCGACGCGACGGGACTGTGGCTGGGCGAAGCCACCGAATTTGCCGAGGAGATGCATCAAGCCGACATTGCCGTGGACTACATGAGTCCGCTGGGTGGGTTCGTGCCACTCGATCCGCGCGGCATGAAGTACGCCGACGAGGCCATCCTGTCCTGGTACGAGACCGAGGACTTTCAGAAGCGCGCGCTGTGTAACTCCCTAACGCCCAACGCCATTCATCCGCAAGACTACGCCGCCATCTACTTTGCCGGCGGCCACGGCGTGATGTGGGATTTCCCCGAAAACGCCGACCTGCAGCAAATCACCCTGGCCATCGCCGAAAACGGCGGCTGGTTGACGTCCGTGTGTCACGGCATCGCCGGTCTACTCAACGTTAAAGACGCCGCCGGGCACTACCTGGTCGCGGGTAAGAAGATCACCGGCTTCACCACCGCCGAGGAGGTCCTGGCCGGCAAGAAGAAGGTCGTCCCGTTTCTAAACGAGACCCTGGCCCGCCAACACGGCGCCAATTTCCAGAAGAAACGCGCCTACAGCGAATTTGCCGTGGAAGACGGTCACCTGATCACGGGCCAAAATCCCTTCTCCGCCCGGGCGGTGGCCAAGAAACTGATCAACGAACTGCTCTAAACTTACTAATTGGTGCCTATCCCACTTGAAAGTGCCGACTAGCTTTTGCGCCCGTTTCCGGGTAAGCTAGACCCATCAATCACTTATGGGAGGGATTCACCAATGGATTTACATTTAACGGCAAAAACCGCACTGATTACGGGGTCAACTAAGGGCATCGGGAAGGCCATCGCCACCGAACTGGCCCGCGAAGGCGTCAACGTCATCGTTAACGGCCGCCAACAGGCCAGTGTCGACCAGGTCGTCGCTGAACTCGCGGCCGCCTTTCCAACGACTCGGCCCCAAGGCGTCGTGGCCGACATCGCCCAGCCCGCCGAACAACAGAAGCTGTTTGCGCAGGTCCCAGAAGTGGACATCCTGGTCAACAACATGGGCATCTTCAAACCCATGGACTACTGGGATATCGACGACGCTACCTGGAAAAAGTTCTTCGACGTCAACGTGCTGGCCGGTAACGCCTTGGCGAAATTCTACCTCCCACACATGCTCGAACAAGACTTCGGTCGCGTGATCTTCATCGCCAGCGAAGAGGCCGTGATGCCGTCCGGTGAAATGCCGCAGTATAGCATGACCAAGACCATGAACCTGTCACTAGCCAAGAGTCTCTCGAAACTCACGGTGGCTACCCACGTGACGGTCAACACCATCATGCCGGGCTCCACCCTGACCGAAGGCGTCCAACAGATGCTCACCGACATGTACGCCGATAGTGACTTACCCCAGGACCAATGGGAAGCCGACTTCATGAAGAATCACCGCTCCCGCTCCCAGATTCAACGGTTGATTCGGCCGGAAGAAATCGGGCGTTTCACCGCCTTCGTGGCCAGCCCCGACGCCTCGTCGTTCTCCGGCGAAGCCTTACGGTTAGACGGTGGTTTAGTCCCGACGATTATGTAGCTACGCTAAAAAATTGAGCACCGCCACCATGGCGATGCTCAATTTTCATTTGTCACTTTATTACTAGCCTTCAAACGCTGGTCACGACGAATCACTTCGTATAACCCGATCATTAACAGGGTCAGGCCAATCGCCACCACGGCGGTCTTGGTGTTGCCAAAGAGTAAGGCGTTGCCACCAAATGCGTAGAGGTACGAGACCGGCAACGACCCGATGAAGATACACAGGGCCTTATTTTCCAACGAAAAGTTCAATTCCAGCGCAGCGTAGTTGACCAGTAACGTGGGCAACATCGGCACCGCGTACCCGATGCTTAACCCTAAACGCGGGTGGCGCATGGCGTTTAAGCGGTTCGTGATGAACCGAAACCGACTGGGACGGGCCCGGTGGGGAAATTTGCCCAGAATATAGATGGCCAGCAAATTGCCCAACACGATGCCGACCACGTTGATGCCAAAGCCCAGCCACTGGCCGAAACAGACACCCGACAACACCGCGACGGCGGCAATCGGCATCCCCGGAATCGCCGAGCCAATCGCAATCACGGCCATGAATAGCGGCACGTTATGTTTACCCTGATTGCGCAACAGGTCAATCAATCGCTGACGGTCGAAGGCCTGCGCGAGAAACGTTTCAATCACGTGGCGGTAGTTGAACCACAAGAGGGCCAGCAGCCCCACGAGACCCACGATTCCCAGCGTGATCAAGAGAATTTTTAGCCAAGGTTTCACCGGCAACACCGTCCTTTCTGCCTGACTAAGCCCAACTTACCACAGTTAGTCGGGAAAGTAATCCGTTAACCCTCCAAATCAACCGCAGAACTTTTAGTTGACTTCCCGTAGTCACCGTGCGATACTAGCTCCTGGTGCCAAACCACGGTGAGGGTACGCGATCGGCGCGCAAGCGTTCCGAAGGTCGCCGCACCTCACCACTGAGTCCTCCGTTTACGCGGAGGGCTTTTTGTGTCCTCACGGTGGGGCACCGTTTTCGGGCAAACGGCTGGTTAATGCCACCAATTGGCGGCTATAATATTTGAAATTAAAAAAGCTCCGAAAAATCATCACGATTTTTCGGAGCTTAATTATATCCAGGCTAAAACCGGCCCTAAAACCAAATCGCTAATCAGAATGACCATCCATTACTACTTAACTAAATAAGCGCATTGAAGTTGCCGTAATAATCAGTGTGAGCCGGAGGTCCAGTCAGAAATGGGCTCAGGGGTGAAATTTGTCTTGGTCGGCACGGGTCTTGCCGGCTTAGACAAAGGTCGGTCTTCAAGACCTGATTTATGGGCTTGAAGCCGTGCCCACCCCGTTCCAGCCCGTTTCTGACTGGACCGGAAGCGTTGAATCCCCCAGACTAGTTTTTTTAGTTTTCGTTTAATCGCAGCGCCTTAGTCTTCGGCGTCCGCTGCCGGATGTTGTAACTTCGAATGACGTACACCGTAGACGAAGTAGATGACGATGCCTAAGACCAGCCACAAGCCGACCGACACCTTGGTGATGTTGGGCAGCATGATGATGAAGTACACACTGGACAGCCCCGCCAGGATTGGCAGGAACGGGTACAGCGGCATCTTGAAGCCATTGTTGACGATGTCCTTGCGGTGCCGCAGCGGAATAACCCCAAACGAGATAAACGCAAAGGCCAACAACGTCCCGGCGTTGATCAACGATGCTAATTCGGTCAGTGGCACCAGACCGGCGAAGAACGCCTGGACGATGGTTGCCACGATGATCGCGTTCTTGGGAACCGTGTGCTTGTAGCTGATTTCACCCATCTTGGCGGGTAACAAACCGTCACGTCCCAGCGCGTAAACCAATCGTGAACCCCCAAAGAACATGGTAATCATGGCGGTAAAGATCCCAATCAACGCCCCGATGGTAATCAACTTGTTCCAAGTGTTCAGGTGAATCAACTTCAAGGCGTAAGCCGCCGGGTCATCCACGTTCAACTGCTTGTAGTTAACGATTCCGGTCAGCACGAACGAGAAGGCCACGTACAGGACCACGGAGACCAACACCGTTCCCAGAATTCCCCGGACCACGTTTTTCTCGGGGTGAATGGTTTCGGCGGAATTGGCCGCCAAGGCGTCAAACCCGATGAAGGCGAAGAAGACCGTCGCCGCCGCCGTGGAAATTCCGCCCAGGCCAAACGGGGTGGTCTGGAATTGCTTGGGATAGAACGGCGTATAATTGCTGGTTTTAATGTAGAAGACCCCGACGACGATGAACAGGATGATGATGGCCACCTTGATCACCACCGCCACGTTTTCCACGCGTTTGGAGAGGTTAGCCCCCTGCGCGATGATCAACGCGATAATCAGCACGATGATGGTCGCCGAGAGGTTGATCACACCCCCCTCCATCGGTCCGGCTTGTAAGGCCTTCGGCAAATGAATCCCGATGGCGTCGAGAATGTTATTGTTAAAGTATGAGGCGAACCCGGTCGCTTCGGCGGACACCGCCAAGAAGTACTCCAGGATCAACGCCCAACCGAGAATCCAGCCGACGATTTCGCCGTAGACCACGGACCCGAAGGAATACGCGGACCCGGCGACCGGCATGGCTGAGGAGAATTCGGCGTAGGCCATCCCCACGATGCCGGACACCAACGCGGCCAATAAGAACGCGATGGACACCGCTGGCCCCGCGTGCAGCGCGGCTTCGTGGCCGGGCAGGATGAAGATCCCGGTCCCAATCACGGCCCCAATTCCCAGGGCGACTAAATCGCGCGCCCGCAAGGTTTTGGTCAGCCGCGAGTCGGCTTTCAAATAAGTACTCACGGATTCTTTCTTAAATATGTCTGTCATCTAATACTCCCTTTACCGAAAATTTCATTTTTACTCCAATTTTCTAACCTTAATCTAATTTAACGAAAATTTCAAGGCTATTCGCGCTTTAACCCGTTTTCTTACCCGTTTTTAGGTCGTGAAAGCGAATTATCATGAGAGTTTTCTCATCGTCAACCACGCCTAATTGTGGTATAACTAGGCCACCCCGAAAGGAGATCTTCCAATGCGTCACGGACGGCAGATTCGCTTACTCATCATATTATTGATTTTACTGGGGGTCGGCGTGGCTTACCGTAGCAACCGGTTCCCGGACTTCACCCAGCGTCTGAACATCCTCCGCACCGCCGCGATTCGGGTGGTGGCAAAATACACCAACCAACCCGCTACGGTCACCAAAAACGACACCGCCAAGACCAGCGGTACCCCCATCGAAAGTGTCGTTCAGGGGGTCAGCCTCAAAAAGACCTACTATTATCGTTTCAGTGCACAATTACCAACCGCCGGCAAGCGCGTCTTTAGCGATGCCGTCGCCACCTACAACCGCACCGGCATCGTTCACCTGGTCGCCGGAACGGGCGCCAAGCACGATAACCAGATCATCTTCTCGGTCTATCACAAGCAGATGCCGCAGAATCAAGCGTTAATCGAATTGGGTCACGGCGGTCCGGAAATCATCCAGGAAACGACGCCCTTGGGCACCACGACCTGGAACCACGCCACCGCTAACCTGAACGGCAATTACAGTAAGGCCTACACGGACGCGGTCGCCATTCACGAACTGGGACACGCCCTGGGCCTGGACCATAGTTCGTCCCACCGTTCCGTGATGTACCCGTACAGCGAGGGCCGCACGCAGCTATCGGCGGCCGACCTGGCAAGCTTAAAGGCCATTTATGCGCCCTAACGAAGAGAGTGGGACAGAAGGCGGTTAGCTGGCGAGCATTAACGTCGTAAGACGGACAATCCTGAACTTGGATTGTTTGGCTTACGGGGTTAAGCGGAACCAGCTGCCTTTTGGCGCACGTTTCGACACCATATATTCGGAGACGAATAAGAGCCTGAGACTTTTGTCCCAGACTCTTATTGGTTCATCTATCAGTGACCTACCACAAAAAACTAATCAGCAATTTATCCACGTGCGCATTGTTATGCAGGCGGCTGTGTTGGGCCCCCGCCCCAAAGAGTTGCTTGGTCCGGTAGCTCTTCGCCCGACCGGCGACCAGGTACTTCATGGACCGCGACGAATTGTTGCTGACCCGGCCATCCGAGTCCGTGCCGTTATGCAGGTCCCCGTAAATATTCAGGACCTTCGCCGACTTAGGGTAAAGCTTCCGGAGCCGCAACATGTAACGGTACGCCGTATCCATATGGTTGGGTTTCCCCGACTTCGCCAGCTTGATGTAGTGGGCGTAGTCGTCCTCCCCCAGCACCCCGTCAAAGTGTCCGCCCAAGGCCACCTGCTTTTGTAGCTGTGGTAACTTTTTATTCTTGGCGTTGGCAATCAAATAGTACATGATGGCCATGTTGCCCATCGAATGACCGACCATATTCATGCGCTTAAAATGGTAGGTTTTTTGTAACTTGACCACCACGTTCTTAGCCCAGCGGCCCCAAGTTTGGTAGTAGTGATTGTTGCTGTTGAGATAATTGACCTCGACAATTGGATTCTTGGCCGTTGCCGGCAGTTTTCCGATGAGCGTGACCTTCCCCTTCGACGACACATTCGCGCGGATCACCGATTTTTTATTGGTGATTTTCGCCTTTTTGATGGCGCCGACCATGTGTACCTCGGCCTTATAACTACTGCTTGAGCCGTGGAAAAACAGCGTCGGTTGTTGGTCCGCTAGGTTGGTTGCCGCGTGGGCCGGGACCGTTCCCCAAAGTCCCCAGAGCCCCACTAATGTTAGAATGATGATCCCCAATTGTCGCTTCGTGTTTCGCATAACTACCGCTTTAACCTCCAGTAATGGTTGCCTGTCAGATGTTGGGGTGGTTGGTCTTTGTGGTCCAATTTAGGAAACCCACCGAACATCTTACGCTATCTGAACAATTTCGTTTGAGAACTAAAGACCGCTCCTAGTTTACCAAGTCCGTTCGCAAAAGGAAACCGCCACTTTCTCACGTTTTCCCGTTACGGTAGAAAATGAAAAGGGATTGAAACATACCGTCTCAATCCCGTGTTGGTCCTTAATTAAAGGTTAGCTAGGTACACTGTTGGTCAACGTCCAGGTGATCTTGCCGGAATAACTGCCCGCAACGGCATCCCCGTTGACCTGGAGCATCACCCCGTTACGCGCCGACCAATCCGCCGCAACGTCGGTGGTCTCGCTGGCCTGGGTGGCCGTCTTAGTCATGATCTGAGTGGGGCTGGTCCCTAACGGGTGGGTCTGGTTATCGTCGTCCACGTAGACGACCTGCCCGCGTAACGGGTTCCCCAGTGAATCCGTGAACTGTCCGGCCGCCGCTTGTAACGTCCAGGACGTGCCACTGCCCAGGGTATTGTCGACCTCGACCTGCCAGTCATTTTGGCGCCGGACTTCTTGGGTCTTCCCAGTCAAGACGGTATCCTGAAACGAACTGGTCTGGTTCACCGTGCCGAACTTCAATTCCCCGTTCAGGGTCACGTCGAACGTAACGACATTGGACTTGTGGCCCCGGTCATCGGTGGCGTACATGGTCACCTGGTTGACCCCCGGCGACAGCTTGTCCGCCGGGAGTTTAAAGTTAAACGCTCCCTCTTCGTCGGCGTTGCTGGTGGTCCCGTTTAGGGTAAATTCATCGATCGAATTGCCGTTAGATAACGTGGTGTGCAGCGTCACGTCCTTGTTTTCAATCGGGTCATCGGGCTTCTCGGAACTATCGACCGACACGGTCCCGGCCAATGGCAAGGACTCACCGGACGCCACCGTACTGCCGTTGGTCGAGGCCATCCGCAGATACAGGCTCCGGGCCGGATAGATGGTGTAGTCCGGCGACGTGGTCGTAACCACGCTATTGGCCCCGTTAAACGATTGGTTGGCCGCCGCCACGGACGTATTCGTGGTGACCGCGTCCGCCTTCCCGGTCAACGTCACGGTGGCCGTCTGATTCGTCGCCGACAGGGCCTTTCCCAGCTTGTGGGCAATCGTCGCGCTGCCTAACTCGCTGGCACTAAAGTCTTCCGTACTACCATCCGCGTACGTGATGACCCCCTTGGAGAAGGTCACCCCGGTAGGTTTCGGCAAACTCGTCACGATGTTGTTCCAGTCCTGCTTACCGTCATGGTAGGTCAACTGGTATTGGTAGGTCAGATCATCATTACCGTTGACGTAATCGTCACTCGTCTTTAACGTCTTATTCAACGTCTCATCCTTGATCGTCATGTCCGCGGTCGCGTCCACCAAGCCGGGAACCTGATCGAAGGCCACCACGTTATTGGCGTAGGCGCCCCCGGTCGACCCGGTAAAGCCCCAGTAAACGTCGCGGGCCGTCCCCGCCGCGTCGATGGGCGCCAGGTCTAACTTGGCCAGATCAACGGGCGTCGACTGAATCGCGGTTGCGGTCTGACTCATCCCCGTGGTGGGGTTCTTATCGTTGAACGCGTAGGTCATGGTTCCCGTGGTACTGCCCACGGCCGGCGCCTGCCAACTCAACGTCAGGTGGTGCCACGCCCCGTCGGATAACCGTGAGGCCGTCAGCCCGTTATGCTTCGTGGTGTAATAGTACTTGGCCCCACTGCTGGAAGTTCCGTGCCGCTCGTAGGTGCTGGGCTCGCCCGGATAGTTCGAGGCGATGTGTGCACCGTCGACCCCGTTAGACCCGTCGAACCCACTGTTGTCGTTTCCTTTAGTACTCCCATTATCGTATTCGTCAAATTCCAACGCCCAACTCTTCTGAATGGCCTTCGCCGCAATCGTGGTATTACTCGATACCGTGTTGTCGTTATCGATTCCCCAAACACCTAACGTTTGGCCCGGCGCTACAGAACTGCTTAAGCCGCTGGTAATCGCATCGGTCCCCACGTTTTGTAACACAAAGGCCATTCCGTCACCCGTCCCGTTATCCGGCGTATCGGCGGTTCCACCGAAGTACAGCCACATCGAGGCGGTTTCATCTTTACTCAAGTCCAGCCGGTTGGCGGCCGTGGACCACACGGCGCCGACCTGGTTCTTGGCGTCCGTGATTTGGACGGCTGGCTGGCCCGTTGTACTGCTATTGGTGGACGTAATCAGCTTGGCGCTGTTGCTTAGTTTCCCCGAGAGGCTGGGCATCGTGAAGATGTTTTCCAGCGACCCCACCCCCTGCGGCATGCCTCCCGTTGCGTTGGCGTCTGTCGCGTGAGCGGTTACCGGGCTACCCCAAAGGATTACGCCCACCAAACCTAACAATCCCAGCCACGTTACTCGTTTTAACCGCATGGTAACCCCTCCCACAATGTTCCAAAGTTAACGCTAATCGCCGCAATGCTTCACAGTAAAAACCGATGACACCATACTTCATTTAACTATAGCATGCTCATTATTAATTCACAAATAAAACGAGCGGCCAGGGCGGCCAAAGCAAAAACGGCGACCCAACTACGGGTCGTCGTTCGGAAAATCAATGCGAATCCTTGACCACCTCCGCGGTTCAGGATCAATTGGTCACACGAAGATATGAACGTGATTCCCGGAGAATGGTAATAAGTAATAGCAATTAATAACTACTAAGTATATCTTTCAAAAGTCGTGACGTTCCCTAAACGGTGGCGTAAGTCGCCCGCGGGCCACCGACGTATTTCGGGCGGGAACGCAACGCCGTGACGTGGGCTCCACCCAATTCCGATTGCGTGGGCCGGACGGGAACCTGGACGAATTTGACGTGCATCCCGATGGCGGTATCCCCGATGTCTAGACCGGCCTGGGCCACCACATGTTCGACTTCCACGGGATCTTTAAACTGCTGGAAGGCCGCCACGGAACAGGCGCCCCCCGCATGCATGGCCGGGACCACGTTGACGATTTCAAACCCCATTTCGTCGGCTACTCGGCGTTCCACCACCAAGCTACGATTAATGTGTTCGCAGCCCTGCACGGCTAATTGCAGCTGGTGCGGGCGTAGTTGGGCCAACACCGTTTTAATGATCCGGGCGCCCACCTCGGGGTTCGAGTCCTGACCAATCTGACCACCGACCACCTCACTGGTCGAACACCCCAGGACAAAGAGGTCAAACGGACGTAGTTTAGCCGCCGCCAACACCTCCTGAACCATCC
Organism: Levilactobacillus zymae DSM 19395; assembly: GCF_001434115.1. Classification (GTDB taxonomy): domain Bacteria; phylum Bacillota; class Bacilli; order Lactobacillales; family Lactobacillaceae; genus Levilactobacillus; species Levilactobacillus zymae. Next base: position 11,818 of record NZ_AZDW01000045.1, read on the forward strand.
GGGCCACATCCGTTTCTAACGTCGCTAAATTTTGAGTTGTCATCGAATCATTCCTTTACTGAGTTTAGGATTAAAGCGGGTCAGGCTCGCCACCAAGGCCACGGTGACGACCAACCCAAAGCCGACCTGAATCAAATTACCGGGGATCGACGCCAAGCCGGCCGGCCAACCGAAAAGCAAACTGGTCGCCAGGTAGTAGCCCACGACCATCACCAGACTGCCCGCCAACATGGGCAGGACCATGCCCCGCACCACGCCGGAAGCCCGGTGCGCCAGTGCCGCTACCACCAGGCCCTGGAGCCCGTGGATCACCAGCGAGAAGAGGCACCATTCCGGATAACCGGACAGCACGTCGATCATGAAACCACTTGCCCCACCGACGAAGACGCCCACGGGATTGCCAAACAGAATCGCGCTGGTATAAATGCCCACCTCACACAGTGTGACCATCCCGTGCGTCGCCGGAACCGGAATCACGATCATCAGCGAGAGCGCAATGGTCAGCGCCGCCAAGACGGCCGCTAAAATTTCTTGTTTTAAGTTATGCTTTGCCACGTTGTTGCCCCCCATGTTGTCGCCAAGCGCCTTGCCAGACACTCCCCGTTTGGTCGTTGAACCGGACGCCGTACGCGATGCCCGCCCGCACAAAACTTTTAGCGCGTTGCACGGCCTCCACGACGGAGACGCCCCGTGCCAACCACGCGGTAATCGCGGCGCTAAAGGTACACCCCGCACCGTTAGTCGCCGGTGTGGCAACCTTTAGCGCCCGGAACCAATACTCGCCCTGCGGCGTCAGGAGGTAGTCGACCGCCTGATTGCCCGGCAGTCGATTGCCGCCCTTGATCACCACGTTCGGACATCCCAACGCTTGAATCTGGCGCGCCGCGGCGGGGAGTTGGTCGGCCTGCATCAACGTTGCGCCACTAAGTAGTTCCGCTTCCGCTAAATTGGGCGTGACCACCGTGGCTAACGGTAACAGGTCGGTTTTTAGCTGCGCAAGTTCGGCGGGGTTGGGCGCCGTCTGACCTTCCTTGAAGACCAAGACGGGGTCGACCACCAGCGGCACCGCCGCAACGGCCAATTGTGTGGCCACCGTGTGAATCACCTCGGCGTCCCCTAGTAGCCCCGTTTTAGCCGCCCGAATCGGGACCTGCGTCAGAATCGACGTTAACTGTTGCGCCACGACCGGCGCCGTCATCGGCGTGACGTGCAGGTGTTGCGGCACAATCGTCACCAGACTGGTCACGGCACTCAAGCCGAAGGTGTCCAGCTCTTCAAAGGTTTTGAGATCGGCTTGCAGGCCCCCACCCGCTAAGCTATCCGACCCCGCAATCGTTAAGACATTCTCCATTTTCGCACCTCCTGAGTTCTTATTATTCCGGTAAACCCACCACGAGACAACCACCAATTGGCTTGTTTTAAATCCAGCCAATTTATATACTAATACACGTCATGCTGGCTAAGATAAAAACAGTCGCCTTCCGGTGCTCAGGGGCTGGAACGCCTGCGGGCACGATTTTGAACCTTGCAAAAATCACAAGTTTCAAAACTCGACCTTATGGTAAGCCAGCACAATACGCTGACTAACCATAATTCCGCTGGCTGAGCCCCTGAGCACCTCCAGGCTATACACTGGAAATTCTAATCTACAATCTTTTTTATGGCGGCACAGTATTTATTTAATGCTTTACCATCCACTAGAGAAATTGCCATACTAAAAATACTAAGCTTAGAGGCATAGAAGTTACCCGACGGGGTGCTCCTATG
>NZ_AZDW01000046.1 GCF_001434115.1 Levilactobacillus zymae DSM 19395
CATGGTTCGAAACTGGTACCAACTCGCATTGGCAATTGACTTGGCCAGGTGATGATTGTGCATCAGATTCTTGACTTTTAAATCCTCAATCACAATCACATCGTAGGCCTTAACCAACTGAGTTGTTAGTTTGTTTAGATAGTCTTTACGTTGATTAGCGAGTTTATGCTGGTAGCGTGCCTTGATTTGTCTAGCGCGCTGCCAGTTTTTATAGTCATTGAGTTCCAATTCAATCAAGTGGTTTTTATCATGGTTCCACTGAATCACGTTGACCTTGGCTTGATGTTTGCGCCGATCAAACTTCCGTTGCCACGTAGTCCTTTGATCTTCCTCCCAGGGCGCTTGAAACTTAGGGGATTTCTGGCCGTCAGAGGTAATCGCTAAGTCAGCTACGCCCAAATCGATACCCACTTGAGCACCGGTTTTAGGCAGTGGCTTAGGCTCCGGAAATTCAACTTGTAAACTCAAACAGTAACGTCCTGTAGCATCATGACTAACGGTGTAGCGCTTAATTTGACCATCAACCAGCTGACCCGTTTTACTAGTCTTGATACTACCAAGTTTCGGCAATTTGACTCGACGCTTAGCCACCACTAGCTGTGCACTGGCAGGAAAACGACCGGTATATGCCTGTTTAGCTGACCGGCGCGATTTAAAGCGTGGTTGACCCCCGCGATGCTTGAACAACATCGAAAAAGCCTGCGCTAAATGATGGTTAACCACTTGCAAGCTTGTCGAATCACTCAGTTTGAGAAAGGGATATTCAGTTTTGAGAGCTTTGAGTAAGTTATTCATGCCATATTCATTAATGAAGCGACTGCTTGGATTATTTTTATACCGGGTCTTAGCCATCGCCAACATTTGATTCCAGACAAAGCGGTTATTGCCAAATAATTGCCATAACTGGCCTTCTTGAGTTCGAGTCGGGTACAGACGAAGCTTGATGCCTTTCAACATCGAATCACCACCTTTCGTGGAACCTATCTCAGGGTTGTTCAAGTAACTGTTCCAATGTCAGTATACAGCCACTTTACTAGTAATACGGTTTACAAATACACGAAAAGGTTAAGGCGATTCATCACGTTCTTAAAAGAACGTGTCTTCTCGCCCAAATATTAATAAA
>NZ_AZDW01000047.1 GCF_001434115.1 Levilactobacillus zymae DSM 19395
GGCATAGGAGCACCCCGTCGGGTAACTTCTATGCCTCTAAGCTTAGTATTTTTAGTGTTTTCCAATATCTAGTGTCAAAACGTGCGCCAAAAGGCAGCTGGTTCCGCTTAACCCCGTAAGCCAAACAATCCAAGTTCAGGATTGTCCGGCTTACGAACCGTCGTTCATGCTCACCAGCTAACCGCCTTCTGTCCCACTCTTTTTCTACGTCTTGTCAATGGAAATGTTGTTAAATCAACGATTCATGATAAG
>NZ_AZDW01000048.1 GCF_001434115.1 Levilactobacillus zymae DSM 19395
ACTTGAATCATGTGTTTGATGGGGATTTTGGAGTTTCTGGTGAATAATTCAGGATCTTTTCGATATTGCGCACCTTTCTTATTTTCCATTTCACTCCTCAGTTGAAATAATCGGTTCACCTTGCTCCATGCGCCAGTTACCTAGTTGCAGCATCTCTGCAATTTCTGGTGTGACCCGAACACCCTTTAGTTGGTTCTTCTGCATAAAGGTTTTAATCCCGATACGATGCTGCTCCTGATGGTGATCCCGGCACAGTGCCATGACCGAGTTACCAACGTGAGAAATGTGATTCCGGTTTCGGCCGATGCCGACTGCATGGACATGGGCAATATCTGCCGGTCGACCACAGATCATGCATCGGTGGAATTTCAAGCACTGAATATCCCAGCCATACTGCTCTCGAATAGCATCCACGGTTTGACTTGCAAACGGAATATTGTTCTCGAAACAGAATTCGAGTAAAAACTCAATGAACCGACTAGCAGTTTCAATCGAGCAATCACTTAACGAAAAATTCTCGTACAGGCCCTTGCGTAGCGCATACATTCGCTTCAACTGTCCCTTGGTCAATTCAGGGATGTAGTTCCCACACCAGCGGTCCACCTCGCTAATCATGGCGTAAACCTTACGGCGTTGGTCAGCGGTAATATGACGCCCGTCATCAAATCGAACTTCAACCAGTTGGCCGATGTTCTTTTCGATGAGCCGCCGGTCGGGCGGATCAACATCATTCAAATCGATAATTAGATAGTGGTGAAACAAACGCCTAATCTTACCGAATAGTTGCATTATCCTAATACCACCACGACATCGGAATCTAACTTGCTAAATTTTTCAGCAAAGTAAGCCTTAATATTTTGAATTGCTTCACTCCGCCAAGCCCCGGCATCAGCTTCGAAGAGCGCTCCTTTCATCCCTTCGTGCATCCGGAAAATGAATTGGCTTTGTGGCTGTTCTACTTCGGAGAACGTTCGGTATGGAGCCAGCAATACCGGATTAGGTACCTTAGCCGTCCCAACGCTAGCGGCCCCCGTTGCTACCGTCGCCGTTTGCGTTACACCGTCGTCGGATGCAGTATTCTCAGTTGACTCCTTGTAGGCACTTAAGAAGCGTAGCAAAGTTCCTTTATCATCGTATTCACGGCCTTCAGGTACCGGTAAACTGACAAATTTAGACTGCAACGCCATGTTAAGAGTCTCTCGGTCATACCAACGGTTGAATTCGAAATCATCGTAAATGGTTTCTGCCACCATAAACTGTGCGCGGCGGCCATACTTGTCTAATGCCGACTTAACGACAACACGCTGTGGTCCCTCGACTTGTACTAGTAGCTGCCCACGACTGGTCGCATCTTCCACCTGATTCACAAAATCCGCAACGCTAGAAAGCGAGCTGACAAGAATGGTTCCAGGCATATCATCAGGAACGTATTCTTCAACGTTAGGTCCCACCTTGAAGGTATGGCCCTCACCATCGGTTTTAATCGACTTATCAGCAGCTGCGTTCGCCTGATCAGTTAAAAATTCAAATGCACTTTTTTCCATCATGATTAATTACTCTCCTTCTTTTGTGAATGCTGAAAATCAATGATAGTTGACGCCTTGGCAGTCTGATTCTTGCCTTCGGCTTCCACCTTGTCGATGTCTGTTCCCTTGTCGTCCTTTAGTTTCCCATCATCAGGATCAATATAGGTCTGACCTGGAGTACCACTCTTCAGTTCGTTAGCTTCGATGCGACCTGTTGAGTTTCGACCAACCAGAATAGTGGTCGTTGCAGAGTCCTCGGGAACTAGTGTTGATTTAACCTGGGCATCCAACGTAATTGAATTGCGAGTTTCCGTCGGCGTCATTGATAGCGTGATTGTGACCTTTCGCTTCTTTTTAGCCTCACAATTTGGATTCAAGATATTCTCAAGAACGCCATCCATAACGGTATCCAACTTTTCTTGAATGGCACCATTGGCCATATCGGTCAGGTCAATGTTAACTAGCTTATTCTTACTCATGAACAACATCCTTTCGTTTCATTGCCTCAAACTCAGCTTTTACGCGCTGCTTAAACTTCACGTTGCAATTAGGGCATGGATTGAATTCGACACCGAACGCCGAAACAACTCTGATAACTTGCGTGCCATGACACAATGGGCAACTCTTAGTTTTCAAAATTCAACACTCCTTTGATCAGGCGTTTTATCAGTAAATTTGATAATATGGCCTTTAATTCCGCGATACATTCGAGAAATTAACTTGGGATTATAGATAGCCGTTAGTTCCTTGCTATTTAGATTAGTCGTGATAATCGTCCGGTTGCGCTTATTCAAAACGCCAAACAGAACGTTCTGTGTGAACTCGCTTGCCTCACGACTGTCTCGCTTAAAGCTAGATTCTGAGCCCAAATCATCGATGACCAATAAGTCAACGGTGCCTAGAAGCTCAACCATATTAGCCTCGGTGTACTTTGAATCGGGATAGTTAAAGCTATCTTTAACCAACCGCATCAACTCATTAACACTGACGAATAAACAGGACATTGGCCTTTCGGCATACTCGTTGACCGCTTTGAGCATGGCTAGGGCAAGGTGTGACTTCCCTCGTCCCGGCAACCCAGTAAATAAGGTGTTGAACTGCGTATCAGCTTTCAAATATTGACCTGCAATTGTCCGAGCTAGGTTTTTATTATTTTCAGCTTCCTGTGAGGTCGCTTCAAAGTTTTCAAACGTAGCCGTTTTTAAATTAGGGTCATCGAAGATAGAATCCCTAGACAAAACATCGGTTGTTTTACGCTTCCTCCAGTAGGTCTCAGCGTCTATAACTGTTTTACGCTCGTGAGCCGCAATCCTTTCTTGCTGACATTTCGGGCAAAAGGTAAGCTTACCAGGCAATTTGATCATAAAAACGCCATGCTTGGGACATTTCTGATTCGTCTTCTGAACCTTATCCAGCAAGGGAAACTTCATTTTCCCCTCAGTAATCGATGCCATCGTAGGATCCTCCTCCCTGGCCCCCATTTACCGGCACCTGATTCAAATAGCCCTCAAATTTGCTGGCCCGAAATAACGTTGACGGTTGCAAGTACCGATTCATCTTAGAATCTTTAAGCCACAGTGCGCATTGGTTATCAATAACTAGTCTCATATCCTCAGCCGTAGCCCCCTCCTTGTGGCGGGCCATAATAGTTCGTTTATTAGTTGGGGTATGACGAAAATGTTTGCCAGTTTTCAGATTCAAATAATCAATTATGGATTCCCAGGGAAACTGTTCGGCTTTAGCCGGACTATGGTTCTTGTTAGTCTCTGCTGTAGTCTCTGGTAATCTATTGGTATTGGTCGACCCATTTTGGTCCATTCCATCGACCCATTCTGGGTTACTCGTCGACCCATTTTGGGTCGATGGTCGACCCATACCCAATTTGTCATAATTAATGCGATACCACTTGGTTTTATCGAACCCAGCCTTGTTGTAATTTGCAGTAATCAGATAACCATCTTTTTCTAAACTTGTTATAGCTCGCTTTAACGTATTTAATCCCCAAAAGGGAAATTGCTTATTCCATTCTGGAAAACTGTTATAAATCCACTTTTCACCGTCACGAACGTTGTGTGAGCGTTGAAGCCAGTAATGAAATTGTTGAAGAACAATTGCTTCGTTTAGTCCCACCTTTACAGCCAGAGATGGAAGAACTTGTAAGGGTGGCTCACTAATTAGTAAGCTAGTCACTCAACACACCTCCTAAAACGGCAAGTCATTATCGTTAACATCAATTGAATCGCCGGTGTTGGCAAATGGATCATTCCCCGTTGTTGATTGTCCTGAGGTTGTCGTCGATGATTTGCTGTCGTTCCCATACGTCCCAGTTGAGTTATTCCTGTTCCCACTTTCCAAGAAAGAAAAATTTTCAACAATTACTTCGGTAACGTAAACTCGATTTCCCTGCTGGTTTTCATAGTTACGAGTTTGAATGCGCCCTTCAATGCCGACTAAAGAACCCTTGTGGAAAAAGTTAGCAAAGTTTTCCGCGCTCTTACGCCAGATAACGCACTGCACGAAGTCAGCCTCACGTTCACCCTGCTGATTCTTGAAGCGACGGTCCACTGCCAGATTGAACGTTCCGACTGCATCCCCCGACTGTGTATATCGCAAATCGACATCCCGAGTAAGACGTCCGGTTAATACTACTCGATTAATCATGTTTGCCTCCGTTCAGCTTTTGCTTAACCACAACAGCAATTTCATCCGCTTGTAACGAGCTAAGCTGAGCAATATTGTTTACTTTGAATTGGCCGAGATAATAATTTTGAACACTAGCTAACGGATTACCGGTCGTTTCCGCAACGTTCTTAAACAGTTTCATCAGTTCCGTCCTCTGCGCTGCCGTACTTGGATCGGACTGTGCTTGGGTTCCGGCATTTCTTGATTGATTTTGTCCACGGCCTTGCTGAGTGCCGTTACTTTGTTGCCGCTGACCTCGCGGGTTACTCTGTCTTCTATTCTGCTGATTATTTTGCTGGTGTTGGCTGGCCCGTTCGCCATCGTCATCAATGTCTGATGAGATACCGAATGCCGCTGATAGTGAGTAGCGTCGTGCATAGGTTTCGGCGGAACCAAATTGCTGTGCATCTTGCTTGTTGGCTGGGATGGTCAGCGGAGCAAAGATGATAAATTCGCCGCTACTATGAAGAATAAATGTAGATACGCTCACGGTGCGTTCATTCGACGTGGCCTCTTGACCCCAGCTAAGTCCCTCCGGTAATGCATCGTCAATTGCCTTTTGGACACCTTCCAGATCAACATAGTTTTTCTTGAAAAAAGGATTTTTCGCTTCCTTTTTCGGTTGTTTAACCTTTGTACGGAATTCATGCAGAGCCTTTGCAATTTCTTTGATTGAATCGCTCTTCTCCATTTTTACTAATCCCCCTTTGTCGGCTTAACCACCAGTGACACCGTTGCTTCACGTTCGGTAGCTCCAGCCAGTAATTGTCCGTCGTCGTTAACGTATCGACCGCCTACAAAGTGAAATCGCTTCTTAATGGCCGTTTTGTCAGGTTCCTCTTTGACCCGAATCAAGTCGTCCAATCCTTGTTGCTTTAAACTTTGGACAACGGTGGAATCGGACCAAGTAACCCCAGCCGCTTTCTTGCGCGTTGATACAGTACCAAATGGCGTTTCAATGCGTGCCTTAGGGTCATCTCGGCGTAGTTCAGCAAGGTAGTCACCGAGTAAGTTTTCAAAAAATCCGCGACTCTCTTTATTCAATTCGAGCTTCTTGTCACGCCATTCTTCGATTGAGTTAATTTGTTCCTGAGCTACCCCCTTAACATCGTTATCGGCGGCTACCAAGGCACGGTACTTACGCATAGCCCAGGTTGCTGAACTAAGGTCAGTAATCTTGAAACTAGGCTTGGTATCTTCAACTTGGTCCAAGTCATTTTTCTCTAGTGCATCCATGTAATTTCCCCCTTGGTTTTTAGTTCAAGCTCGTGTTGCTTCAACACGTCTACTTCAGCAAACAGGTTTGCTAAGTCCTTGTGGTTCTTGGGATCTACAGTGATATGACGAAGTGCAAAACCAAGTAATACCTTTTCAAGGCTGAGGATTCCCGCCATTAAAGATTCAAGAAACTTTTTAATCATGGATTTTACCATTGAAGTTTTCTCCGTTTCCGTCTACTATCTGAGTAGACAATTCTTTTGATGAGGCTTGTTGTTAAGCTCGCTGGCGTTGCACCGCCAACGGGCTTTTTCTTTGTGTTGAGCTGTTGGAAACTGGCTCGTTTCAAAGCTTGTACTGTTTGACTAGTGATGCCCGTTACCTCCTTGATAGTGGTCATAAGCCACTCTGAGTACCCTACCTAGTCCAAAGACCAGGCAGAAAATGATTACGGCTGTCAAGATTTAATCACCACACATTCGACGCTGCCCACGACTTTTATTCCATGAGTGATAAGACGGCCTGCTTTAACTCGTTTGGATCGTAGTAATACTTACGTGACCCTGGTAAATGGTGCTCGATTAGCTTTAACTGTGGTTTGTCGCGTAGGTAATCGTTAAAGTACGTTCGCGACATTGATAGCAACTTGTAAGCCTGCTCACGGTCAACTAATAAATACTCACGACTGATTCGTTCTACTAATGGCTCAAGCATCGTTCTCGCTTCAGCACGGGCAATGGTATCGTAGTGATTGACCAAGGCTTCGTCCATGGCGTCACCTCCTTAATCAAATAGGTGCTTACCGTAACGGCCAATCGCCCAGCTAGCGAAACAAAGTACAACGATTCGTGCTGCTAGTAACACACAAATTCCTTCTTTCTAAGTCGACCTCTTCAGGTAGTTTGAAGTTAACTTGCAACTGCGATTCCTCCTTACCTGGTAGTAAAATAAAAACAAAGGTGGTGACAAATTATGAAGCTAAGCACTAATCAGATTAATAAATTAATTTCCGAAGCCGTTTCTGCTTCTGTTGATAAAATTGACACCAATGCAGAAATACAAACTGTCCAAAATTACTTTGATAGAACACGTGGTCTCCAACTTACTTGGGAAAAAGAGTACATTGATAAGACTCTCACCAAGATTCATCAGGATTCCGTAAATGCGTCCTTAACCGCCGTTATTTCATTGTTAAAAGAACTAGGATTAATTGAAATTGAAGATTAAATGTCCTACCATTTTTTCAAGTTTTCAATAATCTCTGAACTATTGAGGCTGATCTCTGCCTTGATAGTTTTTCTTTCAAATAGGACATCTACAAGTTGCTTTACCGTGTTCCATTCGGACTTATTTATTCCATTTAGGCTATCCGCAATTTTCTGAATTCTTTCTGCATTCATTTATTTGCCTTCCTTCCTCGTAGTAGAATAAAAGTGAAAGGTGGTGATTAACCGTGAAACCTAGTGAAAAAGTTCAAAAGTTTATTCTCGATTTTTTGTTCGATCATAATGAAGAAGTCACACTAGAAATTTTTAAGGAATTGCTTTCTACTGCTAAACAGAACGGATACTCTGAGTTAAAGATTGTCAAATGTATCCAACATATGGGAAATGATGCAGATAATTTAGGCCTATTACAAGTAAACCTTCCACTCGATGCGTTTGGTAACGGCACTTTAAATACGTCTTTAGCAGATAGTTGGCTTTCACCAAAAGGAGAAGATTATTTGGACAATCTAAATCATCCAAAAAACAACGATGACCATTCATCACAAACCATCAACATTGGAAACCTTGGGAACGCATCATTTGGTAACAATAATAAAAATTCATTTACCAGCGATAACTCCACTAATATCAACGTGAATGCCGAAGTTGATAAGTTACTTCTGTATAAGGACCAATTAAATTCTTCAAAGGATCAAGATGAGCTTAGTGCTTTTGCCGAAACACTCAGAGAATTGCTTAATCGAGAAGAGGCACCTAAAACCGGAAGTCTATCAAAATTTGGGAACTTTCTAGGCAAAACTTGGAAGACCATCAGTCCTGTTGCCGCGCCACTATTAGTCGAACTTGCAAAGAAAGCATTTTTCTAATTAAGCAATTTCCAACTATTATCGATTTTCGAATAGGTTTTATCCCCTATGAGTCGAACAGCGCTACCATCCTTATAACGAACCGTATACTCCATATCGAGCGAAATAAATTTGATGAAAGCAGGTGAGCCTTCTAAAAGAAGACGATTGTTGTCACATTTAACTTCAATACTGTCAACCTCGGAAAACTCACGTAAAATTTTATGATTGTCATCAGTTTTCATTTCCCCAGAGCAACGTGCGACATATTCCTGGTAGTGGCGTTTGAACTCTTCCTCAGAAACGGGATCACCTTTAAACGCCAGACCGGAAAAGATAGATTTACTTTTGTGATTCTGGGAATCCTTACTTCCCGGAATCACTTTTTTATTGTCTTTACTCAAATGCAAATCACTCATTCCATTCCCTCCAATTCAAGTTGTTCGACTTTAGGCAAGATACCGTGCGCCTTCAAGAAGTCGTACAGGAACTTTGCCCCCTTCTGCGTCCATTTCATCGTGTTAGCAACCTGTCGCTTGTCAACGTGATTGATAAACTCGTACGGCTCAATCTGCGTATAACCCTCGCCCTGGTACTTGGCGTATAACATCCAAACGCCACCTTGACGATATTGAACGCCTAACGCGTACAACATGCGATTGAACTTGATTGTTGAATAGCCGTAATTCTTGGCAATCATTGATGTGGTTTCGAGGCCGGGATTGGACAACATTCTGTCGGTGTAGTCGGCCTTAGGCTGCAGCTTCCGGTTCTCATCGTGTAGCTGCTTAATCCTCGCCTGATCATCCTTGTACCGTTGAAGGACCTGGATCATCATGTCTGGGTTGTTCAGCCACTCTTCAGCAGTCTTGGGAGTTACATACGCTCCGTCTTTCCGAATAGCCGGGAGGACCTCGCTAGTGACCCAGTGTTTAAACCGCTTAGCCGAGGGAAGCTTACTGGTTAGAATCAAGGAATAAACGCCTGATTCAGTGATAGTAACTAATCTTTGGTTACCACCAGGGGTCGCCAGAATGGAGACCCCTTTATCCTCCTCATCAACGTGCTTTCTTACAGCATCCGCCGGTCGTGAATACCCTAGTACCATTGCTACATCACGCCCTACAAAACACGGATTTTCTTCTCCAGAAATCGTTCGTACTTGATTGCCTTCGAAATTGAACGGGATAATCTTCTTCACTTGAACCATCTCCTTAGTTTTCAATTCCTACATAGTCGATAATCATATTCAGGTACTTTCGACCTCTTGGCCCTAATTTTCCGCCTCTTAGAATCTCCCCAACGTATGTCGGAGACTTCTCCAAATATTCGGCCAAGTCACGCTGAGTAGCTGGTCTGATTCCCGCTTTCTTATTGCGAGAAAGCTGAATAGTAATTCGTTCATACACGCTCAGCACATTCGTCATGTTTCTTAACACCTCTCTACCTAATTGGGATAAGTGGATTGACACAAACTACCATAAATAGTAGACTATGGGTATAAATATAAGCCTACAAATAAGCCTTTCGGTTCCTTAATCCTTTTATTCCCAAGGATTATCCGGTGGCGAGTTTTGTTAATCAATTAGCTTACAAAAACAGTCTACTATCTTTTAAGGTAGACGTCAACTATAAAAGATAGATTTTTGTTTTTTGTCAGGAAGGATTCGCATATGACTATTTTCGATCGAGTAAAAGCCCTTGCTGATAAGCAAGGTAAAAGTATCGTCGATGTTGAAGCAGATTTAGGAATGAGTAAAAATTATTTGTATAAGTGGAAAAAGGCCAAGCCAACTGCAGAACGTCTCGAACAGGTAGCGGATTATTTTAATGTATCTACCGATTACATACTTGGTCGTACCCCAACTCCTAGTTTCACAGCTAAAGATGAAATCGACGTTCAGAAGGCTGTAACTAATTTAATTCAAGGTCTATCAAATAAAGATTCTCTCGCCTTTTTAAAGAACAACGGAGAGGAATTAGATGAAGAGGATGCTGAATTACTAAGATCATCACTTGAAAATGTTGCGAGACAATCGCTATTATTATCAAAAAAGCGTTCTCAAAAAAGCAACGATAAAAAGTGAAGTCGGTGATTGAATGCAACGAAAGACAATACGGAAAATAGCCACTAATCTGGTTAAAGAATTTCAAACTAATGATCCAATCGAACTATGCGAGTGCTTGGGTATTCCAGTTCACTACAATGACTTAGGAAAAAACGTCATGGGATATCGAACAAATTTATTTGGTGTATCCTCTATCGTCCTTAACTCGCGTTTATCCTCTACGGAAGCAAAATATACCTGTGGCCATGAACTGGGTCACGACCGCTGTGGGCATGAAGACAACGCGGATTATCTCCGCAAGTCCTCACTCTACTCACGTATTCTTTACGGGACGGAGTATGAGGCCAATTGCTTCATGGTAGAACTTATGCTGGCGGAAAATAGCTTAGATGATTACGTTGACACTAAGGAAGGCGTCCTACAATCCATATCAATTCCGATGTGGGCCGCTCCCTACGTCGATTGGACTTATGTAAAAAAAGAGCTGCTAACCAATCAAATGGCTGGCAGCAATATTTAGAATTCAAAAAGAACATACATTCGGTTGAAAGGTGGAATTTATTATGTATCCAGAATCATCACCCGACAGTGACTACATGACCTACTCAGAATACATGACGCAATTACGGCAAGACCTGGGGGATCCTGACTTCTCAATTCTTGACGGTTGTGCCCCACACAACGAAGAAGAGTATCAAACGATGCTTGCTATTTTTCAGCAAATTACCAAAAAGGAGAATAATTGATCATGCAAATGTACGAAGATAGTTCCTATATGACTGCTAAAGTATTTCTGCAACGGCTTCATTCTGATCTGGGACGAAGCGACTTCCACATCGGCTTTTCTCAAGCCCCAGACAATGAAGATGAATACCTCGAAATTCTAAACTACCTCAAACGAAAGTTTAACGAAATGAAACTTGAACAAAAGATTGGAGATGGCAGTAATGAAAGATCTACGAGATAGTGCCTACATGACATTCTACGAATACCTGGACCGCTTACGTAAAGACCTGAACGAGCCTACTCTAAACGCTATGGAAGGGAAAGCCCCCGATTCTGAAGAAGAATATTTGAATGCTCGGCAGGCACTCAAACAGATATTCGATAAAGTAGATGGTGAGTCCAAGTAATTTCTTCCAATCGGTTATCCAGACTCATCCCCAGGCAGGCTTCTCAGGTCTCAATCCAGAGGGTCATTGCGGCATCTCTCTTTTAGCCGTATTCTATTATTAGATAGAGCATCTAATAATACATATCCTTTAGGAGGAAACATTATGTCTACATTTTTCATCATCATTTTCGAAATAATTGTACGTGTCCTCATTGTTGGAGCGTGTGCTGTAGGAGCTTATTACTTTTTCCGTGTTACGAAAAGCCCACACGTTATCATCGGATCAATAATTGGCGTTGTAGCAGTAGCAGTAGCATTTAATATCTTCATTCCCTCTAGTTACACTCCTGGAAATCGTATAACCTTTACACATCATTTAACATCCCAGCAAGCCGCGGAATCTCGCGCTAAAAGTTCCGATCGTGCTGATGCCGCTTCAATGGAAGCTGAGGCTTCTTCAAAGCGAGCCGAGTCTAAATCTTTAGAAAGGGCCAAAGCATCTTCAAAGCAAGCTGCGGCCCATGCAAAGTCTATCTCCACATCTAAAAAGAACGAAAGTACCGCCGAGTCACTATCTGGCAATAAAGTTAAAGTTGGCGGTATTTCATATGAAAAGGTCTCGATGACTACCTTAACCGACACCCCCGAAGATTATGACGGCTCAAATATCCAGACTCGCGGTACGATTACATTAATTCAACGAGATAAAGATAATTCTAATATGTACTTTGTAGTTATGGTTCCAAAGGACTCTAATACTTCATCTGGCTATGCCGATGGTCACGGAATTGTTGCTCAGATTGATATCGATACCCTTAAGGATAACAGCTTAACTGAAGGAGATGACCTGACCATTAATGGTGGTGCTCTTCAAGATGAAGTTACCGTTAATGGTAAAACTGTAGCGATGTCAGTCATTGTTGACTCTGTTACCGTTCACAACTAGAGCCCTTTAATTAGCGGCATTCTTAGATAACTACTAGGAGATAATTTATAATGAAAATTCGTAATTATTTGTTATTAACAATAGGAACCATAGTCTGCATAATATCAACCTCAACGACCATCGATGCACACGCTGTTACGGATCATTGGAACAAGACTCACTGGGTAACATTAACCAAAGATGTCGACGTTGTAAAAATGAAGAATATAAATCCACTTGCAAAAAGCTATCCTGTTGCTTACTACACGGCAAAGCGTGGTAGTCACTATAAGTTAGACCACTGGGGAACAAACTATAGTTGGGTATTTCAATCCGGCAAATTCAATACTGGCAGAAAATATACATATATGATTGACAAAGCATGGAATAACGAAAATTGGTTTAAGATGGGAATTCACCATGTTTCCAACTATAAATCCTTCCATGGTTATCGTATCGAGGGCCGAAAGAGTCTGTATAACTTCAACACATTCTATGACAAACCAGACCATGCAACCATATCTGATTACCGTCCAACGCAAAAATCTAAAATAATTTTTGAATATGGTAGTCACGTCTACCCTACTAAGCACGAGTGGGACTGGATGCACGGCAAATGGATGACTGGTTACAAGTATAAGAATGGGGCCTGGAAACAGATCAGTAACGATAAAATTCCTGAATAAAAGGCCAAACAAGATGCACCCCCTCCTCGGTAGCATAGAATCGGTTCAACTCCGATTGAGGGAATAATTTAACCACACAAGGAGGAACGTTTATGAATAATGATGTCCTACACATCTCGGACGTTAATGATATTTTAACTTCTCTACCAAAGGTAGATGCCGATACTACTTTTTGGATGATTCGTGCCAACAAAGGTGAATATTATACCGACTTCGTGACAGGTCAATATGTGGGTATAGAATATGACGAAATCAGCCTGAAGGAATCACAAGAAAAAAGTAATGAAGAACTCTCTAAGCTTTTCCATGAACGAAAGCCTACAGATAGTGATGGTCATAAGATTCCAGATGGTACCTACACATCCTGGATTGGCCAATTAAAAAGATTTGGCAATGAGATTCATCCTGGAGATTACGTTTTGGTACCAAGCCCTTCTTCGGAAAGATTTTCTTTAGGAGTAGTCCTTGGAGCTCCTTACGAACTCACTACAGATCAATTAAATGATATAAATTCAGAGCAGGTTGAAGGTCGAAAAAAATCAACATATAGAAAACGCATCAAGATTCAATTTCTAAGAAGTTTTAACCGATCAGAAGCTGACCCCGCACTCTACAAAATGATTTACACCCAAACTACCGTTAGCAAAATTAATAAGTACGCACCTTATATTCTTCGAGCTGTTTTTGACGCATACGTTTCAGGAGGAAAAGTCTATCTCACCTTTCCCGTTACTCAAAAGGAAGATATTAAAGCACGGCCATATACTTCCTTTACGTATCATCTAACCGAATCCTATGTCGCCTTAGATTCTAATTCAGACCCAATAATCAAAAATAACGTTCAGTCAGCCGGTGTTGTACAGCTCATACTTGACTTATCTCCATATGCAGGGCTCTTTGGTCTAATTTGGGTTCTTATTAAGGCTAAAACTGGCTTTCAAATTAATGTCGATATACCTAAGGGTAAATTTAAACTAATTAAGGAAGATAAAGGGATTGTGGCTGAAAGAATAAAGGACGCACAATCCAAACGTGCCATTGCAGAACAAAAGGCTGAAGACAAGCATCTTGAACGCCTAATAAAAGTGATAGATATGGCCAACAAGGCTGAAATCCCTATGGATTCTATCCAAGCAGATGTACCTTCAGAATTAAAAGAGGCCGTAAAAAAAGCTGATAACCCTGATGACGAAGATGATCAGGAATAACAGCTTTTAAGCATAATAAATTTTAAAGGTTCGATGAACTAATAATACATCTATTATTATCGCAACAATCAATAGCGTTATAGAGCTAGGACTGGTTTTTATCAAACGGCTTAAAAAATAGAGTGCATAATAAAATGGGGTTAAAAATATCAGAATAAGGCTCGAATATGCCACAATTACATCAATTCTTTTTTTCATTTTATCACCTACCCTCTAATTCATACTCTATGTCAGTCTAACATATCTTGTCAACTCAGTTCGCCAACTCCGCTCATAAAAAAAGTGCATCCCCCTACCCGCCAAGATAATGGGACGCACTAACACAATGATCCAAGGGATAAGTACACCCTTTTTACATATTTAATTCTAACCGAAAGGAGGCGATGTCACAAGTTTCTCTAAAACATTGACGCTGCCCACGCAATGAAAAGGAGAAATTAAAATGAAACTAATCAAATCAAAAAAGTATGCCAACGTCTTTCTTTATGAGACAACTAAAGGGACTCTATATGCCTTCAGATATACGTTCTATGACTCCTTTGGAAAACGCCATGAGAAGCAACAGCGAGGATTTTTAACAGAGTCAGCAGCACATGCCGCTGAACTAAAGGCCGAATTACTAATTGCTGAAAACGAATCAGCTCAGTTGATTGATTCTAACATGACCATTCAGCAATGGGCCCAAGCCTATGTGGAAGCAAACAAACCTCAGTGGCGCGCCGGTTATCGTAAGAGCTTTGAGCACACCGTGAAGGCTTACATCAATCCCCTAATTGGAAAGTGCCGGCTGAACAGTCTAACTCGCATGAAGTATCAACACGATTTTATCCAACCGCAACTAGAAACACTCAGTCCAACCACTGTTAAGAATCACCATCGCATCGTGTCCGTCCTGATGAACGCGGCGGTTGCCAACGACGTTTTGGTAAAAAACCGTTTGTATGGCATAAAGATTCCTGCATCCCCTCGCCGGAATGCTTTTAGTAAAAAGGACCTGGCGCAATTCAATAAAGTATTGGCTAACCGACCACTCGATCAACAGGCCATGTTCGAGACTCTCGAATTAACTGGTATGCGTAAAGGCGAGCTAATGGCTCTGACCTGGGCTGATATCAACTTCAAGGGACTCACTATCAGCATCACTAAATCCCGAAGCCAATACGAACTTGGCCCAACAAAAACCATTGCAAGCACTCGGACTATTGCAATTCCGCAGGGATTAGCGGATACTTTAAAGTCGTATCGCATCAAAACTCTCGGCCGAGGGTTTGCCAAGGACAAATATCTCTTTCTCAACCAGAAAGGCCAACCGGCTTCACCAACTATGGTCAACATCTACTTTAGAGAGATCACCAAGCTGGCCGGTATCAAAGACCATAAATATGTGGTTCACTCTCTACGTCATACTCACGCCACCTTACTTTTTCTACGTCTTGTCAATGGAAATGTTGTTAAATCAACGATTCATGATAAGAA